>JANQHF010000098.1 GCA_028282725.1 Saprospiraceae bacterium
TGCTTCTTTCAGGCTAATCGCACCCAAGACCCTCTGGATAATGGATTGGTGCATCGTCCAGAAGTACAGTTGATTTACGATCATTCCTGTGAATAGAACACTAAAAGGCAAAATGGCTTCTCTTGATCCTTCCCCTGCAGAAGGCTCACGACTGACTACATTAAATTTTTCCGGTGCATGCTCAAAAACGCTTAAGAGGCCTTTCCATGCATTTCCGTCACCGATGGCATGAAGGGCCAGGATTGGTACCAACAGACCTGCAATCAGCAGACCGAAGCCATTGATGGTATCCGTATGCGCTACCATTTTGAGACCACCGAAAATAGCATAAACAGCGCCTATAATTCCTACGACAAGTACTGTGAGCCACAGACCTTCATTTTTACTGACACCCAGGAGATCGGAAATGTCAAAAATACTTTCAATGTTGATTGCGCCGGTATACAGTACGATGGGTAATAAGGTAAAAACAAAAGAGATGATCAATAACAGGGCGACAAGTGTACGAGTGAGTCCGTCAAACCTTTTTTCGAGAAATTCCGGGATTGTAGTCAATCCCATTTTGAGATATCGGGGAACAAAGTAGAGGGCAGCAATGACCAATGCAATGGCGGATGTGACTTCCCATGTAATAATGATGGCACCGTTTTTATAGGAAGAGCCATTCATTCCGATCAGGTGCTCTGTTGAAATATTGGTCAGCAACATAGATCCCGCGATCACTATACCCGTAAGACTCCGCCCTCCAAGAAAGAAGCCATCCTGAGTGTTCAATTTGTGTCGTCGAAGTTGCCAGGCCGCATATCCGGCCACAAATAGTGTGAAAACGACGAATGAAAGCAATTGCAAAAACATGGGCTGACTTTATATTTTTACAATGCGGCCTTCGTTGAGCGACTGATTGGCAAGTTGAGCGATTTGAGTGGCTTTCAATGCATCATGGATTCCAACGCTTGGTTGCTCATTGTTCAGAATACACTGGATGAATTCATCAATTTCAAACTGGTATGCTTTCCTGAATCTTTGTAAAAAGAAGTACCTGGGATTGGCAGATTGGACGTTCTCATGACTGTAAATTTTGAGATGATTCTTGTGATTGTTTTGAGCCATGATCATTCCTTTTGATCCGAATACCTCTATGCGCATATCGTATCCAAAACCTGCATCCCGACTGTTTTGTATCGTGCATGTAGTCTCGTTTTCCATAGTCAGGACGACCGTGGCCGTATCGATATCATTGAATTCTGAAAGTTCCGGAGTTACACGTATCTGACCCTTTGCGTAGACCTCCTTTACTTCAGAACCTGTGATGAATCTGGACATGTCAAAATCATGGATGGTCATATCCATAAACAGACCTCCGGAGGTTTCTATAAAGTCAAGAGATGGCAATGCCGGATCTCTGCTGAAAAATGTGACCTGATGTATTGCTCCAATGACACCTTCATCGATGTTCTTTTTTAACAAGGCAAAATCCGGATCAAACCTTCGGTTGAACCCGATCATAACAGTAATCCCGCTTTGCTCAACTTCGCTTTGAATTTTTTGAATTTTGCCAATGTCCAGATCAAGGGGCTTTTCACAGAAGACATGAACCCCCCTTTCCGCACAATATGAAATGATGTCCACATGAGTTGGAGTTGGAGTGCAAATAACAACGGCATCAGGCCGTTCCTGAGCAATCAAATCCCTGTAATTGGAATACCCGGGTAATTCCTTCGGGAGAATTTCACCCTGAGGATCACATACAGAAACGACATCCACATTTTCGTTTTTGCGTACACTATCCAGGTGAATTTTTCCAATTCTGCCATAACCCAGGACGCCTACTTTTAATGATGTATTCATGATCAGGGATTCTTCGATTTTCGTAAAAATAAACAACTCGGCTAACTATCGCTCAGTAGTGCCTATATTGCCGACTTCAACAAAATTCTTATGGCATACAAGCAACTCAAATTGTGGTTTGACGGTGAACTGGCAACACTCCTGGCTTCCAAAATCACCAGCCTCGGATATTGTATAGATGAAACTTCATTTATCGATCAGGTGGAATCAAGGATCGGACCTTTGGAACTCAAGGATCGGGTAGAAGTTATTGCAGATGCACTGTACGATATTCTTGATGAAGAATTCCAATCCGGTATCGGGGTGTTGGTAAAAATCCTGGGTCCTGAAAACCCAAATCAGACGGGTATGTTCTCAGAGTATTATTGGGTTATGCCAATCGCCAAATATGTCGAAAAGTACGGTTTGGACCATTGGGAGTTATCGATGAATGCCATATTCGAGATTACGAAGCGAAATACGGGAGAGTATTGTATACGACCGTTCATTGTAAAATATCCCGATGAGACCATTGAAAAAATGATCAGGTGGTCACTTGATTCAAATTTTCATGTCAGAAGGCTTGCCAGTGAGGGAGGACGCCCGAGACTTCCCTGGGCAAGGAAGCTGGATCTATTCATTAGAGACCCTTCGCCACTTCTACCCATTCTGGAAAATCTGAAGAGTGATGATGTCAAATATGTTCAGAAATCCGTGGCCAATTGTATTCATGACATACTTAAGGATCGACCGGATATAGGAAAAAGTCTCGTTGAGTCCTGGATTCCGGTGCGTTCGCCCAATACCTCATGGATTGTGAAACACAGTCTTAGATCCCTGGTCAAAAAAAATGATCAATGGGCTCACAAAGTTATTCGCGATCTCAGGTGATCAAAGTCAGGATGATTGCGCAGCAAATCAAGGCATACCTGTATTCATTCTTCTTTGCTTCGAAAGCGAATTTATTGGTGGGAATGTCAGGATCTGAAAAGGCACGTGCAAATGTTGATTTGCCTCTTGTTATTTTATAATTGAATTCCTTAATGTTGCCCCGGATTTTAAATTTTGGCCCACCGACCGTTTTCAATACGTATCGCCTGGAAAAAAAAGACCAGCTTTTACTAAGTGTTGCTATGACTCTTTCGTCGTAGATAATATCATAGTGAAGACCTGATTTGAACACTTTTTTTTCTATGAGGCCAATGGGGACATGATATCTGTCATAGACCCGGATCTTTCTTCTCAACATGCGCTTGAAAGGTTCGAGTCGCAAGACCGGAGATCCCGCTTCTGTTCTGATCACAGATTCCTTCTCGTCTTTCCACATTTCTTTCTCCAGATGATAAATCATTTTTGCCGGGATTTCGGATCAAATATACTACGTGCGAATGAAGACACTTACTAATTAGCAATCCCGTATCAAAAGATAAGTTTTGATCGATCAACGAGTCAAATAATTCGTCAAGGGAATTTATTTTATCATCCTGGCTCTTAAATCCTCACTACAGGTCTTTATATTGAGTATACTAACAATTCAATGAAATGAAAATACGAAACCTGCTCTTCTGCGCATTTGTGATGGTCGTTGCTGATCTTTCATCCCAGGATTATTCCATATTTACCTATCGTGAATTGGGGCCATACCGAGGTGGTCGCGTAACCGCTGTAGCGGGGACGGTGATGAAGCCCGGAACCTTCTACCTCGGAGCAACCGGTGGAGGTGTTTGGAAAACGACTGACTATGGAACTTCCTGGAAGAATATATCAGACAAATCTTTTCTTTCCCCGTCAATCGGTGCAATCGAAGTAGCCGTCAACGATCCAAACGTCATTTACGTAGGTACGGGTTCGGATGGACTCCGCAGTAATGTTATCGCCGGAAATGGTATGTACAAATCCATTGATGCCGGCAAGAACTGGAAGCATATTGGCCTGGATAAAACCGGACATATAGGAGCGGTTCGCATTCACCCGGACAATCACAACATTGTGTACGCTGCCGCCATCGGACATGCATTTGATAGAAATGAAGAGAGAGGAATTTATAAAACAACAGATGGGGGAGAGACCTGGGAGAAAATCCTCTACTTGTCTGACAGCATTGGATTTTCGGATATTGAATTGATGCCGACCAACCCGGAAATTTTATATGCATCGGCATGGCAGGCAGAACGCAAACCCTGGACGATCAGAAGTGGTGGCCTGAGTGCAGAGAATGGCATCTTCAAATCCGTAGATGGTGGTAAAAATTGGAGAAAAGTCGAAAAAGGCATTCCCGCTCAACTGATCGGAAAAATCGATTTGGCCGTGACTCCTTCTGATTCCAAAATTGTATATGCGCTGATCGAGGCACCGGGAATGCAAGGCGGGCTCTTTAAATCAAAGGATCAGGGAGAGTCATTTCAGTATATCAGCAGTAATAAGGACATCAGGAATCGTCCTTTTTATTATACAAATATCAAGATCGATCCCGTTGATCCGGATATTATTTATGCATTGGCAACCCGGTATCTGAAGTCTACGGACGGAGGGAAGACCTGGAAAAGGCTAAGACCACCACATGGTGATAATCATGATCAGTGGATCAATCCGAATAACCCGGAATTATTCATACAATCCAATGATGGGGGTGCAAATGTCACATTCAACGGGGGAGAAACCTGGTCCACGCAATTTAACCAGCCCACCGCCGAAATTTACCAGGTGGAAGTCGATGATCAATATCCATATTGGGTCTATGGAGGACAACAGGATAATTCGTCTACCATTGCCGTACCGACCAGAGCTCCATACGGTCACCAGTCTGCAGGTACCGGATTCATTATTCATACGGGCGGATGTGAGACCGGCCCTGCCGTACCAAAGCCCGGCAACCACAATATCGTCTATGCCAATTGCAAAGGAAGATTCGGAGTCTATGACAAAACCACAGGTACCGAGAAAGGTTATTACGTGGGCGCATCCAACATGTATGGACACAATCCTAAGGATCTGAAATTCCGGTTTCAGCGGGTTTCCCCGATTCATGTCTCACCCCATAATGCAGATGTTGTCTATCACTGTTCTCAATATGTACATAAGACAAATGATGATGGTGTTACCTGGGAAACAATTTCCCCGGATCTGACCGCATTTGAAAAAGACAAACAGGTAATATCAGGTAAGCCGATAACAAGAGATATTACCGGTGAAGAATTCTACAGTACTATTTATTCCATAAGAGAATCACCGTTGACAGAAGGATTAATCTGGGTCGGGGCCAATGACGGACCGATCCATGTCACGCGGGATGGTGGAACCAACTGGACCAATGTTACTCCTGGTGATCTACCTCCCGGCGGACGTGTGGATGCCGTCGAACCGTCACCGCACAATAGTGCCAAGGCATACGTTGCCGTATTGAGGTACCAATTGGGAGACTGGACCCCGTATATATATAGAACCAATAATTTCGGACAATCCTGGTCAAAAATTACTTCCGGAATTCCTGACGGATACCCGGTCCGTGTAGTGCGGGAAGATCCAAACAGGGAAGGTGTTTTATATGCAGGAACGGAATACGGGATGTTCGTTTCTCTGGATGACGGGGCCTCCTGGCAGTCGTTTCAACAAAACTTGCCGGTCACACCGATTACGGATATCAAATTGCACAGGGGAGATCTGGTCTTGTCAACAATGGGGCGGGGGTTTTGGATCATTGATAACCTGACCCCTTTGTGGGATGATAAGTATGCAGGATTGAATGAATCCTACTTGTTCAAACCCAGGAATGCCATACGATATAAATACCCGTCCGGAGCACGGTCGAGCAACAGTCCCCGATATCCGCGACCATCCGCATTTATGGACTATTTTCTGAATCAAGAAGCGAACAAGGTCAAACTCGAAATCATCAATGGAAAAAACGAGGTGATAGCGATTATGGTGAGCGATTCACTGGAAGTAGAAGAAGAGCAAGTAGAGAACATGTCAATGGACAGGGTGGAATACATAGTCGATCGGTCCCTGCCGGTCGATTCGGGATTCAATCGGTACAAGTGGGACATGAACATGCAAGGTCCCTGGAACAAAGATAAAACCCGAAATTATAAGAATGGACACTCCGCTCCTCCCGGACCTTATGTGGCACGGCTTACTGTCGATGGAAAAAAATTGGAACAATCCTTCACTCTGAAGATGGATCCCAGGCTGGATGAACACGTGAGTAAAACCGATATTGAAAATCAAGTTGCCCTTCAAATCCAAATCCGGGAACTGCTTAGTCAGGCGAGAAGATTAGCAGAGGAATTGGAAAACGAGAAAAAGAAACTCCAGGAGAGTGATCATAAGGACAGAAATTCTCGGTTGTCTGCTATTCAATTGAAGTTGGGCAAGTTGAAAACCAAGGAGGGGATCTATGAACAACCCATGCTCGTCGACCAGATATCCTATTTGTACAATATGCTGAACGATACCGATCAGGCGCCAGGAAAGGATGCACAGATGCGATATGAAGAATTGAAAAACTTGCTTGGGAAAATAAAAGAGTAATCCGCTCTTTAGCGCAATTGAGTGAATTCAAATATTTCAGGTTCACTGATCCTGATGTAATCTTTCAGTTGCATAGTCACAGAATGTTTGAGTGATCCTGCATTGAATGAAATTTTTTCATTATCAAGAAGCGAGAAATCAACATACAATTTGAAAGGCAAAATGGGATGTCCGAAAGGGGGGACAGAACCGGGGACCAGACCGGTCATTTCACGAAGTTCGTCAACGTTGGCAAAACGTGATTTTTTAACTCGTTTTCCCTGATCTTTAAAATACCCTTTGATCTTTTTGGGGTCCATCTTCCGATCCGCAGCAAATACAAAAAGGCCAAATTCGTCCTGGATCTTATATACGATGGCCTTTGCACCCGATGATAATTGCTCTCCCCGGATCCTGGCTGAATCTTCGGACGTCGGTGTAGGCTCGTGTTGGCGGACCAGGAATTCAATTCTATAGTTTTCTAAAAATTGCAGTAAATGATTACGGACGTCCATCACCGGGGAAAAAATGATAAATTGAAGGAACGAAATTATTCGAATTATGTCTTCACAAGTCTCCAACGAGAGAATTATTTTAAAGTATTGGCACTCATGGCAAAGGCCTGATTGGGAAGAAATGCGATTATGCCTGGCAGGTGAAATTGATTTTGGAGGACATCTGCTCAGTGCAGATGATTTCCTTGTCATGTGCCAGAATGGAAATCCCTGGGAGCGCGTGACATTGCTGTCATCAATTTTTGATCAGGATGGTGGTGCCCTTTTATGCGAGGGTTTGGATACCAGCCGGAAAGAAGTGATTCGGGTAGGGGAGTTTATTAAAGTACGGGATGGTAAAATCGTCGCATCGATCGCATGTTTCGGCAGTGGACAACCGCCCCTGTAGACTACTTGTACCTTTATACGGGATGTATCCAGGGTTCGCGATAATCCCTGGCAAGGAGGTCATTGGCCTCACGGTCGCTTTCGACAAATTTCAATTCGGGATTATATCGAAGAGGTCTGCCCAGTTTCATCGAAATATTGGCAAGTATGCAACTGGCAGTAGATATGTGACCTTCGGATATGGACGAAACAGGTGCTGTACCCGTGTTGATAGATTTTAAGAAATCGAGCATATGTCTTCGTGTGGCAGGAGCTGCATGCAATTCAATATCCGGTTCGACCAAATCCTCAGGAAATTCTTCCCGTTCATAGACAACATCCTTCAATACCTTAGTCTTTTTGTCATTTGAGATAAATTCATATTTGTATACACTCCCTTTTAAGGTTCCTTTTTCTCCATAAATGAAAAATGCCCAGGGATACTCCGGATCAGGGGGCGCTCCCCATGTCCGGTGATTCCAAATACACTCCAACTCGTCATACCTGAACACTGCCATCTGGGTGTCAGCAGTATTGGCTTTGCTTTCTTTTTGCACATAGATCCCCCCGGTAGAATAGATTTCCTTGGGCCACCCCAATTCCAACATCCATCGAACTGCGTCAAACATATGGACGCACATGTCTCCCATTATGCCATTGCTGTATTCCATGAAGGCTCTCCACCAGCCTCGGTGCGGCATGCGATCAAAAGGGCGATAGGGAGCAGGTCCTGTCCAAAATTCATAATCAAGAAATTCCGGTACGCGTTGAACAGGGGGATTGGCATTTGCCCTCATGTGATAGTAGCAGCACATCTCAACGTGTGAAATCTTACCCAGCATTCCCTTGTCCACAATTTCATGCTTGGCCTCCACGAGGTGAGGCGTACTTCTTCGTTGTAAGCCCACCTGTACGATTCTGTTGTACATGTTGGCTGTGGATAAAATGATATCTCCTTCCACTACATCTACACTGATGGGTTTTTGGAGATAGACATGTGCCCCGGATTTTATAGAGTCAATGGCCTGTAGTGCGTGCCAATGATCCGGGGACCCGATTAAGACAATCTCGGGATCCTGTTGGGTCAACATTCTCTGGTAATTCTTGAACATCGGCGGAGGTGTTTGCTGCCCGGTCCGGTTCATAATCAGAATGGCCGCCTTTTCCAACTGGTGCCTGTCGACATCACAAATTCCGACGACCTCAATATCGGCAACCTGCATCAACCGAAAGAGATCACTCTTACCATACCAACCACAACCGATAAGTGCGACGCGCCATGCCTGACTTGGTCGGGTAATATCAAGAGCATAGGGACCAAGTACCGATAATGCCAAAGAAGTGGCGCTACTCTTTACAAAGTCGCGGCGACCCATTTTCCTATATGGAGAATACACAGCGTTTTCCTTTTTGTTTGACTATTTATTCTTTTTTTTTCGCTGGTCAAAAAATGCAAAGCTAAAGCTAAAGTCCAATTTTATGAATTTACCCTGGTTTACCTCTGGTTTTTTTGTTAATGGGGTGTTGCAACGTGGACTTGGCTCAACGATAAATGGCATGAGACCTTTGATATTCAAGCATTTATACTAGTCCAATTCAAATATTTCCGTCCAGTGAACTGATTTTTTGCTCGTGAAATCCTGAATTTGGTGTCTGCAACTAAAACCATTGGCAATAAGCATTTGACTGCCATTCATTTTTTCAATTTCCGGTACCAGGATCTCGTGCGCAATTTTTTTGGACAAATCATAGTGTTCCTGCTCATATCCGAATGCCCCGGCCATACCACAACAACCTGATGGTATCTCCTTGACCTGGACGCCATTGATACTATTCAAAATAAAGTGAAGATCCCCGGTACCTGTAAATGCTTTTTGATGGCAATGACCGTGGATGACAAATTGTTCTGACTTTATCTTAAGATCAACAGGAAGTCCGTCATTCCTGATATGGTCTGCAACAAATTTGTCAAGGGGCAGGACATGTTCCTGTATACGTTTGGCAAGGGCCTCATTGGCGGTCAAGTCACACAGGTCATCAATCAGAGCCGTATAACAACTCGGCTCACACACTAGCACCTTCATGCCCTTTCCGGTGAATTGGTCAATTTTGTTCAGTACGATATCACCTTCCTTTCTCGCATCCTGCAGTAGTCCATGTGATATCCTTGGTCTTTGACAGCATCCGACATCTGCGATCCGGATCTCGTATCCCAATTTCGATAACAGACGGGTCGCCTGGATCCCGATTTGAGGTTCGTGGTAATTGAGATAGGTATCAGCAAATAAGACCACGTTCGGTCCTTCCCGGGAATCCGTTCTTTTGTAATTTTTGTCGTACCACCTGGTAAAAGTATTCGATGCGTATTCCGGCATTTTGCGCCTTTTGTCGATTCCTGCCAAATACTGGATCAGCCACCGTGAAAGGTTTGTATTCATGAAAAAATTAATAATGGCAGCAAACCTTCCTGCAAATAATCTGGCCATAGTAGATGATTGACCAATCAGTCGATCCCTCGTATTCAATCCGTATTTGTCATAGTGTTTTTGAAGTACTTCACTTTTCAACTTCGCCATGTCGACATTGCTCGGGCATTCGGATTTACAGGCCTTACAGGACAAACACAGATCGAGCACTTCTTTCAATCTGTGACTGGTCAACCCGTCTTTATCCAGTTGACCCGACATGGCCAGTCGAAGAGCATTGGCCCTGCCCCTTGTCGAGTGTTCTTCATCGCGTGTGGCCTTAAAACTGGGACACATCGTTCCTCCGAGTATTTTGCGACATTCGCCCACACCCGAACACATGTGAACAGCGTTTTGAAAACTTCCATCTTCACGGTAATGATAAAGGGTGTCAAAGTCGCTGTCCCGGTAGGCCGCGCCATACCTCAGGTCTTCATCGATCTCAGGGGCATCAATAATTTTACCGGGATTCATTAAATTTTGCGGGTCAAACAAATTTTTCACTTCCACAAGTGCTTCATACACCTCTGGACCAAAATAGTCCGGAAGAAAATAACTTCTAACCAGTCCATCTCCATGCTCACCACTCCACGAACCGCCAAAATGTTTGACTAACTCAAATGTTTCCCGGGCGATATTTTTAAAGCGTTCAATGTCCTCTGCCTGTCTCATATCCAGGATGGGTCTTACGTGGATCACACCCACACTGGCATGGGCATATACGGCAGCCCTGGTCTGATGCCGGTCACATACGGCCACGACTTTTTCAATATATTCAGGAAGCACATCTATGGGAATACTTGCATCTTCAATGAAAGCGAGTGGCTTTTTATCTCCCTTCATGCCAAGCATTAATCCAAGTCCCTTTTTCCTGATGATCCAAACGTCCTCATAGGATTGTCCTTCCCGAAAGACCGGGTAAGCATAACCAAGATTCAGACTCTTCAGGTATTCGGCCATCCGGGCAGGACGATCCAATACATCTTGTTCGTGGTCTCCATAGAATTCCACGATCTGAACCGCTTTAGGATCACCCTCAATAAAATGGGTATGTCTTTTAGTCGTCAGGTTTTCACGACTCATTTGAAGCACAGTGTCATCCAATATTTCAACTGCGGATGGGTTGAAGTCCAACATGTGCCGGACAGCCTTGATCGCCTCATTCATTTCATGAAAATGAACAACACATACCGACTTGTATTTTGGCAGGGGTTCTAGGTTTAATCTGGCTTCTAAAATCGTTGCAAGAGTGCCTTCACTGCCACAGATCAGTTTGGAGAGATTCCATGTTTCGCGATCTGCAAATTCATCCAAATTATATCCCTGTACCCGGCGCATGACCTTTGGAAATTTCTTTTGGATTTCAGATCTATTGTCATGTATGATCTTTTGAAATTTCTTGTAAATATTTCCTTCCCTGTCATCTTGCTGCGCAATTCGACTGTACTCTTTCTGACCGTGGGATTGAAAGTTAAGGACGGCGCCATCTGCCAGTGCCACTTTCATTTCCAGGATGTGGTCGACTGTTTTACCGTATAATATACTCTTTGTACCGGATGAATTATTGCCGATCATCCCTCCAATATTTGCACGACTTGAAGTGGCCGGATCCGGAGCAAAATGCAATTGAAATTCCTTGAGATATTCATTCAGTTCGTCCCGCACCAGACCCGGTTGTACACGGACCCATCGATCTTCCTCGTTGAACTCGATTATGCGGTTCATATATTTTGAAAAATCCATGATGATCGACCGTCCGACCGTTTGCCCCGCCAAACCCGTTCCACCACCGCGCGGCAGTATCGAAATGTTATGATCCCGCGCTATGTTAATGACATGCAGGACATCGGATTCATTTTTAGGCAGAACGACAGCAACAGGAGTAATCTGGTACAAACTTGCATCCGTAGAGTAGATTCCAAGGCTGGCATGATCCGTTAAGACATCTCCCTCTACATGTAGATTGAGATCATTATAGAGCAATTGATGAGTCGACATAAACGGATTTCGAATAAATGATAAATAACCGAAAAAGTTAACAATTCATCTAATTTTACATCGACTACCATTGATGGAAAGATCATCGTGAAAATTGAAGCATTACACGAATTTCATCTTCACCAGGAAGCGAAGGAATGGGCTGATCGCTTTGTCCCTACAGCCCCGAGGCTTGAACTTTTTGGATTGATCACCCGGCAGGTTCTCAATTTGAGACAAAGGAAACCGCGTATTCTTGAGCTAGGAGTTGGGCCCGGATACCTGGCGAAGTATTTGTTGGAGCAGATCCATGATATTTCCTATATCGGTATTGATGCTTCCCGGCCAATGCTTCAAATTGCTCGTGAACGACTTTCAGCTCAGCAAGATTTGATCCAACTGATTGAATTTGATATGTTGAATAAGGAGTGGGACTTGAAGCTCGAAAATCCTCCTCATGCCATCGTTTCGACCTGGACATTACATGACTTATACACCCCTGAGAATATTGCTCATATTTATCAACAGTCTTATCGTCTATTGGCACGAGATGGCATGCTCATCAATGGAGATTTCATTAAGCCTGAGGATTCGATAATTGAATATGAAGGCGGCCGTATCAAACCTACCGAACATATTCAACTGCTGAAACAGGCGGGCTTCAGGGACGTCACTTGTCTTGCGCATTTTGAAAAGGATGTTCTCAATCCGACTACTGCCAATAATTACGCCTGTTTTAGGGCCATAAAGTAGGTCTTCCAAAAAAGATTGAATGCCTGAAATGCATTTTTGGAAAGTTGCGAGATCATTCTATCTTGGTGATCGTCATTTATGCAATACTCCGCCTGGATCATACTTCTTTTGCTCTCCGTTGCGTGCCAGTCCCCAAAGACTATCAGTTCCGTGCAACCGGATCCGAATAGCGAGCTAATTGAAATTACTTTAACTGAAGGAACCAATTTTGCCGCGGCACTGTCTCCGGATGGCCGCAAATTAGTCATAGACCTTCAAGGAAGACTTTGGATCCTACCATCTTCAGGAGGGAAAGCGACGGCAATCACTGATCCTTATGGCGATGCCCGTCAACCGCATTGGTCTCCGGATGGTAAGCGGATTTGTTTTCAAGGATACTGGGAGGGCAACTGGCATATTTATACGATTCATCCCGATGGAAGTGGAATCCGGCAAATCACAACCGGCAAATATGATCATCGCGAACCACATTGGTCCCCGGATGGACTAAGTATCGCCTATTCATCGGATCAAAACGGTAGTTATGATATTTGGCAATACTCGGTTAAGGATGATATCAATGTGGCTCTGACAGAAAGTGATTTTGAAGAATACGGTCCCGCCTATGCCCCTGATGGCAAGAAGATCCTGTATACCCGAAAAGAAGGAGTTGAGACATTTATTGAAGAAGTCGAAATAGAATCAGAAAAGATAAGGGGAATCTATTCGATTGAAGCAGAGATCTATGGCCTGAGTTATCAACCGGACGGACAAGGCATTGTTTTCAATGTTCTCAAGGACTTGAAAAGTGAATTGTATACATACGATTTGTTCGCCGACAGGACTGTTCCCGTGCTTGTGTCCGAAAGTAAGGAAGATGTCTTCCCATTCAGATCCACCTGGATGGACAACGACCAATTCATCTACACGGCGAGTGGCAAAATCCTGAATCGCAATCTCTCATCTTCAATTGTGACCAAAATCCCATTTGAGGCGAAGATTCTCATTGAAAGAAAACAATACCTCAAAAAGAAAAGAGACTTCGATCAGCAGGGCAATCACAAGGTCAAGGGTATTTATCAACCCGATATATCCAGGGAAGGTCATATTGGATTTGCAGCGCTTGGAGATATTTGGATCCAAAGTCAGACCGGGCAATTGACAAGGGTTACAAATGACAGATATATACAGGTTGCCCCTAAATGGTCCCGTTCGGGGAGTTTGTTGGCGTATGCGAGCGACATTGACAATGATCTTTCAATATGGACATACTCGTTTGAAAGTGGAGAACATACGAAAATAGCATCGATCCCAACAATGCCCAATGGGATGGATTGGGGAGAGGAGGATTCGGCTATCTACTTCAGTATGAACTTTGGTCCCAGGACCGGAATGCTTTGGAAATGTGATAAGGAAAGTGGGAAGACCACACCACTGGGCAGACCCTATCCGTACAGTGTGAGTGCTCCTAGCTATTCGTCCCAACATGGAAAATTAGCGATGACATTGCTATCTCCCTATTCCGGATTGTACAGGGAAGGTGTCAATCGGATCATTCTTGCTGACGAAGATGGATATGCCACCTGGAATCTTAAAAATCTTCCACACTTGTCGGCAGGTATGAGAGGCAACGACGGTCCCGTGTGGTCTCCTGACGGAACGCGGTTGGCATATACCTCCAATGGGCATATATGGGTTGCATCGGTTGGAGCAAATCGAATGATCAATAGTGAGCCCGAACAATTGACTGAAGAATTATCTGATAGCCCCGGATGGACGGACAGTGATCATGTACACTATCAGACACCTGAAGATTTGAAAATCATCAATATCCATGACAGAACCGTCAGGAAAATAGAGATCGGTCTTCATTGGTCCCCTGAGAAGAGAAATGAAGCATTGGTCATAAAAAATGTAAAGGTCCTACGTCCTGATTTTCAGGGATTTACCGAATCAGTAGATCTGGTTATTGAGGATAACCGGATCATCAGTATCGACCAATATCAGTCGACTTCTGTCAGCGCAAGGATCATTGATGCCCAGGGAAAATATGTGATACCGGGATTGATAGACATTCATGCTCATCAGGGAAGTTTCGGTGGGGAGATCATGGGAAGACAATGGTTGTCATGGGGAGTGACAAGTACCCGGGATCCGGCAACCAACCCATATGACGCGCTGAACAGGCGTGAAGGCCGGGCATCCGGAAGCCTTCTTCATCCCAGGATCTTTTTTACAGGTAGCCCAATAGACGGCAATCGCGTTTATTATGATGGTACCTATGCCATTGATCAAAAGGAACAAGTCCTGCTTGAATTGGAGAGGGCTCGTCAACTGGATTATGATATGGTCAAGACTTACGTGCGCCTCAGAGACCCCTGGCAAAAGGAGGTAGTCGCAAAAGCTCATTCGATAGGTCTTCCGGTCTCTTCCCATGAATTATACCCTGCGGCTGCTTATGGTGTTGACGGTATAGAACATATTCTGGGCACCAGCAGACGAGGATATTCACCGAAGATGACCAGGACTTATCACGCATACGGCGACGCTACCGATATCATAGCCCGCTCCGGTATGACCTTTACCCCGACCATTTCCATTTACGTGGGTTACGACTATATGATTGCCAAACATCCCTCGATCATAAATGACAGACGTATTCAAAAATTGGAATCCGAACGAATCAAGGCTGCTTTGAAGGCTTCCATTCAAAAAGTGAAAAATGCCCCGGAACTACATCGTAAACAATTCCAGAATGCGGCACAAATGATTAAGGATGTACATGATAAGAATGGTAAAATCGTTGCAGGTACAGATTCACCAATATTGCCTTATGGATTTGGACTCTTTATTGAACTGCTATGCTTTGAGGAAGCGGGACTGGAGCCCTTCGAAGTTTTGCAGACGGCCACGATCAATAATGCAAGGGCATTGAGCGTCCAGGAGGATCTTGGCACCATAGAAATTGGAAAATTGGCTGACTTGCTCATCTTGAGTGAAAATCCATTGGAGGATCTCATGGCTTTAAAAGATATCGAATATGTGGTCCTGGATGGCAAGGTGATTACAATGGAGGCCCTGATTGACAACACAACGGAATGAACGATCAGTGATGAATTATCATAACAAGAAGTTTCGGGCGATCTCTAATTCTGAAAATGGAGATACTTCGTCAAAGACAATCTTTTTGTATCAACAAAAGGATCATATCGTTTTTGCAGAGTACAAGGGTGGTTCGATCAAAAAAGGTCATTTGATCGGTATTGTAGACGAAGAGGGCAATATAGACATGCGCTATCATCATGTTGATGTACTGGGTCATTTGAAAACCGGGATATGCAGGTCTTGTCCGGAAATATTGGATGACGGTCGAATCCGGTTACATGAATCATGGCAATGGACATGTGATGACCATTCAAAAGGAGATTCTATCATTGAGGAAGTTGACGACTAATCATCTGCATCCAAACATCCTTGTTCGATAAATCTGCCATACCCGGCCGGAACTTCCATTGTATAGTTTGCTATCTCCTGCCGTAGGTCGAAATTCGAATGCTGATACTCAGGTGTATACCTCACAGTGTCCCAGTAAATACTCCTGGGGTCTTCGTATCTCAAATCATTTGTTGTCATCATCCACTCATCCAGTTGAACCCGAAGATCATCACGGGTACCATGATAAGCGGGATCAAAGACGAGATTGTTGAGATTGTAGGGATCAATTTGTACATCGTAGAGTTCTTCTCCGGGTCTTTTCCCAAATGTCAAATTGAAATGATCAATTTTTCCGGTTCGACCAGGGTACTGCATGACCATAAACTTTGAAATAGAATTATCCACATCGCCATACTGACCGACGGATTGATGAACTTCAGGGTCCCCGGCCGGCCAGCGATCAGGCATCATATTTCGGATGTATAAGTATTTCGAATTTCGTATTCCTCGCATAGGATAACTCAGATCACCTTTCCTTACGTTTGCATGGCGTTCTCTCTCTATAAAAACCTGATCTCTGTAATCCTGGTCATAGGGTTGACCTTCCAGTAAAGGCAAAAGGCTTTTTCCACTGAATTCATCAGGCTTCGTAAGTCCGGCGGCCTCTAAAATTGTCGGGGCCAGGTCTACAAAATTGATGAATGGATCCAGGATCTGTTTTTCTCTGATTTTCACTTTCCAGGAAATAGCAAGCGGCATTCTCGTACCGTAATCATACAAATTTGCCTTTGCTCGCGGAAAAGGCATGCCGTTGTCGCTTGTCATGATGATCAACGTATTATCCAGTTCTCCTTTTTCGGCAAGAAATCTCAGTATCTGCCCACACTCCCTGTCAAATCTTTCGACTTCGAAGTAGTAGTCCAGGATGTCATTTCGTACACAATCATGATCAGGCAGAAAGCCAGGTAACAACACTTCGTCCCGGTTCATACCTGTACGAATACCTGAATTCACTTCATAAGGTCGATGAGGGTCAGTACTTCCAAACCAAAAACTGAAGGGTTGGTCGTCTTTTTTATTATCGTAGAATTCAACAAAGGAACCATGGGCCTGCCCTGCAGGATTTTGTTGATATCCACCCGCCTGAAAATCTCCGGGACCCCAACCTTTTTGATTCATTCCCGTATGATATCCGTTCGATGCCAGGATGGAGACCCAATTTGGATATTGACCGGATATCACGGACCACAGGTTGCCTCCACTCCCTAATTGATGTGGATATCGGCCTGTCAGGATTGCTGCACGTGAAGGAGAGCAGGAAGGAGAAGCACAATAGGCATTTGTAAAAAGTGCTCCATCGTCTGCCAGTTGGTCAAAGGTAGGAGTACGTACAACCGGGTCACCGTATATTCCTGCATGAGGATATGACCAATCATCAGCAATGAGAAAAAGAATATTGGGTTGTGGAAGGTCAATCTTGGCTTTTTGACCTTCTGATGCGCAACCAGGAATGATCAAAAACCAAAAGAGTATAAAAATGTTACCTTGAATTTTCCGTCCCATTTCACAAATATTCGCTTTAAAATAGTGGTATAGATGAAATCATTGAAATACAGGTTGGCTAATTCTGAAGATTGCGATCACATTGCCTTGCTCCATGCGTCGAACTGGAAAATTCATTACAGGGGTATTTGCCCGGATAAATATCTCGATGAAGAGGTGGATGATGAGCGTCTTGCTGTCTGGAGGAAACGATTTGCCAATGAGGACCCGAAGCGGCAAATCGTAGTGGTGGAAGATGGGGAAAGAATAGTAGGCTTTGTCTGTACTTTCCTGGACTTTCATCCTCAGCACGGTGCCTATCTTGACAATCTACACGTCTTACCGGGATACCAGGGTTATGGGATTGGCCGGCAATTGATGATTCAAGCTGCAAATTTTGTTTTGGAGCAACGTCCACAGTCGTCCTTGTATTTACACGTTCTGAAGGACAATACAGAAGCAATGAAGTTCTATGAAAGGATAAATGGTATTATTGTCGAAGAGCAGAATGTTGACTTACCATGGGGTGGGAGAGGGCCGGTGGTCGACTATCTGTGGAATCCGATAAATCTCATCAATGGTCAATGGAGAAGTTGAAATGAAGGGATCGATTGCCATGGTTGGTTGCTTTGATACAAAGGAAGAAGAGTTCGCCTTCCTTCATGCCTGTTTGAATCATTATGGCTATTCCATTATATCGGTCAACCTGGGTGTCAGAGGAACCACGGGTAAATTCCGTGTTGATTACGAGGCCGAGGTAGTGGCAGCTGCAACCGGGTTGAGCAGCCGGGAATTGCGCGAAAGCAATGACAGATCCAGGGTAGTTGATGTAATGGGTGCAGGGGCAGCAGTTATTTTGTGTGATCTCTATGAGAAAGGAGCGATCAAGGGTGTGGTCGGAATGGGAGGCGGAGGAGGATCATTTATGATATTAAAGGCAATGCAAGCATTGCCTATAGGATTTCCAAAGCTCTGTTTGAGCACAGTGGCTACCAAGGATTTATCGGAGCAGGTGAGGGAAAAAGATATCTTGCTGATGCCCTCAGTCGTCGATATTGCCGGTTTGAACAAAATCAGTCGCCAACTGATCAATCATGCAGCTGCAGCTATTAGTGGCATGTGTGCTGCCCGGGAGCCAGTCGGGATCCGTGACCGAAAAAAGACGATAGCCATCAGTATCTTTGGCAATACCACCAGGTGTGTGAATTACTGTGTAGATATCCTTGAATCCAAAGGGTTCGAAGTATTGACTTTTCACGCGGTCGGATCTGGAGGCCAATCCATGGAAACCTTGATCAGGGAAGGTTGGGTGGATGGAGTATTGGACATTACAACGACCGAATTGGCGGATGAGGTTTGCGGGGGCATTTGCAGCGCAGGACCAAAGCGTCTGACGGCTGCATCAGATATTGGTATTCCTCAAATTGTTGTTCCTGGCTGTTTGGATATGGTGAATTTTGGACCAATGGATACTGTTCCCAAAAAATATCTCGACAGGGTCTTGTATAGTTGGGCCCCGGATGTGACCTTAATGCGCACCAATTCTGATGAAAATGATCTTCTTGGAAAGCAAATTGCGGACAAACTGAATCTTGCAAAAGGAAAGACTGCGATCCTGATCCCAACGAAGGGAATTTCCATAGTGAGTTCGGAAGGCGGTCCATTTCACGACCCTGAAATTGATCAAATCTTATTTGCATCTATCAAGAAGAACATTGCAGAAAATATCAACTACGAAGAAATCGATTGTAACATCAACGACGAGGAATTTGCCCACAGGTTGATTGAAAAATTGCTTGATTATATGTAGAGGTGACTTAAAGCGGCCCCGTGGCTGCACCAGGAGTCATTTCAGTTTCTTATTTTCGATTCGATTATCTCATAAATACTGTAATCTATGCCCAACCCCTGGACAGGTCGGGGAAATCCCTATACAAAGAAAGAAGTTAGAGATCGCCTTCAACAAACGCTTGATCAAAATAAGGCCATTATTGTTGCTGGTGCAGGCACGGGAATTAGTGCCAAATTCATCGAAAAGGGTGGAGGAGATTTGATTATCATCTACAATTCCGGTCGATTCAGAATGTCGGGTCATGGATCAACGGCAGGAATGATGGCTTATGGGGATGCCAATGCGGTTGCAATGGAAATCGGTGAATTCGAAGTGCTTCCCGTCGTTGATGAGATTCCGGTCATTTGTGGTGTTCATGGTAGCGATCCGCGTCGCAGAATGTGGCATTTTCTCGGGCAAGTAAAAGATATGGGTTTTTCCGGAGTGAATAATTTTCCCACTCATTCCATCGTCGACGGGCACTTCAGAAATGTATTGGAAGAAACAGGAATGAGCTTTCTAAAGGAGGTGGAAATGATCAACCTCGCATCTAGAATGGATCTCTTCACCATAGTTTATGTGGCGAGTCCGCAGGAAGCCGTACAAATGGCAGATGCCGGAGCAGATGCCATTATTGCCCATGTCGGTACTACGGTTGGTGGCTCTATCGGTGTAGTAAGTGCAACGTGCACCATGGAAAATGCCATAGAAAGAACGCAAAGTATAATTGATGCGGTAAAGAGTTCCAACCCCGATACTTTTTTTCTTGCACATGGTGGTCCGATTAATACTCCTGATGATGTACGGGTCATCCTGGATCATACAGAAGCTCATGGTTTTGTCGGTGCGTCGTCTATTGAACGCATGGGTGTAGAACAGTCATTGATTGATCTGACGAAGGCATTCAAATCTCTTACCTTAAAACACTAGATCATGGCAGGAAATTGGAAATTCTCCAGGAAAAATGACCTGGAAATTGAAAAAGCTCTTGGTCGCGATCACTATTGGCATTATGGTGAACACAGGGCTCCGGAAGCCGACAACTACCTCGTCAAGGTAATTATGAAAAAGGGGGATAAGCACGACTTTCACCGTCATCCCCGAATGAATGAAATATTGTATATCCTGAAAGGACGTGCCGAACAATGGGTAGAAGATGAAATGCAAATTTTAGAACAAGGAGATTCCGTCTATATTGATTCAGATGTGGTGCATGCCATATTTAATGACTCTGATCAGGACCTCGAATTTTTGGCGATCCTAGGTCCTTCCTCAGGGTGGGAGGCCGGCACCATTGATGAATCCCAAAACTTGCCGTACTCCGAATATCGAAAAACTTAGTAAATGGTAAAATCCTACGTTCTTTCAACGGTCATTCTCGTCTTTTGCAGCCTGGCTTGTAATACAAAAAAGTCCGCTCCACTTCCTGAATTGACATATTCGGGCATCGAACCAAAAGTTCAGGATCCCTTATCACCCGAAGATTCGCAAAAGCACATTCAGCTACCCAAGGGCTTTACTGCAGAATTGTTTGCATCTGAGCCAAATATTATCAATCCCATAGCCATGGCATGGGACGAAAGAAGTCGACTGTGGGTCGTCCAAAGTATGGACTATCCGCA
Source organism: Saprospiraceae bacterium (assembly GCA_028282725.1). Classification (GTDB taxonomy): domain Bacteria; phylum Bacteroidota; class Bacteroidia; order Chitinophagales; family Saprospiraceae; genus JAJRXG01. The sequence continues at coordinate 20,822 of JANQHF010000098.1, forward strand.
CGGTCTTGATAATGAAGTGGGTGGTGACAGAATCACCATATGTGAGGATACGGATAATGATGGCAAGGCTGACCGCTTTATCGATTTTGCCATTGAGCAAAGTTTGACTACAGGGATCGTCATTGTGAAAGGAGGGGTCATAGTGGCCCAGGCTCCTGAAATCGTCTTTCTTGCAGATACTGATGGTGATGATCAAATGGATCAGAGAACTGTACTATTTGATGGTTTTGGAACATGGGACACACATGCTGGTCCGGCTAACTTAACGTATGGATATGACAATATGATTTGGGGCTCCGTTGGCTATTCGGGATTTGAGCAGAGTTTTGGAGAAGATCTAATCAAATTCAGTATGGGTGTTTACAGATTTTCCAAAGAAGGTAATTTTTTTGAACCTGTCGGAAAGTTTAACAATAATACCTGGGGGCTGGGTTTCAGGCGGGACTTTGAGGTCTTCGGATCCACGGCCAATAACAACCATGCATGTTATGTAGGCATACCGCTTCGGTATTACAATTACCTCGAAAAACGACCGTCCTGGGCTCATAATGCTGACTTCATACAGGGACATTATGAGATCAGTCCGGTTGATACGATGCCTCTTCAGCAGGTGGATGTCCGTGGAGGATATACCGCGGCGGCAGGAGCAAATTTTTATTCAGCGGGCAACTATCCCTCCCGTTACCGGGATCAGATGTACGTAAATGCACCTACCGGACATCTCGTTCATATTGCGAAAATGGAGGAGACAGGAGCTGGTTTTAAGGAAGTTGACGGTGGAAATATTTTTGCCAGTACGGATGCATGGACAGCACCTGTATTTACCGAGACCGGACCTGATGGAAATTTGTGGATCGCCGATTGGTATAATCCCGTCATACAGCATAATCCCGATAGAAGGGGAATGGATAACCAGATATGGAATGACATCAAAGGAGAAGGAAATGCACACCTGAACCCCCTAAGGGACAAAAGACATGGAAGAATTTACGTGGTTAAATACAAGGACAAGGTGAGTGGCCCGGGGTCTCTTGACCCCAATGATCATAGTGCTTTGTTAGCGTCAATATCAGATCCCAATATTTTTTGGCGAATAACTGCTCAAAGACTGATCGTTGAAAATCAAAAGAGGGAACTCATTCCGGAATTGGTACAAATTGCACGTTCGGAAAACGGTGATGGCAGTGTACATGCTCTGTGGGCTCTGGATGGATTAAGTGCTTTGGAAGACCCGGAGTCCGATGCCTACCAGGTAGTATTCGATGGATTGCAATCAAGAAATGCCGCTTTAAACAAAGCCTCGTTATCCCTTTTGAAAAATACTGAAGAGAGCAGTGAGCACCTTGTAAGTTCCGGGTTGTTGACTTCAGATAATTTGCTCGTGCGTCGCAATGCCGTACTGAAAGCAAGTAAATTGCCAGAAACGGAATCGTTATTCAGGAAGATTGAAGAAATATCCCGAATCGAGGTCAACAAAAAGGACAAATGGCTGAATGCCGCATTGAAAATTTATTACCGGACGCCCAATTATGAAGATGTAGAGGAAGGTGAAGTCGATCTCACTATACCATCTGCTGAAGAAGAGATTACGACATGGCGATATACCGAGACTGAATCAGATGGCTGGTATGAAGAGCATTTTGATGATTCCAATTGGTCGGAAGGTGAAAGTGTTTTTGGCACCGATGGGATACGCCCGACAATAGGTACGGTATGGTCTTCGCAGCATATTTGGTTGAGACGTGATGTAGAAATAGCATCAAGAATAAAGAGTCCTGTCCTCAAAGTATTATATGACGAGGACTTTGAAGTATATGTGAATGGTCACTTATTATTTCAACAGCAGGGATGGACTCCCTCCTATAAACTGTTCAGGTTAGAGGACGATAAAGGAAGGTATTTTAAAATTGGAAACAATGTCATTGCGGTTCATTGCAAGAATGAAAACGGCAATCAATACATTGATCTGGGAATAGGTGATATTGCAGAATTTAAGGCAGATAAATCTATCGTTTTAAATACTGTGCCTCAAAAAATGGCATATGATCAGACGACCATACATGCCATGGCAGGTCAAAAGATTGCACTTACCCTGAACAATATTGACCAAATGCCACATAACCTCATTCTTATAGAAAAGGGAAGTCTCGAGGCTTTTGGAAAATTGGTAGATTCCTTTTTAGAAGATCCAAAGGCAGCAGACATGGAATACATCCCGGAGTCCAGATATGTAATTTCTGCAACCAGGATGTTAGACCCCGAAGAAAGTGAAACAATCGAATTCCAGGTTCCGGATGAGCCCGGAGTTTATCCATTCCTCTGTACATTTCCCGGACACTGGCGGTTGATGCAGGGCGAGCTTATAGTGAGCAATAAGGGCTCATATCTGAGCGGGAACCCATCCGCTGCGAATATTGCGATAATGGGGGGAGGAGGTTCACATGATTTCGAGCAATTTTTTGGGATTTCTGACGGGCAGGTACTACATCAGGATGGTAAGAATAATGTACGGTATACTGAAAATTTAAATAGGTTACGATCCAATATAGAGCAATCAGACATCCTGGTTATTTCCAATAACAAAGCCTTTGATGAAGAAAATAAACGAGCAATCTTCGACCACGTTAATGCTGGGTTTCCCATGATGATCTATCATCCGAGTACCTGGTATAATTGGTCAGACTGGCCAGAATACAATCGTTTGCTAGTTGGTGGAGGTTCTCGTTCTCATGAGCAATTACAGGAATTCGAGGTTCAGGTCGTGAAACCAAATCATCCGATCATGAAAGGTGTCCCTCGTACATTCAGAATTACAGATGAATTATACAGATGGGAGCGTGATTCTGGAGGAACATCTATTGAAATACTGGCTATCGGACGAGGTTTGGAATCAGGAGATGAGTATCCTGTAGTGTGGATTGTCAAACATCCCAAAGCTAAAATTATAGCAAACACATTAGGTCATGACGGTCGAGCGCATGAATTGCAAGCCTACAAGACAATTTTGAGTAATAGTCTTGATTTCGTAAAAGGCAAGAGGAAGAGACCACCCAATTAGCAGCCCATAACGACCGATCCGGTCACTTAAAGGCACCGGGCTTTGTCACGCTTTTACACTCTTTCTCCTGATCTTAGCGTGAAATTTTCATATAGGACCGATGTCGGATCTGATTGCCAGAATTCTTCGGTGTCGACATCCATGATCGTAACGGGACCTCCATGAGTGGCGGCAGAATCCAGGTTCCAAATATTTCCTCTTTTCTCAGGGTTGTCGGTAGAACTCGTATGACCGATAAAGACCTTGTTATGCGGAAAGTGATCTCTGGATTGCGCACTGTACCATAATTCGCGGTCCCAATACAGGTCTCTCAATTGCTCTTTTTTGAATGTGTCAGATTCTTCCAATCGTTGACCGGGTTGCTTCCATCCGCCGTGTAAGAATACATTGTCGTCATCATCGACAAAGTATAGTTGGAGTTGATCCAGGAAATCCGAAACAATTCTGGGTGGATAGCTGCGCAGATAGATCAGATCTTGAAAAACGACGTATTGAATACCTAGGGTCGTTAAGGTTTGTTTGGCACCATGAAGCAACCAGTTTTTGTTGGCAGTCATTGCTGTCTCATGAATGGCGTTCAGCAGCCATGAGTCATGGTTGCCCAACAGTCCGATCCAATTGGGAAGTCCAGTCAGATATTGAATGACCGGGATAATTTCTATGTGCCATCCCCCATCAATATAATCACCAATTGTGATCAATCGATCCCTGTCCTTGTCAAAGGGACTGCGTTCTATGGCTTGTATGAGAGATTTAAAACTCCCATGAATATCACCAACTACATATGTTTTCAATTCGACTCGTTTGCTATTGTCAAGATTTACAAAACTTTGACAAACAAATTGTTCATCAGGATTGCATACCTTAGAAAATAATCGTTCAGGCAGTTATGGATCAAAACTCAATATATAGTACACTTCCTCAACATTCACTGCCAAAATCCATTTTCCTGCATTTATTCCCAGGTGTTCTTGTCCTCGTTTTTTACCTATTAATGGCGCCCTATCTAAAGTCACATGGATATCCAGCTGTCATTGGCGTCTTGCTTGGGTTTTTATTGATTGGTATTCCAACTCAGTTCTTTATTATGCTCCGGGAAGGGAAAGGGCTTTTGGGTTATTATACATATAAAGGAGTCCTGTACTACATGAAAAAGCTCTCGTTTCGCAACTATCTTTTATTGACTATTGTCTTTATCGTGTATGCGGTACTCATAATGGGCATCGCAACCCCCGTATCAGGAATGATCAAAGAAACAATGTTTTCCTGGTTACCAGAATGGTATACTTCGTACGATTTGGGATTGGACCAAAACTCTTCCAGGACGATTTTGATTTGTTCCTTTCTGGCCTTTCTTTTGATTGATGGCATCCTGAACCCGGTTGTTGAAGAGATCTATTTCAGGGGCTATCTGATGCCACGGCTTTCGAGGTTTCGATTTTGGTCTGTTGTCATGCATGCATTTCTATTTGCGCTGGCTCATTTTTGGCAACCCTGGAATCTGCTCCAGATTTTTATATTGGTTGCACCTATCTACTACGTGGTCTGGAAAACCCGGAGTCTCTATATTTCCATCATCATTCATTGTCTCGCCAATACGATAGGTGCTTTTCTGACTTTTGCTCCTCTTTTATAGCAAATAATTACCGGGAATAAAAAAAGCACATATTAACCAACATGTGCTTTTAAAATCTCTGTTCTGCTTTGTTATCCGGGAAGAGAATAAAAGAATTGTTCTGATACAATCTTTCCATCCTTTACTTCATAGACACATACCTCTTCGTTTTTCGTACGTGGCATTCCTTTAATGGTAATATCCATGGTCATTGTACAACTGAAATGATCACCTGCAACGATCGGGTCGCTGACTTCGACTCCGTGAAAATCTTCAACCATGCCTTCCCATTGTTTCCCTTTAGCTGCTATGGCTTCCATTCCTTCACATCGTTCCGGATAGGGAGAACCCGGCATTTCAATACTTACTGCGTCATTGGAATACAATTCAGCAAAAGCATTTTCCCATTGACCAGTACGACATAATTCGACCAATCTGTTAGCTACTTCTCGTGTTGTCATAATTTGAATTTGTAGTTTATAATTATTTTCAAAATTGAATTTCTAAATATTTTTTTCCGACCTCAGGTTTTCTAATTTACTTTTCAGGTATGTTATTTCTTTCTTACTGCTGCTTGATTGAATGGCTTTTTCCAGTAGCAATTCTATTTGAAACCTGTTTTTCATTTTATCATACAATTCCACTCCAACCATGTAATAGGAGATCATGTCACTAATTCTATTTTGGTCGATTGCTTCATAGAGACTCTTAGCTTCATCAATTTCATCCAAACGCAGAAGCACCATGATCAGATTCAGAAGAATCAAAGTACTTGATTCTATCCTGTACAAGCTTCTGTACAATACCAGGAGCATCTTCCAATCCGTTTGCTCAAAAGAAGTGGCCATGCAGTGTTGTGCACTTATAAATGCCTCTATTTGAAACTTACTTTTATGATCATTTCCCGAAGCTGAATTTTCAAGATAATAGTGCCCCAATTTGATGAAGTATTGATCCCATTTGTTTCGATCCTGTTCATGGATCGGAACAATATTTCCCTCTGCGTCAATCCTGCTTTCAAATCTTGAGATATGATAACACATCAATGACATCAGTGCCAATGTGTCTTTATCACCCAGTGGATGCCCACACAAGTATTTGCACAATCGCATGGCTTCAAGACATAGGTCCTTTCGAATCCACTTATCCTGATGGCTACTATAATATCCTTCATTGAAAAGCAGGTAGAGACAAGTGTGCACCAGAGTTCTTCTCTCGGCCAATTCGTGTTTACCGGGCCATTCAAATTGAAGTTTTTGGTCTTTCAGCATTTGACGGGCTCTGAGTATTCTCTTCTTTACCGTAGCTTTCTTCGTGAGCAATGCTCTTGCTACTTCCTGGTCACCGAAGCCGGCAAGTGTTTTTAACATAAATGCCAGTCGATCTTCAACCTTTAATTCCGGATGACAAATTAGAAACAGCAGTTTGAGTTCCGGATCGTGCAATTCTTCATTGAACTCACTCGCCGGTTCAATTTCATGTTGATTATCAATTTGATTACAGTCCTTTCTGGCGGTTGTCCTCAGAACATCCAGTAATGCATTTTTGGCAACCTGGTATAACCATCCCCTGGCACTCTCAGGGACACCTTGATATGGCCAGGTCTTGAGTGCCTTGTAATAAGAGTCCATAACGGCATTCTCAATAAGATCTATATTGTCTAGGCCAAAACGTGCAATCAGCAATGAAACCAAACGCCCATAAGTATTTCGAAAGATTTGGTCGATTGCTTTATTTACTTCCTGGTTGATCATTAATATCCTTTGAATACTTCAGAATATCGATCAGAACATCTGAATTTCCCGAATTTCCACTTTCCCATCAAGGTCGTAATCGGGGTATTTGTCAGTCAAGGATGTTGCATGTTCTAAGTCCCTTGCTTTTACAATGAAATATCCGGTGATCAATTCATTGGTTTCTACAAAAGGCCCATTGGTTACGAGATGATCATTTCCTTTAATACGAGTTGCGGCGTTTTTTAATGCCCTTCCTTCGAGGTAGAGATCTTCCTTTTTCAATTCTTCTATCCATGCATTCCACCGTTGTAATCGCTCCTGAAAATCCTGGGGAGACATGTCCTTTGTTTCATAATCTCCTCCAACAAAAATCATCATAAACTCTTTCATATCTTTTACCTTATTATTAATAATTTGTAACCATAACGATTTGGCATCCGTCAAAGGAGACAAATTCCCAACTTTTTCACAAGTGAATAAAAACTCGGTCTGATTTCCGTCGAAAGAATGTTACATTTTATATAAAATTCGATTGATCTAATTGCTCAAACTGACCCGAATTGTACTTTGTGAGGATCAACTAACAATAAAGTTTCTAAATATCCTAGTTATGAAAAATTATGTCCTTTCCGCAGCCTTTCTCTTTGTATCCTTCTTCGGGCATTCCCAGATCAATGCCAAATTGATGCGCTATGCTGATATTTCTGATCAACACATCACCTTTGTCTATGGTGGAGATTTATGGCTCGTTGATAAAAATGGAGGTACTGCCTATCAAATTACCCATAGTCCAGGTGAGGAGTCCTATCCGAGATTTTCACCGGATGGCCAATTCATTGGCTACACTGCAAGCTATCAAGGCAATTCCGATGTCTATGTTATCCCTGTCCAGGGAGGCTTGCCGACTCGTGTCACCTATGCTTCCTGGTCTGATCGGATGATTGACTGGCATCCTGATGGTGAGCATCTGGTTTTTGCTTCCAGGCGCGAAATCGGACAGAGATCTTCTCAGCAGTTTTTTACAGTGAGCAAAAATGGAGGCTTTGCACAAAGACTCATCATTCCATACGGAGAATTGGCATCCTATTCTCCTGACGGCCGATACATGGCTTATATCACGAAGATTACGGAAAACTATCCTTTCAAAAGATATCGGGGCGGTCTTGCCTCCGATATTTATATTCATGATTTCGATAACCATACAGCAGTAAATATTACGGATAGTGATGCCATTGATGGCAAGCCAGCCTGGTGCGGGGACAAACTTTATTTTCTTTCAGATCAGGACGAATTTATGCGATTGAATATTTGGTCTTATGATCCTGAAACAAAGGAATTTGATCAATTGACATTTTTCGAGGACTTTGATATTTCCCAATTGTCTGCAAGTGGAAGTGAGTTGATTTTTGAAGCAGGTGGATCATTATACATTTTTGATACCGGTAACAAGACGTACGCTCCCCTGGACATTCAAATTGTCAGTGATTTGTCCGTAGAGATGCCAAGGAAAAAGAGTGTGAAAGACGCGATTCAAAGAGTGACCGCTGCTCCAGAAGGCAAAAGAATCATCTTTGAAGCCAGGGGAGAACTTTTTGATGTTCCGGTTAAGGAAGGAGTTACACTAAACCTGACGAACTCAAGTGGGGCATTTGATCGCGACCCTTCATGGTCTCCTGATGGCACGTTACTGGCATTCTGGAGTGACAGAAATGGAGAAAACGAAATATATATTCAGAAATACGGCGATCGCGATTCCATAGTACAGATCACCGATCATGGCTCAGGATATGGTTACACTCTTTATTGGTCTCCTGACAATGAATACCTGGCATATGTCGATTATAAGAATGACATCAAGGTTATTAATGTCAACACGCACGAGGAAGTTACAGCGGATAACCTGGACTGGAACTTAGGTCACAACAGTCGCCAGGGATATTTGATTTCATGGTCCCCTGATTCCAAATGGATCACTTATGAAAAAGGTTGCGATAATGCCAATGGTGCAGTGTATGTTTATCAAATGGATGACCGCAGTGTCCACCAGTTGACGAGTGGTTATTTCAATGACAGTGATCCGATTTTCGGGACGAAAGGTGATTACATTTTTTATAAGACGGATCGAAACCTCAGACCTCATTACTCTGATATGGCCGATGGAACCTGGGTTTATCCCAACGCAACCCAAATAGCAGCCCTTCCTTTGAGAAAAGAGGTGCCTCATCTTTTATCACCGCGTAATGATGAGCTATCCAAAAAGAAAGAGGAAAAAGATACCTCCGAACTAGTGGTTACGATTGAAATGGATCAGATCGAGAGCAGGATGATCGTTCTGCCGGCTGACGCCGGGAATATCGGGGATATGCTGGCATTTGACGGTAAATTGGTTTATGTCAGGGTGCCGAATACGGGCTCCGAAAAAGATGACCGATCACTGGTCCTGTATGATTTTGAAGATAGGGAAGAAGACACTGTTATGGACGTCGTGGATGGAATGGCACCTACAGCTGATGGGAAAAAGATAATTGTACGCAGCAAAAGAAGATGGGGCATCATTAAACCATCCAAAGGACAGAAAATCAAAGATGCAATATCCACGGATGGCCTTGTCATGAATCACGTCCCACGCGAGGAATGGCGGCAACTCTTCAATGATGCATGGAGACGTCACAGGGATTTTTTCTACGATGAAGATATGCATGGTCTCGATTGGGAAGCGCTTCGAACACAATATGGAGCCCTGATTGAAGATGCTCGCACGCGATGGGACGTTTCATTTATCATCTCTAATCTAAGTGCCGAATTAAGCGCCGGCCATACTTATACTTTTGGTGGAGATGTTGAACGGGTACAACCTCAGAATACCGGATATCTCGGGATTGACTGGGAAGCTGATGGTGAACGATACAGGATTAAAAGAATAGTCCGTCCGGCCGTCTGGGATTCAGAAGTCAGATCACCTTTTGACAAAACCGGAATCGCAATTGAAGAAGGCGATTATATAATGTCTGTCAATGGGATGGATATTGGTACTGATAAGGACCCTTATGCCAATTTTGAAGGACTTTCAGGCAAGACTGTAATTCTGACAGTGAGTAAATCCGGCACTGAAGATGATGCTGAAGATCATATTATTGAATGCCTTTCTATCCAGGATGAAAGCCGATTAAGGCACTTGGAATGGATAGAAAATAATCGCAAAAAGGTAGATGAATTATCTAATGGCCGACTGGGATATGTCTATATGTCCAATACAGGAGGAAGAGGCCAACTGGAACTGGTCAGGATGTATTACGGCCAATTGGACAAGGAGGGATTTATCATTGATGAGCGATTCAATGGTGGAGGACAGCTTGCGGACAGGTTCCTTGAATTGATGAAGCGACCCGTCGTGTACAACTTGCACTGGCGTCATGGACGCGATCATACACACCCTACGAAGACCAATACCGGACCCATGGGAATGCTGATCAATGGATGGGCAGGTTCCGGTGGAGATGGTCTTCCATGGGCTTTCCAGGAATTGAATGCGGGGCCTATAGTAGGCGAGCGTACATTAGGAATATTGGTCGGCCCGGCAACCGGACACAGGTTGATTGACGGTGGTGGAATTACGGTACCAGGAGCAAGGCTCTATGATAATGACGGACATTGGTTTTGGGAAGGAGTCGGAGTCACTCCTGATATTGAGGTCTGGGACGATCCGAATATTCTAATGCAGGGTAGGGATCCTCAAATTGAAAGGGTCGTAGAGGAAGTCTTGAAAAACCTCGAGACGAATCCTCCAATGGCCACACCTGCTCCCCCTAAGGAAATAAGAACGGCAGCCGGTCTGAATGGGAATTAGGAGTAAAGAGCGAGGTTTACTGTTTCACGTGACTGGTCGCGTAGCTGGCAGGGTGGATGCGTCACCTTACTTAAAGGCGTCACCTGCCTTTAAGTAAGGTGACACGTAATATTCTACTGATTATCAACATATTATACATGCAAATATTAACTTATATTAGAAATCTGCTTTTGTTGGCAAAAAACCATCACCGCTAAAACCTTCAGCTGCCTTTCTATACATCTTGATTAACATTTTATGTTGGGCGTGAAAAAACTATCTTTAGAATATGAGATTGGGAATTATAAGTATAGCACTGGTAGTATTCTGTACATTAACAAGCAAAGCGCAACAGATGGATCCTGACTTTGCCTCCTACGATTTAAGTAATATTCTCTCTGAAATGGATGAGAATGGCAGCCCCTGGCTCTCTTTCTTCGATGGTCAAAATCTGTTTACCGGTATCTACAGATTGAAAGCGGGAGCAGAAGATCAGCAACAGCCGCATAAGACCGATGAAGTCTATTACGTCATCAGCGGCAAAGCTAAATTTCAGGTGGGAGATCAAATTTCAGCTGTCAAAAAAGGTCAGATATTGTTCGTAAAGGCTGATGTAGATCACAGGTTTTTTGAAATAGAGGAGGAATTGGTTCTTCTCGTCTTTTTTGACAAATGAACATTTGCCCGAGTTGCAGATGAGAATCTTTGTCCTATCCTTTGTCTGGGTGATGATCGGCTGTAACGCCAATAAGTATCCTGTCCTGAGAATTGCGGCCTCCGCAAATATGCAGTTTGCCGCTGAAGAGATTGTGTCCAAATTTAAAGATCAGTTTGACATTTCCTCAGAAATAATAATCGGATCATCAGGTAAGCTTACCGCTCAAATAATGGAAGGGGCACCTTTCGATATCTTTCTGTCCGCTGACAAAAAATACCCGGAACAATTGGTTCAGGATGGGCGTACCTCTAGTGAACCCATTTTATATGCAAGAGGCACTCTTGTCTTATGGACGATGGATGAACATGTCCCGCTTTCATTGTCTAACTTTGCAGAATCCAGTTCAACCCGGGTGGCAATAGCCAACCCACTGACGGCTCCATACGGCAAAGCGGCTGTTGATTATCTTGAAAATGCAGGTCTTTATTCGGATATCGAAGATCACCTGGTCTTCGGAGAAAGCCTTGCACAGATCAACCAGTTTGCCTTTTCTCGAGCCACGACCTATGCCATCACTTCAAAATCCGCAGTGCTTTCGGACAACTTGCAGGCTAAGGGAAGATGGATGGACCTGGACACCTCTGATTACCCTGCTATCAATCAATACGCCATTTCACTTAATACAAACCTGAAGTTGTCTAAAGAAATTCAATTATTCCAACAATTCCTGGTTTCTGCAGAAGGGAAGAAAATTTTAAGACGATATGGTTATATCGTTGAATGAAAACAATAATACCTTGTACAAACAAAACTGAACGCTTTCTTGAGCACCTCCTTGCGCAGTGGTTTAATGGCCCGGATTTTCCCTGTTTCAAATTCCAATTTCCGGATGATTGTAACGGGATACACGATCTTGTTTGCCTATGTGGCAATCAGAGCTGTTAAACTTTCTTTGGTACATGATGAATGTCTGAGTCACACAATGGTGCTCGGAATTGATTACTGGAGATCAACTGCCAATCATCACGTACTCAATACTTTCATGATGGAAGTAAGTGCCCAAATCTTTGGCCAAAGTGAATGGGCTCTCCGGCTTCCCAATGTATTGTCATTTTTACTTTACTTACTCTCCTGTTTTCTTATTACACGGCTGATCAAGCATCCAAAACTTCAATTATTCTGTGCTGGCTTCCTGGTCTTGCACCCATTCATGCTGGACTTCTTTTCTCTTGCGAGAGGCTATGGAATCTCTCTGGGTTTTATGTCAATGAGCCTTTACTTCCTGTTGAGGAGATCTATAAAACCTGAGACATTTGGTGAGTGGATCACAGACTATGCATGGGCCATAGTGATGGGTGCTCTTGCAATCCTGGCCAATTTGGCAATGATCAATTATTTCATTGCCATGATTGGAGTCTTTGCCCTGACCTATTTGAGATTGGTTCAAAAAAAAGCCATCAGGAAGGTGTGGATGCATCTTGCTGCCCTTGTAACATTTTCGTTCTCCTTTATTCCAATTATTCTAGGAGGGGACCGATTGCTCCATTTGAGCAGAGAAGATGAATTATATATTGGAGAACCCAATCTTTTATCATCCATTCAATCATTCACGGATAGCATTCTCTATGTCTTCAATGTTCCTTCGTGGATTCCCTATGTTCTTCAAGCCACTGTGCTCATCCTATTTGCACTCATTACGATATCATTACTATACAAAAGGGTCTTTTCTTCCAGGTTGGCTACTACTACCCTGGTCGTTTACTTGATTGCGATTGGATTGATTTTGGAAAATCTAATTTTCTCGGTAAATTTTCCCACTCCGAGAACCGCTCTTCCATTTATACCCTTGTTGAGCCTGTGTATCATCTTTTTCTTTGAACATCTGATTCTATATTACGAAAAACGAAAGACATTGATCTTGCGATTGATGACGATTGTTGGTGCCAGCATAATGATACATTTTGTGTGCTCTCTGAACCTTAGTCATACGAAAACCTGGCACTATGACAAGTACACAAAAGAAGTAATGTCCAGGATTGGTCAAATCGCCGGTCAATCCTCACGACCATTGACAATCAGCAATTACTGGACTTTAGAACCCTCAATAAACTATTACATCATTACCAGGGAGCTCAATGTTCAACTTGCAGATAGGGGAGGGACACGCACTTCTACGGATTTTATTTATGATTATGACTGGGGACAACTTCCCAAGGGATTTCTACCCCTCCTGACGTTTAAAGATACAGGCACAAGATTGCTGGCAAAATCACATTTCGTGCAAAACCAATAAAAGTCGGATGTAATCAAGAAAAATTCATCACAATTCCAATTTCATAAGAATATCTGTTTGCCGGTCATTTCCCAACTTGAATTTGTGGGTACCGAATTTGCTAAATCCTAGTCTTTCATAAAATCGGATGGCCCTTTTATTTTGATCCCAAACCCCTAGCCATATATTTTCAAATTTTTCTTTTTGACCAATGTGAATGGCATGATCCATCAGCAGTTTGCCAATATGCATTCCCTGGTATGAACCGACCACATAGATCCTCTCTACTTCAAGACTATTTTGAAAATAATCTCCGGTTTGTGCATCTCCTTTATTTAATTTCAGATAGGCAATTTCCTTTCCTTCAATCGTTCCAAAAAAGAACCTCGATTCGGGATCCTCTAGTTCTTTACGTACATTATCCAATCCAAAGGATTCCTGGAGATAGACCTTCATGTCTTCAGGATCATTTACCTTGCCGAATGCTTCTGCAAAAGTTGAATGTGCCAGATCCCTTAACTGAGGGAGTTCCTCAGATCCTACCTGTCTGATACCAATTCGGGGAGTCCAATTCGATTGCTTCACTATATAAAAATATGTGGATTATCTGCAAGTTGTACTGAATGTCGAATAATCTGAATAAACAAAAAGCTTCAGCTTGAAATTGTCTCAATTTCCTTCGTGTGATTTTTCACTATTTTGTTTAAGTAATTCGTTGTCAATAACATTGTTGAACTATGGGAAAATTAGCCAGCTTCCTGATCATCATATTTGCTTTTCTCGCATGCCAACCTTTCAAGAATGAGGTTGTACAGGAAGCAAAAATGGAATCCGGTTTCTTTTATTTAGAAGAGAACGATGAGAGCATCACCGTATTTCGGGAAGGTCAGAAAATCCCTATAGTTACGCACAATGTGAAAGAGAATTTCAGACCTTACTTACATCCTGTAAATGCGCCTGGCTTAGATATTTCCCTGACACAATACAGCCCGGATCATCATAAACATCAGACAGGTTTATACTGGGGATTTACGAGGGTAAACGGAAGTGGCGCTGATGAGGAAACTTTGAAAAAGTGGTTTTACAGAAGAAACAAGACGCCTGAGATACAAGATATGATCGGCCGGGATTTTTTTCATTTTCCGGGTGAAACTCATTGGCGAAGGGATACGACGGAGTTGTTGATTGAGGGAGGCGAAGTAATCAAATGGAGAACTGTTTACGATATGCTGAATGATGAGGGAAATGCAATTATGCAAGAATCCCAGACCTGGACTTTCACCCAAAAAGACAATAAATACCTGTTGAGTCTTGATTGGCAGGGGAAGGCACTGACGGATGTAACAATTAATGAATTTGACTATGGTGGGATGTTCTTAAGAATGCCCTGGCATAAAGATATTGAGGGAGAAGCAGTCAATGCTGCACGCCAACGCAATCAGCTGGCAGAAGGTCAGCGTGCCATGTGGGTAGATGTGGGAATGGAAATAGAGGGACTGAACGAATGGGGACACATAGCCATATTTGATCATCCCGATAATGATGGTTTTCCAACGACCTGGAGAGTGGATAGGCAACTGGGAGTCGGACCGGTCAGAGCCGGCATGGGAGATTGGCATATTAAAAAGGGTAATGTGGCAACGTATCGACATCAAATAGTAGCTTATACAGGACAATTCAATGATGTAGAGCTCAATAATCTCTGGGGCGACTTTGCCGGGGATGATGGAATGTATAATACGGCCTCTTTATGGGGAATTGCCCAAAAAGAAGGGAGAGAAGCTAAATTTTTGACACCTGAAGAAGCTGTACAGGCAATGACAATTAAAGAGGGTTATGAAGTAAATGTCTATGCTTCTGAACCGATGATCACGCAGCCCATGGCATTTTGCTGGGACGATCAGGGCCGAATGTGGGTTGCAGAAAACAGGGATTACGAATCCCGCAGAGATGGCTTTTCCAATTCGGGAGACAGCAGAATTTTAATTTTGGAAGATGAGGATGGGGATGGAATTGCTGATTCCCGAAAGGTCTTTCTGGAGGGAATTGCCTTCCCGGCTGCGATTGCCGTTGGTCATGGTGGGTTATTCGTTGGTGCCCCTCCGAATTTTCTTTTTGTGCCCGATGCAGACAAGGATGATAAAGCAGACGAAAATGACATCCGGATATTGCTCACAGGATGGGGTATACGGGACAGACATGAGACGATCAATAGTCTGCACTGGGGGCCGGATGGATGGTTATATGGTCTTGAAGGTTTTGCTACTCCATCTAGGATCCGGATACCTGAAGATGGTGGGAAGTTGTACAAAAAGGGAGAACCTTTTCCCGCTGATCTGCTCGAGGAGGATGGGGTGGATATCAACGGCGGAGTCTGGAGATATCATCCTGTAAAAGAAAAATTCGAAGTAGTAGCTCATGGATTTAGCAATCCGTGGGGAATTGATTACGATAGTAAGGGGCAATTGTTTATTTCCGCATGCGTGATCCCTCATTTGTTTCATGTGATCCCCGGAGGTATCTATCATCGACAAGGCGGACGCCACTTTAACCCATATGTATACGAAGATATCCAAACGATCGTGGACCATCGTCATCGTTCTGCTCACGGGGGTGCAAGGATATATCAATCGGACGCCTTTCCCGAAGATCAGTACGGAAAGATCTTTATGGCCAACATCCATGAACATGCGGTTCTTTCCGATGTATTAACACAAAAAGGATCGGGATATACGGCCAGCCATGGTGATGACTTTCTATTGGCCAATAATGCTCAATGGATCGGCTTCAGCATGGAAGTAGGTCCTGAAGGAGGGTTGTACGTTCTGGACTGGCATGATGCGGACATATGTGGAAATGACGTAGTGCACAAAGAAACCGGACGGGTCTTCAGAATCATGCCCGTTGAACCCCAAGCTCAGGATTGGGAAGGACGATATACTGACCTGAATACGCTAAGTGATCACGCACTTGCGGAACTTCAATTGAGTAAAAGTGATTGGCACGCCCGGAGGGCTCGTGTTATATTGCAACATCGCGCCACTTCTTCCGGTGTCAGCGATGAAGCAGTCAACAGCTTAAGTGAACTATTGCATTCAAATGAAGATAGTGATTATCGCTTGAGAGCATTGTGGTCCCTGCACGTGTCCGGTGCCCTGGACGAAGAGACTTTAATAACTTTTCTTAGGGATAAGGACGAATACATTAGGGCGTGGACCATCCAATTGATTTGTGAGGACGGACATCCCGGATCAAAGGCAATGACTTCTATTACCAAATTGGCAAGAAGGGAATCTTCTCCTGTAGTGAGAATGTACCTGGCAGCGGCCCTCCAAAGAGTCAATAATGAATCCGTCTGGCAAATTGCAAATGCCCTGATTCGTAATAAAGAAGATGACAGCGATCCCAATATACCGCACATGCTATGGTTCGGAATAGAGCCTTTGGTTGCCCAGAACCCTGAGCATGCGCTGGTCCTCGCTAAGAAATCCAAAATTTCCTCTATATCACAAAAAATTGCGCGACGATTGATCGATGCAGATCAGATCGATCCATTGATCGCTGCACTGACACAGCCTTCTGACTCCCAGGAAGATTTGATCAGGGGAACGCTCAAGGGATTGGAGGGTAGAAGTGACCTTGAGGAGCCCGATTCATGGCCAGGTGTTTATACAAGGTTAAAGTCGAACAGAAATTTGAGGGATCTGGCAGATGAAATTTCCCGGCAATTCGGCAATGCAGAAGTCTCCAAAGAAATGATTGCCACATTGACCGGCAATGGATCTCACTCTAAGAAAATCAGTGCGATCAAAAACCTCGCATCACGCCAAAATAAAGAACTGATCCCGTTATTTCCTTCCCTCTTGAATGAAGATGCTTTAAGATTGGAAGCCATCAGGGCCATTGCTTCATACGATGAAGGAAGTCTCGGTCAACTTCTGCTCGACGGTTATTCTGACTTTAACGAAGATGAAAAGAAGGAGATGATGCAAACAATGTCTTCACGTCATGTTTATGGCTGGCAGTTGGCAATGGCATTAAAAGAGCGAAAAATGCAGAAAAGAGACATTCCCGCTTATGTGGCTCTGCAATTAAAAAGAGTAGTTGGAAACGGATTTGTGGAGATCTGGGGCCCTATTGACGACATTTCAGGAAATGTAGCTGCGGACTACAATAAATATCTAAGATTGATAACAGACGACAACCTCCTATCTGCTGATGTTCATGAAGGTAGGAAAGTATACCTGCGAACCTGTGGTGCATGTCACAAATTGCATGATGAAGGAGGTCAGGCAGGACCTGAATTGACCGGATCCAACAGAACGAACACCACCTATTTATTGAGTAATATTCTTGAGCCCGGTGCTGAGCTGCAGGATGATTATCGAATGCTGGTCATTACAACCAGGGATGGCCGTACGTACAGCGGCAATGTAGTTGCTGAATCGGACAGGAGTTTGACTCTTCGTACGGTCAACCAGGATGCCGTGACAGTCAATAAATCTGATATTCAGTCTCAGGAATTAACCGAAAAATCATTGATGCCAATAGGCTTGCTCAACACCTTGACAGATAAGGAAGTCCTCGACTTGTTTGCCTATTTAAAAAAACTTGACCCTCCCGGGCAGATTGGGGATTGATTATTTTTTGATACAGTTGGATGATCGGACTTAATTTGTTTCTTTGAGTGAAACGCAATGAAATCGTGAAAGACAGGAATAGGGATAGCAGATGTCTACTATTTCTCCTTCTTACACCTTTTCCTTATTTTCAAATTTCCAATACAGACAGGACTGATCTTTATGAAATTCGGCGTGAGTACGTGGCTATGGACTTCTCCATTCTCAAATGAAACCACTACGTTATTTCCAAAGATCAAAGCTTTGGGATTCACTCATGTGGAAATTCCAATTGAAGATCCCTTCTTGATTGATGCTGATCTCGTTAAATCTGCCCTGGCGGACAACGACCTGATCCCTATCGCTTGTGGAGCCTTTGGTGCTTCGAGAGATTTGACACATGAAGATCGGCGAGTGCACCAGGTTTGTTTTGACTACATCCAACAATGTTTTGATCTGTGCAATGCCTGGGACTGTACTTTTCTGGCCGGGCCCATGTATTCCGCAGTTGGTAAGGCTCGTCAACTTGCCCCCGAAATTCGTCGAATCGAGTGGGAGCGGGCAGTGCAAAATCTAAATCATGTTTGTGAACTGGCAGCTCCGCGAGGGTTAGCAATTGCACTGGAACCTTTAAATCGATTTGAATCGGATCTTGTCAATACCTGCCAGGATGTCGTTCGGCTGATCAATGATATTAATCATCCTGCTGCTAAAATTTTACTGGATAGTTTTCATATGACAATTGAAGAAAGAAGCCTGGAAGAAGCTATCTTAAATGCGGGAGATAAATTGATACACGTGCAAGTATCCGAAAACTATCGGGGTGCTCCCGGGTCGGGACAGACGCGATGGGGCGAAATAAAACGGGGTCTGAAATCTATCGGATATGACGGTGTTATATCCATTGAAAGCTTTACTCCAGATGTCAAGGAGTTGGCAGGAGCTGTTTGCATCTGGAAGCCCTTTGCAGATAGCCAGGATGAATTTGCAAAACAGGGAATTGATTTTTTAAATTCTCTTTTTCATTAGATAAAATTGAAATTATAGTATGAGTGACCGGAAGATAAAAATAGCCATTGCAGGACTGGGATTCGGGGCTGAATTTATTCCCATTTTTCAAAAACATCCCAATGCTGAGATGTATGCCATCTGCCAAAGGACACGGTCCAAACTGGATGAAATTGGCGATGCCTTCGGTGTGGAAACAAGATTTACGGATTACAACGAGATGCTCGAGGACCCTGAAATCGATGCTGTTCATATCAATACACCGATTCCCAACCACGCCGAGCAATCTATTGCAGCCCTGAAAGCGGGTAAACATGTTGCCTGTACGGTGCCCATGGCCACATCCGTGGAAGACTGTCGAAAAATTGTGGAACTGGTACACCAGACAGGTTTGACCTACATGATGATGGAAACAGTGATTTATAGCCGGGAATTTCTTTTCGTAAAGGAGATGTATGATAAAGGTGAATTGGGTAGGATCCAATTTCTAAGGGCTTCTCATCAACAGGAAATGGCTGGCTGGCCGGGATACTGGGAGGGACTTCCCCCGATGTATTATGCCACTCATTGTGTTGGTCCTATTCTGGCGCTTCCACGGGGAGAAGCCGAATACGTTTCGTGTTTTGGTTCCGGTCGCATTGATGAAAAATTGATCCCGGTCTATGGTTCACCTTTTGCCATCGAATCATGTCATTTGAAGTTTCGCAATTCAGATCTTTCTGCTGAATTGACGCGCTCTCTCTTCAATACCGCCAGGCAATACCGTGAAAGCTTTGATGTATATGGCAGCAAGAAGTCTTTTGAATGGACATTGATCGAACACGAGCCGTGTGTGATCCATACCGGAGAAGTTCCGGAAAGGGTAAACATTCCTGATTATGCTCATCTTCTTCCGGATGAAATCGCACCATTTACCACAGCTGGGGTGTATGATTCAGATGACAATCAGCACCTTTCATTTATTCAGGGTGCAGGTCACGGAGGTTCACACCCACACATGGCACATGAGTTTCTGATGTCCTTAGTAGAAGAAAGAGATCCATATCCCAATGCAGTGCAATCAGCCAACATCACCTGTGTCGGAATCATTGCTCACGATTCGGCTATGGAAGGAGGAGTACTCAAAAAGATGCCTGATTTTACGCTTCAGAATGAACACTAGTAATTCAGGTGATGAGATACTTAACTCTTGCTGCTTCGATCATTTTAATTTTGGGTTTCAGTTCATGTTCGAATCACAATGAACGTGTCGCCCCCGGGAAGATGGAAGTTCTCTTTTTAGGTCATGACAGCGAGCATCACAATTCCGAAGAATTTCTACCATATCTTTCTGCATCTTTGACACCCCGAGGGATCAACTTTTCCTACACTTCAGATTTGAATGATCTGAACCGCGAAAACCTGGCTCAATATGATGCCCTCGCCATTTATGCCAATCACGATGAGATCAAACCTTCCCAGGAGAAGGCCCTCCTGCAATTTGTAAAAAAGGGAGGGGGCCTCATCCCCATACATAGTGCGAGCTACTGCTTCAGGAATTCGGATGAATATGTCAAACTCGTAGGAGGACAATTTGAGTCCCACGATACAGCAACCTTTTCACAAATCGTCGTAAATGATGATCACCCCATTTCCAAGGGGTATATACCTTTCTCCTCCTGGGACGAAACCTATGTCCACACAAATCATTCAGGTAAGACCGTCCTGATGGAAAGGGCAGAAGGAGATCATCGCGAACCTTATACCTGGATAAAGGAATATGGCAAAGGGAGAATGTTTTATACGGCCCTTGGACATGACGAACGAACCTGGACACATCCGGGATTCCATGACCTCATGTATCGGGGAATTACCTGGGCCATAGGGGATGCCAAGAAGAATGCATTGGATTCACTGTCTTTTCCTGTTCTCGAGTATACACCTGCCAAGATTGCCAACTATGAAAAGCGAGATCCTCCTCCGCAGTTGCAGGCACCCTTGACCCCGGAAGAATCGATGAAATTGATTCAAGTCCCTCCTGAATTCACATTGGAGTTATTCGCTTCGGAGCCTGATATCGTCAATCCGATTGCCATGAATTGGGATGAAAAAGGACGTCTTTGGATATTGGAAACTATCGACTATCCCAATGAGATAAACAGGGAAGAAGGAAAGGGAAGAGATCGGATCAAAATTTTGGAAGACACAGACCAGGACGGCAAGGCGGACAAGTTCACGGTGTTTGCCGAAAATCTGAGTGTGCCGACGAGTCTTGTGTTTTACAAGGCCGGAGTCATCGTTTCCCAGGCACCTCAATTCCTGTTTTTGAAGGACACTGATGGTGATGATGTCGCAGACGAGAGAAAAGTCATCATGGAAGGGTGGGGTTCTTTTGATACCCACGCTACTCCCTCCAACCTTAGATATGGTTTTGATAATCAAATTTGGGGCGTTCTGGGATATTCAGGCTTTGATGGCGAAGTAGGTGGTGAAAGCCATCAATTCTCACAAGGCATTTATAGATTTGAACCGGATGGTTCGAAACTGGAATTTATGAGTCGGACGTCCAATAATACATGGGGACTGGGATTTTCCGAAGACATGGATGTCTTTATTTCTACTGCCAACAATACGCATAGTGGTTATTATGGCATTCCGGATCGTCATATTAGAGGAGTAGATGGCATCCACCTGAAAGGAGTAGCCAAAATTGATGGACATTATTTGTTTCATCCAATTACGAGAAATTTTCGACAAGTAGATGTTTTTGGTGGATTTACTGCTGCTGCAGGTCATGCTCTCTATACTGCCAGGAGTTTTCCAAAGGAGTATTGGAACAAGATTGCCTTTGTTTCGGAACCGACTGGTCATCTCTTACATCGTGCCATTCTTGAAAGGGACGGTGCCGGATTTAAAGAGAAGGATGGGTGGAACATTATGGCCAGTGCGGATGAGTGGGTATCACCCGTAGCAGCTGAGGTAGGTCCGGATGGAGCCCTGTGGGTCCTGGATTGGTATAACTTCATCATCCAACATAATCCTACACCTCCTGGATTTGAGAATGGTTTGGGCAATGCACACATCAATCCTTTGCGCGATCGTCAACGTGGTAGAATTTACAGGTTGGTATATAAGGGAGCACCGAAATATGAGCCTATTGAATTGGATGCTTCAGACAATGTACTGCTCCTGGCAAATCTTGATAATGATAATTTATTATGGAGAATGCATGCCCAAAGATTGTTGGTTGAAAATGATGATTCTGACGTCATTGAGCAGTTGATTGCAAATGTTATAGACGAATCAGTCGATGCCCTTGGATTAAACTCAAAAGCTTTGCATTCACTCTGGGCCCTGGATGGCCTGGGTGTCTTTGATGATGGCGATCCCGGAAGGGTTCAAATTGTGACAGAATCCCTGGAACATCCGGCAGCAGGGGTAAGGAAAGCGGCTATTGATATCCTAGTAGCTGATGGTCAGGCGCTCGATCATTTGAAGTCGTCCTCAATTTTATATGACAAGGACGGACCGACTCGTTTACGAGCCATCAATAAATTGTGGGAACTTCCTGGTTCTGAGGAATTAGCTGCGACAATCGTGGACCTGGCCAAAGACAAGGATGTACTATCTGACCTGTGGTTGTCCCGGGCCACTTATCTTGCGGCAGTCAAACATAAGGACGTCTTTATCCTGGCTTTACTGAAGGACGATCCGAAGGCACTCGATCCGGCCAGGAAGAGAATCAAGGTTCAGGTGGGGGACTTTTCTGTGGATGAAATGGACATTTCGGATTGGGGTGATGTCGAAGCTCCCAAATGGTTGAATCACACAGGCATAGATGAATTAACCGGTTTTAATGGCATCATGTGGTATCGCAAAAATATTACGCTTTCTCAGGACGATATTAAAGGTCCTGCTTATATCAATATGTTTGGAGCTTCAAACACGGACATCACTTATGTGAATGGTGTACAAATCGGTAATGGGCAAGGCTGGGATCAAAGAAGAAAGTATAATTTTTCACCTCGAATACTTAAGGAAGGGAATAACTCCATTGCGGTCAGAATAGAAGGAGAAGGAGGAATGGGCGGTGATCGGGACCTGCTGTACTTACAATTAGGAGATCGACGAGTACCGCTTGCCGGAACCTGGAAGTACAAAGTGGAAAAAGTGATTACTTCAGGTAAGTCCGAGTATGCAGAGGGCGATGATGTCATCGGTGTTTTCCTCAAAAATTATGGACCCTATGCCATTCAAAAATCTGAACAATTGGAGCAGTCTGATCTTGTCCTGGATAAGATATTTGTCATAAAAACCATCAAGGATCAGATGAAATATGACATCGAGGAAATTTCCGCTGAACCTGGAGATGTTGTGGAGGTTGTATTTATTAACAATGATGCCATGCAGCATAATTTGTTAGTGATTATGCCAGGCACACTGAGAAAGGTTGGAATGCGTGCCGAACAGTTTGCAAAAACAAAAGAGGCAGCGGAAGCCGAATATATCCCCGTCATGGAAGAAATCCTGTTTACAACCCCGCTTCTTAATCCGGGAGAAGAGTACAGGTTGAGATTCAAATTGCCGGATGAAGCTGCAGACTATCCCTATGTCTGTACATTCCCGGGTCACTGGCAAACCATGAATGGAGTCATAAAAGTGAGAAATCCAACTCAATAGGTGAATTATGCAGATCTATGTTGCTATAAAACTGAATGAAAATCAAAAGGCCTATCTGAAAAGCCATGTCATAAGGGCTAGACTGATCTTCAAAGATGAAATTGAAAAGGAGCATCGATGCGATGTCTTTCTGCAATCTGATATTTGTTTTGGAAATGTTCGTCCGGATTGGTTGGAAATGACTGACCGCTTACAATGGATCCAATTGCAATCTGTAGGATTTGGAGAATATCAAAAAGTAAAGGGCAGGGTTCCGTTTATTATGACGCACCTCAAGAACTTCTTTGCCGTTCCCGTGGCAGAGACAGCTCTTGCCGGAATCCTGACATTGTACCGTGGAATCTATATCATGGAGGAAGACAGGAAGTCAAAAAATTGGAGAGGAGTTTCCCTCCGGCCTCATCTTCATTTGTTGCACAAAAAAGATGTCCTTATTCTAGGCGGAGGAGCCATCGGCCAGCATTTCAAAAAGTTACTGGCCGCCTTTGACTGTGATACTACGGTCTACGGGAGAAGAGCAACTAACTCCGATATTCAAGCTGACCATGAACTTGATGAGGCGATCGGGAAATGTGATATACTGGTCAGTATATTGCCAGGAACAAAAGAGACAATTGGCATCATTAATAGGGACAGATTGGAATCACTGAAATCTTCTGCATTATTCGTAAATGTGGGTCGAGGTTCGGCAGTAGACGAACCTGTACTTATCGAATTACTTAAGAATAAGAAAATAGCCGGAGCCGTCTTGGATGTAACTTATGAAGAACCGCTGCCTGTGGATCACCCACTATGGGACTGTCCGAATACATTGATCACCCAGCACACAGCCGGAGGGTATGATGACGAGATCCTGGATATTGTAAAAGTCTTCCTGGGTAACCTCGAAAGATTTCAGAGTGGGGAATCATTAGAGCACGAGGTAGATTTGAAAAGAGGGTATTGAGCGATGGCCTCATCACTCAACTTCTAGTCAGGTGATGAATTGAGGCGGGTGGATGCATCACTTGACTTCTAAGTCAGGTGATGACTTGAGGCGCGTGGGCGACAAAGACTTCAAAATCCCTCTGTCGAACCAAAGACCAAAGACCAAGGAGCCAACAGCAAAGACGATGATCGAGGTTTGCAACTTCGACTTATTATCCT
>JANQHF010000061.1 GCA_028282725.1 Saprospiraceae bacterium
CGCCCACCCCTCTCTATCCAGACTCCGATACTGAATCGCTTCGGCGAGGTATTCCATCTTGATCTCTTCACTTCCTGCAAGGTCCGCACACGTCCGGGATACCTTCAAGATCCGGTCATAAGCCCGCGCGGACAATTGCAGCTTTTTCATTGCCGTCTGCAATAATGTCTGTCCCGGCTTATCCAACTGGCAAATTTCACGCACCATTCTACTCGGCATTTGTGCATTGTTATGAATCGAGGAGAATTCCTTGAACCGTTCTTCCTGGATCTTTCTGGCTGCCTTTACTCGTTTTCGGATATCAGCGCTGGATTCGCTTTTGTATTCATAAGTACTCAATTCGTCATAGCTAACAGGCGTCACTTCTACATGTAAATCAATTCGATCCAGCAGTGGCCCCGAGATCTTATTCAGGTATTTCTTGACGATTCCCGGCCCGCATACACATTCCTTATCAGGATGATTGTAATAACCGCACGGGCAGGGATTCATCGAAGCGATCAACATAAAAGCAGCGGGATAATCCACCGAAATCTTGGCCCTGGAAATCGTAACCTTCCTTTCTTCCATCGGTTGACGCATGACCTCCAACACAGACCGTTTGAATTCGGGCAATTCATCGAGAAACAACACCCCGTTGTGTGCCAGTGAAATTTCTCCGGGATTGGGGTTTGAACCTCCTCCCACCAGGGCCACATCGCTGATCGTATGGTGAGGGGAACGAAATGGACGCGTTGCAACCAGGGATGCATTTTCGTCTAAAAGCCCACAAACGGAATGGATTTTGGTCACATCCAGGGCTTCATGAAGAGATAGTGGAGGTAATATGCCAGACAAGCGTTTGGCAAGCATAGTTTTACCGGCCCCGGGAGGCCCAATTAAAATAGCATTATGACCACCCGCTGCTGCGATCTCAAGCGCACGTTTGATTTTTTCCTGTCCCTTTACATCGGAAAAGTCCAAAGCAAACTGTTTCTGGTCCTCTTCAAAAAGCTCCCTTGTATCCATCTCTACCGGTTTCAGATCTAATTTGCCCGTTAAAAGGCCCACGGCCTCAGACAAATTTTCAATACCATAAACAGTCACATCATTCACAATGGCGGCTTCGCGGGCATTCTGCCGGGGAACGATCATTCCTTTATACCCATGCTTCCGAGCTTCAATGGCAATGGGCAAGGCTCCCTTTATAGGACGCAAAGCCCCGTCAAGAGCGAGTTCTCCCATGATGACGTATTCGGTGAGTTGTTCCGGATCAATCTGTTTGGTCGCTCCAAGGATGCCAAGAGCAATCGGCAAATCATAGGCAGATCCTTCCTTTCGGATATCGGCTGGTGCCAGGTTGACTACGAGCTTCAGCCGCATCATCTTAAATCCAATGTTTTTAATTGCAGCTTCGATCCGTTGGAACCCTTCCTTGACTGCACTGTCCGGAAGACCCACCAGATGATAATAATTACTATTGATGGCTACATTGCCCCCTGCATTCACCTCAACCGTAATTAATTTGGCATTGATTCCCTGAACGGCAGCAGCATACGTCTTTACAAGCATATATGAATATATTAATCTCATTGTCCCGGATCAAAATACCCGAACAATACATTCTATATTCTTATATGATCATTTACATGAAAAGGTAACCCCTGGGTTGTCTGATTTTTTCTTCCCTGGTAACTAAAATCGCAGCCTGTATCAGGATCCGGAAATGATGAAGTGATCCGATCTCCTGAAAACATACCAGTCCCACAGTCTCCACCGTCACATATCGTGATGTTGTCTCCATTGTCCGTATAGGTGCCGGAAATCATTTCTGAAAAAAATCTCTGTCTGTACTCAGTGCAATTGTAACAACCTAGGCCCTATCCTCATTGATAGTGATCGTACCGTCACCACAAATTTCTATTCCTCCAAAATCAGTACACCCTCCGTCCGAGAAAAATTAAAACTAAGGTTTTCCAGGGGGCCATCACAACCGGAAAATGACAAGCTCGTCAAACGATAAATACCCGTTATATCTGCACCGTCCTTGCTGCATGACACGACACTCAAAACAATAAATACTACAAAACCAAAGCGAACCATCGCTCTCATCGATACATTCATTTTTTAAATTGTTGTTGTGCAGGGAAAATAGATGTAGTTGTTGTTATAAATTGGTCGGTTGTATAAGTGCAGCTATTTACAGCACAAGTGAAACCCGGTTACTAAATGACGAAAGAGGAAGCATTGGATAAATTGAAGCGGTATTGTTCCTACCAGGATCGATGTCATCAGGAGGTAAGAAGCAAGATCCTTTCGTTAAAAATCTACGGAGACTGGCTTGAAGAGATCATGAGTGAGCTTATCCAGGAGGATTACCTGAACGAGGAACGCTTTGCACGAAATTATGCCAGGGGTAAATTTCGAATAAAAGGTTGGGGAAAGGTCAGGATCGTGAATGAACTGCGCAAAAGAAAAATCAGTGATTATTGTATACGCAAGGCAGTTCAGGAAGTAGACGAAGAAGGGCAATACCTGAAAATGCTCCTGACCCATTTGTCCAAATACCGGGAATTACGAAAAGACAAAATTGCTCCCTTGCGGTTAAAACAATTGATGTACGCACATGGTATCAGGAAAGGCTTCGAGCCCGGTACTGTGAACCAGGCCATTCAATCTCTGTTCAAAAGCCCGGAATAGGGCTTATATTTTCTCTCCCCTGAATGTATATACACAGGTATCATCGGGATCCGGAACAGTTATAGTCAACTCTCCGCTTCCCAAGGAAAATGTTGCTGTTTCACAGGATGATCCATCATCTTCGCAAACAGTGATTGTATTGCCGTCTACAGTGTAGTTGCCCGTAGCAGAGGTGTTAAAGGATTGACCACCACCGGATACAGTCAGGGAGATCGTAAAAGTTCCTCCTTCGGTCAACGTCATCGTGCCATCACCACATACTTCAACTCCGAGCAGTGTGGTACAGCCGTCGTTGGTCGAAAAATCGAAAGTAATATTGTCCACAGGATCCATACACCCTGTGGAAGAGAAAAAGGTGATCGTATAAGTTCCGGCTATAGACTCATCTTCATCGTCACCACCACAGGCAATTAGAAAAGAGGTCATTATGAGAAGAAAAAGTAGAAAATTTTGGACTGATGCATGTTTTTTAAAATTGAACGTATCGATAACTGAAATTTAGTGCCGCCACGTATCTTAACGCACAAATAATTCTGATGAAAAAAATCGCATTTACGGCAATAGTAATGATGATGGCCTCAATGATCAGAGCCCAAACTATGCCACAGATATTGAGTATAGAAGAACAGTCGAGAATCGTCGATGAAATTCTGGAAGATCGGCTGGATCACTTGCTACCGGAACTCATGAGGAGAGAAGGCATAGATATGTGGATTCTTATTTCCCGGGAATACAATGAAGATCCCGTCATGAAAACCATTCTGCCCAGTACCTGGCTGGCTGCGCGACGACGAACGATCATGGTATTTTTTGACAATGGAGAGCAATTGGACAAAATTGCCATTGCGCGATATAGTGTAGGACGTCTGCTCAAAGGAGAATGGAACGTTGATGTTTATCCTGACCAATGGGAAGCCCTCATGAATATTATCAATGAGAAAAAGCCTCAAAAGATAGGTTTAAATTATTCTGCGAATTATGGTTTGGCCGACGGACTGGTGAAATCAGAATACGAATCGTTTATGTCTTACCTTCCCGGGCAATTCCATGATCGGGTCATTTCGGCAGAGCGCCTGGCCGTTGCATGGCTCGAAACACGCAGCACAAAAGAATTGGAAATCTATCCTATGATTTGTCGCCTTGGGCACTTGATATTGCGTGAGGGACTTTCTGAAAAGGTGATTCATCCTGGAATCACATCCACAGACGATGTGGTCTGGTGGTTGCGGCAAAGAGTTTCGGATCTCGGTTTGGATACCTGGTTTCATCCTTCTGTATCTGTCCAAAGGGCGGATATGGGTAACAATGAATTCCTGCGATCATTCAGTAAAAGACCTGACCAGGACATTATTGGTTTTGGTGACCTGATACACGTTGATTTTGGCATAACTTATCTGAGACTGAATACGGATCAACAACAGCACTTTTATGTGCTAAGACCAGGGGAAGGTGACGCTCCGGAAGGTTTGAAGAAGGCTTTTGCAAATGGTAACCGTGTCCAGGATATATTGACTTCCAATTTTGAAATTGGAAAAACAGGAAATGAAATTCTAAAAAAATCTCTGGACCAAGCCAAAGAAGAAGGCTTAAATGCTTCTATTTATACTCATCCGATAGGATTCCATGGACATGCGGCAGGGCCAACAATAGGGATGTGGGACAAACAGGGAGGAGTAAAAGGCCCTGGGGACTATCCCCTCTTTGCAAATACGGCATATTCTATTGAATTATTTGCAGCAACGCCCGTTCCCGAATGGGGTGATAAACCCGTCAGGATCATGCTGGAAGAAGACGGAGTGTACAGCAATGGACAATTCTATTTTCTTGATGGCAGACAAAAGGAGTTATTTGTCATTCCTGCAAACAGGGACAATATGGGAAATTAGAATTACCAGATTTTTAGAATATCCGGGTTGTCTACCCATTTGCTCCAAATTTTATTATATGTATGAAGCCGACGAGTTCTCTGATTAGAAGTATCAACTATAGGATATCCCCTATTTACCCATTCAAAAATGCTTCCATACAAATTGTAGACATTTTTATAACCCGCCTTTTTCAATTTCTTACCAATCTTTTCACTTCGATACCCAATGGAGCAGTAAACCACTATTTCACTGTCCTTATCTATGTGCATGAGGTTAGAAAGATCAAAATCATCATATCCTGAGTAATGAGCATTCGGGATATGACTCACCTCATATTCATCACGTTCCCTGGTATCGACAAAAACAAACTTTTCAATATTTGAATAAACGGAATCAACACCAATTACGGGAATATCAAAATTAATAAGATTTTTAATTCTTTGATCGAATTTTGAATTGAGAACACCCTGGGCATCTAAATAATTAGTGACTAGTGTCAATGTGAAAAGAAGAATTATAATTTTATAATTCAGCATTTCTAAATGAATTTTTCGGGACCGCTACCCACGTGATCTTTTATAATTTGATTGCTTTGAGATAAGGAAAGCAATTCTGATTTTATGAATGTTTCAATTTTATCTCGTTCGGAATCGGGATAAAGAACATGTACGTTAGGGCCTGCGTCCAGAGTGAAGAAAACGGGCAAGGAAGTATTTTGTCGAAAGGATCTTATTTTTTCTAAAATAGAAAGCGTATTGGGCTTCATTAAAATATAACCGGGGTCCGAGCACATCATTAATGCATGAAGAGTAAGAGCTTCTTCTTCTACTATTTTTCCAAAAAGGTCAAGGTCTCCTGATTGCAATGATGAAAGTAACAGTCCCATATTTTTTTTTGCCTGAGCATATCGGACCGGAGCAAACGGATTGCCATTCATCAATTGATGTCCGGCCGAAGATGACACAGATTTTTTTTCATCGCTGACAATCAATACATCGTCGTGAAAAGAAAGAAAAGATTCGTGGATATTTGAATATGCAATCGCATATTCATCTGATGAATAGGCAACGTGTTCGGACTTCCCCCATACTGACATGGATGGAAACAGAGACCTGGCGGCACTGCCACTACCTAAACGCGCAATAAAAGAAGCCCTTTTTAAGAAGTCACCCTCCTGTCTTATTTCTTCAGAAATCACATTTTCGATATCACAAAGACAAAGAGCAAGAGCTGACATTGCCGAAGCCGAAGAAGCTATTCCTGCTGAATGTGGAAACGTGTTGGAACTTTTGATGACATAGGAATAATCTCCAAGGAAGGGCATTTCTTCTGAAAGACTCGAAAAGTATTGCACGATTCTCTCTTCAAACCGGGCTTGCTTTTGCTCTTCAAAATAAAAATCAATCCATCGTTCACCATTTTTTCTTGGTTTGAAAGAAAGAGAGGTCTTCGTCGTGGCCTCTGCCAGTGTAAAGCTTATCGAGGCATTCATGGGCTTCTGCACGGACTTTTTCCCCCAATATTTGATTAATGCTATGTTGCTTGGACTTATCCAACCTACTTCTCCGGTTGTTCTTAGATCCGAAGTTGTGACTGGTTGTAAAGAGGAGTTTGACATTTAGAGTTGTTGATCCGGAGTGCGATAAGAAATTTCAAAGTCTTGTAAAACGACGTCCAATATAGGGTTTTGGCCAACGACGTATCCCGTTTTTAGACGGTAACCATATAACTTACTGGATTGATTCCAATAAAATGCTTTGAGTTTTCCCTGTGTCATCTTTATTAGCTCGAACATACTTTTTTCAAGTTCTCTTTCGATCATTTTAACCAGGATTTTACCCTGGGTCTTTGAAAGGCCTTTGAGTGGCTCCTCAAATTCCTTCTGCAATTCCCTGGAAAGTTTTCGCAGGTATTTTTTCCTTTTTCTTTTTTTCATGTTCTGAGTGACATATTCAGCTTCCCTGAAGATTCGCATGGCTTCTTTCGCATAGGGATATACTTTGGCGGCATACCTCCGATACTTTCGATACTTCAGGTAGTCCTCCCTGGATTCGAATGTCCGGAGAGAAGAAATGTTGACATTCCCCAATTCATAGAAATATAATGTATCACCCTCTGTTACCAAGGCTGATAAAACCTCTCCACCCTCAGAGATTCTGATCAACTTTTCTTCTGGCTTGATCAATTTGGTTTTATGCAGCCTCAGCATCGTGGAATCCACCAGAGCCTCCTGGCTGTAGCCCGAAGTACGAATCAGCATTACCAATAAAAGAACAAATAACTGCTTCATGTACATAATAAGATGCAAAACTCTACCTTTTTACACTTAGATTCATGCACTTCAACCGGATGTCTATCTTTGCCGCATGAAAGTGTTGGCCAAGATCGTTTCATGGATCTTTCACCCTTTGATTTTAGTATTACTGCTTATTTTCCTGGCTTACTGTCTGGATGGATACAACTACTATTTCAACGACAGTCGTGCAATTGATGCCTTCTTTTTTATGAATTTCTTTCTCCTGGTCTTATTCCCTTTGGTGGGCGTCGGCATGTTGGTTGGGTTGAAAATGATATCGGGATTCACGATGGACAACAGGGAAGAACGCATAGGGCCTCTGATCATCACACTTGCATTTTACATTTGGTACTTTATCAACATTAAGGACAATCCAGTCTTTCCCGATTCACTCCGAATGGTAGTATTAGGCATAACCATTGCTGCAGGACTGGCATTCTTCATTAACAACTTCACAAAGATCAGCCTTCATTCAGTTGGTGCCGGTTCCTTTTTGACAGCAATTATCATTTTGATCTACAGTACAAAAACATCCTTCATTGATATTCAATTTTGGGAACTTGCCAGCTTTCGGCTTTCTTCTATTTTTGTGCTCCTGTTGAGCGTTATTTTAGCTGGAATCATAGGTTCAGCCCGATTATATTTGAAGGCTCACAGACCATCGGATTTATATGCCGGTTATTTGGTCGGCTTTATTGCTCAGGTTGCAGCATTGAGAATAATTGCAATATGAATATTGAAAAGATCAGGAAAAAGATAGAAGAAGCATGGGAAGACCGTTCTTTGCTCGATGAAAAGCCCTATTGTAAGTCGATTCGACAGCTGGTTGACCTTCTTGATAAAGGAAGAGTACGGGTGGCGGAACATACAGAAGAAGGATGGGTGGTCAATGATTGGATCAAGAAAGGGGTCATTCTGTATTTCCCAATTCAGAAGATGAAGACGATGGAAGTCGGACCTTTTGAATTTCATGATAAAATCCCAATGAAGTCAAAACTTAAAAAAGCCGGGATTCGCGTCGTTCCTCACGCCATAGCGCGCTATGGATCCTATCTTGAGCCCGGGACGATCATGATGCCGAGTTATGTAAACATCGGTGCCTACGTGGGAGCAGGCACTATGGTGGATACATGGGCAACGGTGGGCTCTTGTGCCCAGATAGGTCGAAATGTTCATCTTTCCGGAGGGGTAGGTATAGGAGGCGTCCTGGAGCCGCTACAAGCAACTCCCACTATTATCGAGGATGACTGTTTTATCGGATCTCGTTGTATTGTAGTCGAAGGAGTACGCGTTGAAAAAG
Organism: Saprospiraceae bacterium; assembly: GCA_028282725.1. GTDB lineage: Bacteria > Bacteroidota > Bacteroidia > Chitinophagales > Saprospiraceae > JAJRXG01. The sequence goes on from JANQHF010000061.1 coordinate 8,144, forward strand.
AATCCGTTATTGGAGCCGGAGTTGTTCTCACACAATCTACACGTATCATTGATGTTTCCAAGGAGGAGCCAGTTACCTTCAGAGGGTATGTTCCCAGCAGAAGTGTTGTCATTCCAGGTAGCTATACAAAGGAGTTTACAGCCGGGTCCTATAATGTGAATTGTGCACTCATAATCGGCCAAAGAAAAGAATCGACCGATAAAAAAATCTCTCTGAACGACGCTTTAAGGGACTATGATGTAGCAGTTTAGCAATGGAATGGTATAGTAACCCTGAGCCTAGCTAATCTGTCAATACAAAAGCCAAGACTATTCCAGGTTCTCTTTTACGGAATCAATGGTAGACATGAATTTTGACCAAAACTCTGAAAACAGGTTTTTAAAGGTATCGACTAACCACCCTCCTTCCTCACTAAATGTAATTAGGTGTTCGTAAAGAGTGGATTGTGCGGCATACTCAGGACTCAAGACTTTGAGATTGGTCAATAAGAGTAACAATAGACCGATCAAAAAAGCAGCGACAAAGCCCAAAAGAAGACCACCTGCAAGTTGATTGATGAAGTTGACTTTGATTGCCTTTAATACATCCTCAATTCGATCCCCAATAAATCTGAGAACCAGCATAACGATGAAAAAGACGATTAAAAAGCCAAGGATAAATTCCACGGCGGGATTGAGATTGACCACTTTCTGAAGATAGTTGATCAAAAGGGGAGAAAATTTCAGAGCAACCACAAGACCCACCAGGATGGATAATGTGTCTACCACTGTATTGATCAAGCCATTGGAATAACCGCGGTAAAAGCCATAGGTGATAAGAAGAGCGGCGATCAGATCTAAAACCATAACGGTATAAAAGTATGGTCCGAAGATACAATTCCCCTGCCGTGTTCCGACCTAGGATGGAAAATATTATACGAAAGGGAACTTATTGGCAGCTCGAAAGATTTTCCTTGGGGGGTTATGAATACCTTTGTTATTTTTGCAGAACCAGCCAAGCACCGTGAATCCAAAACGGGCCGAGAAGAACTGTTCATACAGATTGAAATAGCAAATGAGTCAAGTTAATTACACTGAAAAGCATATTAAGTCCCTTGATTGGAAGGAACATATACGTCTTCGACCTGGTATGTACATTGGCAAATTGGGAGATGGTTCTGCCCAGGATGATGGCATATATGTCTTGTTAAAAGAAATCATTGACAATTCCATTGACGAATTTGTAATGGGTCATGGAAAGGAATTGGTCATAGAAATTCAGGATGGAGAAGTTAAGGTCCGTGATTTTGGAAGAGGTATTCCCCTGGGGAAGGTGGTGGATTGTGTCAGCAAGATCAATACAGGAGGAAAATATGACTCGGCCGCTTTCAAAAAATCAGTTGGCTTGAATGGTGTAGGCACAAAGGCAGTGAACGCTCTATCGGATGAATTCACGGTCCAGTCCATACGGGATGGGAAGACCAAAGTAGCCCGGTTTACCAGGGGTGATCTAGTCAAACAGGATAATATCACCAAGAGTAAAGATCCTGCCGGAACGATCATACAATTCAAACCTGATGGTTCGGTGTTTAAAAACTATCGGTTTCGCTCTGAGTTTATCGAAAATCAACTTTGGAATTATGCCTATCTCAATGCAGGGCTGAAGATCAGGTTCAATGGAAAAACTTTGTATTCGCGAAACGGCTTACTGGACTTATTGAAGAATAAGACAAATCCCGAAACCATTAGGTATCCAATCATTCATTTGAAAGGAGAAGACATTGAGATTGCTCTTACGCACGGCAACCAGTATGGCGAGGAATATTATTCCTTCGTCAATGGCCAGTTCACTACTCAGGGAGGGACGCATCTCGGGGCTTTCCGGGAAGCCATTGTCAAAACCGTTCGGGAGCATTTTGGGAAAAGCTATGATGCCAGGGACATTCAAACGGGGATCATAAGTGCCATTTCTGTCAGAGTCGAAGAGCCGGTCTTTGAATCTCAAACGAAAACGAAACTGGGTTCGCAAAATATTGCACCAGGAGGAGCGACGATGCGGTCTTTTGTAGTTGACTTTGTAAGAAAAGAATTGGACAATTTTCTGCATCGTCATTCGGATGAGGCCAAGGCACTGCAAAAACGCATTCAACAATCTGAACGCGAACGAAAAGAAATCGCAGGGGTAAAAAAATTAGCGAACGAACGTGCGAAAAAAGCAAATCTGCATAACAAAAAACTGCGGGATTGCCGGGTGCATTTGAATGATAAAAGAGGAGACAGACGTCTGGAGTCAACCATATTTATTACAGAAGGCGATAGTGCAAGTGGTTCAATTACGAAGGCCAGGGATGTACAGACACAGGCTGTATTCAGCCTTCGGGGCAAGCCTCTGAATTGCTATAATATGACGAAGAAAATCGTCTATCAGAATGAAGAATTCAATCTGTTACAGCATGCTTTGAATATCGAAGATGGTATCGATGGGTTGCGATATAGTAATGTTGTCATTGCTACGGATGCTGACGTAGACGGCATGCATATTCGACTGCTTTTGCTGACGTTCTTTTTGCAGTTCTTCCCCGACCTTGTAAAACAAGGGCATCTTTACATTTTGGAAACACCACTATTTAGGGTCAGAGATAAACAACAAACGTTCTATTGTTACAGCGATGCAGAAAAAACGGAGGCCATGAACAAGCTCCGTGGAAAAGCTGAAATTACGAGATTCAAGGGCTTAGGAGAAATCTCTCCTGGAGAATTCGAAGATTTCATAGGTGAGAATATTCGATTAGAGCCGGTTTACCTATCCAACAACCTGGAGATTTCTGATATCCTTGGATATTATATGGGAAAGAATACTCCCGAGAGACAAAAATTTATCATTGACAATTTAAAGGTGGAGTTGATGGATGTTGATGGAGAAAACTCATCGGAAGATCAGTTGAAAGAAAATGAGGAGGAAGGGGCTGAACAAAAAGAACTGGTTTTATCTTGATAATTTAGGCGCTCAAATCAGCAAGAAATGGCTTTAACAGAATCAAAAATGCTCCCATTGGGGACCAAGGCTCCCAACTTTCATTTAAAAGATACAATTAGTGGCAACTACTACAGTCTGGACGACTTAAAATCAGAAAATGCCACGGTCATCATGTTTATATGCAATCATTGTCCGTTCGTGATTCATGTCAATCCCGAACTGGTCCTTCTTGCCAATGAATACAAGAACAAAGGGGTTTCGTTTGTTGCCATTAGTTCCAATGATGTAGACAGCTATCCACAGGATGGGCCTGATAAGATGAGCATTGTTGGCAAGGTGTTGAAGTTTCCCTTCCCATATTTATACGATAAGACCCAGGATGTTGCCCGTGCTTACGACGCAGCATGTACTCCTGATTTTTATGTATTTGATGGGGATCTGAAACTCCACTACCGGGGCAGACTGGATGGATCGAGACCAGGAAATAATATCCCCTTATCCGGAGAGGATTTGAGATCCGCTATTGATGCAGCGCTTGAAGGAAGACCAGTTGACACACAATATCCCAGTGCGGGATGCAATATCAAATGGAAAATGAATTCCTGAAAGTTGTCCTGCTGTGCATTGAAGAATGAAATGAAATCTCAATAACGACTTCAGGAGTTCAGTAAGCCTAGTCCTGCCTTTAACGCTCAAAATCCGATCACGTAAATAAAAAATGCTGTGCAAATCATTACCCGAACCATTCAATTTGAGACCAAAGGCTTTAACCACATAGTGGATATTACACCGGATGTACAATCGCAATTAAGTGAAGCACAATTGAACGAAGGAAACATCCTGATTTCAGCCATCGGTTCGACTACAGGAATCACCACATTGGAGTTTGAACCAGGTCTTGTGAAGAGTGATGTCCATGAAATGTTTGAGCAATTTGCGCCCTATGGTAAGGGTTACAGACACAATGCCACCTGGGGAGATGACAATGGCGCTGCGCATTTGCGATCAATGCTTACCGGGACAAGCCTGACTATACCCTTTGTAGACGGAAGATTGATATTAGGCACATGGCAGCAAATCGTATTTATTGACTTTGACACGCGACCGAGACAACGCAAAGTCGTAGTCCAACTCACCGGAAAATGACACTTTATCCGGAAGGGTCGCCCAACTTAAAGCCGTCACCTGCCTTTAAGTTATCACCTGCCTTTAAGTAAGGGTACGTTTTCGTTAAAAAGCCCATTCGAGTCTTTAACGCACCTGGGTAAAACCCTCTGCACCCCCAGATGATTTTCATTAACTTGCAATAAATCATACAGTCATGCAAATCAATCGAATCCTACCTGTTTTTATTGTCATTTTCCTTTTTGCTTGTTCATCGCAAAAAACTGTTTGGACCAACGAGGAGTCCACCGGAACGTCCAATCCCATAATACTAAAACCCAATAAACCCGACTCGGAGCGTCAGGATACCATCAAACGATTCAACGATGATCAATCATTTGCCCGGACAGAGATCCTATGGGATGAATGGGGCGTCCCTCATATCTACGCCAGGAATAATGACGAGCTTTTCTATGCCTTTGGTTGGGCACAAATGAAGAGTCATGCCAATACAATTTTAAAACTGTATGGCACATCCAGGGGCCGGGCTGCAGAATATTGGGGAGCAAAATTTATTGACAACGATCTCATGGTGCATACGATAGGATTTCCCAAATTATCGGGCAAGTGGTATTCGATGCAAAGTCCTGAATTCCAGGCCTATATCGATCACTTCGTCAAAGGGATGAATGATTATGTCAATGCAAATCCCGGGGTTATCCAGGAAAAAAACAAAGTTGTCCTGCCCATCGAAAGAAACGATGTATTGGGTCATGCTTTGTTCGTATTGTACTCCAGGTTTGTTGGAGGCGGTGATCTTCAGCAAGTTCCTCGTTGGGAGGAAACAGGTTCGAATACCTATGCCGTAGGTCCAAAAAGAAGTGCAAGTGGTCATGCCATGCTGGTAATGAATCCACATTTACCCTGGTTTGATGAATGGCTCTTTACAGAGGGTCATTTCAATGCCCCTGGCGTTCACATATATGGAGCCACCCTGGTCGGTTTACCGACGCTGGGGATTGCTTTCAATGAACACCTCGGATGGAGCCATACGAACAATACTATTGATAATGCGGATCTGTACGAATTAATCCTTCGAGATGGAGGTTATGTCGTAGATGGAGCAGTACGGGCATTCGAGCAAGGCAAAATGGGAATAAAGATTAAACAGGATGATGGAAATGTAGTGATCAAGGATTTTCCTCGTCTGGTCTCACCTGATCACGGTCCGGTTCTGAAGCAGGAAGGTGCCAGGGCATTAGCAATCAAGATGCCAGGATTTGATCGCCCTTATGGAATGGTTCAATGGTGGCGAATGGGAAATGCCAAAAGCCTGTCAGAATTCAAGATGGCTTTGAAGGAAGTTCAAATTCCATTTTTTAATATCATGTATGCGGACAAAGAAGGAAATATCTTCTATATGTTCAACGGCCAGGTACCTCAGCGCCAGGTTGGGGATTGGAGACACTGGCAAGGGCTGGTAGATGGATCAAAATCAGAAAATCTGTGGTCAAAAGTTCATGATTACCGGGATTTGCCCAAAACAGAAAATCCACCTTCAGGCTATCTTCAAAATGCAAACGATCCACCCTGGACCTCAACTTTTCCACGCACCTTACACCCGGAAGACTATCCTGCCTATATGGCTCCTGTAACGATGACTTTTCGTCCACAACGGGCAGCCAGAATGATGGATGAAGATGGTTCTATCACTTTTGATGAGTTGATCAATTACAAGACCTCGACGAGAATCGAAATGGCAGACAGACTCCTGGATGATCTCTATGCTGCCGTTTCTGTGCACGGTTCGAAGACGAGCCGTGAAGCCATGTTGGTTTTAAACAAGTGGGACAGACATGCAAATAAAGACAGTAGAGGTATGTATTTATTTTATTCCTGGGCACATGCCATGGGGCCCTGGAATCGGGAGATTTACAAAGAACAGTGGTCATTGGAAAAAGCAAGATCCACACCGGATGGACTGGCAAACCCGGCTCAGGCCGTACAAACACTTGAAGAAGTGGTCAGGCAATTTAAAGAAGCCAATATCCCATTGGATATCCCCTGGGGAGAAGTATATCGGATCAAGTACGGGGACTATGATTTACCCGGCAATGGTGCAGACGGTTCAGTTGGCATCTTTAGGGTAGCCTGGACGAATGGACGCGAAGAGGACGGCAAATACTACATTTCCGGAGGTGATTCGTGGCAAGGAGTCATTGAGTTTGGAGATCAGGTTCGGGCGAAAGTCCTCATGAGTTACGGGAGCAGCTCTGAGAAAAACTCACCGCATTATGGTGATCAACTCCAGTTGTTTTCAAATCGCGAAATGAGGGACTGCTACTTTTACAGGAAAGACGTGATCAAACATGTCAAGAAGACCGAAGTGCTGGACCTTACAACTAAAATGTAAAAAATGCAGGGCTTTTAAACAGTAAAGATCAATTTTAGTCTCCAAAGACTAATATTGGCTTAATAGAAGTACGTCATCCAGTAATCTCGTATCGAAACCCAATTCTTATACAATAAAATGGCAAGTGCAATAGCACCAATGACAAGTGCCCTTTTGAGATTTTTGGAGATCAACCGGGCTTTTTCGCGGCGATTTGTATATCGTCTTCTGCTTGAATAAGACATAGTGGTCAATCTGAGAGCAAGTGCCCCATTATATTTTCCTTGGTCTTTAAATATTCGGCATTGCTTTCCGTGGGCGGAATGATCAATGGAATCCGTTGTGTCACTTCAATTCCATGATCTTTCAGAGAAGAAATCTTTTCAGGGTTGTTGGTAATCAATTTGACCTTTGAAATTGAAAGCGACTTCAGTATTTCGGCGGCAACATCGTATTTCCTGTAGTCGGATTCCAGACCTAGCGCTTCATTGGCGGCCACGGTATCCAATCCATCTTCCTGGTGCTTGTACGCCTTCAGTTTATTGATGATACCAATTCCCCGACCTTCCTGTCGCAGATAGACCAATACTCCGTTCCCTTGAGCCACGATTTTCATAGATTCTGATAATTGCTGTCCGCAATCGCACTTTTGGGAGTGAAACACATCTCCTGTGATACATTCGGAATGTATTCTGACGAGCACGGGCTGGTTGGTATCAAGATCAGGATGTCGCAATACCAGATGAGGTGTGTAATCTCCCCGATCATCCGTATGGGCAGAAATGATCAAGGTCCCCCAATCAGTAGGCAGATGAGCTTCAGCCTGGGTGGTAATATCTTTGTCTTTCTTCCGGGTCATTAATAATCTTTAATGCGCTCCCAATAGTTTTGGTTTTCTATTTCATCAAGGATTTTGAGATAGTTCATATAACGCAATTCACTTATTTCTCCGTCTTCAATTGCGGTCTTTACAGCACATGAAGGTTCATTTCGATGGGTACAATCACCGAATTTACAATCCTTGGAAGTGTTGAACAGTTCCCTGAAATTATGTGCAGCATCCATAACTTCCAGATGGTTAAAACTCAAGGTTTTAATCCCTGGAGTATCGATGATCGTTCCACCTTCACTCAATTCAAACATTTCTGCAAATGTAGTGGTATGTTGCCCTTTTCCGCTATAGTCTGAAAGTGTCTTGGTTTTCAGCGCCAGTTGTGGTTGAATGGCATTGATAATTGATGATTTACCTACACCCGACTGCCCGGCTATCAGTGAAAACTTTCCGATGAGATATTCTTTCAATTCGGAGATTCCGGATTGGTTGATCACCGATGTTTTCAAGACGACATATCCAATTTGCTCATAGATTTCTTTGAGGTAGTTATAGATATTCAATTCTCCATCTCCATAAAGATCACTTTTATTGAAGACGATGATGACGGGAATGTTATAGGGCTCTGTCATCAATAAAAAACGATCGATAAACCCTTGTTTGAGTTTTGGATTTTTAATGGTCACAATCAATACGGCCTGATCAATATTGCTTGCAAGGAAATGTAAACCATGTTTCTTCCGTGGTGACTGCCGGACAACATAATTCTTTCTTTCGTGAATACTTTCTATGATTGCCGTTCCGTCTTCTTCAACCGAGAACGAAACCCGATCTCCCACTGCAACAGGATTGGTCAGCTTTAAGCCCTGAAGTTTGAATTTCCCTCTAATAATGGCGTTGTGAAGTTGTCCGGAACCTTCTTCCTTAAGCGTATAGAATTTTCCTGTGGATCGAATAACAAGACCTTCCTTCATATCTGAACCTTCTGATGAAAAGCCCGTGAGAACTCCATTATTTTTTCGGGTTGCTCTTCAAAAGCTGTCCCTACAATGACCATATCTGCTCCCGCATCAATGATCCTGAGCATCTCCGCTTTTTCTCTAATCCCTCCTCCGATGATCAATGGAATATGGATGTGTTTTTTTACCTCTTTAATCAACTCTTTGGAAACGGGATGACGGGCACCACTGCCGGCTTCGAGATAAATACATTTCATCCCGAGCAGTTGGCCGGCTACGGCAGTTTGAACAACCAATTCACTGTGTTCGGCAGGGATGGGCAATGTCTGGGTGATATAAGCAGTAGTACTTACCTTTCCTCCGTCAACAAGAATATATCCCATAGGGAAGACGGGTATTCCGCTTTGTACTATACTGAGGGCAGATTCTACATGCTTACCTATCAGGTACTCAGAATTTCTCCCGGAGATCAAGGAAGGCAATAAAAGACCGTCTGCCTTAGGCGAAAGTTGAAGAGCATTACCCGGAAAAAGAAGGACGGACAGCGAGCAGGCATTTTTGATCTTCGATAATACGCGATCTATGTTATCGTCCAATGAAGTACTGCCTCCGACCAGAATGATGTCAACAGAGGATTGATCCAGGTAGTCCAATAATTGATCAAAGCGAGGGTCACGTTCAAAATCCGGATCGATTAATACACCGAATTTGGGTCGATTTCCAAAGACATCTCTTCCTAAATTCATATTCAAACATAAATAAAACTAAAAGCCTTTATATACTACAATCAGGGCTAACTCTGTTTAAAAGCTCGATGACCCTGAACAACAAGCTTTTCAATAGCATTCCCTATCGAATTCTGTTTATCGCTCTGTGGGCATGTATCCTTGCCGGCATCATTGTCTGTATCGGGCTTTTTACCTACGTTGCTCGTACTCAAATGCCCGATACGGAAGAACTTGAAAATCCCGAATTTGAAGAATCAAGCATCGTGTATTCTGATGATCTGGTAGAGATCGATCGGTACTTTCAAAGAAATAGACAATGGGTGAAATATGAGGATCTCTCGCAGAACCTGATCGACGCATTGATTGCAACTGAAGATTATCGATTTTTCAGACACAGTGGAATCGATGCCCGGGGAACAGGTAGAGCATTTGCATACCTGGGCACAAGAGGAGGGGCAAGCACCATCACCCAACAACTGGCGAAGCAATTCTTTACAGAAAAAAGATCCTCCAACTTCATGAAGCGCGTATGGCAAAAAATGAAAGAGTGGGTCATTGCCGTAGAGTTTGAAAGGAGATACACGAAAGAAGAGATTCTTGCCATGTTTCTCAACAAGTTTGATTTCAACTACCAGGCAAACGGCGTGGGTGCTGCCGCGAATATCTATTTTGGAAAAGATCAGAAGGATCTCACGGTCCCCGAGGCAGCAGTCCTTATTGGCATGCTCAAAAATCCGATTATCTATAACCCGATGTCCGCATCAGAGCGATCGCAAAGAAGGCGAAATGTGGTTCTGTCACAGATGAATAAATATGGTATGATCGATGATGAGACCTTTGAAGCATATCGGGAGGAGCCCATTGATATGACATTATTCAGCCGGGGTGAAAATTTCAAGGGAATGGCACCTCATTTTATGTCTGAATTGAAAAAGCATATCAAAAAGGTCTTTGTGGAAAAGGGAATTACAAAACCAGGAGGTCAACCCTATAACCTGGATACCGATGGATTGGAAATATACACGACCATTGATTCGCGTTATCAAAGACATGCGGAATTGGCTGCCAGGAATCAAATGAATATCCTTCAAAAGAAGTTTCGCCAGATCTGGAAAACACGAGATCCCTGGACGTACATTAATCCCGGGGATGATCTGACCAAGGAGCAAATAGAAACACAGAAAAAAATCAGGCTCAACAAGCTCAACGAATTGATAGAATCGACTGACTTGTACGTTCAATTGAGAAAAAAATATCTGAATAAGACAATCAGTGAAGTGACCGATAAAATTCCGGAGGCCCGTTTTTTGAATGCAGACTTCAAAAGATTGATACAGGCGGAAAAAGACGAAAAATATTTGACAGAAATACTCAAGAACGACCTCATATCTAAAGAGCTACATGCTGTCTACCTGGAAATTTTAGCGTCAACCGGCTGGCCAGGACTTAAGGAGAAGTGGCACCAGTTCAATACTGATGTAAAGGAACAATTGAACCAAAGAAGAATCACAAAGGTCTATAACCACGATGGTGAGCAGGAAGCGTTAATGACGCCCATTGATTCTATCAAATATATGTCAGAGTTTATGCAGATTGGCTCAATGTCCGTTGATCCAAAAACGGGATATGTGAAATCATGGGTAGGTGGAACAAACTACAATCTTTGGAAATATGATCATGTCACTTCAAGCCGACAAGTCGGATCGACCTTCAAACCATTTCTTTATACCGCGGCCCTTAACTATGGTATCTCACCTTGTTATAAGGTAAGAGATCAGCAATACACAATACCTGCAAGAGAGGCACCTTTCGAATTATTAAAATCCTGGAGTCCTCAAAATTCAAGGGGAAAGTTTTCAGATCAGGAAATCACACTAAAAGATGCCTTAAAAGAATCCCTGAATTCTGCTTCTGTATACCTGGTAAAACTATTGGAGTCAATTGAACCTATTGTAGATATAGCCGAAAAAATGGGTATTCAGAAAGGCAAGATCGATAAGGTGCCTTCTATTGTACTTGGTTCTCCGTCGTTGTCAGTATTCGAAATGACACATGCGTACACGACCTATGCCAATGACGGCATCAGTTCCCGTCCGATCTTTATCAAAAAGATCCTTCATGATGGCATCACTATTTATGAAGAACAACCACACCAGGTTCGGGCTCTTCCTTCGAATATCAACTATGCAATGGTAGATCTGCTGAAACATGCTTCAAGCGTTGTCAGCTACCGTTTGCAATCTGAGTTCGGCGGTAAGACGGGGACCACAAATAATCATGTGGACGGATGGTTTATGGGCATAACCCCCTCTCTTGTGACCGGTACATGGGTAGGTGGAGATCTCAATTGGGTTCGATTTTTAACACTGGATAATGGTCAGGGTAGTCGTATGGCTCGCCCTTTTTTCCTGGAATATATGGAACGCCTCGAAGCTGATCCGGAAATTGATTTGGATACCCAAGCAAGATTTGCCGTACCTGATGATATCGGAATAGAGCTCAACTGCGATGCATATCTTCAATTTGAAAGTGACTCTACGCTCACCGATGAAATAGAAATGAGTCTAAACCTGGAGTGAAGATCTTCTTCATTTTCTAAGCTTTATTCACCACAACATATCAGTCAGTTGAATGTATCTTCGGGACGATTTTCCCGATGAAGTCTTTTTTAAGGAACATATGGAATTCTCCTACGGAAAGAAATGGGCTGAAATGGCTTTCCAGGACAATATGGGCATTGGCATTTTTAGGCGTACTTATCTCTATTGGCATTATCGTATCGATTTCCAACTCTGACTTACCGAGTTTTGAAGACCTGGAGAATCCACAATATGATTTGGCTTCCGTAATATATGATGCACGAGACATTCCTTTCGGTAAGTATTATATAGAAAATCGAGAATTCATAGAATTCAGCGAATTATCCACCAAGGTTTATGATGCCCTGATCAGTGTCGAAGACGAACGCTATCATTCACATTCAGGCATAGACTTTCAGGCACTCTTGAGAGTAGCGATTAAATCCTTATTACTCAGACAGGAAAGCAGCGGGGGAGGAAGTACGATTTCTCAACAACTGGCGAAACTGTTATTCAAGAGAAGCAGCCTGTCTGGTAAATCCTCATTTGAACGAGCCAAAGCCCTGGCAGTCATCAAGTTTAAGGAATGGATTACGGCAGTAAAGCTTGAAAGAAGATATACCAAAGAAGAGATCATTGCCATGTATCTCAACAAATTTGAATTCATCAATGGTGCTCACGGCATTCATTCTGCCAGTGAAATCTACTTTGGCAAGGATCAAAAAGACCTGAACACAGAAGAGGCCGCATTACTGGTAGGCATGCTTAAAAATCCTGCCCGGTACAATCCGCTTAGGTTTGCTGAAAGGGCAAAATCCAGACGAAATGTGGTCCTTCAAAGGATGTATCATAATGGCAAAATCAAAAAGGCGGAAAAAGACAGTCTCAGAGCCGTGGACATCGATATGAGTCGCTTCAAAAGATCTACGCAAAGCGAAGGTGTTGCGCCCTACTTCCGGGCGGAACTCACAAAATTCCTCAAGCCTCTTCTTCTGCAACCGAGCCATTTGAAACCTGACGGACAACCCTATGATATTTACCGGGATGGTTTGAAGATATATACGACCATTGATACGAGATATCAGGTCCATGCCGAAGAAGCAGTTCGAGAACATCTTACACGTCTACAGAAAAGATACTGGCGCGTATGGGAATACAAGGATCCGTTCACCTTTGAGGCTGAGGGTAATCAGGAGGAATTGAGACAAGAATCCGTAAATCGAAGGATACGGGATACTGAGATGTATCGCAATTTATTTAACGAATCTTTCAATTCACTCAATCGACAATCAGAAGAAAAATTTGGTCTCACTCTTAAAGAACCAACCGTAAGAAGACTACAAATTGACCCAATCTATATTGAACAAATAGAAGAATCAGTCCGACCAAAGTTCAATAGATTGCTGAGAGATGATCTCTGGCGGGACATTACGGACAAGTGGTCTTCTTTTGATCTTCAGATTCGGGAAATATTTGACGAAGTTGTACCATCAAAACTTTTTCAATACAATGAAGAAGGGTTTGAGATCCAGGAAGTGTCACGGCGCGATTCCATCATTCACCATTTGAGACACCTGCAGGCCGGTCTGTTGTCCCTGAATCCTGAGAATGGTCAAATTCTTGCCTGGGTCGGCGGACCGTCCCATGAATATTTTAAGTATGATCACGTAACCATGAGACGGCAGGTGGGATCTACCATCAAACCATTTGTCTATGCCACCGCAATAGGCGTACAGGGAATGTCCCCGTGCAATGAGTTTGAAGACATCCAATATACGATCGCTCCGGGCGACGCCAATTTTAATGTTGATGCTGAGTGGTCACCTTCCAACGCTAATGGTTTGTTCACCCAAAACAGATACAACCTATATCAGGGGTTGTTGTATTCCAAAAATAGCATTACGGTACGCATCGTAAAGGATCTAGGCACAGTCGAACCGATAAGGGATTTATTGCATAATGCAGGGATTGACAAGTACGAAAGAATCAATGAAGGAAGACTTGTAGTTCCAAGAGTTCCTTCACTCTGTCTTGGATCAGTGGACCTTTCACTCCTTGAAATGACCGGAGCCTACACGACTTTTGCGAATAACGGGATTTACACCAAACCCGTTTTCATCAATCGCATTGAAGATAAAAACGGAAAGATTATTTATCAGAGTGGAATTGAACAAAAAAGAGCGATCAATGAATTATATAATGCAGTGGTCGTAGACATGTTGAAGAATAATGTCGGAGGAGGATTTGGATTAGGGCTTAAAACGACTACCGGGGGTAAAACCGGCACGACCAATGACTATGCGGACGGATGGTTCCTAGGTATTACCCCGGAATTAGTGACCGGTATATGGGTAGGTGGCGATGAAAAATGGGTGCGTTTTTATACCCTGGATGATGGACAGGGCTTTATCATGGCCCGACCCATTTTTCAGAATTATATGAAGAAAATTGAGAGCGATAAAGAGATCAATTTCAATGTGGAAGCCAAATTTGCGTCAGAGCCGCCGGGTTTTACGGCACTGACGGATTGTAGGAGTTTCAGGCAAATAGAACCATTGGAAGAAACAGAAGAAGATCTCGACCAACAATTCGAATTGGATGAGTTTGACGATATAGAAATGCTCGATGAATTGGAATCAGAAATAGAAAGAGTCAAAACCGACACTCTTGGAATCAGAAATTGATATTTTCACAATACAATCTAACATATGAAACCACATATTGCCAATCTTTTGAATGCTGCGACCCTCATCGTCATGGGATTATGGGGATACTTCGGATCAGAAAGTTCATCTCCCACAGCACTCATTCCTGTAGTCTTTGGAGCAGTTTTGATCCTGATGAATAATGGGGTCAAAAATGAAAACAAGGTCATAGCCCACATCGCTGTCGTAATCACTCTCTTAATGATCATTGCTCTGATCATGCCTCTTCGTGGATCAATAGCAAGAGGTAATACGGAGGGTATTATACGCACAATCCTCATGATGGCAACAGGTGTCATTGCCATGATCTCATTCATAGGAAGCTTTCGCGCCGCTCGCAAGGCCAGAGAGTCCGGAGAATAACCCTCGGATATATTACAATAAGTAGGGGAATTTTGAGTTTTTTCAAATGTGAAGAAAAAGAGCACGTACACATGGTTGCTCCTCATCCTGTCAGTGGCCCTGTTTGGGCCCTATACGCTATCTTCTCAAAATACTTATGATGCCCGTCTTCGACTTTCACGACTGGATACGTCATTATCTATCGTCTGTTATGATCTGGAAATAGCCAATAGTTCAGGTAATGAATGGGTATTGGCCAATTTTAATATTTCCTTTTTCTACAATGCCCGTAATGCTTGTTACCGGACGAATTCGGACAGCCTGTTGCTGGATGATGCTATATATGATAATGGCATCAATGCGGCTATCGCATCCGTTACAGGATCGGGAATTCCCTATGAAGATTCACTGGGTTTCATGAGACTTGGACTCTCTTCTTCAGAAGGGGGAATTGTGATGCCGACAGATACTTCCTGGGTTCCGACGATCAGAACTTGCTTCGACCTGAAATTTGAGAACATTACAGATCCTGCCACATGTTTTGAGGCAAACTTCCTGGGAACGGGTCCCAATCCATTCAACGTTCCTGTATCTATACTGCAAGAAATGATTTCGAATACGGAATTTGAAGAAGTGCTCCCTCGGAATATTCAGGATCTTATTCCAAATATGGATTACAATACCTGTTTTGTACTCGAAGAAAATACTGAAATACTCTGTGGCGATGGAATCGACAATGATGATGATGGCCTCCTGGATTGCATGGATCCGGAATGTGGTCCGGGAATGTTTGTGATCAATCAATCGCCTATCGATTGTCTCAATCCGGTGGGAAGGATCGAGATCAACGGGGGCAGCAGTGACCTGATGGTGAGTATAGACAATGGTCTCAATTTTTCAATGGACACCATTTTCGAAGATCTTGGCTCAGGAAATTATGGGGTAGTCGTCCGAAAAGGCAATATATCCGGCTGTGCTCAAACATCATCGATCATATTTGATCAACCGGACTGTTCGGAGTCAGATGATCTTTCATGCAGTGACGGAATCGACAATAATGGGGATGGGAATATTGATTGTGAAGATTTGAACTGTCTGCCATTCATTGACGATGTTCTGGTTACAGAACCTGGTCAGTGCCCTTTGTTGAATGACGGTATCATTGAAGTGATCTCAGGCTATCCCAATGCGGAATACAGTATTGATAGCGGATTGACTTTTCAACCCGATCCATTATTTCCCGAGTTGATAACAGGAGCATATTTTGTTGTGATTAGAAATCCCGTTACGGGATGCAATCGCTCATATGACCCGAACCCTGTAGTGATAAACCCTGGCACGACTTGCATGCCTTTATCCGAAATTTGCAGTGATGGTGTGGACAATGATCTTGATGGTCTTGTAGATTGTGATGACGACGATTGTACTCAGAAGGAAGAATGCCTGGTGATTCCGTCGCTCTATATACCGAATATTATGAGCTTGAATTCAGCCACTAATAATTTTGTTCGGATTAGTTCGGCAGAACCATTGATCGTGAGATCTTTCAGGATATTCGATCGATGGGGAAATGAGGTTCATCGCTCCGTCAATTCCAATACCTTTGATGACGATCACATCTGGTATGGAAGAGTTCAAAACCAGGAGGTCTCCACCGGTGTTTATACCTATCATATACAATTGGATGTCAATGGGGTTATTATCAATATGGCGGATAATATCACCGTCATCAATTAGGTAAAGCGATCCCAATTATTTTATATACCTTCATTAAATGCTCAAGGGCCATTGGATCAAAATGAGAGGATTCGCTTCAATTCTTCTTCTGCTCATTTATTCGTCCGCAATTTCTCAGGATCGATACCGATGGATTGACAACAGGGCATCGTCGTTAGAAGGTGTCGAAAAACTGATCTTACCCGAGCAGGACAATGAAAAATTGCGCATCCAATATAAGTTTTACTCGACTCAAAAGACCACTTCTCCCAGGATCTTTGCACAACCACTTGAGGTAACAGTGGATACAGAGTCACATGGAACCTGGGAATCCAGTATGTCCGGACACGTCTTATGGCGACAGCGCATTTCCAGCCCGGATGCCTATTCGTTAAGTCTTGGATTTACAGACTTTTACCTTCCCCCTTCGTCCGCCTTATTTATTTCTGACTTGGAACGATCGTTTGTCATAGGTCCCATCACTCAAAAAGACAATGATGTGCATGGAGAATGGTGGTCCCCTATCATTCCTTCCGACGAAGTCGTAATAGAACTACAGATTGATGAGCCAGAGTTGTCCGAACTAAAATTGAATCTTTCACAGGTCAATCATGATTTCTCAGGTCTGGGATCTGTTGTATCCGGTTCTTGCAACCTGGATGCAATTTGTGGTGCGGAAGATGGATTTGAGATCATTGACAATTACAGGGATGTGATCAACAGTGTGGGCAGATTGATCGTCAGGGGAGCCGTGCTTTGCACAGGTGTCCTGGTCAACAATACAAGAAATGATTGTACACCTTATATGATCACGGCCAATCATTGTGGAATTACCAATTCATCTGCAGCCGGGGTCCTTGTATACTGGAATTACCAGAATAGTACCTGCAGGCAACCTGATTCTCAAGCGAGTGGACAGCCAGGAGATGGATCACTTGCAGAGTTCAATTCCGGATCAATCCTGCGTGCCACCTTTGACCAGGTGGATTTCACATTATTCGAATTGGACGATCCGGTTGATCCCGAGTTAGATCCCTACTATCTCGGATGGGACCGGGAAACGGAAAATGTGGATACAGCCCTGACGGTTCATCATCCTCTTGGAGAAGAGAAGCGATTCAGTGTTGACTATGATTCATTGATATTTCGAATTGATGATAATTTCGTCCGGGTCGCAGATTGGGATATAGGAACAACGCAGAGCGGTTCTTCTGGCTGTCCGTTATTCACAACCAACAAAAGACTTATCGGACATCTGTCTGGCGGGGATGCCTCCTGTAACAATGATTTATTTGATGATTTCGGCATGTTTAAGATCGCATGGGAAGGAGGAGGGACACCCGAAACAAGATTGAAGGATTGGCTCGATCCCCTGGACCTGGGTGTAACCGGGCTGGATGGCAGGTATTGTCGCGATGTGGTAGTCCTTGATAGGACAGGTCTGTCACTTTGTCAAAACACCCAACCTACTGATTCGGTTCAGCTGTCTGTGGTAACAGGCTTTGAAGATGGGGCCCGGGTAAGTGTCCTGGAAGCATCTCCTGGTCTTCAGGTTGAGTTGTCATCTACGCAGATTCAACCTGGTGAGAAGGTACAAGTCAGGGTCACATCTGCTCAGGCATTTGCAGGGACTGAAGGAAGTGTAATGATTCGGGTCGAAGGAAGCCAGGGAGATACGGAATTGAGTTTTCCGGTCTTTGTATTTACAAATGTACCCAGAGTGCCTGCCTTGGAAATGCCACCACATCTGTCTGCCGATCTTGATTTTGACATCCATTTTCAATGGAGTGGTGATGCCCCATCTTATCAGTTGGAAATCTCAAGACAAGCCGATTTTCAGAACATTGAAAGAACAGAGTCTGATATCAGGGATACAAGTATTCAATTAAGAGGATTTTCTTCAACCACAATTTATTATTGGCGGGTCCTGGCGGACAACTCATGTGGTCAATCTGTTTCCGGTGTTTTCCAGTTTACAACCGGAACTGTAGAATGTGCTGTAACAACTTCCACGGATGGCCCCTTTACTATCGAACAGGTTCCCTCTATTATCCAGTCCACCATTGAAATCACAAGACCTGGTACAATTGCCGATGTAAATGTTTTGAATATCACTGGAGAACATACATGGATCAGTGATTTGACGTTCACGGTAACTTCGCCTTCGGGAACCCGCGTTCGACTAGTAGATAGTCCTTGCCTTGACGAAGACAATTATTTTGTTTCCTTTGATGACGAAAGCGATAACATCAATCTTGATTGTCCTTTGACTACCGGTCGTTCATTTCGACCTGTGGATCCTTTAAGTTCCTTCGATGGCGAATCCGCTCTTGGTACCTGGACCCTCCTTGTCGAAGACAATGTACGGGACGATGGAGGTGCTCACTCGGAGTGGTCTTTGGAATTATGTCTGAACCAATCCGGAATCAAGAGTTATGAAGTTTCCCCATCTACACTTGAAATCTGCGACAAAGAACTTTCGGATATTCAATTCAACCTGACGCTTAACGGAGATTGGAGCGATCCTGCCAATCCTGTAATCTCTACTGGTTCGGGGATTGCCGTTTCGGCAAGTGTTTCTCCTGACCCAATTGGCGATGCACAGGAAGTTTCAGTGAACATTGAAGAACGAACGCTTTTACTAGGGCAGCAAATGATCACATTGACTCTTTCAGATCAGGGAGAATTATTTACACGTGATATACCTGTTATCCATACTAGCGACGTAAATGTACCCATACTTGAATCGCCACAAGATCAATCGGACAGGGTAGAGCTTTTGCCTCAGATGATGTGGAAATCAGGACTTACGCAAGAAGGATTTCACAGGTTGGTTATTTCCGACAATATGGATTTGGCCGAACCGGTTGTGTATGAAAACGTGAGTGATTCCGAATTTCAGCTTCAAAGTGACCTGAATGAATTGACTACCTACTATTGGCAAGTAACAGCCTTGGGTGAATGTGCAGACAGCTCTTCTTTGATTTTCTCTTTTACAACGGATGAAAAGGTAGCCACGATTGATGACTATCTTTCGGGTATTCTGGTATATCCATCCCTGGTCTTCAATACAGTAACGATTGATCTGCAAGATGTGATTATAGAAGACCTGTCCTATGACCTCGTCACTACATCAGGACAGATCCTGAAAACAAATTCGATTACGAGCAGGAAATCAGAAATTGACGTGACCTCTTATTCTTCCGGAGTTTACTTTTTAATCCTTCGAAGCAATCGAGGTCTTTCGACCAGGAAAATCGTCATACACTTTTGATTATACGGATGTCATCAGCTTCTTGCCAATATTTTTAGCAAACTAAAAAAATATGAGAGGCTAATA
Organism: Saprospiraceae bacterium; assembly: GCA_028282725.1. Lineage (GTDB taxonomy): Bacteria > Bacteroidota > Bacteroidia > Chitinophagales > Saprospiraceae > JAJRXG01. The sequence continues at coordinate 27,796 of JANQHF010000061.1, forward strand.
TTCCATTCCCTTACATTTGTGAAAACTTATTCCGAAGCACAACATTTTGTATCGTCGTAAACAGGGATGACTGGCTGCACGACCTATTCATTCAATTAAAAACAAAAACCAAACCATGAGATGGGAAGGACGACAAGGGAGTCGAAATATTGAGGACCGCAGGGGACGAAACATGAAAAGAATAGGTGGCGGAATTGGACTGGGGACGATTGTGGTTGTAATCGCCGCAATTTTGATGGGAGAAGATCCGGGCAGAGTTTTAAGCTCGGCAATGCAACAGGGACAACAAGCACCCGGACAGACACAGGAATATCAACCATCTGCGCAGGAACAAGAATTGGCTCAAATGGTATCTGTGGTACTGAAAGAGACAGAAGATGTGTGGGCCAACATTTTCAAAAATCAATTAGGCCGAAATTATGAGCCGACGGTGTTGGTGCTATTCAGTGGCAGCGACCGTTCTGCATGTGGATTTGCGCAAGCTGCGACCGGACCGTTTTACTGTCCTGCAGACAAAAAGGTCTACATCGATCTGAGCTTCTACGATGAGCTCCGGAAGAGATTTAAGGCACCGGGCGACTTTGCAATGGCCTACGTAGTCGCTCATGAAGTAGCCCATCATGTGCAAAACCTGCTGGGAATTACAAGGCAAATGGATGCCCAGAGAGGCAGGGTAAGCAAGACCCGGATGAATGACCTGTCCGTAAGGCTTGAGTTGCAAGCTGACTTTTTATCAGGAGTCTGGGCGCATCATGCACACAAACAATCGGGATTTTTGGAAAGAGGAGATATTGAAGAGGCGATGAATGCGGCAGCGGCTATAGGTGATGATCGAATTCAGATGCAGGCAAGAGGGTACGTTGTCCCGGAATCATTTACCCATGGTACTTCGGAACAGAGAATGAGGTGGCTGCGCAAAGGAATTGAAACCGGCGACATCAGCCAGGGTGATACGTTCAGCGCGACCTATCTATAGAATAGGAATTCATAACCCCTGGACAGGAGTAGAGTCCGGTCCGGCAAATTAACCAATATGACTGACCCCAAGTCTCTCCGGGACAGCTATGTCAAAGGGAGAGGTGCACAGATCAATCCCCCGAATCCTTTTCACGATCAAATTCCTGAGCAATCGGGTCCCATCTGGAATGACGAAGATGAAGACCACAAGCTTCGAAACACTCAGTATCTTGAAACCCACCCTAAATCCATCCTGAATAAGGTGGACAGCCCTGATATAGGCATGAGTTATTCAATGAATCCATATCAGGGATGCGAACACGGATGTATCTACTGCTATGCAAGGAATACCCATACCTTCTGGGGCTATAGTTCGGGAATTGACTTTGAACAAAAAATATTGGTTAAAAAAGACGCTCCTCGTTTATTGGAAGAGAAGATACGAAGCAAAAGTTGGAAACCACTTCCCATCATGTTTTCCGGAAATACGGATTGTTATCAACCAGCAGAAAAACAATTCAAACTAACACGCCGGATGTTGGAAGTCCTTCTCAAGTGGAAACACCCGGCAGGAATCATTACCAAGAGCAGTCTGATTTTGAGGGATATGGATCTGTTGGAAGCCCTCAGCAAGGACAGACTGATCCAGGTTGCGGTTTCCATAACCTCACTCAACGAAAAACTGAGAAGAAAACTCGAACCCAGGGCTGCCTCAGGGATAAAGAGACTGAAGGTAGTAGAAAAACTTTCGTCCAGGGGAATTCCGGTTAAGGTGCTGTTGGCACCTATTATTCCCAGTCTGAACGACAACGAAATCAACATCATGGCCAGGGAAGCTGCCGGTGCAGGGGCCAGAGGTATCGGCCATATCATTGTCCGTCTCAATGGGGATATTGGTGAAATATTTCAGGATTGGTTGCTCAAGAATTTTCCGGATCGTGCAGAACGCGTACTCAATCAAATCCGTGACTGTCATGGTGGGAAGCTGAATGACAGCAGATTTGGTATTCGAATGAAGGGAGAGGGAAACATCGCCGACATAATCGCACAACAGGTGAGAATTGCCAGGGACAAGTACTTTAGGGGAAGAGATACTCCGGAATACAATCTTGCACTTCATGAACAAATCAAAAATCCCCAGATGAAGCTGTTTTAGGTTTGTTTCTTACCGAAAGATATCCGTCGATATACCCCTTTTCCCATTCCTTCATATATACAGATCTCAACTGCAGGGTATGTCTCACCAACTTCATAGCGATGCCCGTTTGCGCATCCCGTCTTCCGGTCGCATATCCTTCTTCATAGTATTTCTTTAGTTTTTTAATATGTTCTGTATCCGACCCTTGCATGAATGGGCATCTTAGTAAGCTATACAGATAACCATGAAATGATCAAGAAGATTCTGTTTCGTGAAGTTGGCGCGTTTAATATTGTATACACACATTCTTGGCTTCGGTAAAAAACCGAAGAGCTTCCAATCCTCCTTCCCGACCTACGCCGGAACTCTTTACCCCTCCAAATGGAGTTCTGAGATCCCTGTGTAACCAGGTATTGATCCAGATAATACCGCATTGAAGACGTCTTGCCATCCGGTTTGCCCGACTGATATTCTCGGTCCATAGCGTACAGGAGAGACCGTATTCCGTGTTATTGGCAAATTGCAGGGCTTCTTCTTCATGATCAAAGGGTGTGATCGTGACAACCGGCCCGAATATTTCTTCCTGATTGGTGCGACAATGAATCGGCAACCCTTCAATGATCGTTGGTTGGATATAAAATCCGTTCTCATAATCTTTGAGACGTACAGCTTGGCCGCCCGTGAGAATGGTCCCCCCTTCTTCCCGTGCTAAATTGATATAGGACAGGATTTTATCATAGTGCGGTTTTGACACGATGGCACCGATTTGTGTAGAATCATCTGAAGGGTGACCTACTTTTAAATTCCTGGTTCGTTCGACAAAGTCCTTCTTGAATTTTTCATAAAGAGGAACTTCGACAAATATCCGTGAACCGCAGAGACAAATCTGGCCCTGGTTTGCAAAGGATGAACGTATTGTGGTATCGAGCATCTTCTCATAATTGCAATCTGCAAAAATGATATTCGGATTCTTGCCTCCCATTTCCAGAGATATCTTTTTGAACATGGGGGAAGCCACCCGTGCAATCGACTTACCTACCCTCGTGCTTCCGGTAAAAGATATTGCTTTCACCTCCTGATGTTTCGTAATTTCAGCCCCTATTTGTTCTCCTTTTCCGTGGATGATATTTAACACTCCTCTTGGCAATCCCGCTTCAATACAAATCTGTGATAACAAAAAGGCACTCATGGGAGTGACCTCAGAGGGTTTGGCAATTACCGTGTTTCCCGTAGCGAGAGCAGGTGCGATTTTCCAGGTAAACAGATACAGGGGTAAATTCCAGGGGGATATGGTCCCCACTACTCCTAATGGTTGGCGCAGGGTGTAATTGATGGCATCAGACATTTCGTGTGCTTCGGTGGCAAACTGGGTGATGGCCTGACCGAAAAATCTGAAATTGGCAGAAGCCCTGGGTATATCTACAGATTTTGCCAGCCATATGGGCTTTCCATTATCCAGTGATTCCGCCTCTGCCAATTGATCCAAATTGGCTTCTATCATTTCGGCAATAGTTACCAATATCTTGCTACGTTCGTTGGCAGAAGTCGCCGACCACGAAAGAAAGGCCTTTGAAGCAGCTGAGACAGCTCGATCGAGGTCATCTAAATCGGAATCGGGTACCTGGGCGTAAATTTCCCCATTGGCAGGATTGACCACATCCAGGGTTTTTCCATTCAGTGGAGCGATCAGTGAACCGTCAATATAGTTTAGGATGGAATTCATGTACTATTGATTGAATGGAGTTAAATGAACATTGGTGTCAGTTTGATTCTATAGCTTTGTAAGCAATTGCTTTGATCTCAATCAAAAGATTCGGATGCGGAAGTTGATGAACAGCCACTGTTGTTCTGGCAGGTCCTTCCTGGTCAAAGAATTCACCATATACTTTGTTGTATCCTTTAAAATCATCCATGGAAACCAGGAAGGTCGTAATGTCAATTACATCGGAAAGGTCGGCATCCATGGATTTCAGTAAACTTTGAATATTCAAAATTACAGCCCTGGTTTGTGTTTGAATATCGAGCACCCAGGATCCATCCTCCTTCAGATCGGCTCCGACATGGCTGTCGTCTTTTCTCCTGCTGCTCGTTCCGGAAACAAAAATGAAATCACCTGCGCGTTTGATGTGTGGATAATTTCCCAGGGGTTTGGCATTTTCGGATAAGGTTTTACTGCTCTTCATATAATTGATAAATTGTAGGTCTGCTGGGCACTGCATCCAATTCAATGGGAGGCACCTGGAGATTTAAAAAATAGAGACCGTCAGGGATATCATCCGGAATATAGATAAGCTCTGTAATTGTACTGTGAATTCTACTTTCCGAACTTGCCTGATTACCCTCTACGTTCCAGAAAATTCTATGTGTCATGAGCACACCTTCATCCACCTCTTTATCAACAGAAGGCAAATCGATCAATAGGTGAGTGACTTTTTGTTGCACGATGAACTCCATGGCTTCCTTTTGTAAGTAGGGGGGATTGGTGCCTGAATAGTCTTTATTCAGTTTTTCTAATTTGTTGGGCAGCGTGCGAATGATCAGGCATTCCACATCAATTTCAGGGCAAGATGATTTTAAATTTTCCAATGTGATCAGTTGATCGCCATCTTCATTCGTATTCAATGGCACGCTGACCAATTGTGCAATGAAATGGTGCTGATCGTGTATTTTGTTAATTGATTCATGGTCCCTCGTGATATGCCCCAGGCATTCCGTATGAGTTCCATTGCCGTGAGGATTCATTTTAAAATTATAAAAATTGACAGGAGCACCTTCCTGTACTGATCCTACAAAACTATCGTAACGAAACGGTTGAGCATTGAAATCTTCTGCAAAAAAACATCTGACTTGACCTATTGGAATAGACAAATCGGCGGGCTTGCTTAAATCACACCAATAGCTCCTTTCCCGATATTCTAATTTGATAATCATTCGGCTGTCAACCTTCTGTGATATTCGTTTAATGGAATTTGGTCAAAATCCTCTCTTTTGCAAAGTTCTAACAATATTTGATCCTGAGCCCTTCCTTTCTTCATAGCAATCGAATATGGTAATTCCGGTTGAAACGTCACCAGGGAATATTTGGAATAATAATCCGGGTACTGCTTTTCTAATTGCATTTCAATTTTTCTTTTCCTGATAAATGGGATATCATCGACATAGTCTCTCATTTCGTAGTAATTATCGATAGCCAAATCAGCGATGGCATTGGTATTTTGATAACGTACATCCTGAAATTTTTTAAATATATCTTTCCAATCTGAATCGTGTTCATTCAGTATTTCATCAAATACACGGACATCTTCCAATGATGCATTCATTCCCTGACCGTAAAATGGAACGATGGCGTGAGCGGCATCTCCCATGATCAGTGCTTTTCCAAACGCTTGCCACGGATAACATTTAATAGTGCCCAGGGTGCCAACCGGATTTTCAAAATATTCTTCCAAATAATGAGGAATGAATGGCAGTAGAGTAGGGTAGAACTTTTCAAAAAACGATACTACCTCATCTTTGGATTGCAGGTTGTTAAATCCCCATACTGTGTCATATGGGTGAAACATTGTAAGTGTAAAACTGCCATCCAAATTTGGCAGGGCTATGATCATAAAATCACCCCTGGGATAAATATGGAGGACCTCTTTTTCAAGTTTCCAATTACCGGCTTTATCGGGTGTCATACTTAACTCTTTATAACCGTGTCTTAAAAAATCCTGTGAGTAATTAAACAACAATTCAGTCGAATATCTCATTATGCCTGAACGCACTACCGATCCGGCACCATCTGTCCCGATTATAATCGCACCACTGTCTTTTTGAAATTCATCTTTACCATTTCTAAATTGAATCGATGCATTCGGTAAATCCACATCAACTACACCACAATTGAAGTGCATTTCAATATTATTGAACTTTTCCGCTTCGTTTAGTAACGTAATGTTTAATCCTGATCTTGAAACTGAATTGATATAATTAGAGGAGCGACCACTGTAGGGTGAGAGAAAAGGTTTTTCACCAAGGGGATGAACCATTCTTCCTCTTATGGGAATGCATTGTTCCAGCACAGTATTTTTAAGACCGGCCAATTCAAGTGCCAACAGACCGCGATCCGAAAGTGCGAGGTTAATAGATCGTCCTGCGTCTTCAAATCCCTTGCGCATGTCGGAACGCTTTTCGTACAGAGCAACGTGAAATCCCCTTTGAGCCATCCTGATTGCCAATAGCGTGCCGCAAAGACCGGCACCCACAATGATTATCTTTTTATCGCTATTTCTGTTCATGTCTGTCACCAAGAGCATTTTTTAAGATTTCATAAAATTGAAATACGTCCTGATATGAATTATACATGGGTGTCGGGGCCACCCTGATTACGTCAGGCTCTCTCCAATCTGCAATCACTCCTTGTTTTGTCAATTGATCATAGAGAGTCTTGTCCGCATTTTTGACCTGGATGGACAATTGAGCTCCCCGTTCATCGGCATCAGCAGGAGTGATGATATGAATGACATTCTTACCCAGTGAATTAACGAGAAATTCCAAATAGGCGGTGAGCTGAATTGACTTGGCCCGCAAGCGCTCCATTCCTGCTTCTTCAAATAATTTCAACGCGGACGAGACGGCAGCCATTGATAAAATGGGAGGATTGCTCAGCTGCCATGCTTCTGCAGTTGGTATAGCTTCGAAGTCATCCCTCATTTTAAACCGGGTCACTTTGTTGTGACCCCACCATCCTTCAAACCGAGGGATGCCATTCTGGTTCAAATGTCGCTCATGAATGAAGATGCCACCCATACCGCCCGGTCCGGAGTTCAGGTATTTATAGTTACACCACACGGCGAAATCACATCCTGAATCATGCAGGTTCAATGGAAGATTTCCGGCTCCATGTGCGCAGTCAAACCCAACCATACAACCTCGTGCATGTCCCCATTCGGAGATTTGCTTCATATCAAAGAATTGACCGGTGTAATAGTTGGTATTTCCCAAAAGAATGAGAGCAATAGAAGAACCATGCTGTTCTATAAAGGCGCCAATATCTTCCTTTCGAAGACAAACTTCTCCTGGTCTCGGCATTAATCCCAATAAACATTCATTGGGATCGTATCCATGAAATCTGATTTGAGATTGTACGGCATATCTGTCGGATGGGAAGGCATCGGATTCGATTACAATTTTGTTTCGATCCTTTGTCGGCCTGTAAAAGGAGACGAGCATCAAGTGCAAATTGGCCGTCAGGGTGTTCATGACTACTACCTCGTTTGAATGAGCGCCTACTACATAGGCCATGGCATTGGTGAGCAACTCATGATAGGGCATCCAGGGGTTTTTAGCATGAAAATGACCTTCTACCGCTAAATTTTGCCAATCCTGTAATTCCTGTAGGACATGTTCAGCAGTTGATTTGGGTTGCAGTCCGAGCGAGTTGCCGCAAAAATAGATATACGGTTCACCGTTAGACTGAATCGGAAAGTGATACTGATGCCGGAATGCCCTTAATTCATCAGCTTCATCCATGGATATGGCACTCTCAAGATTAGCTTGGAACGGGCTTGTCGTCATTTATTTTTTCTTTTTTAAGAACTCTGTCCATGAATTTTTCATCATCGTCTCCACAAAGCCATCTGATCACATTCGTTGACCATATATCCGCATATTGTTTTTCATTGATCACTTCTTCGTCCAAAGCCAGATCGAGTAGTTTGCCGGGATAGGATGACTGACGTTCGCTTTCCATTTCTCCCAGGGGATACGGATCATCAAGGCCAATGATAATTTGATCTGTGCCCTTTTGACGTTTGATCATCAACTCAAGCGAGAGTGTATCATGTACAAGTGTGTCGAAATATATATTTGGATGGCTTAGCGCTTTTCTTGGCCGTAATTTGCCCTCAAACAGGTCAGGACGCCCGTCATATCCCTGAGTTCTTCGACCAATATTCAAATGATTTAATTGACCTCCATGTGCAAAACAAACCCGGATATGTGGATACGCTTCGTACAGTCCGTTCAATGTATAAAAATGATAGGCATCAGCACACTGGGCAAGCATCCAGACGAGGTGAAACCGCCAGGCGGTGTTTTCCAGCCGTATGAACTTCTCGCCATCGTAGGGATGGACTTCGATCGCCAGTTTGTACTGATCGGCCAATTCAAAAATCGGGGAAGTCATCTCATCGAAAATACCTTTCCAGATCCCGTTTTTATCCATGAAATGAGTAGGTAAGCATAGTAATTGAAGACCCAATTCTTCCACACAACGTTCGATTTCCCGGCATGCGCCTTCCGTGTAACCGGCATGGACAACGAATCCACAGGTAAACTTTTCCGGGTATTCTTTTTGTATGCGGGCATTAAAATCGTTTTGAAATCGCAAAGCGAATTTCATGTCTTCGACGGGCAGGTTGTTCCCATAAAGCTGGGACAGGTTAAGCACTACCGAATGATCGATCCGGTTTCTTTCCATCCATTCCAGCTTTTCATCCAGGAAGAAACTAGAATCAGTGATGGGACGCTTCCAGTCTCCCTGGTGCATAAAACGCCTGTCCTTATCGATCCAGAATATTTTTCTTTCCCTCATTTTGGGAGGAATTTGTTCCGGGTAAGGCAACAGGTGGGAATGTCCGTTGATTCGAAGGTGCTTCATGGAAAGATCTAATTAGCCCGGGGGCTGCATTTCCGTACCGCATGCATCGCAGGTTCTCAATTCCTGGCTTGAATAATACTTATCAAATATTACCGGCATATCGGTTTCAATATTTTGTAGCTGAAACGGCTCCTGATGCAATTTGGCATTGCAATTCTCACAAAACCATGCAAGCCCATCTTCCATTCCCTCGGGTCTTTTTTGTTCAATGACGAGGCCTACGGTATTCGGTCCTCTTTGCGGAGAGTGTGGAATATCTGGCGGGAGGTAGAACACTTCACCTTCCCGGATGTGAATGTCGCGTGGTTCTCCCTCTTCGATAATTTTTAATACGATGTCTCCTTCGACCTGGTAAAAGAATTCAGGGGTTTGGTTCAGATGATAATCCTTTCGGGAATTTGGACCACCTACGACCATTACGATGTAATCATCGTTGTAAATGGCCTTGTTTCCTACAGGTGGTTTTAGAAGGTGTCTATTGTCATCGATCCATTGTTTGAAGTTAATGGGAGGAGGTAGTCTAGACATGGTTTGACTTTTTTGATTTTTGAATATTTGGAATGTTCATTGATGCGTAAAATAGAAACTTAATTTTTTCTTCAATTCAACAGGTAATGCAGGCAATTCCGATCTGGGAATCAACAGCGTGGAAATGGTGTGCAGATCGAGAAAAATCTTGTGACGACGAGCGGTTTCTGCCAGGTATTCATATCCGGACGAACCCCCGGTGCCTACCTTATTGCCCAGCATTCTCAGCACCATTTGAGCGTGCCGGTACCTCCATGTCGTCAATAACTCGTCGATGTCCATAAGATTGGTCAGCAGTTGAAACGGTAATTGAAGGATGGGTTCATCCCGGTACAGATTGATAAACAGCGCAGCCAGGGTGGCATCGTAGCTCAATCTTTTCTTTCCCTCTGCCATCAATTGATCGTGGTTTTTGCGACTGAGAATGGCCTTGAAATAGGTATCCGTGCTGCCCACCATCTCGATCCTTTTCTCTTTTTCCCTTTCCGTCAGATAGTCTGCGTGGGTGATTGCTTCCGTCTCCTTGTTCAGCATTTTTTGCACCGCATCCCGGTATTTCACGACAAAGTCAAAACCATCCAGTCTTAGGAAGGGAGTGCGTTCCAGCCATTTATTGATCCAGTCAAACAAGGAGCCATTGGTCTGGATATCTTCAAGCTTTTGTTGTTTTTTCTCTGAGAATACAGAACTATACTTGATGTTGTGATAGGTCATTCTTTGATCTTCGGGCAGGCCCAACAGACTTTCGACCGCCCTGAACTGAAAACTCTGAAAACCAGAAGCCGGGAACAAGAACTGTCTGAAATCCAAAAAATCCAGGGGAGTCATTGTTTCCATTACGCCGATCTGATCGATCAACAATTGCATGACTACCTCTACTCTTTGCAATCTTGCGATGGCATCACCCAATCGCCGTTCGTCTACCTGGGCTTTTTTGAACATGACGATGACCGATTCCAGTTCATGGATGATCTGTTTGAACCAAAGTTCATAGACCTGGTGCGTGATGATGAAGAGCATTTCCTCATGTGCGGGCTTCTGTAATTTGACGCTTCTCAGGTGCTGACAGTCGAGCAGCTTGTCCAGGTCCAGGTATTTCTGATAGTGGATGGTTGCATATTTTTCGTCTTTATACTCCATGACCTATATTCGATTTGGGTAATCTGTTAAAGATCAATCTTTTTTTGCAGATGCGTACTGACGAAAATCAGTCTTGTTGCTGATCGATCGGATAATGATCAGCATCTCCATAAAGCACCTTCCACTGACCCTCTCTTTTTTGCCAGAGAAAGGTGGTTGGACCCCGGGCCTGGGTTACATTTCCTTCTTTAAAGACGAGTGAATCCCTGAAGATAAATGAAGATAAAGCTGCGGTTTCGGATATGGGGATAATATCCAGATCGGACCACTCGGTGTGAAAGAGGGTAAGACTGTTCATGAACCGGGAAATGCCACTTTCTACATCTTCATAAGTCATTCGTTGTCCATCGCCGAGCATGGAGTATTCCGGCCACAGGAGGTCGATGACACCTTGTGCATTGCGCGCAGTGTCTGCTGTGTAAAAGGACCAGACGGCTGATTCTACTTCTTCAGTTACTTTGTTTTGGTCAAATGCATCAAGATCATCATTCTCCTTAGATTGGCAGGAACTACATATTGCGGCAATAAGTGCAAAGTATTTGCAAACACGAAAGGTTGATGTTGTGAGATGCTCCACTGTATAAAGATAGGGGAGAAACAGAAATGGGATTCATCTTTTCTTTCTATACGGTTTACTGATTAGATACAATGTTATAGTTTTGCTCTCCCGTTTAAAGTGAGAAATTGACGGGTGTGGACACACTCACACTCAAACTCAAACACTCACTTCGACCGGGCCCATAGCTCAGCTGGTTAGAGCACCTGACTCATAATCAGGGGGTCTGGGGTTCAAGTCCCTGTGGGCCCACCCTCATTATCAAGCAGTTATGACGAGAAGTTGTAACTGCTTTTTTGTTAGGTAAAACATAGGTAAAACAATTTGTGTTTATTGAGACATGGTTATTTAGAAGGTCAATTATAGTATTGTGGAGAGGGTGTTCCTTTTTATCAAATAGACAAGTTGAAAGGAACAAGTTTTACGTGTATTTTTATTCGAGCAACATGCTTCGTTTTCAAGAAAATGACTAATTGTGGTTTATACAAACAATATTCTTCAGCGCTTTTTTCAAAATGGGCACAAAATCAATGCGATGTAATTGATCAATTGTGATGTATTCTTCGTTTTGCGAATACTGATATGTTCGTACTTCCCCATAATAAAATCTACTTATTCTCTCTCGAATTACGTCATACTGTACTGGTATTTGCATGTTTTTTGTGTCTGTTGAGTAATTGTGTATTGGTTGACCTTCTTTCGTTGCACGAAATTTAGTTGGCTCGAAATCACATACAGTTACCAAACTTCCTATAAATATCTCATAACGTCTTTCACCGCCATCCAAAGCATTATGACTGGAAAGATTCTGAAGTCGATCAATCGTATAATTATAATCTCCAAAGATGTTTGTTAAAATTTCAAGTATGCAGAGGGTGGGATGATCTGGAACCGAATGTCCATTAATTTTGAAACTTAGAGATCCAACCTTAATACGTTGTCCATAACAACTAAAAAGTGACCGCAAATTAATTAGATTATCACTCAACAGACAACTCAAAATGAATTGTAGATGTATGATAGCGAAATGACCATTGTCTTTAATGCGCTCACCATTATAAATTAGAGTAAATGATTCAATAATTCTTGACAAAATGCTTATCACAGATTGCCTATTGTCAAACTTAAAAACAGTACGCGAATAGAACTTGTCTATGTATCCATTGAAGTCTGTTTTTCCCCCATAGGTTGCTTGAAATATTGATCGTATATTTTGTATGTCACCTACTATGACAATTTTGTGAAATCCATATTTATTTAACAGGACGGAATCTCGCTCATCAACATGCGACTGGAAGACGTTCAGAATTCTAAAAATGTGAGCCGGATCAATACGATCTATATCATCGATGACCAACACATTTTGCCTTTCTGATTCAGAGGATAATTGTTCAAGATTGGCGGTAATGATTTCTGTTAATTGATTACGCTCATAGGGAGCTCCTTCTGATTCGTGAATAGAACCTACGAAATCTTGTAAGCGTTCTATTTTTGATGTATTCCCGTCGGCCCGATACGATTCATATCTTGATCTGATTTGAGCACTGTTTTCTAAGAATTTTGATAGTTGTTTCCCATATGAAGGTATAAGAAGTGAAGCAGTCGCTAAGATTCTGACAAAATGATCTACGGCAAAATATTGCAACGCATCATATTTATCAAAGGAAGCCTCTGCAAAAGAACCTTCATACTTTGTTATCAAAGAATAGAGAATGTCATATTTGATATATCTGAAAATGTCTTCATTCTTCAGTACCGAATAATTCACCGGGGAAATGTGAAAGACATTGAAATTTTGACCGTATTCATGCCGATCAAAGAAGTAATTAAGAAAAGTAGTTTTGCCTGTCCCATACTTTCCACTGAAAAATATTCTATGGTTATCTTCATCATCCAAGTGATCTACAAATGATGTTGCAGGAGAGGAGAATAAATTTTCAATAATCTCATGTCTCATTTGTTCTGTATTTAATTCTATACAACTTATATAAGAAGAGTATTGTTCCAAACGCAAACAAGACTTTCCCAATACGCTTTATTATTCCTTCATGCTCTCTTCATAGTTATTTGATGTTTTCTTGATACCCACATCAGGCAACACCACAGCAATAAAGCAGATGTTCCTACACTCACCATTTCATCGGTGAGTTTTTACATGGGCAGCCTGCACCATCCACAAAGGTCGCCAAACGGCGACCTCCACCATGCTATCGAACAACGGTCACATCATTACACTCTAATCGTACTTCCATTTTTTCTGTGAGTACCCTGACCTGTATGTTTCTAACCCGCATGAATGATCTCCGCTCATTTCGTCGTAAGACGCCCCTTACATTAAGTGATATAGCGCACTGTACGGACGCTACCCGATCACGTGAGTTGTGGCGATACGAAATAGGGAAGCGATTGCCCCCACTCAAGATCATCCTCATATACATGATCCTCTGCCAAGTATCCTTTCTCAAACTCTTCCACACCCAATACCAGGAAGTTATCACACTATTACGGAAGAGGATCCCACCACTCATTGCTTCACTATCGGAAAAACCTCACGCCCGTTATCAAGATGCCCGTATTTCCCATCTCGAACACATCCTTACTAGCCTCAATCAAAACTCGTATGCCAACACACCGCACTGAATCATTAGCCATATTCCCTAATTCGACAGGTTTTGGCTACGCCGTATTCAAAACTGAAGTAGACCTTACCGATTGTGGCTCCGTTCGGGTTCGCTCAGCCAAACAAAAGATGATGCGCACACACCTAAAGCAACTCATTGCTTTTCATGTGCCAAAGAGATTGATCTTGCGAGATCCAGATGATCCCCATACACGAGCTTCAAAGCAACTTCGCTCATTGATTGGATATATCGAGCGCTTGGCGAACAAAGCAGGTGTTGAAGTCACGTATATCACACGCAGGGATATACGCCAGATCTTTTCCATTTTCGGTATACACAAGAGATATGACATAGCACGTAAGATTGTTGATTGGTTCCCGGAGTATGGATACAAGAAACCTAAACCACGACGCTATGGATACAGTGAAGATTGTCACATGGTCGAGTTTGACGCTATTTCACTCGGCATTACCGCACACATACTGCCGTGCCATCGTCCCTAAGCATAACCCCATCATCTTATGATCTCGTTAGAAGAAACGCGTCGCATATTGGGGCCAGGTTCCGATAGCTACACTGATGAGCGTCTCTCTCTTGTGCGTGAGTTTTTCCTGTTTTCATCACATGTTCACCTAATCGATATAACTAATTGATAGTCAGGATCTATTTTTTGTGAATGGGTGTCCCGGGGCTATTTTTGGGTGTGTTTTTGCGCAAGAAGAAAAATAAGTCAGGTTCAGTTTCTGTTCAGATCATTTCTAAATCAAGAGGTAGATATAGGGTAATTCAAACTATTGGTTGTGGTAAGACTGATCAAGAAATAGAAAGGTTATGGCTTTTGGGAAAACAAGAGATGGGCCGTATTTCTGGTCAATCTGGACTTTTTGTTTCTCAAATAGATACGGTTATTGAGTCAATTATTAATCAATTAGATAATGCCAGCATTAAGACTGTTGGGCCAGAGCTTATTTTCGGAAGCATTTATGACAGTATTGGTTACCATCAAGTTGATCAGGAGTTATTTCGTCATTTGGTCATATGTAGGCTTGTTTTCCCGCTTAGCAAACTCAAAACAGTAGATTACCTGTACAGATATCAAGGCATTCAAGTGAATGTGAACAGTGTGTATCGTTTTTTGGATAAACTTCATGGTCAGCTTAAAGATCAAGTTGAGCAGATTGCTTATCAGCATACAAAGAAGACTCTGAATAATAATTTAAGTGTGGTGTTTTATGATATGACCACAATATATTTTGAAGCCAGTGATGAGGACGACTTGCGACGTACGGGATTTTCCAAAGAGGGCAAACATCAGAATCCTCAAATATATCTTGGTTTATTAGTTGGACTGGAAGGTTATGCCATTGGCTATGACATATTTGAAGGTAATATTTATGAAGGACATACCTTAATCCCCTTTATTAAAAAAATGGCTGAGAAATTTGATTTAGGTAAGCCAATAATTGTTGCAGATGCCGGACTGCTATCAAATGATAATATTAATGCACTACAAGACAAAGAATATGAATACATCCTTGGTGCAAGAATAAAGAATGAAACCGAACATATAATCAATCAAATCACCTCAAAAAAATGGACAGATAAACAAGTCCGTCAATTCAGCAAAAGCAAACAGCGTCTTGTCGTCTCTTATAGTGATAAAAGGGCAGCTAAAGATAAATACAATCGAAAACGAGGTTTATCGCGATTAGAAAAACGATTGAAGTCTGGAAAGCTCACCAAATCAAATATCAATAATAAGGGGTATAATAAGTATCTAAAACTGCATGGAAAGATAAAAATCGAAATCGACTATGATAAATTTGAAAATGATAGCGTATGGGATGGATTAAAAGGGTACGTAACGAATTCAGGACTAAGTAAAAAACAAGTAATTGCTAATTACAATAACCTATGGCATATCGAAAGGGCCTTTAGAATGTCAAAGACAGATCTAAAAATTCGACCAATATATCACAGACTAAGGCATAGAATAGAAGCTCATATCTGTATTTCATTTACTGCCTACTGTATCTACAAAGAACTTCAAAGAGTATTAAAGAAAGAGAAATCTAAAATATCAGTTCAACGAGCTGCGCAATTGACTCACAATATGTATCAAATAACCTATCAGCTTCCCGAATCAAAACAAATCAAATCAAGGCTCCTCCAAATGGATGATCAGCAAGCTGAACTATACCGAATTATCCAAAAAAACTACTCGGTGTCCCAAAGATGAAAACAGGAGCGTCTCTCTCTTGTGCGTGAGTTTTTCTATGATGTCGCAAACACGATCATAGAAGAGGTCGTCGCCCAAAAGCAAACCACACCACATAATATTGAAAAGTCTAGTCCTTAAGCTACAATTCATGTATGAGTACTCCGCAACAAAACTGCATCATCTATCCCCGTGTGAGTACATCCAAACAGTCACAACATAATGAAAGCCTTCAAGCGCAAATAGAGGCATGCCAACGCTTTGCAAAGCAGAAAAATCTCAACGTCATTGGTATCTATCCCGAGTCCTACAGTGGGAGAAAGGACAATCGCCCAGCATATTCACAGATACTCAACTTTATTCGCCAGAATGAGGGGTTAGTAGGCTACCTCATTGTTCGTGTACTTGATCGCCTCACCAGAGGAGGAAGTGATAGCTACTTGCAAATGAAGAAGGAATTGCAATCTTTGGGCGTTACCTTAATCGATACAAGTGGCGTCATACAGCCATCACATAATGAATTTGAGCACCTTGGATTCGAGTATGAATGGAGCACTACTTCACCCTCCGAAATTGCAGAGGTAGTAGTAGCAACCACTGACAACCTGGAAGTACATCGTATTCTGAAGCGCACGATTGAAGCCGAAATTCTTTTGACGCAAGCAGGATACAAAATTCGTCCACCGAACGATGGATTTGTGAATACCAGGATACTGGTTGACGGCAAGAAGAAAACCATTCAAGTGCGTGACCCTGAGCGTGCCCCATATTTTGAAACTATGTTTGCTCTGCGAACTTCTGGTCAATACTCAGATCAGGAGATTGTAGATGCTGTAAACGAGATGGGCTACCTGGGTAAAGACAAGAATCAATGGAATGCTGAAAAGACGAAAATCATCGGGATCAAAAAGGGAAAACCGCTCACTGTTAAAGCCATGCGCAAAGTGATCAGGCGACCCATTTATGCCGGAGTGATTTGTGAAAAATGGACACACTACAAACCCATACGAGCCAAGTATGAAGGGTTAGTGACTATTGAATCGTTCAATCAAGCGAACCGCGGGAAAGTGGTGATCGATAAGGACGCTCTCACCGGAGAATTGAGTATCCGATACAACCAACGAGCCAAAAAGCAAACCCGCTCCTATAACATCATCAACCCTGAGTTTCCTTACAAATTCATCAGATGCCCTCATTGTGGCAACCGGCTCAAAGGAAGTGCGTCACGAGGAAAATCCGGCAAGAGGTACCCCGTATATCATTGCTCACGTGGCCATGAGCGTTTTAGTATTGCTCAAGCGGAGATGCATAGGATCATGGAAGAATTTGTGTACGCCTTGGATTTCTCCCCGTCATCATGGAAGTATTTGGAGCGAGTAATTCTCGATGCATTCAGAGAGCGTCAGGGTTCAATTATAGGGCAACAACAAGCCATAGAGGAACATGTATACTCACTCAAAGCCAAACAGAAAGAATTAGCCTTATCTCTCCCGTCAATATCCAGTGATATTGCCCGGAAAGCGATAGAAGAACAGATTGTGGAGATAGAGCAACAGATACAGCAGAACGTAGTTGTCAGAAGCGAAGAAACGGTTACTGAGGACGATATTCGCACTGCGATACGAAATGCACAAGAAATTGTCGAACACCCTCAAAAAACGTTGTTAAACAAAGAGAATCCTCGTAAACAGGAGCACTATTTCAGCTTAGTGTTTGAGACCATTCCAACCCTCACAGAAATGCAGAATCGAACACCTCAATTGTCCTTTATTTACAACATGAATCGCGCCGTTCAAGGGGGTCAAAAACAGGGTTTTGAACCGATGGCAGCCCCACGGGGACTAAAGTGGAACACCATTGAATCCTGGATAATGAAGTGGTGCAAAGGAATTTCAGAAAAGAGGTGTGATTAAGCAACATAAATTAAGGTAGGAATAGTATGGCGAAGGTCGTCGTATATCCATGCTTGTTGGGAAAACATCACTCATATAAAAAACTGGTGGATACCTTCTGTTCTTTTAGGTGGACTACTTGGTTACTTCTCTATGAGGTCAAGTAAGTGAAGGCGGTTCCGATGGCTTTTAAGAAAACTGCATGAGCAGTATTTTCTATGGAAACAAAAGTCGTAAAATTTGAATCTATAGATTGAATTTGGAAAGCTTCAAAATAAGTTAACAATATTTCCTTTTATTTTTAATATATTTTACGATCAAGCTGATAACTATGTGTATAATTAAATATTATGATGGAAATTGATTTTTTGAATGTAGGGAAAGGTAGCTGTACAGTGATGAGTCACCCTAGCGGTAGATTATCGATAGTAGATATTGATAACTCGCATATTCAAGATGAAGATGACGTATTAACTGACCCTATAAAGTTCATTAATGAAAAATACTATGGTAAATCTATTTGGAGGTTTATTTTAACTCATCCAGATATGGATCATATGACTGGGATTGACGAGCTTTTTACTACTCGAGAAATTCAACATTTTTGGGACACTGACAATGATAAGGAGATTGACACGGACTCAGCAGATTTTGGACCATATAACAAAGAGGACTGGGAAATGTACCAAAAAATAAGACAGAGCACTGCAGATCCTAAAACATTAAGGTTATTGAGGGATGCCTCATCAGACTGTTGTTGGGAACAAGATCACATAAGAATTTTGTCCCCCTCTTCCGATTTGATCAAACTATCGAAAGATACAGCCGAAGGTAATTCTGATAAATATAATCATTTGAGCTATGTCTTGAGGATTCAGTATAATGGAATTGTTACAATTTTAGGTGGAGATGCCACTATTTCTGCCTGGGATGACATCTATAATTACTACAAAGAGCAAGGACAGTTGAACTTATTGAAAGCACATGTATTTCTTGCACCACATCATGGTAGTCCCAACAATGTTAACAAAGAAGTATTTAAGCACATAGATCCTGACTATGTGGTTGTTTCCGTGTTAAGGGGAGTTGACTACGACTATAGTTACTATACTACTCTGGCAAAAAAAACCATGTATAGTACTAAACACAACGGTAATGTTAAGCTATCTATTCCTGCACAAGGACAAGCGACCATATTGCCTGAAAAATAGTTTCCAGATTATATAATTATGAAACGAATAATAATCTATCTTATATTCTGTACTATAGTAATAACAGCAGCAATAATATTTGTGAATCTTTCTATTTCGCCTAAAGAACTGGATAGCTTCAAGGTGATTATAATGTCATCTCTCATTGGTGGAATTGGAGGAGTACTGTATTGCCTAAGAGCCGTGTATTTGAATTTCAGTGTGAAGAATAGGTGGGAAAAGAGGTGGGAAGTTTGGTATTACTTAAGACCTGTAGCTAGTCTAATTACAGGAGCTATTAGTTATCTATTTATAAAATCTGGCTTGCTCTTGCTAGAAGCCAACCTATCTCCTGACTCATCTTTCCTTGGAGTATATGCTCTTGCGCTCATTGCGGGATTAAATGTGGATAAATTTCTATCGAGAATTGAGGATTTGGCAAAAGCAACATGGGGTATCGATAAATCACGATCATCGAAATCATCGGATGACGACAATTAATAACTCTAGTCTTTCGTAGATATTGCTATAACTTGATAATGCTGAGAGAAATAGATATGCCAACTACTTTAAAAGAAAAAAACGCGAAACATGTCTGGACATTTTTTGCAATTAATTCTGTGCTTTTTTACACACTGTCATTGTTACCTAAGTTTGATATAACCGAATTTACATGGCAAGAATTAATCTACGGGCAAGGGATATGGGTAGTTGTAACCCCACTTATTCTCTTTGTAATCAACGGCGTGTTTAACAGCAATACGAAAGCTTCAATTTGTTTTTGGAAAATTAAAAATCCACTTCCTGGGAGCCAGGCATTTAGTAAATACTTGTACCAAGACTCTAGAATTAATGTTGAAGTTTTGAAGAAAGAATATAACCCTTTACCTGATGGGCCTAAAAATGAAAACTCTCTTTGGTACAAGATTTTTAAGAAACATGAAGGGGACCCTACTATTTCGAGAAGTCACAGGGACTTCTTACTTGGGAGAGATTTATGTGCCATTTCTTTTCTTTTCATGATAGGGGCGGTATTAGGTATTGCGTTTCTAATGCCTCCCGTTACTAAGTGGTTTTATTTGGGTTTTGCAATTGTTCAATACCTAATAATTGTTCTGATTTCTCAGAATTATGGAAAGAGGTTTGTTTGTAATGTCCTTTCATTGGAATCAACTAAACTATGATTGATATTAGTATCGATATGCTATCGGTTGGGAATGCTGATGCGATAATTGTCTGGCTAAAAGACAGCAACAACAACAGCTACATCATTCTGATAGATGGAGGAAATAGTAGTGATGGAGAGAGAGTTATTACTCATCTTGAGCAATACATATTTCCGCACGTCAGAGAGAGTGCTCCAGATCTAATTGTAAGCACTCACCATGATAAAGATCACATAGGAGGTTTAATTCCAGTTGTTCGGCACTACGGAAGAAGGATTGGAGAGATCTGGATCAACAATCCTGCAGACCATATTAGCTCTCATTCATATCAATCACTTAAAGAATCATTCAGACGAAAGTCCGCACAGAAACAATTCCAAGTAATTACAGAATCAATCGCAAACATTGAAGAGTTAATTGGAATAGTAGATAGAAATGGCATAACTCGAAAACCTGCCCTGTATGGACAAGAGACTCAAAACGGGATCATAAAAGTACTAGGACCTTCACGGCAGTTCTATACTTCCTTACTTCCTGGGATGGACAACATAGAAGACTATGTTTCAAGCGAAGCTACATATGCATATAATTCCATTTTTGGTGAAGCAAGCGTAAATGAACATGCAGAGACCAATTCTCCTTGCCCAATTGTTGATGAGGAGAATTCAACTTCCGCAACAAATAACTCAAGCGTCATCCTCCAAGTAGTGGCTAAGTCAAATGACAAATATCTTTTTACTGGTGACGCGGGAGTACAAGCAATTGAAGATGTTGAAGCAAGAGTGTCTATAAATGAGATTTATTGGCTTGACGTTCCACACCATGGTTCAAGAAGAAACTTATCATCACGACTTATAGCTTTGATGTCTCCTCAAAAATGCTTTATTTCAGCCAAGGGTACTTCTAAGCATCCTAGGCGGGCATTAGTAAATTGCCTTAAACGACATGGGTCAAGTGTTTATAGCACTCACAAATCAGGGAGTCTCTGGCACCATAGAGGCGCTTTTCCTGACCGAAATGACTATTCTACGGCGACTGAACTTTAGCAATTCTTCTTAAGTTTTTATGCGTTTGCCTATATGCCTATATGCCCATAATCCACTACTTCTCTCCAGTTCCAAGAAAATATATAGTGACTGTACGCTATTTTTTCAACTTGAATAATATAACCAAAGTTTCCGTATCATAATGTTAGTCGGCGTATAAAAAAACAGAACAGATTG
The DNA here is from genome assembly GCA_028282725.1 of Saprospiraceae bacterium. Classification (GTDB taxonomy): domain Bacteria; phylum Bacteroidota; class Bacteroidia; order Chitinophagales; family Saprospiraceae; genus JAJRXG01. The sequence goes on from JANQHF010000061.1 coordinate 49,068, forward strand.
GTGGAAAATATTCTTAAACTGGTTCAGATGTACAACAAACGCGAAATGTTAAAATTATAACTAAATTTGTAACTGTGTGTCATATATTATATTTTTGCATATAAGTTCATTGAAAGGCGAGATAAATCAGTAGGTACTCAGTAAGACCGAACAACATTGAAGCGTTTTGAGTTACGCAATGGAAAAAGTTCCATCTTCGACGGCACACAAATGTTCCTTCGAAAACAACTGACTTGAGCATAATCATATTTGCATCTCAGATTTAAAAAATCATGTGTTTGATTATGGATGACCTATCAGTTCTTTTGACTACATATTAAAATAGTTGAAAATACCTGATCAGGCACCATCAGTGCTCGTGGCAAGTTTTTTAAGAGTTGATTGAGGTATAGTTGGTCTCGAGAAACGGCATGAGTTCCGAAATGTGGCAAGCGGTAATATTGCCGTACACCTCAAAAAATTTATTATGAAAAAAGGTGTAGCACAATTTTATTTCGTCGACGAGTTGATAGTTAAACTTGAAACTCTGAAACAAACGAACCGGGACCGACTTTCGATTGAAGATTTGAATATCTTAGAAGATTGCCTTAGTATCTTGAGAGACTTCGACGATGAGGATGACGATGATACTAATACAGGAGTGATTCTCAGAGTAACTTCTTTATTATGGAGGTTTTTAACTGAGACGGATATTCTTGATCAAATTTAATCGACCTCAACAATCTCGAATAATACCTATGAATTTAGGCGCAACTATAAATCACATCCGAAAGAGCAGAGGATTGAAGCAAGGAGAGCTTGCTAAGCTGACAGGACTAACACAAACTTATCTTTCTCTAATCGAAAAAAACAAAAGAGAACCCAATTTGACAGCACTCAAAAAAATTGGGAACGCTCTTTCTGTTCCTCTTCCGATTCTATTTTTCCTATCTCTTGATGAATCAGATATACCTAAAAAGAAATTAGAATCTTTTGAAAAGATTGGCCCCATATTAAAGTCAATTCTTTCTCAATACTTTGTTGATGAACACTGGGAAAATGATAAAATCTAAAAAACATCTAACATCATTACTTGGCATTTCCTTTATCGAGCTTGAAAGAATTGTATCTTCTATAGATACATATTACTATAGAAAAGATGAAATCAAAACCTTTAAGAATGGTACACCCAAGCTTGATCGCAAAGGAAATCCCCGTATAAGAACTCTTTATCCGAGCAGAGGAAAACTTAAACTTATTCAAAAGAAAATTAAAGGAGCTATACTTTCGAAACTTCCATTAGAGGATTGTGTGTTTGGCGGTGTCAGAGGTAAAGACAACATAGGAAATGGAAAAAAGCATAAAGGGAAGAAATACAAATTCTTAACAGATTTAAAGGATTTCTTCCCATCCATACGTCCTAAAATGGTTTATAAGGCCCTCATATCCTATGGATTCTCTCCTGATATTGCAAGTATTTTGACCAAACTGACAACTTATAAAAATCAAGTTCCTCAAGGTGCACCTACAAGTACACATATTTCAAATATTGCCTTATCGGAACTAGATGAGGAAATTTCGTCGATTTGTAGTAAACACGGGATAACCGTTACTAGATATGTCGATGATATGACATTTTCCGCAGATCAATGTTTTAAGGAGGTCACATTTGAAATAATTGATTTGATTAAAAAATACAATCTGGGCCTAAGCCATAAAAAGACTGGCTATGTTATTGGATCTGCTCCAATAACAGGGGTTTGGACCAGAAACAATAATTTGGATGTAAGTGATAACATGAAATATAAATTGACTCATCCTGAAAGATTTAACCAGAATCAAATAAGAGGTCAACGTGTTTATTATCAACGGGTAATATCCTCATAATTGACAGATAAGTACCGCATTCGCAGTGCTTATTCACAACACCCCCTCATCCATAAATGAGAAGTATCCGGAATCCATAACGATGAGATGATCTAACAACCGCAATTCCATGTACTCTGCACCACGCTGAACTCTTGTGGTCATATCAATATCCCGTTGTGATGGCCTGAGATTACCCGACGGATGATTGTGTACCAGTATAAAACTACTCGCATTACACCCCACCGCAATGGCAAAGATCAATTTGATATTCACCACCGTACCTGTTGTATCCCCTCTGCTGAGATCACGATATCCGATGACACCATTTCTTCGATCAAGAAAGAATACTTTGAATTCTTCAAATAAATTGATGGTATCGAAATTCCAGATTTCCTGACACAGTGCATAGACATCGGTGCTTGATGAAATATATGCAACGTGGTCGGCATCTCGTTGTGGATCAAATGATACACGTATGTGCGGAAGAACGTGTAAGCTGCGACGTTGCAACGCTACCTCATCTCTGCTCATTTCTGATAAGAAGGTGAAGGGGTTGGTGATGAACTTCACCAAACTCCTTTTTGATCGTGACTGTTCCATTGTGCAAGAACTATTTGATTCTGATTCATCCTAATGGACGTGACACCTGGGATATAGCATGGCGATAGTCGCCATATGGGTACAGTCGCCATACTATCAACCCATGATCCTGTTCGCTATGGTGGGTGAATGGCTTCAGACATTTCATATTTCGGCAAAACCAATTTCAGACATAGGCGCACGTTTGGCATCAAACAAACTGATCGCTGCTCTCATATGTACATTCTGGGAAAGACCGGTACCGGGAAGTCAACCTTGCTGAAAACAATAGTGAGACAAGACATAGATTCCGGACGGGGATGCTGCGTGCTTGACCCCTTGGGAGATTTGGCAAGCGAGATCGCAGAGTCCATTCCAAAAAACAGAAGAACGGACACGATCTATCTTGATCTCACCGATCCTAAGCTACCGTGGCGATACAACCCACTGAAGAAGGTGAGTCCGGAGAAATATGCCTTGGTAACGGGAGGTATCCTCAGTGTCCTCGAACATGTCTTCCGATCCTCCTGGGGAGATCGTTTGGAACATATCCTCCGGTACACCCTGCTTGCGTTACTCGAACAACCATACGCTTCATTCAAAGACATCCTTTCCATGATCCAAGATGTTACCTTCCGGGATAGAGCACTGAAGCATGTGCGAAGCAAGGAAGTACAGCAGTTCTGGAACACTGAATTTGCATCATACAAGAATAGCTCTCAGGTACCGCTTCTGAACAAGATCGGATCATTCTTGGCATATCCAGGAGTCAGACGATTGCTCTACCAGAACAACCAAGACCTCCATTTACGGAAGATCATGGATGAAGAAAAGATACTTATCGTAAATCTGGCTAAAGGTATCATCGGTGAGGATGCTTCATCCCTTATCGGATCACTCCTCATTACCTCACTCGGTCATGCTGCTTTCAGTCGAGCAGATACGACTCCAGAACATCGAATACCCTTCATGATTGCGGTTGACGAATTCCAATCATTCTCTGGTGCCAATCTCCCGCATATGCTCTCAGAGTTGAGGAAGTACAAAGTCGGAATCACCTTAGCTAATCAATACCTCGATCAGATAAAGCAAGAAACCAGAGAAGCCGTATTAGGGAATGTCGAAACACTAATCTGCTTTCGTGTGGGGGCCAAAGACGCACCATACATCGCCCGTGAGATGCAGCCGAAGTTTGAGGTAGCGGATGTGATTAAGCTCCCCAATTATCATGTCTACCTCCGGCTCATGGTTGGCGGGAAGCCCTCCGATCCATTTTCCGCAACCACCCTGCGGTACCAAGATCTTCCCAACAGAAAGAAACCCCGCAAGAATCTATGACAGTACGATATACAACCTCAGTACCCAATATGTTGTTTGACCATCATCTGGGTGAGCTATCAGTATCAGAGCTGAAGGTACTGCTCGTAGTTATTCGACAAACATGGGGATGGACTGATAAGTTTACCGGCAAGAAAAAGCAGTGGGATTGGATCAGTGGAAGTCAGTTCCGGAAGAAGACCGGACTGTCACAGAAGTCTATTTCAAAGGCAATTGATACCCTGATATCGAAAAGAATGATCATTGCTTGTGATAGTACGGGATTTGCACTTACAGAAGCCCACGATCGTAGAAGCGCCAAACGTATCTTCTATTCTCTTGGCAAAGGGTTGTTTGAACAGCTGCCTGTGATTCGCTGAATACTATGCAGCCGACAAGTCCAGCTCAAGTCCTACGTGTTCTGCAATTTCGGTAACGCCTTCTTTGAGGGCAATGTGCGCCTCTATTTTGGTGTAGTTGAGGGAGAGATGATCTATGGCTCCTTGCAGTCCTTGGATCATGTTGGCGTTGCGGTCTATTGCCTGCGCATTGCGTTCTATAGCTTCTGCGTTTCGGTCAACTTGTGCTTCCAGTGTATCAAATCGTTGATCCATCTTGTCAAAACGCACATCAATCTTTGAAAACTGCTCTGTGGTATGAGCATACAATCCTTCCATTAACTCGGTGAGCTTTTGTTCTCCTTCTTCTGTCATAGCAGGATTATATCATGAGTGTATATTTTTCCGGTTCCAGTGTACTTTTTTCCCTATACCACAGAAAAAAGTACACACTACAAAAGAAACTGTTTACAAAATAAATGGTCGTGTGTACGTACCATGCTCCGCCCTGAAGACATCTCGTATCCACTCAAATGCTTACGGCATTTGAGTTGTCTTCTGAACGAACAATGTACATCAAGACTATACGATGTGCTCATTTCCTCCGGTACTCCTGGTCATCGAAGATCATGATGTCCCGGTGTATAAAGTCAATAGTGACGACATAGACCTGGTTCGTGCCACACTTGATGCCGACCCTCTTTCGTACGCAATCGTCTTCTTCAAAGAGGAGCAGACAGGTGGCCTTGCTCGGATCATCGGTGTACCCGATGTATATCTCACCATCCTCATGCACGAATGTCAGATATTCATCGGAATCATTCCTCTGCTGAAATGTTCCTTCAAGCAGATTGGGATATGAATCGCACGTAACGGCATCAGAGCACGACACAGTAATGAGCATAAGGATAATTGTGAGGTATGATTGCACCGATTCCATAGCTGTCTATTCGATAAGAATCTCATACGTTCCCCGTGTGAACGTATCAGTGCTGATAAAGGCATCGGAAAACCCACTGTTCCGTACCCGTGATAACACACGCATGGCTTCCGCACGTGACCCATAAAATCCGAGCTTTACTTTCACCGTGGAGTCTTTGAAAAAGAGATAGACAGAACCGTGTCGGATCACCCGTTCATAGAGTGTCGTATGCACAGGACGTGACGACAATGAAGCGAGCTGTACGAAGAAGTATCTTCGCTCAGTCTCAACTTCTTCTCCTGCAATTGGACTATTCAATTGTACCGGTGACTTTTTTGGTTTGGCAGGTGTAGTGATAGGTTTGGGAGCAGGCTGTTCGGCCTTCTGCACCATTGCTTGTTGTCTCAGGAGTGTTACGTGTTCTCTCTTGATCTTGAGGAGTGCACGTTCTGTTTCGAGCTGTGCGGTCACCGTTTGTAGCTGTTGACCAAGGTCAATACGCTCTCTTTCTTTCAGTTGTTTTTCGACCGACAATTCGATGAGTAGGCTATCCGACCTTGTGTGTGTTGGGCGCATACTCGACACCTGATCATGAGCCATACCGAAGCCGACTGTCGAAGGTTCCACACGTCTGGCAACCCCTATCTTGTACCCCAAGGTAACGAAGGTCAATCCGTTTGACCCCACACGCTGGTGCTCCAAACTAAGAACAAGGCCAGTTGCTCGAAACAAGGCATCAATCCCAACGCCCCACCTCACGTTACTGCGTGATTCAGACGTTCCACCGAAGAAGTCATAACGGTGCCTGGCATTACTGTATCCAATCACTGAGTACAGTTGTATCGCCCTATGTGGCGAGTCAAACATGTGACCTATAATACCCCCTACGCTATACGTGTTGCTTGAGAACCCTGAACTTTGATACCGTTGGTACTCACCCTCGACCACGACGTTCAGTGGTATACGAGAAGACTGGGTGATAGCGGGCCACACAGCATTGAGTCCAAAAAGAGTACCACTCAGTGACCCAGGGTCTTTGCGTAGGGCAAATTCTGCTCGAAGTGGCCCGTTGTATGCTACAAATAACTCTATTTCATGGACACCTGAATGAGCATACCCAATACCAAAACCTACGTGAGGTTGCTCTTCCAAGGTAATAAGGGTGCGTTGACCAAGCACATCGGGACCGAGCATGAACATGAGCAATATGGTGAAACAGGTACTGCGCATATGGGTTATTGTTGTATGGAGATAGAAGCATCGGTGTATCCCAGAGCGATGACCTCTTCGAGAACTTCACGAGCTTTCGTGTACGTAAAGTCTCCGAGATAGTACAAGACCACATCACTATTGGGATTACGTTTGGTTTGCACCGGGCCGAAACGATTTAATCCTTCAAAAGATGGTGCACTGCGTGATCGCATCAAATGGATACGGTAATTCGATCCGTTCTCGACTCCGACTTCAAGGCGGAGAATCTCATCATCTATTTCATCCCGCTCGTTGGCCAAGGCCATAAGCATTTCATGTACCTCGTCAATCTGTTTCTGGAGCAACGCATTTTCCTCATCAATACCCCTAACGTCCTGCCGCATCCGGTCGATCTTTTCTTGGTTGATACCATACGCTTGATTCGGAACCAATGCGGCACTTACGTATGAGTGATCCAATCGCTTCCAGTTGCCCGTGGCAGCGTCTACAACAAGTGGGATGAGGCCACCAAAGAGATCCAGAATGACCCATCCTGCCCCTACCTTGGAGCTCACGACTCGCGTTATGGGATCGTACCCTTCTTTCAGAAATTCAACGACGTAAGTCTGGTCGGCACTGAGTCTGACTTCAAGCGGTGTGGTGCCCATTCTCGTGCCATTTATGTACACCTCAGCAGTTTCTGGATTAGATTGTATTGCAAGTGGGTGTGATTTCGGGGCAAAAAGCGTAGCACATCCTGAGAGCGTACAGCACACTAGTGCGAGGAAGAGTATTGACCAGGAATGCATCTGGATACCTTGTCTCGTACAGGTATAAAGGAGCAATGAGCATCGAAAATTCATGACAAGCAGGCCTTTTAGGCCAGAAATATACGAAAACCGGGCCTCTTAGGCCGGATATTCATCCTATAAATTTTTTCACCTTTTCCGAGTGGAAAGGAAAAAGCTCATCGTACAAGCTCTCGGTCGACGAATCGCTTCTCTGCGCAAAGCAAAAAAGTTCACGCAACTTGAATTGTCTGCTCGCTTGGATATGGACGAAGGTCACATTCGTCGTGTTGAAAGAGGAAAGCGATACCCAAGCTTGCAACTGCTCTGTGCTATCACTGAAGAATTGGGAATTACTATGGAAGAGCTATTTGAGGGGATCGAGTGAAAAAATGCATTACATGTAACTAAGATATAGTCTTTGAGCACATATTATTATTCACTTGTATACTTTTACGCAATTCTCAAGTTCGTCTAAAGTGACAACTCCACTTTTCCTTTTATATTTTACTTGCTTCATCAAGTCACGAATGTGATTATAGTCTGACAAGTGATCTAATATTAATTTCATTCTGAAATGCTCTGGTGGTCTCAATATACCAATACCAAAAATCTCTGTAGATAGTAGTTCAGATATTTCTCTATACCTGTTTATGTATGGCAATACCCTCTCCTGAACAGTTTTTAAGTCTGTATCCTCCGCTTTTTTATCAAGATGTGCATAGATTTTATTCCGAAAGTGAAGTACTGCCCTAATAGGTGCGGATTCTTTACTATCTAATACTTCTTTTTCTAAACTCTGGAGTTCAGTCAAACCCAATTTCGGTTTTTCCAGCATTCGATATTCTGACTGTAGTCGGCGTAAAAATTTAACAAGACTAAAGTCTCCCTTCTGATCTAACAGTATGGCTAACTTAAGTGAAAAATGAGATTTTACTGACTCTTTAATCATAGGGATAAGGTGGTATCCTCCCAGTGCACGTTTGTGATATTCTTTTCCGTCTGCATTAAATAGATATTGAATGTCATAAGCGACAGTATATGTGTATTCAATATTCCACATGATTATCTCAAATTGGGTGCGGAGTTCTGACATGTATTTCTCGTTTGACATAGCGGTCTGATTAGAATTATTACTCGAAAAAGAAGTAAAGCTTGAGTGTACATTTTTCCATCACCTGCATACTTTGTTCCATGCACACAAGAAAAAAGTACACTCTACAAAATAAACCGTTTTTACAAAATAAATTGTCGTGCGTACTATCTTCCTCCTGGTTGATATCCGGCGTGTTGAAAGAGGAAAGCGATGCCCAAGCTTGCAACTGCTCTGTGCGCACATTGAAGAATTAGATGTCACGATGGGAGAACTGTTTGAGGGAATCGAGTGAACAATTTACGCCCTACAAAATTATTACAAAATATACTGTACAGTGTACTTCGTTCCGTCCTCATCCCGCAGGATATCAAGCATCTCGACACATCTCAAAATCAGTGAAGATTTTGAGATGCTCATCATCCTGCACGTACCGCGTTTCTGCGTTAAGCACGTCATAGTGGAATACAATTACTTAGTGACGAAGGCACCAAAATTAAGTTTTATATCTAATTTGGATGTTTGATCCTTTGTAAAATTCTTAAATTTTTCCATTTTAAAATTTACTTACGCAAAAAGGAAAATTCGCAAATCCAGATATTGTTGGTGATTGCGGAACTCCTATTTGAATTAGAGACAATTCATTTACTTCTAAATTTAGATGCCTCATTAATTCATTAATTCCAAGTGTTTGTAAATGAGGACCTGGATCTAAATGCCAATTCATACAAGTTTGAAGTAAGCTATTTGTGAAATAGAAATTGTTAGCTGTTTCTGATTCCTTACAGGCAAAACAAACAATGTCATTTTCTACGCAATTTCGTAGGGAGTTAAAGAAAAGTTCCTTTGATAGCTCTCTTGTAATAGGAGCACGAACAATTCCACCTCTTTCAAATTTGGGTATTTTATCTTCTAAGTCAATCGTTAGTATATTTTCAATTTTACTTCTACAGCTCTCAAGGATTATTAAGTGTTTTTTTGAGGATGTATATATTTGACCAGTTTTAATTATCTCTTTTTCGTTAAGTTGAAAAACATGTTTTCCATCTTGAATCGCTCCGTGCCCAATAAGGATTATTAGTGTATAAGTTGTTTTGACTTTGTTTGTTTCATAATTGATCTGTTCAAGTGTTGGTTTATTAAAGTATTCTATCTCTTCTTTTTCCCATGCACCTCCGGCATTAGAGGATAAGAAATTTATGTAATTGCCAATATGATAGATTATTGCTTTGTCTTCGTCCTTATTGTTTCCGCTACCCGCAATTATTAATGCAACTCTATTCATATTTCATTTGGTTGTGTATAACGATTTTGCGATATAGGCCGTACGAAGTGTGCCCTTATTATCGCATGCTATATTTCGGCTTTCTTTGGGATAATTTGTAAATATTTTGTTTCTATGTTTATTGTGGCTTGTATAAACTTGAGATAGTCAATATCATCATTTCTTAATCGGTTTGGACCCGCTATCACCAAGATTACATTTTCAGTATCTTCGAATTGTTGACTGCAATAATGTAGTAATTGGCCAATTCCTTCTCTTATGCATTTAGTAGGACTTTCATAAGGTTTTATTTCATATAGATAGTTTTTCCCTTCACTCACTTGAAGGATATCTATCCAGTTCTCTTCCATTATTAGCTTGTCATTGGAATATTCATTGTTTAGCTTTTTAAAAAGTTCATTTTGTAATTGATTATGGATGGATTTGACTGTTATTTTCTTTGCTATTTGCTCTCTTATGTACTCTTGAATATTCTTGCTCCTAACTCCACCTCGTCCAATGAATTTTTTTCTTACTTCTATAAATCGTGTTGTAGCAGTGATATTCATTCCAAGATGTGACCTGATCGAATTTATCCTTTCTATATTTCTGTTAAACCTTTTTTGAGTGATATGACTTATTGTTGGACTATTTGAAATGTATTTGTCAAGTTTGCGCTTGTCCGTTTCAATAAATTCATCTAGTAGATTTATAAACGCCTTACTTGTATTTACGTTGGCACCGTAAAATTTTCTGTGTAAATCTGGATATATAGGTTTTGCATTTATCTTCTCAGCAAGTATTTTTAAATACTTTGCCTCTTGTTCATTGTCTTTGGCCGATAGGTTAAGATAGACTTCTTTCTTCCCGTGAAAATCAATAGCAAATCCCAATCGATGAATTTTTCTTAATTGGTCGTAACCATCCCAGAATGATAAATTTAAGTATGATTCATCTCCTATGAACCAATACCCTTTGTTGAGTCTATCTGATGTCATGACCCTTGGTTTGAATCTTATTTCTGTTGAGATTAAATGTTCGTAAACATCATTATGAAATTCAAGAAGATTCATTATCTGGTTTTTTTTGCTTGAATATAACGGATCGGGTGCTTGTGTCGTGTCTCTGAGGAACGAGGAGATAAGATCATCATGACACGATGTTTCCTGTAGTTCCTATTTTTAATTAGTTAGTTCACTACAGGTATCGGTCCATGATATGTCGTCGTCTCCGACGCTTGAGGAAATGCGATCATATCTATTGTTAGCGATATTTTTTATTTGGTTTTATTCCCATTTCAGTTTCAGCTATACGCCTTATTTTACTAATCGATTTAGTAACCGGAGAATGGTTTTTGTAACCAAGTATCTCACTAATTTCCTTATGCTTTGTAATTCCTTTTCTTAAACAGATTAATATGTTTCTTTCTTTATGATTTAAGATACTTAAAAAATCATCCCATATTTCGTTTTCTAATATTTCAGAAGTGTTGCTATGTATTGGAATGGCACTTTCGATCTCTACAAAATTAATTTTGTATTTATTTCTTTTCTTATACAATCTTCGCTCGAAGTCCTCTTTAGCATAAGACCATTTATCTGAAAAATCATCCTTAATTCTGTTTGATTTGATTGCGTCAAAGAGATTCGTAAGTTGTCCGTTCTCATCGGCTTTTTCAATCACTTTTCTCGTTATATCCCATGCTTCGTGTTCCCCTCTCCAAATATCACCTCCCAGTAATGGAACCTTCACATCAATTTCGGGATACTGTTCTTGCAGCAATTGTATTTTCTGCTTCTGTCCTTCAGATTTAATCTTTACCCTTCCAAAATTTCTTAGTTCATCTTCAATTGTAGAATATAAATGTGGCAGCCAAAATTTAAGGTTATGCGAAAGAATAACAATTGGATCATCCTTACTAAATGATGAGATTTTGCTTTGCTTATTGAGAATTGGCCAAATGTGATTTGCAAATGCTTTAGAAAGGTTTTCTTTAAAACTACCTTTGAATAAGTTTTTGTATATATGAAATCCCGTACTCAACCCATATGGCCACTTGCCTGCCTTTAATTGTGGGATTCCAAATTTCTTCCTTGTTCGGAATGGTAATAGATGAATTAATGGGCAATAGGTAGCATACGGATAAATATCATCTTCCGGAACTAAATATATATTCTCCGTATCATATGACCTCAGCCAATCCAAAGTTTTTGGCAATCTATCCCAAAAAAATGAAGTTCTCAATTGTCCTACTTCCCACACATTATTCCAATCAGCTATAGTTAATTCCTTTTCAATATCTCTTTGGCCATTATAATGATTCTTAAGAAATACGAATTCTGGCGACTTCCTACTTTTTGGCGTGGGTATTTGATCATAAAACATTGCAGTTGAGACGTTGAAGCATCTAGGATAATCATCTCTGTTATAGGATTTGTTTGTAATTAAATCCTCATTCACAACTTTTTGAATATCTAATTCTTTTTGCATTTTAAAAATTTTGGTTCAATTACAATACGGCATTTGAAGCTCGAATTGTTCTTTTACCCAAATTATCGCTAACTAGCATATAACCAAATGTTCTGTCTCAAAACGTTCGCTTTATATGTATACTAAAGATAATAAACGAATATTTTCTTTCCTTTTATGTAGTAGCATCATATTAGAAATGATGAAGGGTAGTCTATAAGCTGAACTTGCCACTAATTCAGAAGTACAACTTGTTTAAGAATCATATTGGACGTATGTTGAAGAACACACTTAGCCAAGTTCTTTTCCAAATTCACCAATGCTTTCCTCAAAAGGGATTGCAAGGGAGCCCCTTGCCAAGGGAGCCGTGTTAGCGCAATCAAATGATACAGAAGGTGAAAGTTGACGGTACACACGGCTTTCTTGCCGCTACCTTTTCAGAGCTGACACACCCAGGAGCTGTCATCTCAATACGGTTGGACTCCGTAGGACGTCTTCGGTCTACCGTACTGCGACTGGACGAAACACACACAGTGGGTAATTTTTCAAGTTGCGCCGATCTGACATCACGCTCATCAAGAGAAGACGGGTGATCCGACTAAGTTGTTATCTCTTGATCATGAGATCGGTCGAGCACCATGGTACGGCCTTCTGAAGCTTGTCCATGAAGAATGCCAAGCGTTTCCATTAAACGTTCTTTCTTAGAAGCAGTACCTGTACGATGTTTGAGCATGTATTCATCAGAACTCATCCTGCCCGTTCTGTCTTGTTTCTTTCCATAGGCAACCGAAGGATGCTTAATGCGTGGAAATTGTCGTTTATGATATTCCTGCAACAAGCGTAGCATTTGTCGATACTGAGGCTTCCGCAGTTTAGTCCACTTTCGTTTGACGACGCACATTCGCAAACAAAGGAAATCACTAATCCCCCCGCCCCAAATACCATCCGATCACCCCGCCGGTCAGGCCACTCGTTACAATTTCGCCCAGGGCATTGAAGAAGATCGTATTCAGTGTAGCAAATTTGTACATGGAAGCCATAGAAAATCCGACAGAAAGAGAAATCAACACGCCGATGATGATTCCGGCTTTCGCCCCGCCCATAAAGGTTGAAATATTAGCCCAGCGCATGAAAATCAGGGCAAACACAGCAGCAAAAAACAAGCAAGCCAGGATCATAAAACTCATCTTGAACTCTTCAGGTGGGTATTCGGCAATAGCCGCAATATCATCCGGGAGCTTAATGTAAGGTCTGAGCAGGATGCCATAGATCAACCATCCGGAAAAGAAATAGGCTACAGCACCTATTACCGAGGAAATAAGAAATTTAATCCAGTTCATCGTTTACATATTTTCTTTTAAGATAAGAAAATATCATGACCTGACATCAATGGCCGTCTTACTCAATCAGCCTAAAATCCACTGTAGCGCTGCAATAACATTTCGTTCGTTTCCACCGATTTAATATCGGCGATCATCGTTTTCAACTTCTGTGCGACCGGTGCATTGGATACTACAAGGTCTTGACTCAACTTGTGAATAGCATTGGTGGCAGTGTACCGGTAAAACATATTATTCGAAGGATTGATCGCCACGGACTTCAATCCACCGGCCTTCTCCAGGATCATAACAGGATCCATTTGTTTGAGCAATTCATAATAGGCATTGTAAAAATTGAACACATAAAATGCTCCGACCCTGGTCAACCTTTCTTCAAAATAGGGGATATGAGTTGAATCTCCTGAAGCACTTAAGATCCTGGAAACAGGACCAATCAGCTGACCCGTTTTTTCCTTCTTTAATTTGACCGCCTCTTCGGTAGCCAATTCGGGATCGATCCGGTTGAGCGTCTCCAGTGCATCCCCGACAACCATATAGGACAATTCATTCTGTAAGACCTTTTGGATCAATGATGACATATCGAAGTCTGACACTGATTTCAATTTTCTGATGGCAGCACCTCGAACCGAAGAATGAGGGTCATTGACAGCTAAATTCTCCAGCACATTGACGAGGTCAGGACGGTCGTTCAAACGCACATTTTCAACCGCCAACCGACGAATGGAAAAGTGCCCATCCTGTAAAGCTTCGATTATTACTTCCTGTGCTTCCCTTCTTGACTTGATCTTATTGATGGCCTCAAAGCGGTGAATGTATCGATCTACCCACCGGTACTGATTCATATACTCCTGCGTAGTCTTGGATTCACCCTTGATAAACAGCAAATGATCATCCCGGTCAAAAACGACCAGTGCCGGAACAGATTCGTAATCAAATTCAAAGATCTCCTCCCGATCATCGATAAACAGATCATACTGAGTTTCATTGCCTTCGCCATCGAAAATACCTACAGTCACCGGCAATTGATAGATAGGAGAACTGCTCTCTGCATCTTGTGTCTGATCGACGGTAAGACTCAATGTTCTCGCATCCGGATCATAGTCATAGGTCAATTCAAGGATCGGATGACCGGCTTCCAGGTACCATTGATCAAAAAACCAGTGCAAGTCTATACCCGCAACATCCTCAAAAGCCATGCGCAGCTCATCTACCTCAACAGCGCTATATGCATGATCCTTGAGATATTTATTCAATCCACTGTAAAAGGCATCATCACCCAGGTAATGACGGAGCATATGGAGCACTAAACCCCCTTTGTTGTATGAATGCCCATCGAACATTTGTTCTTTATCATCATAGCCGTACCAGATCAAGGGATGGGTACCCGTCTGCATGATGGAGGACAGGTAGCCTTGTCTCTCGTTCTTTCGCTGAAACCCCGCCGCATCATCGCCATACTTGTATTCCTGCCAAAGATGTTCGCTATAATTCGCAAACCCTTCCTGAAGGGTCAGGTTGGCCCAGCTTTCGGTTGTAACCAGGTCGCCAAACCAGTGATGAAACAGTTCATGAGCGATGATGAAATCATTGGCATTATCGATTAACTCGCGATCCGTCTTTTGAATGAAGTCTCCGTAGATGACAGCCGTTGTATTTTCCATCGCACCGGACACATAATCCTTGGTAATGATCTGACTGAATTTGCTCCAGGGATAAGGATAGTCTAGTTTTTCAGCAAAAAAGCGAATCATCTCGGGCGTATGTGCAAATATTTCTTTGGCATATTTCCCGTATTCAGGCTCAACATAGTATTCAAGTAAAATTCCATCCACCTCTTCCCTGACCACAGCAAAGTCCCCTACGGCAACCATGACCAGGTACGGGGCATGCGGTTGATCCATGCGCCAATGATCGGTCCGGGTATTGTTACTGTGCTGCCTGGAAGACACGAGATCGCCATTGGACAATGTAACGAATTGATCCTCTACGGTCAACCGAATATCGTGTGTCATGCTTTCATTGGGTTGATCAAATGTGGGAAACCAGCGTGAATTGTGTTCTGTCTCGCCTTGCGTCCAGATCTGACGTGGCTTATTGGGTTCTTCTTCACGGGGATTGATAAAAAATAAACCTTTACTGCTCGTAATGGCAGCACTGCCGCCTGAAGGACCTTCGGAAGGTTTGGCTATATAATCCACGGTAATGAAGACCTCTTCATCGCGGGACACACTTCTGGTCAAATCAATCGTCAGATTCATTCCGTCGTATTCATAGGATAATGTCCGACCATCCCGGTCAGCCACATCGTGAATCTCAAAACCCTTGGCATCAAGAATGATCTGATCCTGATCGAAGAAATAAGGCTTCATGGTTAAGTCGGCCCTTCCCAGTACATGTTCGTTTACCCAGTCAAACCGAATGTCCAGATCCATGTGAAGCAGGTCCCATGGTCGTTCTTCGGCTGGGTTGTATTTTGGCAGTACATATCCCCGGGGTGCGGTGACCACCAGTTCATCCAGGGTTCTTTCTTCGGTTATTTCTTCTTCCGGCATTTCATATACCTCTTCGTCATCCGCCTCTCCTTCTGGCTTAGCCTGGGGATCTTCAACGACAACGACTACTTCTTTATCTATGTCAACTTGTGCCTCTTTATCGATTTGAACCTGCTCGGCTTCGGTCAGGACATTTTTTTGAGTACTGCACGCAAGAGCCAGGAGACTCAACAGAAAAAGGATCATGAAAAATCTGTTCATTGCTATTGTGTTAAAATCTGTTTGACAATAGATGCAAGAGTCTTCCCGTCAGCCTGACCCGCCAATTGCTTTGAAGCCATGCCCATGACCTTTCCCATATCCTTCATACTTTCAGCACCTGTCTTTTCGATGATCGACTTGACCACTGGAATCAACTCCTCTTCGGACAGTTGCTGTGGCAGATATCGCTGAATGACTTCTATTTCTTCGGACTCGACCTTTGCCAGGTCGTTGCGCCCCTGATTGGTGTAGATATCCAGAGAATCCTGTCTTTGTTTTACAAGCTTTTGTAAAAGTTTGATCTCTTCTGTTTCATCCAGGTCACGAGCACGTCCATCCGTCTTGGCGAGCAGGATGGCGGCCTTTATGGCACGAATACCCCGGAGAGCAGCCTGGTCTTTATTCTTCATGGCACTCTTCAGGTCTGTCATAACTCTGTCTTCTAATTTCATATATCCTGTTTGTCAATAATGTTTGTTAATTCATAAAAATTCTCAAGGGTCAATTGTTCCGGCCTCTGCGTCATGAGATCATGTTGAAAGATTTCCTCATCCCGGATGAATGGCTTCAATGTGTTCCGAAGCATCTTTCTTCTTTGATTGAATGAACCTTTCACTATCCTTCTGAATAATTGATAGTCGCATGGAGGATGATAATTCATCTTTCTCTCAAGGAGGAGCACCGCACTTATAACCTTTGGGGCCGGGGAAAAAGATCCCGGATTCACCTTAAAAAGAAGTTTTACGTCATAAGATGCCTGCATCAAAACGCTGATCACTCCATAAACCTTGCTTCCCGGTCCCGAAGCAATGCGTTCTGCCACTTCGCTTTGAAACATGCCAATTGCGGTGGGAACACAGTCCCTGTATTTCAGTATTCTGAACAAGATCTGGCTCGAAATATTATATGGGAAGTTGCCTGCGATATTAAATTCTTTACGATCAAAAACCTTTTCAAGAGGAAGGGTCAGAAAATCTCCCTGGATTAAAATCTCAGGCCCGAGTCCGTATTTCTGTTGCAGGAAATGGATCATTTCCCAATCTGCCTCAACTGCCTTGAAGTCAATGTCTTCCTGCTGTAAAAAGTACTTGGTCAATGCTCCTTTCCCAGGACCTACCTCGAGTACCTTATCACCTTTTTTGTGTTGGATGAATGCATCTATAATGCGTTCACTGATCGAATCATTGACAAGAAAATTCTGACCGTATGATTTTTTGGGTTTCAAGAAGGAATATTGATGCGCAAAAGTAAACCATAATCTATTACGATTTTCGGAGTATTTTCGTGACATTCATTAAATGAGGGGAATATGAACAAACCGCGAATCGGGATCAGTATTGGAGACATCAACGGTATAGGACCGGAGGTAATTATCAAGTCACTCAGCAACGAATTGTTGCTTCACGAATGTACCCCGATCATATACGGATCATCCAAGGTGATCGGTTATCACAAAAACATTGTGAAAAATCCCGGCTTTTCATTTACAAATATTTCCAGAGCGGATAAAGCAATAAGCAACAAGGTCAATTTGATCAATTGTTGGCAAGACAGCGTCATTATCAATTTGGGAGAAGCCACTGAAGTGTCCGGGCAATGTGCATATATCGCCCTGGACAGGGCGACAGAAGACCTTAAAAAAGGTTTCCTGGATGCACTGGTGACAGCGCCGATCAACAAGCATGCCATGAAGCTCGCTGACTTCCCTTATTTGGGGCACACGGAATATATAGCCGAAAAAGCAGGGCAGAAAAATGAGGAAATGATGATGATGATCAATGAAGAAATGAAAATTGCGTTGGTCAGCACCCATGTTCCCATGAATACCATCCTTGACTTCATCAGTAAGGATCGCATCTATCAATGTATCCGCTCGCTAAATGAATGCCTGAGAATGGATTTTGCAAAGGAAAAGCCCACGATAGCCATCCTTGGTCTGAACCCACACGCCGGAGACAACGGAGAAATCGGTACCGAAGAAGAACAAATAATCCGACCTGCCATCATAGAGCTGAAGAAAAAAGGCGTTTTGGTCAGTGGACCCTATAGCGCGGATGGTTTTTTTGGAAATGCATCCTATAGAAAATTCGATGCTGTATTGGCAATGTATCATGATCAGGGCCTCATTCCCTTCAAGGCCTTATCATTCGGTTCGGGTGTCAACTATACCGCAGGTCTGAAATTAATACGCACATCTCCTGATCACGGTACGGCTTATGACATCGCAGGTCAGAATATTGCGGACCCTTCATCAATGAGACAAGCTATTTATACGGCTATTGATGTGTATAAGTCCAGGGAGGATTTCAGGGATATGCATAAAGACAAGATCGAAAAAGTATCCATTGAAAGTGAAGGTGAGATTGCGTGATTCAAATAGACGCAAAGGATGATTCGATTAAAAGTCAATTGTTTGATCCTGTCATCTTGTGTAAGTTTGTTTCGTGGTAAGTCTATTCCGGAACAATGACGTTATCAACTTTTTGTTGCTTGTCCCATATGCGGTAATACTCCGGTTGTACAGCCTCATCACCCCTGTCGCATATCTTCCTTCTTCTGATGACACCATTGTTACAACCTGGATATTCACCTTAATTTCCAATCCCTTCCTCCAGTCAATTATCGCCATCCTTCTGGTCTTCTCCCATGCGCTTATGATCAATATAATGGCAAACAATTACAGGGTCCATAGATTGCCAACAGCCCTGGCAGGGATGATTTATATCTTCCTGGCTAGTTGTATCAAAGAATTACAGGTCTTGACGCCTGCCCTGATTGGCTTGACATTCATTTTGATTGCTGTGTTTAATGTGTTTAAAACCTACAAACTGACCAGAGCAACACCCAATATCTTTAATGCCTCCTTTTCATGTGCCCTGGCAACTATCATCTATCCTCCGTTCATCGTTTTGACCATTGCCTTTTTTGCGGGCTTTTTATCGATGAGAAATTTCAGCTTTAAAGAACGAATACAATTTATCATTGGGTTCGGGATCTTATTCTGGATAGCGGGAGCATTTTTATTTGCCTACGATGCGCTCAATTGGACATTTTGGGATTATCTGAGTGTCCCGGGTATATTCGCGGGCTTTACCACAAAGGCGGGTAATTTTTGGATCAACCTTGGTATCAGTGGACTTCTGATTATTGTAGTCCTGATCAACTACTACAACTATATGAAAAAGAAGGTGATCGATATCCGGAAGAAGATAGACTTCTTCTATTGGTTGTTGTTATGTGCTTTTTTGTCATTATTCCTTTTCCAACCGTTAGATGCTCAGCATTACCTGATCCTGGCGGTTTCTCTTTCCGTTTTCTTATCCATGTCATTGTTGCTCATTAAAAACAAAGTATTGGCTGAACTCCTGCACTTAATCGGACTTGTAGCTGTTTTTTATTTTCAGTTTACATGATTTTTTTGAAATGAAAACCAGGACATTTCAAGGTTAAATTTTTATTAATCCAAATCGTAAACTTTGTGAACTCCATATCTTCGCGTTAGTGTAATGATAATTACTAGGCCAGCCATTTTCGATTTATTTAAATTTCCGGATCTATCATGAGATTAATCGCCTGCTTACTGACCGTCATTCCCTTTGTGCTGTTTGGACAAATGTCCGATCCCGTTTCCTGGTCCTTTTCCATCAATGATATCAGTGACGAGGAGGCCGAACTTGTTTTCACAGCAGATATAGAATCGGGTTGGAATGTATATTCTCAGTTCCTGGATGAAGGCGGCCCATTTCCCACTACAATAACATATGAGCCAGAACCCGAAGGGCTAATTGGAACCGCAGATGAGGAAGGGCGAAAAAAAGAAGGAATGGATCCGATTTTCGAGATGAATGTCATCAAATTTCTTTCTGATCAACCCTATGTAATCAGGCAAAGAATCAAAAAACTGAATCAAAGCAAGGTCATGGGGTATTTGACCTATATGACTTGTGACGATAAGAAATGTCTTCCTCCAACAGACGTAGAATTTGAATTCAATCTGACCTCGCACGGTAGTGGCTCACCCAAAAATGAAGATCGGGCACAACTCAATGACTCATCCGAAAGTGAAGGACAGAATACTTCAGAACAGGAGCAAAAATCGGCATATCGAGGTGGAGTTGATTGGGTTGTGGTCCCCGCTGAGGGCAGGCCCGTTCAATGGAGTTATGCCCTGCAAAAGACCACGGAAAAAAGATTCAATTTGCTCTTCAAAGCAGATATTCAGACAGGTTGGAATGTATATTCCCAATTTATAGATGAAGGCGGGCCATTTCCCACGACAATTTACTACGAGCAAAAGGAGGGAATCAGTTTTGATGGGCCCTCTACTGAAGAAGGGACCAGGAAAGAAGGAATGGACCCGATTTTCGAGATGAATGTCATCAAATTCCTGGAAGATGAACCCTATGTCATTTCACAGGCTATTCAGGTCGAAGATGCTTCTCAACCTTTATCCGGGGTATTGACCTATATGTGTTGTGATGATGAAAAGTGCCTCCCTCCGACTGATATTGAATTTAGTTTTGATTTGGTCAATGAAATAGCAGGAGCCGCCCCTGGGGAGAAAATTGCATCAGGATCAGGTGCTCTTCCAGCGGAGGGTTCTGTATTCATCGACCAGACCCGGCCCAAACTAAAGGAATCTTATTCAACACCTCTCTCACAGTGCGGATCGATTACCAAACCCGATAAAAACATCTTCCTGATGTTTTTCTTTGGATTCATTGGGGGCTTATTGGCACTGTTGACACCCTGTGTATTTCCCATGATCCCTTTGACGGTAAGTTTCTTTACGAAAGACACCAAGAGAAAAGGGTGGTGGAACGGGACGCTTTATGGGCTTTCAATCGTAGTGATCTATGTAAGCATTGGGTTTCTCATTACTTTCCTTTTTGGCGAAGAGGCATTGAATAGCTTGTCTACCAATTGGATAGCGAATACACTTTTCTTCCTGATCTTTGTGCTCTTCGCATTTTCCTTTTTCGGTTTTTATGAAATCACACTTCCGAGTTCGTGGGCCAACAAGTCGGACAAGATGGCGGACCAGGGAGGTCTTCTAGGCATCTTTTTTATGGCCTTTACCCTGGCGCTTGTGTCCTTTTCTTGTACAGGACCTCTAATCGGAACGGCGCTTGTCCAGGCTGCGACGAATCAGGTTGGACCTTTTGTGGTCATGCTGGGATTTTCTTTGGCCCTGGCATTGCCTTTTGGTCTTTTTGCGGCATTTCCGGCGTGGTTAAACACCCTTCCAAAATCAGGTGGCTGGATGAATTCCGTTAAAGTCGTGCTGGGTTTTCTTGAACTCGCTCTTGCTTTCAAATTTTTAACTGTTGCGGACTTGACCAGTCATTGGGGCTTGTTAAAATATGAGGTATTCCTGGCAATATGGATTGTCATTGCCCTGGCGATGGCCGCATATGGAATGGGTTGGATCAAATTTCCACATGATAGCCCGGTGACCAGGATTAGCCCAAGAAGATGGGTCTATTCAATCGCATGTTTTCTCTTTGCCATATACCTTGCCACAGGATTTACTTACGATGACACTTTAAAATCCTACAGGCCGTTAGCAGCATTGAGTGGGATAGCACCACCTGTTGGCTACAACTTGTTTTTGGATACACCGGAATTGAATCAATCCATCAAGGATAAATATCCTTCTTTCAGTAAGTGTGCCAATAATATCGATTGCTTTAAAGACTACTTTGATGGTCTTGCTTATGCCCGGGAGGTGAGAAAACCTATGTTGATAGATCACACGGGCCACGGTTGTGTGAATTGCCGGAGAACAGAGGATCGCATTTGGTCCGATGATCGCATAAGAACCATGTTGAACGAAGATTTTGTATTGATTTCTTTATATGTTGATGATCGGGAAGAACTGGATGAAATTCTAATTTCAGAATCCAGAAATAAAAAGCTCAGAACAGTAGGAAGCAAGTGGGCTGATTTTCAAATTGTAAATTTTGACCAAATCAGTCAACCGCTATACGTCATCGTAACTCCGGACGAACAAGTAGTTTCACCACCAAGAGAATACAAGGAAGGAATACAGGGCTATCTCGATTTTCTAGAATGTGGCCTTGAAACATTCCAGACGATTTCCATGCGCTGATTATTGACCAAAATCAATTTTTACAATATTCACACTATAACTGTGTTGGCTGGGCACCAGTAATTCAGTGGAAGAAATTTGGCTGGCGTCTGCAAAACGCAATTTCAAATCCTGGTATTCTGTGCTCAGTACACTCGTTCTTTTATAATTTCCTTTTGCATCAAGGATATATTCACTTACAGTGCTGTTGTTTTTAATTTCATCGTTGTATATAATCCTTAACCTACTGGGTGTGATGAATGGAAAAAATGAAGAAAAAACGGCATTGTCATTTTGAGAAAACTGTTTTTTATAAAATACCTGGTGCCATTCTTTGTTCCCTTTTTCGTCTAATGAAATTAGAATGAGATCATCTCTGTAATGATCACTCCATCCTCTTACAAAACCTGAAGAACTCCTGCCATAGAAGGTTGAAGGTTCTCCATATCCTATTCCTCCGGCACTGCGGCTTACATCATAAGTCATCTCCAAAACTATAATAGGTGCCAAACTGGATTTCCAGAAAACTTCTGCAATTAGAAAATTTTCCATTCTGCCATTGTTCTTTTCCCCATATACCTCGAAATATATTTCTTCATCGAATGGAACCAGATTCAATTCCTGGTTTCCAAAATTATTTATATCACCTGCTACCCAGAAGTAGCCCGTACTTTCATCCGTTCTTTTTTCATCATATAATCCAACAATTCCCATTTTTCTTTCTCGATTATTGATGCTCATTAATATATCCTGACATACAATGTCATTTAAAGGAAGCAAGATGTCCTGCACGTTATCATGACCGGGCTGAAATTGAAAAATTTGAGCTACGTGATTTTTTCTTCGATTTTTAAAATTATCTTTTTGAGTTAACAGATAAAAGGATCCATCATTGGATAATTCTATTTGCTCCAGTTCTGAGTAGAGATTTACGTTTTCAAAAACATAATTTTTTTCTTTAATTGCCTTCTTCTTTTCAATATCAATAATGAGAATTTTGATCTCATCTTCTGATTCAATCCTGTACAGTGCAAGCTTGGATTCGTCTTCGGACGTGATCGGGTCATATTCCAACCCTTTCCATTCCCCCTCTGATCTGGACAGAAACACAGAGTCCACCCTGGATGCTGTATTGGAAAAGATGTCCATTTTAATGAGGTCGTTCCCTTCATCCCGATATCCGTAGACGACGGCAAAGGCTGTATCGAGGTTGATCACATCATATAGAGTACATCTCTTTTTGTCCAGGTTGATCTGTCTTTCACTTTGTAGTACGAGGTCTTCATTGTAAAGATAAATTTCTCTATCACTTCCCTTGTCGCGGTAAAAGATGATTCTATCGCCTACCCGTCCTATGATGTCATAGGCTATATTATTTCTTATACTGATATCCTGTGATACTGTCACGACCTGTGCGGATGTATCTATCGCGAAGATTTGAATAATCAAGACGAGTAAGCACAGTATTCTTTTATCCATGTATTAAATATAGCCCTAGTGGGAGTGTGGCGCAAGTATCTGTTCATAATTGCACGATCAGCGGGCTTTTACCAGGAACGGATTGCCATATGGCTAAAATAATTAGCATCATGCAAATAAATATAGCATGCTAAAATAATTAGCTATATATTTGATCAAACTATGAGTTATCTAAATAAGAATATCAAAGAATTGAGAAAAAGCCGGGGTTTTACACAGGCGGAGCTGGCCGAACGTATCGGACTAAAAAGGGCTCAAATTGGTTCTTATGAAGAATTTCGGGCCGAGCCAAAGATTGAGACCATTCAAAAGATAGCCTATCTCTTTGGCTTGTCTCTTGATCGCTTGATCAATGAGGATTTGAGTAAAAGCAGCGATGAACCCCAGGTAGATATTGAGGGCCGTACCCTGAGAATCCTCCCTATTGTAATAGACCATGAAAATCAGGAACAGATTTCCGTTATTCCCGTTAGCGCCCGGGCGGGTTATACACATAGCTATGCTGATCCTGAATATATAAGGGATTTACCCAAATTTAATTTGCCATTACCTGAGCTGTATCCGGATAGAAGCTATCGTCTTTTTCAAATCGAAGGAGACAGTATGCTTCCTATTCCGGATGGCAGCTACGTGATCTGTGAATATGTGGAAGACTGGCGAGACATGAAGGACGGGCAAAGCCATATCCTCGTTACCAGGTCCCAGGGGATTGTATACAAACGGGTATGGCGGGAAGTCAATGAACACCGTCTTTTGCTCAGATCCGATAATATCCTGTATGACCCCTATCATATACATATTGCCGAACTTATTGAAGTGTGGAAAAGTCTTGCCTACCTGACTTTCGACCTTCCTGATCAGGAAGACCGGGCGAAAGCGGAAATGCAACAATTGAGCAGTCTTGTCCTTCAATTAAAAAAGGATGTGGATGAATTGAAACAACAGTAAGCCATAACAGTATATCTGATCACCGAGCCTTCCTCCTTCCGGCAGAATAGATAGATCTAGTTAAAAGCTCAGCCCTTGAAGACCGACCAGCGAGCCATAGTACACTTTGACCTGGACACCTTTTTTGTGTCTTGTGAGCGAATTTTGGACAGCAGACTCAATAACAGACCTGTTCTGATAGGCGGGCTGTCAGACCGTGGGGTGGTCGCATCATGCAGTTACGAAGCCAGGAAATTTGGTATTCGTTCGGCCATGCCCATGCGGCTGGCACGCCAACTTTGTCCGGAAGCCGTCATCATAAGAGGTAATAGCGGGACCTACAGCAAATTTTCAGATTCGGTCATTCAAATTATCAAGGAATACGCACCTGCTTATGAAAAAGCCTCGATAGACGAGTTTTATATGGATTTGAGTGGGATGGATCAATATTTTGGTTGTCTGAAATATGCCAGTGAGTTGCGTCAACGCATTATTAAGGAGACACATCTACCCATTTCATTCGGGCTTTCTATCAATAAAACCGTATCCAAGATTGCTACAGGCATTGCAAAGCCCAACAATCAGTTGAAAATTGATAAAGGAAAGGAGCGATTGTTTCTTTCCCCCCTGCCTGTAAGTAAGATTCCCATGGTGGGAGAAAAAACACACCAAATGCTTTGCCATCTTGGTGTAAAGCTGATCGGGACCGTTCAAAAAATGCCAATAGAAATGATGGAAAGTGCCTTTGGCAAGAATGGAATTGCGATTTGGAAAAAGGCAAATGGAATAGACAATAGTCCGATCATCCCATTTAATGAACGAAAATCCATTTCGACGGAACGAACCTTTGACAGAGACACTATCGATGTACAAAAACTCAAATCCATATTGACAGCCATGGCGGAAAACCTGGCTTTCCAACTCCGACGGGGCCAAAAACTAAGCGGTTGTATTACTGTTAAATTGCGCTATTCTGACTTTCAAACACATACGCTGCAATGCCGTGTTCCCTACACGTCTGCTGACCATATCATTGTGCCCAAGGTCAAGGAGCTTTTCAAAAAACTGTACAACAGGCGATTATTGGTACGCCTGGTTGGCGTTCGTTTCAGCAATTTGGTAGGAGGAAATTATCAAATGAATTTGTTTGAAGACTCAGAAGAGATCATCAGCCTGTATCAGGCCATGGATCGGATTCGGGAAAGATTTGGCGATCGGGCGGTCATCAGGGCAGAAGGAATGGAGGCAAGAACGATTGGAAGAATGAACCCATTTACAGGCGAGCCACCTCCATTATTGGCTCACCGGCATCAATGAGTTCCTGACCACATAAATCAAAATCACTTTATTTATATTGGAGTGATAATCCAACCAATGACAGGGTCATCCATGCGTAAGGCTATCGTCGCATCATTAATACTACTTGTAATAATAGTAATCATAATGCTGGGCTGGAGGATTGGTACTGTCCAGGAACAAATCGAAGGTCCTCACCTGATTTACCAGGACGATGGCTTAACAGAACTTAGGATCAGCATTCGTGGGAATAACATAACGCCCACATATCAAACCATTGCCATATCTGAACCTTCAGGCCAAAAAATAAAAGTCAGGATTCCAGGTACACGTAAAAACATGATCGTCGATAAAATGACTGACAAGCAAATACCCAATGAACGATATCCACAACCCGAAAAAACACTGGTACTATCCGATATAGAAGGAGATTTTGAGTTTATGCAAAATATGCTCCTTAAAAACGAGGTCATAGACAAAAAGTATAATTGGAAATATGGACAAGGTCACGTAGTTATTCTAGGAGATGTATTTGACAGGGGAGAAAATGTGACAGAATGTCTTTGGCTGATCTATAAATTGGAAAATGATGCCAGGAAGCAAGGGGGACAAGTACATTTTATACTGGGGAATCACGAAATAATGGCGCTTACTGGAGATTATAGATATGTGGATAGAAAATACAAAAGACTCATCAAAAAGTTGAATATCGAATACAAAGACCTCTATGGAGCCAATACTGAAATAGGACAATGGATCAGAACAAAAAATAGCATAGAAATTATCGGAAATACATTGTTTGCTCACGGAGGCATAAGTCCCCAAATTATGAATTCAAATTTGTCTATAACTAAAATGAATGACCTAATTAGAAAAAGTATAGATTCGAAAGAAGTACAATTTGAAAAGAATGCTCAACTCGTATTGGGCAGTGATGGTCCGTTATGGTACAGGGGATACGTGGAAGAACCCATTGATCAGAGTCAAGTGGACAGTGTACTTTCAAAATTCGATATTCAAAAAATTGTAATCGGGCATACCCTGGTTGACGAGGTTTCTTCCTTGTATAATAATAAAGTCTTTGCCGTAGATGTCAGAAGAAAGTCAAATGATTATACACTGTTAATTATAGAAAAGGATTTATTCTTTACGATCGATTCACAAAATTCCAAAATCCAATTATAAATATGCATATTCAAAATTCTATACCATTGAAATTTATTTTGATCAATTTTGCATTAATTATATTTAGCTCATGTAGTAAAGAAAAGCCGGCAAGTCAAATCAGTGAAAGTCAGCTTCCGCCCCTCTTCACAAAACTATACCAATCGGATTCACTTGACCTGATCATTGAAACAGATGTTCAATCTATATTAAACAATAAGCATTCAGAAGAAAATCACTACCAGTCTGCTACTGTCACGGCCGTCAACAATGGAATTGAAATCTTGTCGGGGCAAATGGAGGTCCGGCCACGAGGAAAGACGAGGAAAGCCAGATGTAATTTTCCTCCGCTTATGTTAAAGCTGCGTGATTCCAAATGTGAAGAGTTTTCATTGAGTCCGTCTGGTAATATTAAAATTGTGAGTTATTGTAAAGACTCCCTTGAATATGACCAATGGTTAATAAAGGAATTCTTGTGTTACAAATATTTCAATCTGTTGAGTGATTACAGCTTTAATGTCAAATTTGCCAACATCACCTATAAAGATGCTTTGGGCAACTTTCCTGAAGTAAGAAAAAATGGCTTTATCATTGAGCCTTTTGAAGAATTATCGGCAAGGGTGTCTTGTGCGATGCTGGATGATGAACAATCCGTTAAAAGAATCGATAAGGAACGATATAAATTACTGACTATGTTTCAATATTTGATTGGAAATACGGATTGGAATTTATCTCGCAGACACAACATAAGACTTCTGGAATGTGATAAAAATGTAGGCCCTATTCCCATACCGTATGATTTTGACTATTCCGGATTTGTAAACGCAGGGTATGCCAGGCCCCATGATTTACTCCCAATAGAGTCGGTTACCGAACGATTGTTTCAATGGAGGGGAGCTGTTGATGAGGATTTTACAAACATATTGACAGAGTTCCTGGAAAAGAAGAGTCAATTCATAGATTTACATAATAATTTGGAATACCTGACATCAATTCAAAAGGAACAAATGGAATTGTATGTCGATGAATTTTTTGAATTGACATCTACACCGGTTAAAATAAATCAGGCTATTCAGGCAGCAAGAAAAAAGAGTTGATATGTGCGGTCGTTATGTCGTTATTTCCAAACTCAAGGTCATTGAAAAAAGATTCAATGTACTGCCTCCTTCTGAAGGGCTCTTTGACCGATGTTGAATATTTCTATTGGAGACTTAGCTCTTGTGATCACTACAACCAATTACAATTGTTCCGATTTGGATTTACCCCTTTTTGGGCAAAAAGGAAAATGTACTTTTTTAATGCAAGATCAGAGGGAGATTATAATAAAGAGAACGACCCAAATTATACCGGATCACTGGGAATTGTCAATAAACCTGCTTTCAGATTATCAATCCGAAAAAAGAGATGCCGGATCATTGCTGACGCATTTATAGAAGGACCCAAAAAAGAAAAATTGAGTAAACCCTAGCTCGTTTACAGACGGGATAAAAAATCGCCCGTTTGGGGTTGCAGGGATTTGGGATGACCGGTCAATAAGGATACAGGAGAAGTCACCAACTCTTTTTCAATTATTACAACCGTTGCCAATGATTTACTTCAAAAAATTGGATATCATCGTTCACCGGCAATTTTGAACGGGGATCATTAAAAAATTTGACTGGAGGATATTCCCTTACGGGAAGTGACTAAAATGTTGCAACCCTTTCCACCGGAAGAGCTTAATGCCTATCCCATTTCACCGGCAATCAAAAATCCGAGAGATAAGGATATACATCTGTTGAAACTCATTGGCGAAGGGTTGTGCCCCGAATTGACCAGGAACTGAAATTAGAGGGAATGGGAATGACCACGGCCAGAAAAAGAAAGAACGACGAAGATCAGTAGCTATGGCTCCAATCGATCATCCAGCAACCTGGACATTTCTTCAAAAGAGAGATTTGTGCCCATAATTTCGCCATTCGGATTGATCAGAAATTTTGTAGGCAATTCTTTGACATCGTAGAGTTGTGCAAGGGATGACATCATCACGATCTTGCTGACATCAATGATATGGTACTTCCATTTTAAATTTCTGGTTTCTATTATCCTGCGTGTAGAAGCATCAGATTTTTCAAGGGCGATGCTGACGATATGGAAGTTTGTGGCATTCTTATAATTCTTGTCGTGATAGTCATCATATAATCGAACCATGGCAGGAATTTCCTTAATACACGGAGCACACCACGATCCCCAAAAATCCAATAAGACGTAATTGCCTTTTAAATCGGAAAGTGAAAAATCTTCCCCACTAATGAGCTCCCTGGTGAAATCAGGAGCTTTGGCACCGTTGGTAAAACTTGGAGGCTTTAGAAAAAAATCATAGGCAAAGAAAGCCAGGACAAGTATGATAACACTTGCAATTATTCTACGAATCATGTGATACCGTTTTTGTGCGTCTTCTATTGATCAGTTTCCTGATCCAATTCGGAATGATAATGACCCCAATGATTAGATAAGGATAATAAGTGATGACTCTCCACAGTACGGCGGCAATCACAGAAATACCACTGGAAATATATTCCTTATAGAATTGACCAAAAATAATTTCTGCCACTCCACTACCTCCCGGAGTTGGGCTATAGGCCGTAACAGCATACAGGGCTTCACCTCTGCCCAATAGAATGATGTGATCATATATCGTTTGTGACATACTGGGATTGAGAGCAATTAAGATAGCACTTACTGTAAAAAACCTCAGGATCCACGCCAGCAGGGTAGCCAAAATCAGCTTCCCATGGAATCTCCAAGACATATTTCGGATGTGAAGTGAGCTGATTTCTATGTCTATTGCAGCTTTTTGTATTCGTCTTTTTGATTTCTTAAAAATTCTCCATCTGGCAATCCAGGAAAGAAATGTCCGGATGTGTTTGGGTCGCACGAATAATCCATATAAGAGTAAAAGGCCATAGATTGCCATGATGAGCCATACGATTACCAGGGTAACACCGAGGCCTCCCCATGCAGTCTGTAATTCACCGGTGGGAATAAATATGTTGGACCCCAGTATGACATAAAGTATTGGAATGCTAAAAACAAAAAACAACGTATCTGCTATGATCGTATAAATAACGATCGCCGTAGAACGTGCAGCTGATATATTTTCCTGGATCAATAGAAAAAATGCCACAGCACTTCCTCCGAAGTTTGTTGGTGAAACCGCACTGGCAAACTCCAAAATCGTCACGAGTTCAATCGACTTCCACCATGAAAAGTCGCCTTCCGATAATACTCTGAGCCGCCATGAATACAAGAGATGCCGTCCCAGATAAACGACAATGGCGGTGACAATCCAAAAAAGAGTATAAATCGTCCAGTTTATGCCCTTTAATTCTTCAAAATCTAACTGGCTTCGAACCAAAAATCCTACGACCAATACACCTATTACAGTAGGCACGATAATCTTACCCGGTCTTATGGAGTCAAGTACCTTTTCATGATCAGAATTTAAAGCAGTAGAAGCACCATTCATGAATAAAGAAGTAAGAGGTGTTTCATTGAACAAGTGAACTTATCAATTAATTGTTCATAATAGACCTTAATAATTGGGTAATGTGAAGAATTCGCCGTCAACGTGGGATAAAGATAAATTTAGCCCCCAATTCACTAATTACGAACAGACAAAAAAACTTTTCAGGACTCTTGTAGATCGTACGGAATGAATCTACTTTCTTAGGTTCGATGATTTGCTTGGAAACAAATTCCTCTAATGATGAAGCCTGCAACTTCCACGGATTTGTGTCATCTTCAGCTGTCAACGGAATTCCAATTTCCAGGTCATGTTGATGAAGAACAAAGATTGGATACTTGGTGACCTCCTGGTCAATGATTGAATCCGAAGCCTTTGCCATCAACTTTTTAAATGAAGTTATTTCCTTTTCCAGTTGTTTATATCCAGTAGTGGTCATACTCAGTCTTTGATCGAATTTTTCATATCCGCAAAGTTCCAGCTTTTTCCTTCGTCATGGGAGGTTGCCGGTAAAAAGTGTTTCCCAGACACAGCACATATTATCTGTTGACTGGTCAATTGATGAGGAACCATTGGTAGTACACTATCATTTACCCGAATCATGAATAAAAAAAGCCCCCACGGAGGGAGCTTTTCTGTATTTCTTTTTAACCGAGATTAATTTGCGATGCCCAGTTTTGCTCTTACAAGGTTACTTACATCAGTCATTTCATCCGCATACAAGATGACACCCGTACTGTTGTCAAAAATATAGGCGTAGTCATTTTCTTGGGCCACCGTGCGAATGGCTTCATTGATCATCTCCCGTATCGGACTCATCAATGTTTCACTCTTTTCCTGCAGCTGCTGTTGCCTGTCTTGTTGAAATTTGGCAATTTTTAATCTTTCAGCTTCCAATTGTTGCGCTTCTACCTCCAATTGCTTTGGAGATATTTCTCCCTGTTCTTGTTTTCGCCCAAGTGCCTGGTACTGGGTTTGAAGATTGTTGAATTTGTCTTGAGCCTCTTTTTCAAACTGTTTCTGCAAAGTTTCCAACTCCGCCTTGGCTTCCTTTACTTGAGGAATTTGGTCCACGAGCAACTGTGAATTTATGTACCCAAATTTCTGTGCATGTACAACCAATGCAAAACAGAAGATCAGACAAAGAGTCAAGTAAGTTTTTAGATTATTCATTTTCCTTGAGTATTCTTAATTGGGACGCAAATATAGGCTCATAAACAATTAAGAGAAAGTTATCGTATTCCTAATCTTCTCTTTATGAGATCCGTCTTGTCAAATTCATCTCCTACAAATAGTACTCCTGCAGATCCTGCTTTGTCAAGAACAAGGTCATATCCCCTGTCAATAGCAAATTGTTCAATGGCCGCAAAGACTTGTTCCTGAATTGGATTGATGATTTCTCGCCTCTTCAGAAACAGCTCGCCTTCAGAGCCAAATTTTCTTTTTTGAAGTTCTCGTACGACGCGTTCCTTCTGCATAATTTCTTCCTCGCGTTGTTGTCTCACTTCGTCACTAAGCAGGACTTGCTCTGCCTGATATTTGTTGTACAAACTTTTGATCTTGTCATATTCCGCGGCAATTTCCTGATTCCACTCCGCGGCAACTTGATCCAATTGCTGTTGAGCTGCCAGGTATTCAGGCAATTCCTGTAAAACCGCATTGATATCGATCACAGCGATTTTCTGAGCTTTCAAACCAAAACTCAATGAGATCATCAATAAAAAGGAGAATAGTTTAATCTTTTTCATAGGTCATTTTTGATAGTATAGATCAACTTCTAAACTGCAAATTGTGCAGAATAAATCGTCGAAGATATGGTTTAACGATAGTTTAACTGAGCATTAATTCTTACGCTTTAATACATAATTGTCTATACCGATACCGTTGAGCTCACTGGATATAGAATTGGCAATGGATTGTTGGTCATATTTTCCCGCTATTACCGTATAGTATTGCGAAAGATCGAAAACAACCTTTTCTGCATTTGAATATCCGCTCGTTCTTAATTTCGTGACCATGATATCAGCATTGCTTTCCAGGAGATAATTTCCCGCAATAACAAGGTAGTTTCCTGTAAGTCTGGAAGAAGGAGTAACGGGAGCAGGATCTGGAGTGCGATCTGCTTCTACTGGTTTTACCGGAGGAGCTTCTTCTGACTCTTCATTATCGATATCGTCTTCTTCAAAAAATTTTTCATCTGTGTATATATCGGCAACCTGTTCCACCTTGTCCGATATATTTTCTTCGGGATCACTCTTTTTGCCGGACTTGCCACATGCCTGGTAAACTGCGGAGGTCCCAAAGAATATGGCAATGATCAACAGACTGTACAAAACGGTATATAAGGGGCGGTTCATAACAAATTGTTTTTGTTTTTTGGAATCTCTTACAGGCAGAACGAATTAATAAGCTCTTTCATTCTTGCGTTCTATAAAATTAATAAAAGCCTTATTAACCACCTTGTTGCCTCCCGGTGTAGGATAGTTTCCCGAAAAAAACCAATCTCCATTATTATTGGGACAAGCCTCCTGAAGGTTTTCGAGGGTCTGATAGATGATCTTTATTTCGCACCCGGCACTGGGAGGAGTCAACATCTTGCTAATCTGATCTGAGATGCGCGTATACTCATACCGGTCATACAAATCTTTAACCAGGTTTACCGTATGCCCGTTTCCTTCATCCAGTAATTTCTTAGCTTTTTTATAGGTATTTGTGATCAGATCAGCCTGCCCTTCTTCATTGAGCAAACTGATCAAAGCTTGAAATGCTACGAACTCACCCATTTTAGACATGTCAATACCATAGCAGTCGGGATACCTGATTTGTGGTGCTGAAGAAATGATGACGATCTTTTTGGGTTTGAGTCTTCCCAAAATTTCAATAATGCTATCACGCAGCGTGGTTCCTCTCACAATGGAATCATCCAGTACGACAATTGTATCTTCATTATTCGCAACCACACCGTAGGTCACGTCATATACGTGGGAAACCATCTCCCCCCGGCTAGAGTCATCGGCGATAAATGTGCGCAATTTTTCATCCTTAACCGTCAATTTTTCTACCCGTGGTCTCAGTGCCAATATCCTTTCTATTTCTTCTTCGCTGAATCGGGCTCCCTCACGAATTTTCTTAGCCTTGTCCTTGTTCAAAAAATTGTGTATGCCCTCTACAAAACCATAAAAAGCCACTTCAGCCGTGTTTGGTATGAATGAAAAGATCGTCTTTTCAAAATTATAATTTACTTCCTCAAGCACCTCGGCCACCAATAATTCTCCTAGTTTTTTTCGCTCTTTATAGATGTCGCGATCGGTACCTCTCGAAAAATATATTCTTTCAAATGAACAGGCTGTACGTTCCAACTGGTCTTTAAAAGGAACGACCTGCACGTTACCGTTCTTTTTGATAATCAATGCATTTCCTCTTTCCAGCTCTTGAACGGATTTTACATTTACATTAAATGCCGTTTGAATAGCCGGACGCTCCGATGCCATTACGACAACCTCATCATCCTGGTAGAAAAATGCAGGACGAATGCCAGATGGATCTCTCAAAACAAAAGCATCTCCGTGCCCGATCAATCCGGCCATGACGTAGCCTCCGTCAAATTTTCTGCATGCCCGCTGTAACATTCTTGCCACATCCAGATTTTCAGCGATCAACCGATTGATCTGATCAATGTCGTAACCTTCTGGTTTGAACCAATTGTATAGGCGTTCCACTTCGTCATCCAGAAAATGACCGATTTTTTCAAGTACTGTAACTGTGTCCGATTTTTCTTTGGGATATTGCCCGAGATCTACCAATTGTTGAAACAGCTCGTCAACATTGGTCAGATTAAAATTGCCCGCCAACACCAGGTTGCGACTGATCCAATTGTTCTGTCTTAAAAAGGGATGAACCGTTTCAATGATGTTTTTACCATGCGTACCATATCGCAGATGTCCCAGCAACAATTCTCCGGTGTATGGCTTATTGTCTTTGAGCCAGGCCGGATCGTTCAATTGTTCGGGGCTCAAACTCTTGAAATGTGCAAATGCACCTTCAAATAATTCCTTAAGATATTGCGGACTATTGCTCCGTCTGCGGCTGATAAATCTCTTTCCGGGCTGAGTGTCCAATTTTATGGTTGCCATACCGGCACCATCCTGTCCCCGGTTGCGCTGTTTTTGAAGGAGGATCTGAAGTTTGTGCAAGCCGTAGAGAGCTGAGCCATACTTATCATAGTAATAATGAAGAGGCTTGAGGAGGCGGATGAGAGCCAATCCACACTCATGCTTAATAAACTCGCTCATCGGCGGCAAAAGTACAATAATTAATACCGGGTAACGCAATGATTTCTTGCATAACTTCGCGGCCGATTTAGGTGTATGTTACATTATAAAACCATAGGACAGGGAAGACCGATCATCATTCTTCACGGCTTGTTCGGATCTTCTGATAATTGGAGAACTTTTGCTCGTCAGTTTGAAGAAAATCATACGGTTATATTACCTGATCTGCGAAATCATGGACGATCATTGTGGAGTACAAATTTCGATTATGAAATCATGAGTGCAGATGTCATTCACCTGA
Organism: Saprospiraceae bacterium; assembly: GCA_028282725.1. Taxonomy (GTDB): domain Bacteria; phylum Bacteroidota; class Bacteroidia; order Chitinophagales; family Saprospiraceae; genus JAJRXG01. The sequence goes on from JANQHF010000061.1 coordinate 84,004, forward strand.
TTGACCACCTGGGACACGACAAGGTTCATGTCATCGGACATTCCATGGGGGGGAAATTGGCATTGAACCTAATCAATACCTTTGCTCAGAGGATCCATCGCACGGTGGTCATAGATATAGCCCCAAAAAGATACGACCCGGGACATGAACACATCTTCGAGGCTGTACTTGGATTGGATCTTGAGAAGCTACAATCCAGACAAGAGGCTGATCACGAGTTAAGGATGCACATTCCGGAACCAGAAGTTCGGCAGTTCATCATGAAAAGCCTTGCCAGGCAAAATGGTGGCAAGGGATTCCGATGGAAAACTAACTTTGACAGTCTGCTGCACAACTACGAAAATATTCTGGAGGCAATTCCCATGAATGAATACGAAGAAAGAGTTCTTTTTGTGAAAGGGAGCCGTTCATATTACATAACCGGTGAGGATGAGGATTTGATCAAAAAGAATCTGATTTCCGCGGAATTTGTTGAATTAGACACCGGACATTGGGTTCATACAGAACAACCGGTGAAACTATTTCGGTCCGTCAGCTCATTTTTGAATGAGGAAGATTAAGCGAATTCGCATAATTTGGCCCACTCCGGACGTTAATAATTAGACATTTGTAATCAATAAGAATTATAGGAATGACAAAAAAGATATTCATCATCCTCATTACAGGGGTCTTATTCCTTTCGACATCCTTTACCCTGAACAACGATAAGTTTTTTGAGATCGCCAAGAATCTTGAGATTTTCACCTCAATCTATAAGGAATTAAATACGCACTATGTGGATGAACTCGACCCAAATACAGTAATGCGCACCGGCATTGACGCCATTATGAATAGTCTGGACCCTTACACAGTCTATTATTCTGAATCCCAGGTTGAAAGCTATCGACTCAATATGGATGACAGGTATAATGGCCTTGGAGCATCCAGCAGCGAAATTGACGGAAAAGTCACGGTGGTGGAAGTCTATAAAGACGGCCCGTGTTTTAAAGCTGGTGTGTTGGTGGGTGATCAAATCCTGAGTATCAATGGAAGCAGTACGGATGGAAGATCTTATGAGGATGTCATGACCTTCATGAGAGGGTATCCAGGCACATCGGTACAACTAGGCATCTACAGGCCAGCAGAAAAGAAAGAATACAGCTTTGACATTACGCGCTCAGAAATCGACGTTCCCAACGTGCCGTACTACGGAATGCTCAATGAATCGATAGGCTATATATCACTGTCGACGTTTACCAGGGATGCCGGACGGAATATCGCCAGTGCCTTAAGAGCATTGAGAAAGGAACATGCCCTGGAAGGCCTGGTCCTGGATTTGCGAGAAAATGGAGGAGGTTTGCTATCTGAAGCAATTGACATTCTTGGCATTTTCTTGCCGAAGGAGTCTCATGTAGTCAGCACCAAGGGGAAGGTACGTGATCGCGATCAACTCTATAGCACTCGTCGAACACCTATTGATACCGAATTACCTCTTGCTGTATTGATCAATAAAAACAGTGCTTCTGCTTCCGAAATCGTTTCCGGAGCCATACAGGATTACGATCGCGGATTGGTATTGGGCCAAAGATCTTACGGGAAAGGTCTGGTTCAGAATCAGAAAGAGGTGGGATATAATTCAAGAATCAAGATCACTACATCAAAATACTACATCCCTTCAGGCAGATGTATACAAAGTGTAGAATATGAAAACGGCGAACCCAAGGACATCCCGGATGATCGAAGAGAAGTCTTCAGAACAAAAAACGGAAGACCGGTCCTGGATGGAGGTGGAGTAACACCTGATGTTAAAATCTCCTTGAATGAGGAGCCTGAAGTCGTGCGGGCATTGATGAATAAGCATTGGATCTTTCATTATGTCAATGACTATATCAAACAAAACAGTGACGCCCCCCCGATGGACGAATTTGTATATACTGATTACGATGATTTCACCCGCTACCTGGTTAAGAATGATTTTGCCTTCGAGACTGAAGTTGAATCCGCACTGAAAAATCTTCGCGACAAAGCAAAGGATATGTCTCAAGTACTTCAGGAGATTAATTCTATCAACTCCAAGGTGTCAACTGTAAAGGAAGACGACCTTATCGAATTTAAAGGTGAAATCATCAGGCAGATAGAGATTGAGCTGGCCAAGAGATATTATTTTCAGGAAGGGAAGACCTTTGTCAGACTAAAAAATGATCCTGAAGTGGAAGAAGCTATATCTCTGTTGGAAGATCCTGTTGAGTATCGAAGCATCCTTCAGTAATTTGAGTAACATACTTTGTATAGAGACCGCCACGGACATTTGTTCTGTTGCACTCTCCCGGGAAGGAAGAATAGCCGGTCACATTACTCTACACGAAGGTCCCCTTCACAGTAAAGTATTGACACTCTTAATAAAGAACGTACTGGGTGAAGCGCTGATGAAACAATCGGACCTTTCTGCCATAGCCATTAGTAATGGTCCTGGTTCTTATACGGGTCTTAGAGTTGGTGCTAGTGTGGCAAAAGGCATGTGCTACGCACTTGGCATTCCGTTGATAGCTATTCCAACACTACAATCATTGGCATGGGCAGAACGGCCCGATCGAAAAGTTTTAGCAACGATTGATGCGCGAAGAATGGAGGTTTTTGCCTGTTTGTATGACAATGGCATTCAATTCGATAAGGTGCACTCGTTGATTTGGTCAAAAGAAACCGCAGAGCAATTGTCTTCCGATCATTCTTCATTGATCATATGTGGTAATGGAATAGAAAAAGGAGCCCACTTTTTTGATGATATTGATCATATCAAAATACGGCCATCCCAGTGCAGCGCCATTCATTTGGTTGATTTGGCCCAAATATCATATACAAGAGGGGAATTTGTCGACGTGGCTTATCACGACCCATTTTATTTCAAGTCCCCACATATCACAACACCTAAAAAGGTGATTTAATAATAATTTAAGGGTTTTTGCTAGATCAAATGGATCTGTAAATTGTTGATTAACAAATGGTTGTGTGCCAAATGAAGCGCAGTTGACAGATTTTAAAACAGTTTTCGGCACAATGTTTGGTTTAGTATGGTGAAACATCTCGAAAACTGTTTAAAACCTAATAGATGAGAAGCAAGAAAAACGAAACAGTAACTCTAAAAAAAGGCGCAGGTAGTGTTCAGTTAGATTACACGGAACTAAGAAAAGCTGTTTTAGTACTAAGAGCAGTAAATCACAAGTTGAGACAACGGATCATCGATTTACTGGATTCAGGTGAAACTATGACAGTAACCGATATCTATATCAAATTGCGCCTGGAGCAGTCAGTGGCATCTCAGCATCTTGCAATATTGCGAAGAGCCGGAGTGGTCAGGACTGAGAGACAAGGTAAATTTATCTACTATTCCCTCAACAATGAGCGATTAGAGCAGATCTCCAAGCTTGTGGAGGATCTTGCAGGATAATTACTACTTTAAACAGTACAACGTAGTTATTTGAGTTAGAGAGATTTACGTCTTATTTCTTTACAACAACCGACGACTTCAAAGTCTAATCCGAAAATTTACTTTTCAGATTAGACTTTTTTTTAATATTTCTTTGTCAGAAGAAAATTAATAGTCATATTTGTCCTAAGGTCGGATAAGAAATAAGAAAACTCAATGAAACAAACTAAGGTTAGGTTTAGCAGTGATAAGCTAAATTATTCGTGCAATCTCATGCGCGCTTTAGCTCATCCACTTCGCTTGAAGATTCTGGAATACATTGATGATAAAGGAGAAACCAGCGTTAATAAGATCTATCATACACTTCAAATCGAACAATCTATAACTTCTCAACACCTTAAAATTCTGCGACTTGCCGGGGTGGTACAAGGACGTAGAGATGGAAAGAAGGTGTTCTATACGATCAACTATCAGGTTGTAAAAAAGGCTGGGATGGCAGTGGATCGCTTTTTGGGTAAAACTGTATCCGTTTAATTTAATTCTTCGGTTTTTTTAAAGACTAACGGCATTTTCTCTCACCAAAATGCCCATTTGCTGAATACCTTTTAAGTTTTGATCTCGGGAGAATTGTTCTATTCTCACCTCAAATTGCTCTTCATTCTGATTCAATTCGAGAATCTTGTGTTCGGCAACCCAACTCCCTTTACGTTTTTGACCCAACCAAAATCCCTGGTCATCCATTAATGGAATGTTGATCAATGTATCCAGAAGGGTTTCGGTTTTTGCTGAAAGAGACACCTTTAAATAGAGATTCTCATATCCATACTGATCGCTATGCTCGATCCTGGCCACTAGCTCATCTCCATGACTTGCTGGAATTTCTTTAAAATGGATAACGCGTTGGGAAGGCCATTCTCCAATGGTTGCAGATTGACTGAAATAAGTCTTTTGATCAGAACAGCTTACGAACAGAATCAGGAAGAATATCCACCCAATCCCACTCTTCGGGGAATGATACATCACTCAAAAAAGTCTTTCATTCTTTCGAAGAATCCTTTTTCCCCTTTACCAGGTGACGGTTTGAATGCAGGTAATTCTTTCATTTTTTCCAGCAGGGCCCTTTCTTCATCGCTCAATTTCTTAGGAGTCCAAATATTTACATTGATCAATTGATCACCTTTCCCATACCCCTGAACTTCGGGAATCCCTTTACCTTTCAACCTGAATATTTTCCCTGCCTGTGACCCGGCGGGAACTTTAATTTTTACCTTACCGGTCAATGTGGGGACATGCACAGACGTACCCAGGGCTGCATCGGCAAAATTCAGAAACAGATCATAAATAACATTCTTACCATCTCTGAGCAGATGTTCGTGTTCTATTTCATCAATGAGAATGAGCAGATCACCGGCAGGGCCACCTGCTTTTCCTGCATTTCCCTTGCCACGAACGGATAGTTGCATACCTTCTGAGACACCTGCAGGAATATCAATACTGATCGTTTCTTCTGCATACATTCTTCCGTCACCCTTGCACTTAGAGCAACTGGCCGTGATCATCTGACCAGAACCCTTACAAGTAGGACAGGAGGTAGTGGTTTGCATTTGACCCAGGAAGGTGCTCTTTATTTGGCGAACATATCCAGAACCCCGGCAGGTATCACATGTAGAAATCGAAGATTCATCTTTGGCACCTGAACCTTTGCATTGGTCACAGGCCACCTGTTTTTTCACTTTTATTTTTTTGGATATTCCCTTGGCGATTTCTTCCAGAGTCAGACTTACCTTGATTCTCAAATTCGAGCCACGTTGACCCCTGGTCCCGGACCGGGATCTTCCACCTCCGAAAAAGCTTTCAAAAGGACTTCCGGCATCACCGAATATATCGCCAAAATGCTCGAAGATGTCTTCCATGTTCATCGCTCCTCCGCTAAAACCACCCTGTCCATTTACTGCAGCATGACCAAAGCGATCGTATTTGGCCCTTTTATCGGCATCGCTCAATACCTCATAAGCCTCGGCAGCCTCCTTAAATTTATCTTCTGCTTCTTTATTATCCGGATTACGATCGGGATGATATTTAAGAGCTACCTTCCGGTAGGCCTTCTTGATATCGGCCTCCGGTGCATTCCTGGGCACTCCCAGTACCTCGTAGTAATCTCTTTTTGACATTATTCAGATTCCAATTTTATTTACCGACAACAACCTTGGCATGTCGGATAATCTTATCATTTAACAGATATCCCGTTTCTATCGTATCAATAATTTTTCCTTTTTGCTCTTCTGTGGGCGACGGGATTTCCGTAATGGCTTCGTGAAATTCGGGATCAAAATCCGATCCGTTCGTCTCCATGGCTTCCAATCCTTTTATCTTTAAAAGGTTGTGCAGTTTGTTGTACACCAAGGTTACACCTTCGGAAAATGATTCGTTGGATTGCTCGTCATCCGCACTTTTTTTGGCGCGATCAAAGTCATCAAGAACTGGCAGAATAGAGGAAATCATTTCCTTGCCAGCTGTATTAATGAGTTCCAATCGCTCTTTTACCGTTCTCTTCTTATAGTTATCAAATTCTGCATAAAGACGTAAATATTTGTCCTTTGCTTCACTCAATTCTTGTTCTAATTCACCGATTTTTTCCTTATATCCGGTTGATTTATCTTTCTTCTTTGAAGTCTTCTTTTTTGTTTTTTTGACTTCTTCCACGGTATTGTTTTCTTCGATACTCATGTATTCAGTATTAATCATTATTGTAAAGGCATCAATATAGGTGCCAGTTATAAATCAAAGTCATTTTGTCAGCTTCATACGGAATTTACCGTATTTATTGGGCCAATTGAGCATGTCTTAATGACAGAAGCCATTAAATCCCTACTCGCTTTCCGTTAGATCGGAAGTTTCATCTTCTTCTCTAAAGGGATAAAGATCCCTGTCCTTGAGGAAATTATACCACTTGATTATCTTTTTTACATCACTGACCATTACACGTTCCCGGTCATAGTCCGGAAGTACGTTGACAAAGTAGTCAAAAAGCACACTGGGGTCTTCCTTAACTGAAGGAAGGGGATTACTCTCTTCCTTTTCAGCCATTTGATCAAATATCTTGATCAATTCAATGGTATCGTCCTCGGTAAAAACAGACACAGTACTCAATGGAGTAAATTGATGCTTGCGCACGGAAATAAACCTGGACTTTCCCGAATCGATATCTTCCACGATGATTCCGTTACTGCGGGTAGACCCCACTTTAAAGAGGCCGGGCAAACCGCTTACGTGAATTATTTCTTCAAATTTCATTCTTAAAAATCTTAATGCTCCGGTGTTTATGTATCAAATGTCAGTTCCACGGTATCCGTCTGGGGATGACTCTGACAGACGAGAATATAACCATCCCTGACTTCATCATCGTCTAGGGCATAGCAGGCGTCCATTTCCACTTTGCCCTGAATTAATTTCGCAATACAAGTCGAACATGCTCCGCTGGTACAAGAATAAGGAGGATCGTATTTTTCATCGATTAATACGTCTAAAATGGTCTTGTCAGGTGAAACGGATACCTCGAATTCTTTCCCTGATAAATGAACCTTGACCAGGCTTGAGCCCTCCATGTTGCTCGATGCAATTGAAGGAGCACTGAGTGAAACAAAACGCTCGACATGGATATTTTTATCTGCAATTTCTTTTCTTTCCAGTTGATCACTGATCGTATCGATCATCGCACCGGGGCCGCAAATGAAATAATGAGCCTCCTTCTGAGAACCCGGATGTTCATCAAGGTATTGATCCACCTTGTTATCAATCCTTCCCTTCCATCCGGTCCATGACTCCTTTCCTTTTGAGAATAGACCTTTAAGACCTGATGATTTTTCTCGATCCGGTCTCGAAAGGGTGTGGCGTAAGAAAAACTGACCGTTATATCTCTCTTCAAGTTCCGACAGTTCTTTATCAAATATGATGGAGCCCTCACTGCGGTTACCGTAACACAGAAAACAACTGGACTTGGGCTCTTGCTCCAATGTCGTTTTAATGATTGAAATAATAGGAGTAATTCCACTTCCGGCGGCAAAGAAGTAAAAGTCCCGTGAAAAGGATGGGTCCAAATCGATGGTAAACCTTCCGTCCGGTTGCATGACATCGACCAGATCACCTTCTTTAACATTGTCATGTATATGGTTGGAAACGACTCCTTTGTGCACGCGTTTTACGTTGATTGCCAATTCTGCTTCCAAGGGACTTGTACAAATGGAATAAGCTCTTCTTTGCTCGTTGTCCCCGATTTGGAATTTAACTGTCAGATATTGTCCGGCTTTGTATTGATACAATGACGCCAAGGAATCAGGCACTTCAAAAAAAATGCTCCTGGCATCATTGGTTTCTTCGACAATTTTACTCACTCGTAATGGATGAAACTCAAGTTTCATATTCTTTTTAAATCTTAAAATCTCAAAATAGGGTGCAAAAGTAATCTATGTGACCACACTTCTCAACAACAGAATGAAACCAAATACGATTAGAGCTGTGCCGGCAATCTTATTTATAATCGATAAAAGCTTGGGCGTAATCCTTCTTCGGATCAATTTTGCCAAAAAGACCTTTAACGAGTCCGTTACCATGATGGTAAAGATGATCGAACCGGTAAAGAGCAGAGCCTCAAATTGTGACAAGTGCCTTCTGGCCACAAATGCGGTTATTGTACTTAACCAAAATATAAATGTGAACGGATTGATCGTATTGACCATAAATCCCTTTAACCAGTAGCCGAATATGCCGGATTTACTGAATTTTTTCCGGTCAAAACTAATAACCGGTGCTTTCATAAACGTAGCCATACCCACACCGATCAAGACAATTCCACCGGTCAGACCCACCCAGAATACAAATCCGCCACTCTGTATATATGGGGAAATATTCTGAATAAATCCAAGGGCAAGGGCAACGATTGCTATGTCACTTGTCCATATTCCGGAAGCAGCTAACAAACCCGCCCGGCTGCCACTTTCAAGGGAAGATTGAACCAGGACTATGAAGATGGGACCTAACAGAATGGTCAGGGTTAAACCAAATGCTATGCCTTCAGCGATATATTGCATTAAGAGTAGATCGTCGCAATGACCCTCCTCGTGTGCGGGTGATCGCGAAACTCACACAAATATATTCCTTGCCAGGTGCCAAGCATCATCCTATGCTCTTTAATTGGAATTGTTACAGAACAGCCGACAATCGAGGATTTGATATGTGCGGGCATATCATCCGGACCTTCGATATCATGAGTAACAAATGACATGCCTTCTGGCACCATGTGATTAAAATAAGATTCAAAGTCCACGCGAACAGAAGGATCTGCATTCTCATTGATGGTCAAGCCTGCCGAAGTATGCCGAATGAAGAAATTTACCATGCCTGTCTTTGGAAGCCGGGGCAGCGCTTTGCGCAATTCATTCGTGATCAGATAATACCCCCTTGCACGTCTGTCCAGGACGATCTCTACTTGTTCAATCATACTTCTCAATATACATTGCATTTGATCATCAGACACATAATTTTCTATTTTTGGCCGGAACAACATCCTGAGTATGTCTTTGAAAACGTCATTCATCCTGGTCCTAATCGTTGTCATGGCAGTCTTATTGACGCATTCCTGTGAACCAAAGACCGTACAGGATAATCCTTCGGCCATTGTTGAAGCCGATATCGTAACACACCTCGAAGAACTGTCAAGGGATGAATACATGGGAAGGATGCCATTTGGTCCGGGAGATAAGCTTACCGTTGATTACCTCGTTCGTCAATGTAAATCTCTGGGTTTACAACCCGGTAATGGTACTTCCTATACCCAGTCTGTGCCGATGATCGAAATCACCAGCACTTCAGAACAAGATATCAGGGTAACAACCCAAAACGGTGAAAGAAATTACAATTTTGGTGAAGATTATGTCATTCATTGCCAAAAAACGCTTGACCGGGTAGAAATCGAAGATGCCGAATTGGTCTTTTGCGGCTTTGGAATTACTTCACCGGGTGAATGGGAAGATTATTCGGGCTTTGATATGAACAACAAAATTGCCATTGTAATGGTCAACGATCCGGGATTTGGCGGTGAGGACAGTACTTTTTTCAAGGGAGATATCATGACTTATTTCGGCAGGTGGACCTATAAATATGAAGAAGCGGACCGACAGGGTGCAAGAGGTCTGTTAATCATTCATGAGACCAACAGTGCAGGTTATCCCTGGTTTGTTGTCGGGAGCAGCTGGTCGGGACCACAGCTGGGACTCGAAAAAGAAAGTGTGCAAAACGGTGCGGATATAAAGGGATGGATCCATCTGAACATGGCAAAAGATCTGTTTGAATCCACAGGGCATGATCTCAGTCAACTTATGCGCGACGCCCGAAAACCCGGATTCCGTCCTGTCCCACTCAATGCGACCCTTTCCACGTCATTGACCAACGAATATAAAAGAGATCAATCTGATAATGTCATTGCCATTTGGGAAGGCAATCAAAATGCGGACGAATACATTTTGTACAGTGCGCACTGGGATCACATTGGTGTAGGAATACCTGTAAACGGAGATTCAATCTACAATGGAGCATTGGACAACGCCAGCGGGACTGCAGTAGCCCTGAGTATAGCGAAGAATTTATCCCGTCAGGCATCTCCACCAGAGCGATCTGTGCTCTTCACTTTCGTCACGGCGGAAGAACAGGGATTACTAGGTTCCGAATATTTTGCGTTGAATCCCACGGTTCCGGTCAATCAAATCGTCGCCAACATCAACATCGACGGATGCAACCCCAACGGCCCTGTGAAGGATTTTCAAATCGTTGGAATCGGACATAGTGAAATGGACCGGATCGTTGCAGAAGAATTGGCCGTCCAGGACAGGTATGTTTTACCGGACCAGGAGCCGGAAAAGGGTTATTTTTTCCGGTCCGATCACTTCAATTTTGCCAAGGTGGGAATACCTGCTTTGTTTGGCGAAGGGGGATATGACCATATTGAAAAGGGCATCGAATACGGGAAAAGAAAAAAGGAGGAATACACTGCTCAACATTATCATGCACCCAGTGATGAATTCGACGAAGAAAATTGGGATATGAGAGGCGTAGTACAGGATGCCCAACTGTATTACAATATCGGTTGGCGTCTGGCCAACAATGATGAATGGCCACAGTGGTATGCCGAAAGCGAATTTAAACGAACAAGAACCGTATCTGATTGAAATGAAGTACATCCGGTTCTTATTTGGGGCTCTCATCCTTCTTCTTGGTGTCATTGCGGGGGCAGCCATTGCCCCTGTCGTGGAGGGAGCGACAGGAATTCCTCATCCTGAATTCGAGGGAATGTTCATAGGTCCTGCGAATATAGACCAGCAGGCGAGTACCCGTTGGCTGGGTTACTTTTTTGGATTGGGAATTATAGCTGTTTTTACGGCCATGCTCTTCATTGGGAATCGAAAGAACGGACAGGTGCGTTCGATTGGTCGTTGGTTGATCTTGGGTACATCCATCTATGCCCTGGCCTATACATTCATGGTTTACAGCCATTGGGGATATGCCCAATCAACAACAGATGATTTTTTTCTGTCTATGCCTGCTCCCACTGCCTGGATGATTTATGCTGTATGGTTTCTTCCGCTCATCATCACGATCGGTTACATTTTGAGATTTGAAGATTCAGTAATATCTGACCAGGAAATTGAAGCATTCAACGACTTCATTGATCAACAGCCTTCAGAATAGAGCATGGAGGCATTCCGAAATCCTATCATACTGAGCTGTATCGCTGTTTACATGCTTTTATGTATAGGAGTCGGTTTATGGGCCTTGAAAAGAACAAAGTCCACTCATGACTTTTTTATGGCAGGAAAGACCCTGGGCATTTGGGTAACCGCCTTTGCCGTGTTTTCCACGACATTGAGTGGATTTGGATTTGTCGGGGGGCCCGGTCTCGTGTATTCGATGGGAATGAGTTCATTCTGGATGGTTGTCGTTGCCATCATGGGTTTCAATATTTCGTTCAGTCTGCTGGGGAAACGATTGCGATTATTTGCTGACTTGGGAGATTTTAATTCATTGCCCGATGTCGTTTTCAAGAGATATGGAAGCAATGACACGAGATTTCTATTGGCCACAGCCATCATTATTGGGGTAATTGGCTACCTGGCCACACAAATTCTCGCCATGTCGGTAGTATTGAAAGATGTGTTAAATGCTTCCGATGTATTCGGGACCGTTTCATTACCCGGGGCCATGATTATTTCTTGTTCCATTCTCCTGTTCTATAGCGTTACCGGGGGCATCATCGCGTCTGTCTATACGGATATGGTGCAAGGAGGTATTATGATTGTCGCAGCATTGTTGGTATTCATTACCGTTGTCTATACCTTCGAGAATGGACTATTGGAAATAAATCAAATCGTCTTTGAAGATGACAAGGCTGCGATCAGCCCATGGGGAACATTGGGCATGTTTGGTTCACTATCATGGCTACTGCTTTTTGGACTTGGAGGGGCCGGGCAACCCCATGTGATCACAAAAATGATGATGAACCGAAAGATCAGTGACGCCAAATTTATCTTGCCGGTTTCAATCCTTGGTTATGTGTTCAGCGCATTATTATGGATTGGAATCGGTCTTGCCATGCGAGCACTTGTTTTGCAAGGACTGCATCCTCCCCTTGAAACGCCTGATCAGGCGGCTTCCCAATTTTTACAGCATTATGCCCATCCTGTCCTGGCCGGAGTCGTTTTCGCCGGTCTCTTTGCTGCTATCATGTCGACAGCAGAGGCGTTTTTAAGCATTGGCACAGCGGCTATTATGAATGACATACCCAAAACATTCGGACGAAAAATAAAACGTCCACTGGCTACTGCCCGGATCACGACAATTGTATTGACTCTATTAGCTGCACTCTTCGCACTAAACTCAGGCGACCTGATCGCCATAATCGGGGCGATGTCATGGGGTATTTTTGCTGCGGCTGTCGTGCCGGTGGTTACCTTAGGTTTTAATTGGAAACGGGGTACAGCACAGGCGGCCAATGTCGCCATTGTGAGTAGCCTGGTTGTCCACCTGACATTTAAAGCTATGAACTGGACCTTGCCTTACCGAATCGATATCGGCGCATGTACACTCATTTTGTCGATGACCCTCTTTATTGCAATCAGTCTCATGAGCGCTCCCCAAAAATTGGACCCGGCTGTTGAAAAGGTCATGGATATGTAAAATCATTACCCAGAAATGACTGAGGATTCAATCGTACAATTCAGAAATCTGATCATGATCTGGCATAGAGATATTGATCGTGGCTTGCCGTGGAAGACAACGAAGGATCCATACAAAATTTGGCTGTCAGAAATTATTCTACAACAGACAAGAGTCGCCCAGGGCCTTAAATACTATCGCCGGTTTATATCAACGTTTCCTACTATACAAGACCTGGCTGCCGCAAGTGAGGATGAGATCATGTCACTATGGAAGGGCCTTGGGTACTACTCAAGGGCGAGAAATCTCAGAAAGGCTGCACAACAGGTCATAGAAGAATTCGGAGGGGTGTTTCCATCCGAATATACCGACATACTTTCCCTGAAAGGCATCGGACCTTATACTGCAGCAGCGATATCCAGCTTTGCTTTTGATCTTCCATATGCCGTTGTGGATGGGAATGTCTACCGTGTTCTGAGTCGTTATTTTGGCGTAGAGACCCCCGTTGATTCGACTCAGGGCAAAAAGGAATTTCAAGTCCTTGCTGATCTATGTCTTGACCGGGAACATCCGGGAGCATTCAATCAAGCTATCATGGATTTTGGGGCATTACATTGCAAACCCATTTCACCCGGTTGTCATTGCTGCCCACTTCAAGAACATTGTGTTGCGCGCCAAACAAACAGATCAGGATTTTATCCGGTTAAAAGCAAGAAAATAGTCATTCGGCACAGGTATTTTCATTTTATTCTTTGCGTAAAGGACTCTAAAGTGCTGATGGAAAAACGAACGAGAAATGACGTATGGAAAGGCCTCTATCAACTGCCATTGATCGAGACATCAGGACCAACCCCACCGAGAGAGTTGTCGGTTTTACTCTCATCGCAATACACCTTTTTGAGCAATGAAACGGTCGCGGATCTCAAATTGATCAAACAAAAAAACCAACGGCTTACCCATCAGCTCATCCATGGATTCTTTTACGTTCTCGATTCGGAATTCGACTTGCCCCGGGGGCAGTGGGTCTCAGACATGGAGTTGGATAATCTGGGAATGCCGAAAATCATTGATGAATTTTTTAATCATTTCTCGATTGAACAACTCTCCATGCAAAACGATTGCACGTAATGCATTTAATTTGAACTATCTTTAATCATCATATTAAATATCTATGTTAAATAAAGTCACTTTAATTGGCAATTTGGGCCGGGATCCTGAAATCAGACATTTCGAAGGAGGATCTCAAGTAGCTAAGTTTTCTTTGGCTACCAATGAAAATTTTAAAGATCGAAATGGCGAATGGCAGACCAGGACGGAATGGCACGACATCGTCTGTTGGGGAGCCTTAGCCGAAAGAGTTGAAAGAACATTGAAGAAAGGACAACTCGTTTATGTAGAGGGTAAGATCAGTACGCGAAAGTGGCAAGATAAAGACGGAAATGATCGTTACACCACTGAAGTGGTGAGCAACCTTGTCAAATCTCTGGAAAGAAGAGAATCGGGTAATACTGCAATAGCCGATACCGGATTTCCATCGATCGAAGACAAATTTGAAACGACTTCGCAGAAGACACCGGAAAGTCAAACAGCCTCTGTGGATGATGATCTTCCATTCTAGTGCTATTACTTAACTCAACAGAATTAATTGGATTCTGACCCCCTCCCTTCGGGAATAGATCAATATCTTCTCTTAGGAGTGATCAACTCTCCTGCACTGCTCATATCATTATTGATTCTTCTTTTGATCTGTTCTGCACTGATATCTGCATCAGAAGTAGCTTATTTCTCTCTTTCACCGAAGGACAATGAAAATCTTTCCAATGAAGACTTTCCTTCCAGCCGAAGGATTTTGAATTTGAAAGCATCTCCAAGGCAATTGTTAGCTACTATTTTGATTAGCAACAACTTTGTCAATATTGCCATTGTCATCATCAGTGAATCCCTGATGAAAACCCTGGCAGGTCCCCAAACTTTTGAAAATTGGGCGGCCGGACTGCAATCATATCTCCATCTGAATTGGTTTTCTCTGGCTACGCTGGCCACCATAATCAGTTTTACCATAACCATCGTGGCGGTGACCTTTCTATTAGTGCTCTTTGGAGAAGTAGCACCTAAAATTTATGCCAATCTGAATAATGTGCGTCATGCAAGGTTCATGTCCGCTCCCCTTCAATTCCTTTCAAAGTTGTTTTATCCTTTTAGCAGTATACTATTAAACTGGTCCGGGGGCATCGAGGAAAGAGTCTATCGAAAAAGACTGCTTTCCAATAGTTCGACGGATAAGAAAGAACTGGACAAGGCAATTGAGCTTACCGTTACGAATCACGAGGATCGCGAAGAAGTCGATATTCTGAAAGGCATTATTAAGTTTGGCGACGTCGAGACCAAGCAAATCATGAAATCCCGCGTCGATGTTGTCGGACTCGAAATTCAACAGGGGTTCAAAGATGTCATCCAAATCATAAAGCAATCCGGATATTCACGCTTACCGGTATACGAAGAGGATTTTGATACGGTTGTAGGGATTCTGTACGTGAAAGATCTTCTTGGACTTACCCAGGAAGAAAATGATTTTAACTGGCAAAATCTCGTGAGGAGCAATGTTCTGTATATTCCGGAAACCAAAAAAATAGATGAGCTCCTGAAGGAATTTCAATCCAAGAGAACTCACATGGCAATAGTCGTCGACGAATACGGAGGAAGCTCCGGGATCGTGACCCTCGAGGACATCATGGAAGAAGTCGTAGGAGATATCAGGGATGAATTTGATAGCCAGGAAGAGGTGGATTATGTAAAAATTGATGATCACAACTACATTTTCGAGGGTAAAACACTTCTGAATGATGTAGTAAGAGTCCTCAATTTGGATGGAGACACTTTTGACGAGGGAAGGGGCAACGCCGATTCACTGGCAGGGTTGATTTTGGAACTGGAAGGAGTCATCCCAAAAAGAGATAACGAACTGCATTACAAAGGACTTAAATTAATTCCAACCCAGGTAAGCAAGAGAAGAATTGAAAAAGTCCAGGTATGCCTGTAAGAGTTCTGATTCTATTCCCGGTAATTTTTGTTTTGTCATGCACTAACGTCCAGATCAGCCAGCCCAGGCCACATCAATATCCGAGGATTATCTTTCCACAAAAACAATTTGAAGAATATCAGAACAGTGAATGCCCATTCACTATTCAAATCCCGACATATGCTACCGTAAGACAAAAAGAATTTTTGTTTGAAACGATACCCGCAGGCCAGTGCTGGTTTGATATTGTGATTGATTCATTTAAGGCAACGATACATTGTAGTTACTATAATTTTGAATCGGAGCAGGAATTTGGAGCGCTCATTAATGATGCCTTCAACCTGGCCAGCAAGCACAACATTAAGGCGAGCTTTCGCGAAGAGTTGTTTGTAGAGAATCAATTTGGAGCTTCCGGGTTGATATTTAAAATCAGTGGCCCCGTTGCTACACCCTATCAGTTCTTCATGACAGATAGCACCCGGCACTTTTTGAGGGGCTCACTATACTATGATGTCCAGGTAAAACCGGACAGTGTTGCCCCTGTAACGGATTTTCTCAAACAAGATATTGACAATATTCTGGCCTCTTTACAATGGACAGAGTAGGACTACTGTTAATCCGTGATTTTCAGTTTACCATACTTCATGGTAGCATTGACCTGTACCCGTCCCGACCCACTTGACCCACGAAGTTTTAATTCATTGGAATCTCGGTCCCGGTATGCAATTTCCAGGGCTTCCGGGTATCTCACCGTGGTATATTTTGTGTCTATGTCCAAATTCACACCACCTGGAATATGGAGATCATAGTCTGTATATTGAGAGTCGATGATTACTGAATTCGCTTCTGAGCCCACCTCATCAATCCGTACACTTCCATACTTTGTTGAAAATTCGCCTGATCCGTTCAGCTGATCAATTTTTAATTTTGAATAGCTCTGTGCAACATCTGCATGGCCGACGGTACCGGCATTGAACCTGTAGTATTTTCCTTGTAAATCAAGTTCGGAAACCCTTTGAACATTGAAGTGATCATATTTGGTCTCTACATCTATGTTGCCCACATTTCCAATGTATATATCAGAGTACTTTGTCGTGCCGTCAATCTCTGAAACATCTCCCATTTCAAAATGTGAATAGGAACAATTCAATTCTAAAGTACCACCGACATTACCTAATGTGAACTTATCGGCATAACCCAAAGTAATGCTCATATCACCCCCTACATTATGAAGAATCCCATTTCCATATTTTAGTTTTAAATCTACCGCTCCCAGGTGATCAGTGATGATAACAGCACCGTAGCTATTTCGAATTTCTAATTCGGCCCTTTTCGGAAGATGTACCAAATAATCTATTTGATATTTTTCGTTCTTCTTTGACCAACTCCAACCTCTTTTGGAATCAAAATCTGTAATTCCTGAAGCACTGGAGTTGTCGCCACTTAAGTCCACGTTGATCTTGCTGAAAATTTCATTGGCTCGTTTTTCACTTTTTGCTTCAACAGTAATGACTACTTCAAATTTTGCTTCATTCAAGTCAGATGAGACAATATTGACTTCACCATATTTATTGCTGATTAATATATCAGGACTATTCGTATTAAATGAGAAAGTCTCTTCATACTTTTTGGTGTATTCAGCCCAGGCAGAATCATCAACTACTTCATTCGCAAAAAGAGTATGTGTTACAAATAGTAATAAAATTATCAAACTATAAAACGGTGTTTTCCTGTTGAGTTTCATTTTGTTCATGATCAAATAGTACATTTTCTAATATTTGAAGTTTGGTTTTTTGATTTAAAATAATGGCACGCAATACTTGTCCTTTATATAAGCCCTGTGCATTTTTATACTCTTCCAATAACTCGGTGTAGTTTTCGTCTAATAGACGCAGGTCTTCTTCAAGGGTTGCATCTACATTATATTTTTGAATTTTCTCATAATAAACATTAATGGCAGACTGATAATACTGTTCAGTCTCATGAAAGTTTTCCAATTCTGCAAATTCCAATTTTGAGTTTTTGGATTGAGTTGTAAAAGAGTCACCCTTGCTTGTAAGAAGATTGTAAATCACAAGTAGTCCAATGATGATTAGAATGGTCAAGATTATTTTTTTCCACCTGCCATGCCCATAATCCCGGGGATGATCTAATTCGTTTTCAATATTTGACCAAATGTGTTCCGGAGCGCTCTTGTCATTCCAGTGCTCTTTATTTTTCTTTATATACTCTTCCAGATTCACTTTCTTCATTTTAATCGGCCTCTAAGATGAGTCTAAGTTTTTTCTTGGCACGGCTGTACTGCGATTTTGATGTCATTTCTGATATACCTAGGATTTGTCCGATCTCTTTATGGTCGTACCCCTCCAGCAAGTACAGCACAAGTACCGTACGATAGCCATCAGGCAGATCATTAATAGCTGATTTGATTAATTCAAATTTTATTGAATCCGGCACTACAAAATCGTCGTCATCCTGGTATTGCGTTTTTTCTTCAGTCAACATTGAGAAATCCATTCTTTTTTTCCTCTTTAAAAAAGTAAGTGCCTTGTTCACCACTATTCTCTTGATCCATGCCCCTGGTGTGCTTTCATACTTAAATCCTTCGAGATTTCTGAACACTTCGATAAAGGCATTCTGTAGTACGTCCTGTGCGTCCTCTTCGTTTTTTACTATTCTGAATGCAACATTATACATAGCATCTGCATAGGACATATACAATTCCTTCTGCGCTCGCCTGTCTTGCCTTTTACACGCTTCAATTAAATCTTGACGCAGGTCAAGTTGATCCAAAGTCAGCTATTCTGATTAAAAAAGACCTACAAAATATGGAAAGGTTGCTTATAAAATCAAGTGTCTAGAACCTCAAGGAAAAGTTAAGATTAACTGTCCTGAGCAATAGATTTGATTCGGTGCCTAATAATGAGTTAACTGGACGAGAAGGTTGATTTTGACTGTTCGAAACAATAGAAAAAATGTACTGGACGTAATTCACATTTTGTCTGTTGAAGAGATTAAAAGCTGACAATCCAATACTTGCGTCCATACCTTCCAGGTCAAAGTCATAGGTAACACCAAGATCAGATCGCCAGTAATCAGGCAATCTGCTGATTCGGTCATTTGAACTCAACTCATCCCTTCTCAGGGAAGGAACAACTTTGGTCAAATCCGTGTAAGGTCGTCCACTTGCATAAATCATGTTGGCACCTATGGTGAAATTCCCAATCCTATATTCACTGACCCACTTCAACTGGTGTCGGCGATCGTCCTGGGAAGGAAAGGTATGTCCTCGTAGGATGCGATCATATTGGGTAATGGATTTGCTGAGCGTATAAGACAGCCATCCCGAATATTGACGTTGTGTTACTCCAACCATAACATCAATGCCTATACTTTCGCTATCCCCATTGAAAAAGATATATCTGTTCCCCCCAGACTGAGATATTGGGAGCAGACTCTGATTATCCAGCCTTGGATTCTCCAGTGCAAGTTCCAGGACATTATAGGTCTTCCGATAATAACCTTCTACATCAAACGTAACCCTGCCGTGTTGCCAGGAGCCACCTGCCATGATATTATCAGAGCTGCTTACCTTGATATCAGGCCCGATTGCCAACATCCAAAAGTCCAGGTTTCTGCCGAAAAGATTTTCAAAAGTTATTTCACGGACAAACTGATTATGCCGTCCCAAAGCCATTTTCAAAGAAGAATAGTCATTTATCTGATAGGATAAGTTGATCCTGGGAGAAGAATAATATTTGTTTCTATAGGAGGTTCCTCTATAGCCAACTTCAAAGTCCAGGCCCGATGGATCACTGTGTGACAACGAAATATACCCACTTGTCTCTGACTCAGAAACATTGAATGTGCTCACAGTTTCATCTCTTTCGGTCACGTCCAAAGTGATGTCATGATTGATGATTTCGGCTCCAACCTGAAGTTTGTAACCTTTTTGTTGAACAATTACGCTCGAATTGATCCCAATGTCCTTTACAATGTTACTCCGGTTGTTGGTGTATCCTCCGCTGACAGTCTGGTCAGGAAGATTTCGCATAATGGAAATGTTTAATCCACTTTGATTATTGTAATTTGTATAATACCCGATTGTATTCCATGTGATGTTATCAGAAAGGGATATATCTGTGCGGGCGCTGAATCCCCTGTTTTTCCACAATTCCAAATTGCTGTACACTTCATTATTCCGGATTACCCTTCTTTCCCTTCTCGTTAAAAACTCGTTCTCAAACGTATCATCGAGATCGTCGGTGCTTTGATAGTAGTTCAAGGCAATCTTGTTATTGTCCCAATTATATTGCAAGCTTCCATTGACATCGGAAAAGGTAAAATCAGGTACGGTGGATAAGAGCTGGTCCCGTGTTGACTGGCTGAAATTTTCAACACGGGCTGATTCCTCCTGTGGATCATTGAAAATGGAAAACAGATCAGTATCGGATACATTGTTATAAGAAGTCCGACCGGCAATCGCCAGGGATAAATTCGATTCAATAGGAATATTAACTGCCCCTGAAAAAGTGAGCAAGTTGATGTCAAAATTCCCTGTGACCCTTGAGGAGTCAATCACAGGACCATTGATTTTTAGCATGCCCGCCGTTTTGCCATTATATGAAACGGGCAAATTATTTTTATACAAGACACTTGATGAAGAGTAGTTCGGATTTATCGAACTAAATAGTCCGTAATAATGACTGGAGTTATAGATCGGAATATCATCAATGATGATCAGGGAAGACTGTTGCTCGGCGCCCCGGATTTGAATCCCGGATGATATATCATTAAATGCAGATACTCCGGGAAGCAATTGAGCCTGACGTAAAATGTCCTTCCCCATCACACCTGATGCCAGTGACGAAATGTGTCTGGTGTTCAATTCAATGCTGTGATTTACTTCTTTGACTTGCAATACATCCATTCTGTCCTGAATCGTCACCTCTTCAATGTGAAATGGCTGGGGAGCTAATTCTATAATGATGTCTGACGAAGAGTCGAGTTTTTTTTCTTGTGTCTGGTATCCCAGAAAATGACAGCTAATTGAACGACTTGAATATTCCGGAGGTATCGAGAGATGAGCAATGCCCTCTTCGTTGGTGTATGTTCCCGAAGTAGTACCTACGATGCCAATAGCGACATTTACCAGGGGTTTCTTGGTCAATTGGTCCTTGACCAAAACGGTTTTTTCATTAGCCGATGGAACGTAATCCTGATATAGTCTTTCTCTCAGCAGGATCGACTTCTGATCTAGAATATGAAATTCAATAGGGTGCTGGGTGGAGATTTCTTCCAATATGACCTTTAGATCCGGAGTACTTGTCTTTAAAGTAAAGAGTTCATCCTTCAAAAGGTCGCTCGGATATGAGAATCTGACATTGTATTCTTTTTCGAGTTGGTCGACCAGGTCTGTAAAGCCAACATCGACCAGGGATAATTTATATGAACGATCCTGTGCTTCAACAAAGGAAACCGAACACACACTGATGAGTAAAAAGTATATCAGAAGATAATTAGGCATTAATTATCCGGGTTTAACATAAGCTGGTTTTGACTCAATTCGAATGTTATGTTCAAGGGCCAAAGAACATTTTGCAATGAGGACTGAATCCCTTCTTTACTGTCGAAAGAACCGGTGTAGGCAATTTCGGCATTTACCTGGTTTAAATCAATATCCAGATCATAAAAGAATTGCAAGGCCCTCAAGGCTTCGGAAAGGGGTCTTTCTTTGAAGGCAAAAATGACCTCGTCAGTCTGCCATCCTTCATCAATGGCATATCCGCCTGACCACAAGGGATTCATATACATTGCCATCCCTTTTGTAAGAATTTCTTCAAAATTACCTGTGGTGGCGTTGACCCTGCCTTCATCAACTTTAACATAGAACGTATTTTGTGTCGATACGACATCAAATTCAGTGCCCAATACCTGAACTTCCCCATTTTGTGTCTGAACCCTGAATGGAACTCCTTTACTAATTTTGAAATGTGCCTGACCTTCCAGGTCAACGACCCGGCTTTGTGACCAATTTCTTTTTCTGTAGGATATTTTTGAAGCGGGAAGGACCGTGACTTCGCTGTTAGAAGGCAAGGTGAGCAATTGGGCAATCCTTGCATTGTTATCAAAGGACTCACGATTATCGGGAAGAATGAAGAAGAAAAAGAGTGCAACGATCGCAGCAACGGCTATTGAGAATACAATTCTTCTGCGATTGATTTTTTGAATGGATATTTCACGTGCCTGAGTCGAAGAATCAATTCGCTCCCATAGTTGCGCCTTTCGCCCGACATCAATGCTGTGGGATTCAAATTGGATGCTTAAAACTAATTTTCTGGCTTCCATTATCTGCTCATTAAAGGAAGTATTGTTTTTTAACCAATTCTCCCAGAGATCTTGATCCTTATTCTGCAACACCCAGTTGACAAATGCGTCATCCGTCAAGAACTCCTCTATTTCATATTGTAAATATTTGTCATGCACCGCTTGCTCTTTATCATTTAGGAAAATAATTCGTCTAAATAACTCTTTCGGGTTGCCGTCGTATAGTTTCTTCTGCAAACACCTTGTCCGCTACTCATAACGCTCATACAAGTCCCATCAAAATTAGCAAGATCAAGATGAGATCTCTTTAGAATACAATGACCCAATTCATGAAAGATCAGAAATTCTCTCTGCAAGCCATTGGACGATTGCCAATATTGACGGTCGATATTAACCTGGTTTTTTCCTTGCTCATAGGTCAGGCATTGTCCTACGGCTTCATCTTCTACATTGACAATATCCGCATAGATATGCTCATCTGACCACTCAATCATGACTCCTCTTTTTACTGCTTCCTGGGCGAATGATTCAAAATAAATCATCAATTCCGGACTGATCGCTTCCTGAAAGTCATAGGGTTCTTCTTCACTACAGCCTGTCAATAACACAAGCAATAGCACAAAGGTGATTTTCATTGCTTCTTTTCTTAAATAAGAATACTCTTAGGAGTTTGTACTCATGTGAGCAAATATTTTTGCTAGCTCATCCTATTGGAGTATACCCTGGAAATGAAGGTTAAATGATCGGTTTTTTGATCAAAACAGGTTCCAATCCTTTGATCCTCGAAGCGAGCAATTCAAAAATTCCGAATAAGGCAAAACCAAAAAACAGATTGCCCAACAGTGTATTTCTGAAAAAAGGAATAGCCGCCTCATAACACATGATCAACCCATTCATGTCTCTAGGGTAGGTCCCGGTGCTTTGAGCCCAAACGGCAAAATTCGTAACGAGGTAAAAAATAACTGCCCCTCCGATACAAGTGACAAATAGTCGTCCCCAGCTGGCCCGTTTCATCAAAACACCGGCAAAAAGCCCAACAAGTAGAAAAGAACCATAAACCCATGGATCTCCAAAAATTTGAAAATGATCAAAGTACTGACTGTATATCAGATTGTTCAGGATAAGATCGCTGATCCAGAGCAAAGCCAACGGGATCAACCACTTTGTAATACCCTTGAGATAAGTGGCGCCCATGATAGCAATGGCTCCAACTGCCGTAAAATTAGGTAAGACAGACACTCCATCAACAATGAAAACAAAACGCGTTGTCATTGCTACTATGATCAATATGATAACGATTGCTTGTTTCTTATTCATAGCCATTTGATATGCAGCAAAAATAGCACTAATTTCCTTTGGCTACTCTTAGTTTGGTAATAAGGTACATACAAAACAGACACACTATTACAGACACATATCCCAATATATTATATCGTTCATAGACTCCTTGTGCGTTTATGAAAACCACCATCCCACTAATGAATGATGCAAGAGCTATTGCCAATTGTTGCAGCGCTGATTTCATACTCATAAAGCTCCCCCTGTTTTCCTGTCCAACTGATGCAGTAATGATCGTATTTGCCGGGATCATTCGGCTGCTGGCAAAAATGAAGAGCATCGTAGTAAATATCAAGGCTACCCATATCGGTTGGCTGGTCATATGGGTTATGGCAATCGTAGGAATGAAAGACAAGACCACGAAAATGTTGAATATTTTATTGACGCCAAGACGATCGGTCAATCGGCCGGCCAAAGGGGCCGAAAAGACCATTGAAATGCCTCCAAACAGAAAAATCTTTGTGACATCCATTTGGGTAAAACCCACGTTCCGGATCATATAAGGTGCTATAAATGGAATAATTATGAAATGACCGAGCACGAGAACGAAGCCCAGGAGCAAAGCATTCAGTTGGTTGTTATCATTGATCAGGAGAGAAACGGTTCTTTTAAAAGAGGGGGTGCCTGGTCTGTAGTTTAAGTGCATCCTGATACTTGGAAATTTCCAAATGATGAGCAAAAGTACAAGGATTCCTATGCATCCCAAACCAATAAAGGGTACCCTCCAGTTATAAGCGGCAGCAAGGTAAAGACCGAATGGGATACCCAATGCCGAAGCAACTGAAAAGGCCCCGATCAAGACACCCATTGCCTTGCCCCTTTCCTTGAAGAGATATAAATCTGATACGATCACAAATGCCAGAGCTCCGATAACCCCTCCAAACCCGCCTGTAAGAAATCTCAGGACTAACAGCATGAAGTAGTCAGATGCAAAACCACAGAGAAGAGTACCCAGTACAAAGCCGGAATACAAGAAAACCAGGGCCGTCTTGCGATCAAAGCGGTCCAGGTACAGAAATGAAATGATACTGGATAAAAATGCTCCTAATGCATACGAAGCAACGAGATAGGAATACTCTGAGGCATTGATATCAAAGGTCCTGATAAATATGTCACCCATAGGCATGATCAGCATCGAGTCGATGATGTGGGTGATGTTTATGGTAGCCAGGGCGTATAAGGCGAACTTCCTTGACACCCAATCAGTTTAGTGACATTGCAGGCATTAGATGAACCGTATTGTAGAACATTAACTCGCAATAATCATAATCCATATACGGAGTCATAGGAAGGTTGTCAATATATGATAACAATTCACTTTCTGTCTCAGCAATCATAACCGCCCAGACCCTCGATCTATCGGAAGCCACAGTATATGAAAGTAATTTACCTTCTGCAAAAAGCAAGTCGAGCGCTTCTCTTTGCTCTGGGATCAAATCAAGAAAGTTGTCAGTCAGCGGTATAGGGACATCAAATTCCACCATATACTGCTTGATAAATTGGTTATTCTTTTCCATTTGCGACAAAGTTCATGGTCAGCCGGCTTTCTATTTCAACAGGTGTCGGTCTCCTGAAATTGATCCTAATCTCAAGATGCAGACGATCTTCGAGCAAGATATCCTTTACTTCTGACAATGAGCTCAAAAGTTTCAATTCATTTACATTTTCAAGGTTTACCCTGTCGTGATAAAAGATCTCCTTCTTTTCCTGGGGATTTTTAGGAGAACTAGCAAGGATTTGGATTTCCTGAATGATTGCCCAGTCAATGTTCACAAATTTCGCATTGAGTTCTGCCCGATTCGGCAGGACGCGGTCGACGAGTTCAGCATCTACTCCTTGTGACAGGTAGTTACCGATGCGTGTAGGCACATTATTCAGAATGAAATAATGGGTATCAAATGAATTGAGACCGGGCAATATGACAAAATCTGCTTCAAGCTGCATGAGGAAAAGAGGCTCCTGTGTGGTGCCACACCGTATACCTCCAAATACCATAGTTAGAAATACAACGAAATATCCCAGATTTTTCATGAGCACTGAACTTATTGTTATATCGTTAAACACTGCAAGTATGTTGCAGTGTTGTGTTCTTTTATCCTTTAAATGTATTCCGGATATGTATAATTTTGCCGGTCAATATGGGTACACCTAAAAAAGTCGCATTCCATACATTGGGTTGCAAACTTAACTTTTCCGAAACCTCGGCGATCAGAAGGAGTTTTGAAGATCGCGGATATTCTACTGTGGATTGGTCCGATCATTCTGACATCTACGTATTGAATACTTGTTCGGTCACCGATTTTGCCGATCGCAAATGCCGCGCTGCCGTGCGTAAAGTGTTGCGGCAAAGTCCTGAGGCCAGGGTTGTCGTAATCGGGTGTTACGCCCAGCTGAAACCCCGGGAAATTGCTGCCATACCAGGCGTCGATCTCGTGCTGGGAGCCTCTGAGAAGTTTAACATCCATAATTACATCGATGTATTGAGTAAAACCTCAGATAAGGGCTTGGTGCATTCCGGAGAAATTGAAGAAGTAAATTCATTTGAACAGGCTTTTTCTTTCGGAGATCGTACAAGGTCTTTTTTGAAAATACAGGATGGCTGTAACTACAAATGCAGTTTTTGTACCATTCCCAAAGCCCGTGGTAAAAGCAGAAGTGCAACGATTGACCAGGTCATCAATAATGTAAAGGAGATTGCGGACAAAGGCGTGAAAGAAATTGTGCTGACTGGGATCAACATCGGGGATTTTGGACTTGATGAGCATCAGAAGAGAAATACTACCTTTCTCGAACTCATCAAAATATTGGATGAAGTGGAAGGTGTCGAACGATTCAGGATCTCGTCAATAGAACCGAATTTATGCTCGGATGCAATCATTGATTTCGTTGCATCTTCCAAGAGATTTATGCCTCACTTTCATATGCCCCTGCAGAGTGGATCGGATCGTATTCTCGCACTGATGAAGAGAAGGTACCGAAGTAAAGTCTATACAGGTCGCATAGAGAGGATTAAGAAAGTACTTCCACATGCCTGCGTAGGAGTGGATGTAATCGTTGGATTTCCAGGAGAGACTGATGGGGACTTCAAAACTACATTCGATTTTCTGGTAGATGCGGATATCAGTTACCTGCATGTATTTACTTACTCAGAAAGAGCAGATACTCCAGCAGCCGATTTTTCACAGAAAGTTCCAATGAACGTTCGAAGGGAAAGAAACAAAATGCTCAGACAGTTGTCCGGTAAAAAGAAAAGGGCATTTTACCAGGCTCACATCGGTACGACCAGGGATGTATTGATAGAAAAAGGAGCCAGTGATTCCTTTTGTACCGGATTTACGGACAATTATATCAAAGTCCGGCTCCCCGCAGGTCATCATCAATTCAACACCGTTCAGACACTTGAATTGAGTCATCCGGCAAGTAGCGATCCTCTGATGCTTCAAACCAAAGCGGTTCGACTCGAGACTAACCTGATATAAATATTGTATCATTCAATTCAATAAACTTTTTTTATAGTCCGTTCTACTTACATCTCAAGATTGCTACCTAACTCCGGTCATTATATGGTATTTGTACACAAACTCTCATTAAGAGGACGAAGCTTATGCTTAGATATTCGGGATTCATACTAGTAATGATCGTTTTTTGGGGGGGGCTCAGCGCACAAAAAGGTGTAGAGCTGGGGGCGTGGTTAGGAATGACACATTACTATGGAGATCTCCAGACAGAATTGGCCATTTCAGATCCGGGAATAGCAGGAGGAATCAACTTCAGGTATAATTTCGATGAAAGAATTTGTGTAAAATCATCACTGAGCTACGGTCGTATTTCTGCTTCTGATGAAGATTCTCAAAATACATTTGAACGTCAGCGAAATCTCAGCTTTCAGTCCGATTTATTCGATTTGACTGCACAGTTGGAGTTTAATTTCTTACCGTATATCCATGGGAGTGAGGATCATTTTTTCACCCCATATTTATTTGCAGGTATATCCGGATTTTCTTTCAAACCAAAGACCGAATTGGATGGCCAGCTATATAACCTACGGGACTTTGGAACCGAAGGCCAGCCAATCAACGGGGAATACGGACTCTTTTCGTTAGCTCCAACAGCCGGAATGGGTATCAAGTGGGATTTGAACGTAGACTGGAGTTTGAATATTGAATTGAGTATTCATTCCAGCCAATCTGACTATATAGACGATGTATCCGGGGTCTACCCGGATTTTAATCAACTTGGTGCCATACGCGGACCCCTGGCTGTATCCTTATCTGATCGTTCGATCGGTGGGGGAATAGGGGAGCCTGGTCGACAAAGAGGAAATAGTAGAAATAACGATGCCTATATTTTCTTTGGCATTAGCATCATGAAATTTTTTGGGACTTTGGCCTGCCCCGAAGTGGTCAAGAAAAGACAAAAATCCTTTTAGAATTGTTTTACATTTATAGAAACAGAATCACCTAAAACAAGTAATTATTGAGTGACATTGTACTTTCAATTGAAGGATTGGACGCATTAGAGCTTTTTGGAGCAAAGGATGCAAAACTCAACCTTGTCAAAGAAGCATTTCCGGCTGCCAACATTAGTCACAGGGGCACAGCAATCAAAATAAGCGGCGAAAAAAAGATTGCCCAGAAAGTTAAGGGTAAAATCGAAATGATGATCAAATTGCTCCGGGAAAATGATGAACTGAGCAGCAATGTCATAAAAGATATCCTACACGACTTCAATCCTTATCATCATACATCAAGCAGGAAAATGAATGAAAATGTCATCGTCTATGGTAATGGCGGGAAAAAAATAACGGCAAGAACACGTAATCAAAAACGCCTCATTGAACTGTCAGAGCACAATGATATCGTCTTTGCCGTAGGACCAGCAGGTACCGGGAAGACATACACCGCAGTGGCTATTGCAGTGCGCGCATTAAAAAACAGACTCGTCAATAAAATTATCCTGACAAGACCGGCAGTAGAAGCCGGGGAAAGTCTAGGTTTCCTGCCAGGGGATCTTAAGGAAAAGGTGGATCCGTATCTCAGACCGCTTTATGATGCCCTTGATGATATGATTCCCGCAGATAAACTGGAGCACTTCATGAACAACCGAATCATTGAAGTAGCCCCTCTGGCATTTATGAGAGGGAGGACACTGGACAATGCGTATATCATCCTCGACGAAGCACAGAATACTTCTTCACTGCAGCTCAAAATGTTTTTAACCCGTATGGGTCCGAATGCCAAATGTATCATCACCGGAGATCTTTCCCAGGTTGACCTCCCCAAATCACGCAGATCCGGACTTAGGGATGCCATAGAATTACTTGGAGACCTTGAGGGTATAGCTACCTTGTTTTTAGGTGCGGAGGACGTTGTGAGACACCGATTGGTGAAATCGATCATTAAAGCTTACAGCTCAAGAAAAGCAGAGAAAGATGTAGATTCGCCGGACGAACATAAAGACGACAAAAATAATGGGATTGACATCAGCAGTTGACTATTGTGGTGAATTAAGGACCTCCGCTGTCCACCTGCGCTCGGGAAATAATATAGTTACCGACGCACCTGTAGACAACAATGGAAAAGGAGAAGCCTTTTCTCCTACGGATTTAGTAGCTACTTCTCTTGCCAGTTGCATGCTCACCATCATGGGTATCCGTGCTGAAAAATTGGGCATTGATATTTCGGGAACAAAAGCAGAAATTCAAAAAATCATGGTTTCCGATCCCCGGAGAGTCGGAGAAATCATCGTGGATGTGTCCATGCCGGATCGTAAATATGATGACAAGGATAAACTCATACTGGAAAAAGCAGCCCGAACTTGCCCGGTTGCCCTCACCTTGCATCCGGATACGATCCAAACCATCAATTTTTACTGGAAATAAATATTAAATGAGTCGGGTCAGAATATCACACCCTACCGGAGTCGTGAATGGGACCATTGAATTGAATGGATCAAAAAGCATTAGCAACAGGGTGCTGATTATTCAGGCATTGAGTCGTAGGAAGTTTAAGATAAATCGACTATCTGCAAGTGATGATACAAGAACACTCTCTGATATTCTGCAGGGAGATCAAAAGGATTTTTATAACGTCGGGCACGCCGGGACCACATTTCGATTTTTAACGGCATATCTTGCTATTCAACAAGGTGTGCAATTTCTCACCGGATCATCGCGAATGCTCGAAAGGCCAATCGGTCCTCTTGTAGACGCCTTAAATGCTTTGGGATGTAATATTGAGTATAAAGGAAAGCACGGCTATCCCCCGTTAAGTATTAAATCCTGTTCACTTCAAAACCTGAAAAACGAAGTAGAAATTGACGCCGGAATCAGTAGTCAATACATAACGGCCCTCGTACTCGTTGCTCCCATGCTGCCCCGGGGACTTGCCATCCATCTTAGCGGAAATCTCGTATCGGAATCATACCTCCAACTCACCTTGGGTATCATAAAATATTTCGGGATTGAGAGTTCATTTGACAACAGGACAATTGAGATCCCGCCACAAGAATATCAACCGAGGGAATTCGACGTAGAAGCAGACTGGTCCGCCGCATCTTATTATTATTCCATTCTTGCCCTTGCCAAAGAAGGAACCCTTCAATTGAAAGGACTATTCAGGGATAGCTTACAAGGTGATGCGGCTATGATTCGCATCGGTAGTTTGATCGGAGTAGAGAGCAGCTGGAAAGAAGATATCATCTATCTGAATAAGGTAAATCCCTATTCACAATTCAACTATAATTTTATCAATCAACCGGATATTGCACAAACATTGGGCGTTCTGTGTGCTGCGGCGAGGATCAAAAATGATTTTACCGGCTTAAAGACGTTGAGAATAAAAGAAACCGATCGCATTGCAGCAATGAATATCGAGCTGCAAAAAATACAAAGTTCGTTTACCCTGAAATACGTCGATGACGTTGAAGAGGAACATTATAGTGTGGCTCCCGGCATCAATTTTGAAGGAGAGATTCCAGCTTTTGATACCTATAGAGACCACAGGATGGCCATGGCTTTTGCTCCGCTTGGAACGCTCCATCCGATTATCATCAACAACCCGGAAGTAGTTTCGAAATCCTATCCCGGTTTTTATGAAGATTTGCAGAAATTGGGATTTGACGTGGAGCAAACGGATTAGAAATCCGTTCCAAGAGAAATATGCAGTTTCGGACTCTGTAAAACACCACTATCATTACCCCAGGCATAGTCACCTCTGACGAAGTAACCCAAGAAGTTTATTCTGGCACCCACGCCATAGCTATAGGCAAACAAAGTCTTGTCCAAATCCAGAGATACCACAATTCTGGGCCCCTCAACAGTCGTCTGATTAATTGGACTGTTCTCATTACTAGGTAAGAATCCGTGCCAGGCAGAACCTACATCAAAAAACCCTATGATTTGAATATTCCTTAGGAATTTGGATCTCAATTCACGGGCACTCAGATACTTGAGGAAGGGGATCCTGAGCTCTGCACTTCCCAATAGAAAGGATCTGCCATTTCTCACATTGTGATTAAATCCACGCAGGTTGGGAGCAATTGTTTTAAATGCAAAATTGTCATTTTGAGGTACAGGTGTATCCTGATCAAATTTAGGAGTCACCCATCCATCCGTACCACCGATATAGTAAAGTATTTTATCAGACCCAAAAGAAGAAGCTCCTGCCCCTCTCAATGCCAAAATGGAATTTCTCAATATAGGAATGTAATGTCTGGCGTCAAATCCAACGACCGTTGTAAATCCCCTGCTGGCATCAAAGCGAAATTCGTTGCCAAGTTCCAGATCAAATCGATTGATCAATTCAACATATGCTTTATATCTACTGCCATGTCTCAGGTTCAGGTCGATATCCAGGGTGTTGTCAAATACATATTCTGTCTTCAGGCTGATCCTTTTCTCATTGTAACTTGGAAAATTCCGCGATAGATCATCGGTATGTAACAGATACTTTTGATCAACCCTGATCTGAGCAGTGGCCCTTACACTGCTGTAGGTATCGAATGGATAACTCCATCTATGGAGTCCAATCCATGTTATATCCCTTTGCTTTTGATTATCAAAGGGTAAGGATTCTCCACGTTGCTTTCTGTAGAAGGCATACCTTTTATCGATTCTCTTCCGGCGATCATCCAGGACGGCGAAGAATTCCGAACCCCTGAGATCGGTAGGTATCCGGGCTCCCATTTCAATTTTAAAATCTTCAAATATATCTTTGGTAATTCCCTTGATCAACAGGCCGGTTTCCTGGATTTCAATTTCATTTTGTTGATCGGCATAGGATTCTAACCCCTCGAACAAAACCTCGTTATCCAGGGTGGCGGAAAACTTTTCCAGCTTGAATTGCCGTCTGGATGCGACTGCACGGGCAGGGATGAATTCTATGACCTTGGGTTTGATCTCATCTTGTCCAAACGATTCAATGAAGTTTCTCTTCACAATTTTAAATCTCGCATTAGACTCAAGAGGTTCTATATATTCCGGATCCGGAAATTTACTCTGGAAGAGTATTGCAGGCCGTTCGATGGGGACCTCTTCAGTTTCTTGCTCTGCTAATGGGGCTTCTTCAATGACAGTGGCTGCACTCGTGTGAAACAAGTCCGCTCTCTGGTTCCAATTAGGTTGTTGAAGATAGGTCTCGTAAGCCCCATTATTATAAGTTTGAAATATGCTGACATCTGAAGATTTGACAGCATCATGATTGATTATATTTCTCGAGAGATTGGTATTTGCATATGCGCTCCGACGACTATTCAAATCCAGGATCCACCGGTTATTCACACCAGTAGTATTCTTTAGAAAAGTCAAATAGTGGCCATTTGAAATCTTGGGTTGATATTCACTGGCATCAGGAGTATTTGTCAATCTCAAAGCAAAATCACTTTCGAGGGGCAAAAAGAAAATATCAAAGTGATCGGTTGGCAAGATCGTGTCCAATCTCGCCGGGGTAATTGATGATGAAGGTCTGTTGGAAGAAAACAAAATGCCCCACTGATCTCCCAACTGAACATAACTGGCATCTATGTCATCATAATAGTCTTCAGTGATGACATCATGTTGCCTCGACCGGGATTTGTAAATATAGAAATCCGAATACCCATCTGTAATTGCATTAATGAAATAGTCATCATCTGTGATATAATCTATGTTATGGATCCTTTGAAAGTTTTCAGGGATACTTTGTTCTATATATTCCTTGCTCTCAAGATCTAGTTTGCGAAGCATGATTGCATCGCGATGTTCATAACAAATCGTGACTTCTCGTCTATAGGGATGCCAGGCCACCAGGGGATAATTGTAATCTGTTTGCTGGACTTTGTTTTTGCTTCCATATCGGAAAATCACCCTTTGATCTCCTGTATATAAATCTCTGATTATGGTATGATATCTGCCATATTGATTCACTGTAAAAATCACCTCATTTCCATCAGGACTGATTCGATATGAACTTTTTGGAAACCATTTTTTATATCCCAATTCAAATAATTCCTCTTCCGACCAATCATCGAAGGCATCCTCTTCCTGACTGTACAAATCATTGTAGAATGATACCCAGTCCTTTTTGAGCTTCTTGATATTAAAACCAAAAATAAATTCGATATTTTCATCCAGGTCATTTCTCAAACGCATCAGGTAAAGCAGGGTAGTAATTGAGGTACGCCCATATTCGCTTGCCAGGTAGTGCCACATGGAATGACCCGCGACTCTTGGATGCGAACTTGCCAGGCGGTCAAATTTTCTCAGTTTTCCTTTCCTGATGTGCCAAAGATCCCTTAACTCATCCTCCATCAGTGAATTCCACGCGCCGCCTGTGTAGCTGACAAATCCCTCGCGATACCAGGCTGGAATATTTAAATCGGGATCACTGTCGACAATTTCCTGCAAACTTCCCTTTGTATACATGGCATTCAGATAGACCTGAGCAATCCCTTCCTTGAGACGCATTTCAAGACTTCTGTGATTGCCGTCGAAATAGACAAATACCCTGCTTCCAATGACCTTGGTCACCTCATTCCGGGTTTCGAATGTTTCTTCATTCCCTATATTACTCTGAAGCAAATCTGAAACATCAGTGTACACGATGATTTCGATCTTGTCATTGATTCTGTGTTCGACGAAATTTTGAATTGTCGGGTGGACATATTCGGCAATCTGAACGGCAGATTGGGCAATATTCCGTCCTTTCCCATACCAATAGACCACAAAGTTCTCGGTTTCATACATCCACCATTTTTCAAAGTCATCATGGTACTGCACCCTGTTTTTACCGAATTCAGTGCGGATACTTTGTGCATCCATCCAATTTGCACCCAAAAAAAGTGCAATAAGGAGAGTGACTCTACATAAGCTGAACATTCTCATCTCGACCTTAATGATAGAATCTACTAAGTTATTAATAAAATGGTAACGAATGTCAAGTCCCGCATGTCACAGGCAAATGGATATTTCTGAACGGGAATCTCTGATCACTACAATATGGAACTGGTTAGACGAGCAATGGGCTCCATGAGCTTATTTCTGTCTTTTCGCGTGCCAAATGTTGTCAATTCCAGCTCTTCGCAGTGATTTTTATCATGCTCATATTGTCTCTTGATTTCAAGAGCAGTGTTGTGATCATAGATCAGTGCATTGACCTCAAAATTTGCCTCAAAACTTCTGTCATCAATATTGGCTGTACCTATGGAAGAGATAATATCATCACAGATGATGACCTTGCTGTGTAAAAAGCCGTCCATGAAAAGAAATATACGGACACCGGCTTTCATCAATTCTTCCAAATAGGTAAACATGCACCATTTCATCCATCGGGAGTCAGAATCATATGGAAGCATGAGCTGCACGTCTACACCAGAAAGTGCAGCCGTCATCAGGGAAGCCATCAAGGCTTCTCCGGGTACGAAGTATGGAGTAACGATATACACATAATCTGAGGCACTGTTGATTATGGTGAAATATTCATGCATGATTCCTTTGTAATTAGAATCGGGACCACTTGCGATCACTTGTACCGGAGCGCCTGTCTTCGAGGGGGCCTCTTCTTTGCTATTCAATTCATATTTCTCCCCTTTGGCATAATACCAGTCAGATCTAAAAATTTGTTCAAAGTCAGCGGCAGCGGGACCTTCTATTCTTACAAATGTATCCCTCCACATCCCGAGTCTTCCATGACGTTTCAAATATTTATCTTAGATATTCATTCCACCTGTAAATGCAATTTTATTGTCGACAATGACGATTTTACGATGATTCCTGTAATTGATAAATTTGAAAATTGAAAACAAATGAAAAGGAAAGAATTCCCGGGAATCAATTCCAATTTCTTTAAATTTGTTTCGAATGGACTTTTTCAATTCGTAGGTGCCAAAGCCATCATAGATCAGCCTTACCTTAACTCCTTCTGCAATTTTTTCACTGCATATTTCTAAACACTCCTCTAACATATTTTCCGACTCAAGGATGTAGAAATCCATATGAATCGTATGCTCCGCATTTCTCAATGATTCAAATATAAATTGAAACGTTTCCTCCCCGTTTCTCAAGATCCTGATTTTATTATTGAAGCTGAGAGCGGCAGACTCATTGTGTTGAAGAAGTTGTGCCAGCCTCAATTTCGATGATGGAATCAAATCCGAATTGAGGTCTTTTTTCTGGTAATTTGAAAAGGGTCTGCTGATTTGAAAAAAATTGTCCTTGTTGGGATTTTTACCGATCAGGTAAAACATAATAAGACCAATGACCGGAATCGTAATTACAACACCGATCCAGATCAGGGTCTTTGAGGGATTTCTCACCTGTCTCAGAATTCTTATGATACTTATGGCTACGATCAACAGATATGTCAACAAGACAAACAGGGTCATTGGCACTTAGTAATTGTATGGTGTGAAATAA
Source organism: Saprospiraceae bacterium (assembly GCA_028282725.1). Taxonomy (GTDB): domain Bacteria; phylum Bacteroidota; class Bacteroidia; order Chitinophagales; family Saprospiraceae; genus JAJRXG01. Next base: position 119,185 of record JANQHF010000061.1, read on the forward strand.
GGGATTGCTTCAAATTAAAGATCGTCGATTTTCTAATTCCAATTTATGGAATTTCCAGCTTGGTCCAAATCGGAAAATGGTCACTGCCTTTTGGATCGTTCATTTTTCCCGAATTCAAATGGACGAATCCTCTGGAAAAAATATGATCCAGCTGGGGCTTGACAAAATTGAAGCGACTTAAAGTATGCCCCAGGTATTCTGTATTCCACTCTAGGTTTTTTGCACGGCACATTTCTACCATCATGCTAACATCATTGGGGAATAGGGAATTAAAATCACCACCCATAATGACCAGTTCATCCTTTAATGAGTTTTCCACTTCGGAGAGAGCAAACTGTAGTTGCTGCAGCCTTTTGGATCTGGAAAGAATGGGTGTTTCCAAATGAACGGAAAATGTACGGATTTTCGTGTCACCATAATGAATAGTAGCGACGGTGGCCGCTCTCTTCATACGATTGATTGGCTGTGCATGGGGAAGGATTATCTTTTGTGATTGAGAAATAGGCCATTTTGACAATATGGCATTTCCAAAATTCTTTTGATGTCTTGGATGATTACTAATTGGGTAGTATATATAATTATATGAAAGCTTGCGGGAAATGTACTGTGTCCCCCATTCATCCATTTCTTGCAGAAGAATAATATCGGCGCCTTTAAAAGGATGAATTCCCAGTTCATCGATCGCTTCCTCCAGTTTGATACCAAATTTAATATTATAGGACACGACGGTCAGAATACTGTCCGGAGCAGAGTTATGGGCAACAGGCAATTCCGATTGCCAGAATGGATGTTTAGCTTCAAGAAAATTGAGTGTTGATTTTTTCCGGTTCAAAGGAATAAGAAAAATCAGGGTTAAAAAAAGAATTGCACGTATCGACATTTCATTCTATGATCTTTCAGCCAGTCTCATAGTCTTAGGATTGTTATTAACTGAATTCTCCATTTTTTCGTTCAATGAAATTGATATTAATCAAAAGTCTCCCGGACATTGTAGGATGCAATCATCTTGTTGATCCTGTCTGCCAGCCGTTCAGAAGATAATTTTTCTCTGAGCCTATCCACGACTATGGGAAACGAAAAAGGTGTAAAGTGTGCGGGTTTTGTGATCACTAATTTTTGAGATTGAATGCGTTGCAAGGCCTTACGCAACCTCGATTCTTCGAATTGAAAAGTCATCACTTCATCATAGGTCTGCAGATAAAGCAAATTGTCAGGATCATAGGCCTTAAAAACATCAAATATGAGAGAGGAGGAAGACTGTAGATGTCTTTCTTTTTTGTACTTGCCAGGATATCCCTGAAAAAGCAGACCCGAAATTTTTGCTATTTCCCGAAACTTTCTCCTGGCCATTTCAATGGAATTCAAACTGCTTTGAATATCGAGGAGGAGATTTTTCGTTGAAAATAATTCCTTGTTGATTAAAGACAAATCAATTTCCTGGTCAGATAATAGCTCAAAACCATAGTCGTTCATGGCAATTGAAAATGATATTGGATACTGCTCCGAAATTCTCTGTGCCAACAGAGCCCCCATTCCTTCATGCACATACCGGCCTTCAAACGGATAAAGTAATAAATGATATCCATCTTTAGACCGTACATATTCTATTAGAAATTCATCTTTAGCAGGCAAGTGGGATTGGTCGATCTGATGATCGAGCAGTGGACTGAGTATTTCGGTTTCCAATTCCTCAACTTTCCCCTCCGTATAGTTGTAGATTTTTTCACGGATCATCTGTGAGAGCGTGGATGACAGCTGCATTCTTCCTCCCATCCAGGAATGAACCCGGACCTTCCTGGCTTTGGAACGTTTGACCTGTAAGGTCATGTCTTTGATTCTGACAAACTCAAGTGTTTGACCCGCAAACCAAAAGGCATCACCCGGACTCAGACTTGCGGCAAAATATTCTTCAACGGATCCAAGTCTCTTACCATTAGTAAAAGCTACACTAATCGAAGATTCACTGACAATAGTACCAATGGAAAGACGGTGTTTCCGTGTGATGTTGCGGTCTATAACTTTAAACAGTCCGTTTTCCCTGATGACCTTCCTGTATTCATTATAAGCATTCAAAGATCTTCCTCCCGATACTAAAAATTCCAATATCCATTCCCATTCCTCTTTTGTCATGGACGAAAAGCAAAATGTCTTCTTTACTTCATCATAAGTCTTTTCAGCGTCAAAACCATCCGAAACTGATAATGTCAATAAGTACTGTATGAGGACATCATATGACCTTATGTAGGGAATGCGAGGCTCCTGGATCCCTCTGGCAATTGCTGTGCGAAGGGCACCTCCCTCGATCAATTCCAACGTATGGGTTGGCACAAAATATATCTTGCTTACGGCCAAGGGTTGATGACCACTTCTTCCGGCGCGTTGTATAAAACGGGCTACTCCTTTTGGACTTCCAATCTGCACGATGGATTCAACGGGTCTGAAATCCACACCAAGATCAAGACTCGAGGTACTTACAACAGCCTTGATTCTTCCTTCATGAAGAGCTTCTTCAACCCAATCCCTGATGGATCTATCAATGGATCCGTGATGCATCGCCATATTTCCAGCAAGATCTGGCTCTACTTCGAGCAAACGATGATACCAGATTTCACTTTGAGCCCTGGTATTTGTGAAGATGATGGTTGATTGACTTTTTTTAATGATGGGAATTACCTTTCTCAACAAGCGCAGACCCATATGACCGGCCCAGGGATAATTTTCGATTTCCTCGGGCAGAATGGTTTCAACCGAAATGTGCTTCTTTATATTGGATCGTATGATTGCAGTTGAGACCATTTGCTTTCTTGAGCCAAGTAAAATATCGAGAGCCTGGTTAATATTTTCTATGGTAGCGCTGATGGCCCATATTTTTAATTCCGGACGTATTCCGCAAAGTCGTGAAAGGGCCAGTTGAACCTGTACACCTCGTTTCGAGCCCATCAATTCATGCCACTCATCCACAATGACCGACTTCAGGTTCCTGAAAAGTCTGGCATATCCCTTAGAGGCCAAAATGACGTGAATACTCTCGGGGGTAGTAATTAAAATATCCGGAGGATCGGACAATTGCTTTTTACGCTCGGTGGTGGAAGTGTCCCCTGATCGAATGGCAACTGTCCAATCCAAATCGAGACCTTCAATGGCTCGTTGACAACTGATTTTGATTTCCCTCGTCAATGCCCTGATCGGTGCGATCCAGATTGCTTTAAATCCAGGTCGATTCGATTGACTGGTCTGCAGCGCTTCTATTAGAATGGGCATGACCAAAGAATATGTTTTTCCAAAGCCGGTTGGCGCATTGATCAGCCCTGAATAACCATTGAGATAGTGTTCCCAAGCCTGGATTTGAAAGGGAAAGGGCTGCCAATCATTGGTTTTGAACCAATCGACGCCAGGGGACAGATCCAATTTTTCTGAATGCGTGGACTTGGACGACATCGGGATAAAAATAGATTATTATACAGATTCATTGTGAATGAGTTGTCAGGTGCAAATAGATCCATATGCACTCCGAATTAATTGCGAATGAAAAAGCCTTCTTTTCGATCTAACTTCTATTTTTAGGTATACGTATGCAAATCCTTATTTATGAGTAAGACTTTCTTTGGCCATCCCCGGGGCCTTGCCACCCTCTTTTTTACAGAAATGTGGGAGCGCTTTTCATATTACGGAATGCGGGCTCTCCTGGTATTATTTATGACCACCCCTTTGGCGGAAGGAGGTCTGGCTTTTTCAGAGGAGACGACAGGAGCTATTTACGGATTGTATACATGCTTCGTCTACCTGCTCGCTCTTCCGGGCGGATGGGTAGCTGACCGGTTGATCGGTACGAGAAAAGCGATCTGGTATGGAGGCATTATTATCATGACAGGCCACTTCGTGCTGGCCATTCCCAATGAAATGACGTTCTTTCTAGGCTTGATCCTGATTGTTATTGGAACGGGTCTTTTGAAACCCAATATCAGTTCAATAGTCGGAGACTTATATTCAAAGGATGAGGCTGCCAGACGAGATGCAGGGTTTTATATCTTCTATATGGGCATCAATGTTGGTGCTGTACTCGGACCTCTTCTGTGTGGTTATTTTGCTGAAAATGTAAACTGGCATCTGGGCTTTGCCCTGGCCGGTGTTGGGATGGCCCTGGGATTGGTACAATACAGGTTGACAGGTGGATATCTTGGAGATATAGGGCTGAAGCCCAATATTGAAGCAGATGAATCGGAATTTGAGTCCACGGGCAATAAATCGATGGGGATCATTATGGCTATGGGAACGGTTGTCCTTTTGGCCATTTTACAAATGACCGGGCAAATCGACTTGTTTACAGCAACTGGCCTTGCAGAGGCCACGATTATTTTGATTTGCCTGATTGCCCTTGCCTACTTCGGATATGTATTGTTGGCGGGAGGATTGAATTCGGATGAAAAAAAACGGGTTGTAGTCATCTTTATTCTGATCATTTGTGCCGCGGTGTTTTGGTCAGGTTTTGAACAACACGGATCATCCTTTAACCTGTTTGCACGAGATTTCACAAACAGAAACATATTTGGTTGGGAGATTCCGGCAAGTTGGTTTCAGTCAGTAAATCCATTTTTTCTGATCACGCTTGCACCTGTTTTTGGAGCCATGTGGATCCGGTTGTCCGCTAAAAATCTTAATCCTCGTACGCCTATCAAATTTGCTCTTGGGTTGATCCTGGTTGGTGTGGGATTTTATCTTATGGTCGTGGCGGCAGGTATTGCAGCACAAGGATTAAAAGCCGGAGCATTCTTTCTCATAGTGACTTACTTTTTACATACTTGTGGTGAGCTCTGTCTCAGTCCTGTAGGACTCAGCACAATGACCAAACTGGCACCGAAGAGATATGTAAGCCAGATGATGGGTATGTGGTTTGTAGGAACGGCAGCGGGGAATCTCGTTGCAGGTTTGGTAGCAGGAAGATTTGATCCTGAAGACCTGGATCAAATGCCTGACTTATTCATGAATTTTGTCTATTCGGGAATTGGTGTAGGAATCATATTACTTATTCTTTTCCCCCTATTGAAAAAGTGGATGGGAGAAGTCAAGTGATTTCTCGATTTTCTCAAAATGATAAAGACCTAAAAATCAATTTTCATTTGTTATGAACCGTCAATTCTTTTAGATATGTCAGATCAGCACAAACCTTATATAGGGCCAGAAATCAAATTGCCCGAAACTACGATCAAAGCATTCTTCCTGGGTGCTATTCTTTCCATGGTCCTGTCTGCAGCCAATGCCTATCTCGGACTTTTTGCCGGTATGACAGTCTCTGCTTCGATTCCGGCAGCAGTCTTGTCCATGGCCATCCTCCGACTATTCAAGAATCACAACATACTGGAGAATAACATTGTACAAACTGCTGCTTCTGCAGGAGAATCTCTTGCTGCAGGCGTCATATTTACTTTCCCTGCATTGGTGTTGATGGGATACTGGACAGAGTTTAATTATTGGGAAACAGTATTAATCGCATTGTGTGGTGGTGTACTTGGAGTTCTTTTTACAGTTCCACTTCGGAAGGCCCTAATCGTTGAGCAAAAACTGCAATTTCCCGAAGGTGTAGCCACTTCAGAGGTCTTAAAAACTGGTGAAACCGGAGGAAAGGCTGTCAAATTTCTCATCTATGGTGCCTTGATCGGCGGGCTTGCCAAACTGGCGGAAGCAGGATTGAAATTGTGGGAGGGCACAGGTGCTGCCGCGTCTTTAATCGGGAACAGGGTATATGCTTCATTTGCCATTAATCTTTCACCTGCCTTGATCGCGGTTGGATATATCGTTGGCGTTAGAATTGCCTTCCTTGTTTTTGCCGGAGGAGTGATATCATGGTATATCGCAATTCCGTGGTATATCGCAGCCAATGGAATCACTACCGAAGGCACAACAGCTGTAGCCTTAGGTAATCAAATCTGGACAGAACAAATAAGATACCTCGGCGTAGGGGCCATGGTTATCGGCGGATTATGGGCATTGATCAGCCTGCGAAGATCTATTGAAATGGCCGTCAAAAGTGGAATGGCAGCTATCAAGAATAAAATCGATACTTCTCAAATATTGAGAACAGAGCGAGATACACCTATGAACTGGGTGATGATTGCGATTGTCATCATGATTGTTCCTGTCTTTATAATTTATCTCAGGGAAATTCATGATGTAGTAATATCAGGAATGATGGCTGTCTTCATGGTTATTGCGGGATTCTTGTTTTCTGCTGTGGCGGGTTATATGGCAGGTCTTGTGGGAAGTTCGAATAATCCAATATCAGGAGTAACGATAGCCACAGTTCTGACGGCATCGCTGATCTTGGTATTGATCCTTGGAGACTCATCTGAAAGTGGCCCTGCAGCAGCTATATTAATTGGAGCTGTTGTATGTTGTGCTGCAGCCATTGCTGGCGATAATATGCAGGATCTCAAGGCTGGACATATCCTTGGTGCCACACCGCAAAACCAGCAAATCATGCAGATGGTTGGTGTTTTTAGTGCGGCTTTAGTGATGCCATTAGTTCTGCAATTGTTATTGACCGGGTATGGGTTTGGTCCTCCTACTGAGGCAAATCCGGATTCATTGACTGCCCCGCAGGCGACCTTGATGCAGAGTGTTGCCGATGGGGTATTTTCAGGCAACCTTCCTTGGCCGATGATCTATGCAGGGATGGCAATAGGTGTTGTGGTCATCTTGTTGGATCAATACCAGGAGCGCAGGGGTTCAGATTTCAGAATACCGGTTCTTGCTGTTGCCGTAGGTATTTATCTTCCATTTGAATTGGACAGCGCAATTATGTTGGGAGGAATCATTGCATGGTTGGTTTCCAGATACCAGAAACGAAATAAATCTTCGGTTAAAAATTTTGAAGTACAAGAATCCAAGAGTGAAAATGCCGGATTACTGTTTGCCTCAGGGTTGATCACGGGTGAAGCGTTAATTGGTATTGGTCTTGCCGTTCCTGTGGCCATTTACGGATCCGGGGATGTCCTGGCGATCGCAGATGATCCATTTGGCAGCATTCCTGGAATCATTATTCTCGGTATTATTTGCTGGTGGTTGTACAGTCTGGCAGCAAGGGCATTCAGGGAGGAATCAAATTAATATTCCGGTGCTCCGCACCTGAGGTGTATGTGCGTACAAATGGTTCTACAGAAATTATCGATGTTCCCAACCTGGATGGATTGCTATTGATCTTCACCTGATTATAGGCGAAATGAAAATTTAGATCGCGAGGTACAGCGTACCGGACATCTTTGTAGCATTGTAAATTATTGGGAATATAAGAGGTGCGGCGCGCCGAGATATTTAATAGATGGACATTTAAAATCGTTGGATAGTATTCCGGTGCTCTGCACCTGAGGTGTACGAGCGCACAAATGGTTCCACAGAAATTATCAATGTTCTCAACCTGGATGGATTGCTATTGATCTTCACCTGATTATAAGCGAAATGAAAATTTAGATTGTGAGGTACAGCGTACCGGACATCTTTGTAGCATTGTAAATTATTGGGAATATAAGAGGTGCAGCGCACCGAGACATTTAATAGATAGACATCTAAAATCGTTGAATAGTATTCCGGTGCTCCGCACCGGTGGTATATGGATGTAATAATAATTTTACCTTGATCGTGGATGGTCTACGGCTGTAGGGATTGGCATTGTCTGGCACCTGATTATAAGCGAAATGAAAATTTAGAACGCGAGGTACAGCGTACCGGACATCTTTGTAGCATTGTAAAACATTGGGAATATAAGAGGTGCAGCGCACCGTAATATCCGGGTCAAATCAACAAATAATATTCTCTTGTTTTGTTGCTACAAATAAAGGGTGTCGTGATCATACAATACCGATGATGAGCACCATAATCAACCAAAAATGACCATTTTAAACCATGAGGTACAGCGTACCGGACATCTTTGTAGCATTGTAAGTTATTGGGAATATAAGAGGTGCAGCGCACCGAAATTTTAATCAAAAATGGCCAATACATATTCACAAGCATATTTTCAATTAGTATTTGCAGTTAGAAATCGAGAGGCGTTAATTCATCAATCATGGAAGGGTCAATTGGAAAAATACATAACAACCATCATTCAATATCATGGCCATAAACTAATCGCAATAGGTACGATGCCAGATCATATTCACATATTGATTGGATACAAATTGACACATAAAATTCCTGACCTGGTTGAGGAAATTAAAACATCAACAAATGCATGGATAAATAAGCAGGGATTTTTGAAATACAAATTTGATTGGCAAAAAGGTTATGGAGCGTTTACATATTCACGTTCACAAATAGACCGTGTTGCCAAGTATATATTGAGGCAAGAAGAGCACCATCGGACAATTTCGTTTCGCGAGGAATTTATGGAATTATTAAATGAATTTGGCATCGATTCGAAATTGGAATATGTCTTTGAATTCATTGAATAATATTCCGGTGCTCCGCACCTTCGAAAATTGGACGGAAACCTGGTTCTACAAAGATCACCGGTGCTCCGCACCGGTGGTATATGGATGTAATAATAATTCTACGTAGATCGTGGATGGTCTACGGCTGTAGGGATTGGCATTGTCTGGCACCTGATTATAAGCGAAATGAAAATTTAGAACGTGAGGTACAGTGTACCGGACATCTTTGTAGTATTGTAAATTATTGGAAATATAAGAGGTGCAGCGCACCGTAATATCCGGGTCAAATCAACAAATAATATTCTCTTGTTTTGTTGCTACAAATAAAGGGTGTCGCGATCATACAATACCGATGATGAGCACCATAATCAACCAAAAATGATCATTTTAAACCATGAGGTACAGCGTACCGGACATCTTTGTAGCATTGTAAATTATTGGGAATATAAGAGGTGCAGCGCACCGAGATATTTAATAGATGGACATTTAAAATCGTTGAATAGTATTCCGGTGCTTTGCACCTGAGGTATATGGGCGTAACAATGATTCTACGTAGATCATGGATGGTCTACGGCTGCAGGGATTGGCATTGTCCTGCACCTGATTATGAGCGAAATGAAAATTTAGATGGTGAGGGACAGCGTACCGCACATCTTTGTAGCATTGTAAATTATCGGGAATATAAGAGGTGCGGCGCACCGTAATCTATATCATTAAATTCTTACAAATTAAATTTATGCGCAAGCTTGGTCGATTCATTGTGATGATCATAATCATCTTATTTCTTGGATTCTACATTTTGCGCAACCCGGATAAACCTGTCGAAATATTAAAAAAATATTATGCGGACCAGGAATCGGAATGGCTGGAGCTTCAGGGTATGCAGGTTCATTACAGAGAAGAAGGAAACGACCCTCCTGTAGTCCTGTTGCACGGTACCGGTGCATCTCTGCACACATGGGACGATTGGACTTCGAAAATGAAAGATCACCTGACTGTTTTCAGAATGGATCTTCCTGCATTTGGTTTGACCGGGCCACATCCAGGGCGGGATTATTCCATACAGGCATACATTGATTTTGTGAATGGGTTTGTTGAATCGCAGGGACTCGAATCATTCTACCTGGCAGGCAATTCACTGGGCGGCTATATTGCCTGGGCTTATACCGTCCGATATCCCGGAAAGGTTGCCAAGCTCCTCTTGCTGGACTCTTCCGGCTATCCACATGAAGGGGAATCAGATGCTCTTGCATTCAAGATTGCGACCAATCCTGTATTGCGTCCATTGATGAAACATATTACGCCCAAAAGCTTTATACGAAAAAACCTGGAACAGGTTTATTACGACGACTCCAGGATTTCGGATCAGCTTGTTACACTTTATCACGACATGGCACTACGTGCAGGTAATCGACAGGCCTTTATCGATCGTGTATTTACCGAACATTCTGACCTTTCTGATCACATCAAGGAAATCAACTGCCCGACATTAATCATGTGGGGAAAGGAAGATACCTGGGCTTCCCTTGATGATGCTTCCTGTTTTGAAAAAGACATTGATGGAGCTCAACTCATCATCTATGAAAACATAGGCCATGTTCCAATGGAAGAAGACCCCGAACTGACCGTAGAAGATGCCCTACAATTTTTACTGTCAGCAAATCTTACTGATAGTGATCTTTAAGCCGATCCCTAACCGCTAGTAATTTATCCCTGACTTCAACAATGCTTTCCCATTCCCGGCCGGCTTCACCGTGTTCGATACCAACATATCCACGGTAACCTGCGTCCAGGACGATCTTCATCATTCGGTCATAGTCCAGATCAGATTGATTGCCATCGTCATCCCATACGGTTGTTTTTAGACTGACACCTTTTGCCAGTGGCATGAGTTCTTCGGTGCCCCGATAGGCATCATAGGAGACTGATTTATTCTTTTCCCTGTCCTTGTAAATGCTGAAATTTCCGAAATCGGGAAGTGTGCCGGCCCTTGGATGATCTGCAGCCTTCATGACACCAACTAACCATTTGGCATTACTGGAATTTCCACCATGATTCTCGATGATTACATTGATGTCATGCGGATCTGCATATTCGCATAGTCTCCTGAGGCCATCTGCAACCAGCTTCATCGATTCATCAAAGTCGTCTGGTTTACTACCAAAACCTCCCCTGCTGAATCCATTGACTCTAATAGAATGACAGCCTAAATACTTTGCAGCTGTGACCCACTTCTTGTGATTTTCTACAGTCTGAATCCGGTCTTTTTCTTCCGGAGCACCGAGTGCTCCTTCCATATCACACATGATCAGTAGAGATCTCACCCCTTCTGAATCCGCACGATCTTTCATTTCCTTCAGGTAGGCCATATCTTCTGCCTTGTCCTTGAAGAACTGGTTGACATATTCGACTGCATCTATACCATGCTTCTTGGTCATCATGGGAAAATCCAGGTGATCCAGTTTCTTTTGAAATAATTGACGGTATAGTGACCATTCCGCTAATGATATTTTGAAAAGAGGTTCTTTCATGTCCATATAGAAGGCATTGGATTTAAAAGAAAGACTTGTCCCGGCAAGGCCGAGGGCCGTATTTGTTATGAATGTGCGTCTCTTCATTATTTAAATTTTCCCGTGTTAAAAATTGAGAATGACTAAGATACCTAAAGCTGAACTATTCTTTTAAAGATTAATCTACCCAAGGTCTAAGTTCAGCACCGGTAATAAATTGGGTCATTTCTCCAGACCAGAATGATCTGACTCTCCTCTCCTTTGATTCTGCATCAGACTTTCATGTTTTGATTTCAAATTACTGAATTGACTTTCCAATTTTGAAAACCGCTTTTCATGCATCTTGATGATTTCAACGAGATATAGGACCATTCGATCGTATTTCACATCGTCAGGAAGCCCTTCTACGTCGTAGTGAATCAGATTTGTCAAACCCAGAGAATCAATTTCTTCGGCGATATATCCGATTTCATTTCTATCCGGTGTCTTTGGACGGCTATACTGTACTGTTATCATCCGGATGATTGATAGCCATATTGCCTATGATCTTTACATCACCTTTGACATCAAGGTGTTGGGCTATCAGAGTAGTTGTCAACCCAAGGAATAGAATCAATGAAACTGTTAAACTCGTTTTTTGAATCATGACCATCTTGTTTGCGTTTATATGGTCAATAATCCTTGTTAAAAGTATTTTCTGCTGGTAGATCTATTCCCGATACCGGTAAAATTGTCCCTAAAGAAGTTTTCTTCAATTTTACAAGTCAAGGTTTACGAAACTTTTAAAGTTTCGTAAACCTATCTTTGATTAATTCGCCGTTTCAGGCCCGATTTTAGTTGATAAGAGACTGATTTTATTCACCGGGAAGCTCCCTTTTTCTGCATGTTCCCGGATCAATTCTTCATTCTCAGCCTTATAAATGCAGTATACTTTATCCCCTGTAACATAACTGTGCATCCATTCAATTTGTGGTCCCATTTCTTTTAAGACTGAACATGATTGCTTTGATATTCCTTGTAATTGTTGTGCGGTGAGGTCTCCTGCACCAGGAATTTCTCTTTCTATAAGATATGTTTTCAAGCCTTTCGCAGGACCGTCTTTTTGAGAATTGGATTGAGCGACCGCAGTGGAGTACAGGGACAAAAGGATAATTGATGTTGTGATTAAATATTTCATAATCTTCTAATTTTACATGATACAATAATTTATTGCTGCATAATTAGAACCATCAACATTCCAATAATAGAAGGTACGGTTCAAAAAATGTATTATTTAATTCAGCTGTCCGTGACCTGTTTTTGATATTGTAATGGAAGCAATTCAAATCTTTCCTGGAAACACTTGGAAAAATAAGAAGGACTTGAAAAGCCTGATTGAAATGATGATTGTGAAATATTCAACCCGGATTTAAGAAAGTCTAATGATTTGTTGAGCCTGAAGTCTCTGAGAATACTGTTGGGGGACTTGTCAAGAACTGTTGTACAGGTTCTGTACAACTTAGATTTGCTCATCGACATTTTGCTGCCAAAATCAGGAACTCCAAAGTTTGCCTCAGAATAAAAATCATTAAGTACCTGGAATAGTAATTCCAAAAAGGATTCTTCCGTAGAAGAGGTAAATCGAGTCTTCGATGTATCGAATATTGTATGATGTTCAGATCTGGACAATTCTCGAATTACAGAAGTAATGAACGTGCGATTTTCAATATCAAAAGAGCAAAGACCACGAGCCAACTGAATGACGTCACCGAAGATTTCGTTATTTTTGGTAACGGGAATGCCTGCATGGATTGCAATTTTAAATCCTAACATTTCAGTAGCAATATGCAGAGACGTTAGAATTGCCTGTGCACATTGAATAGCCTGTGAAACAGATACGAATGAGACTATAAAATCAGATCCTCCCAGTTCCACTTCACTTCCTTCAAACTGTTTTATCTGATTTCTGATGATGTCGTTGTGCAAAGAGATAAGATCTCCTGCTTTTTCTTTCCCTAAACGATGTTGTAATAAATATTGATCAGTTATTTGAGCAACTAAAATCACCCTGAAAGCGGGATCATTGAATACTTTTAATGTGGGATCATCAGGATCATTCCATCCAATCGGATCTTCCATTCGTCCCATAAATGCTTCGATGACATGACTATTGACCTGTATGATTTCATGAGGGATCAGACCATGAGCTCTGTTGTGCATTTCGTGAACTGCCTTAATATTGGGTGCATCAATTAGACAAAATGCATACCCTCTTTCCTCATCAACCCAGTACGTCATGCATCGGCAACCATACTCATCCTGGATCTTTAGATCTTCGCGATGTGCCTCTGCAGCATGTTTGGCTTCAATTCCAGGAACGATGTGCCGATCCATGTAAATGGGCATGAACTAATCTATTTGTCCTGCTAAAAAAATCAATAATTCCTGGATACATTGCAAATTCTGGTTCAAAACCTGGTAGATTTGGATCAATTAAAGAGGGAGAATAATGTTTCTCGAGGAAATTTACCAAGCTTTCAAAGATTAGTAAACTGAGCTTTCACACCTCCAAACCACCTCTTGTTGCCTTGTATCTTCCTTTTCCAAACTTCGTACCATTAAATTCCTCGCTCTTTCGTCGATCTGCACGTTCTTCTTCAGGTAGTTGAATAAAATCTGAACACTTGTTCGAGCAGCACCCTGAATATTTTTCGGCACAAGCCACACACTGAATAAAGAGGATATGACAAGCGTCGTTGGCACAATTGGTATGATCGTCACAGGGCGCACCACATTGATGGCATTTGGCAATAATATCTTCACTGATGCGCTCACCCAATCGATCGTCAAAGACAAAATTCTTTCCTCTGAATTTGTTCTCCAAACCCTGTGCATTTACCTGTCTGGCATATTCGATAATCCCTCCATCCAGCTGATACAGCTTGTCAAAACCCCTGTGTTTGAAGTAAGCAGTCGCCTTTTCACAACGGATTCCTCCCGTGCAATACATGATGACGTCCTTGTCTTTATTTTGGACCAGGATATCTTCCACGATCGGTAGAGATTCGCGAAAAGTCTCCACATCCGGACATATGGCCCCCTCAAAATGACCCACTTCACTTTCGTAGTGATTGCGCATATCAATAACGATCGTGTCATCTTTTGCCGTGAGTTGATTGTATTCTTCAGCAGAGATATGTACGGCATTATCCGCAACACTGAAAGATTCGTCCTCTATGCCATCTGCTACAATTTTATTTCGAATTTTGATGATCAACTTAAAAAAAGACTTCCCATCGTCGTCGATTGCTATATTCAGACGACAGCCTTCCAAAAAGGTGATTTCATCCATTAAAGAGCGAAAAAGATCCAGATTTTCAGTTGGAACGCTCACCTGGCCATTCACTCCCTCATGGGCTACATAAATGCGACCGAAAGTACCGGCTTTTGATAATAAGAGATAGAAATGATCTCTGAATACCTGAACGTTTCTGATTCGGGCATATTTGTAAAATGACAGTGTAGTTCTGGGCTTTTGATCGGAATCCAGCTGTTTTTTAAGGATCCGTCGATCTACGCGATTATATAATCTTGACATGATTATGCAATTAAATCCCGATTGCAGGTCAGGCGATTACCGGGCAAAGATAGGTGTAAATTATTGATGGTTGATCGTCATGTGTTTCACTTCTGCCTAAGGTTATGAGCTAATTTTCCTTCGATTTGGAACTTTTTTGAGAAATGCACGATTGATAGTTCATATTTGGGCTTTTGGCCGAATATTTGATTGTTTGTTTCACATAAAACAAGAAAAATGGCTACACGTCAACGAAAGAAGACAAAATATAATCAGAAAGAATTAGCCGTCTTTGGGGCGTTAATTGACGATAAATTGGCACAAGCCAACGAGCAGCTTGAATACTATAAGACGCAAATAGCCGAATTAGGCGATAATGAAGATTCCAAATTTAAAAGCCTTGGGGAGTCCTCTACATCTGTGGATGTGGAAAGATTATACGACCTGGCAGCAAGGCAAAGAAAATTGATCCAGCACTTGGAAAACGCAAAGCTCAGGATCCAAAACAAGGTCTATGGTATTTGCCGGGCTACGGGAAAATTGATTTCCAAGGAGCGACTGATGGCTGTTCCTCATGCTACCTTAAGTATTGAAGCGAAACAAAGAAAATGATTTATTTTTGGCCCCTTACTACGCGGTAAGGGAAACAGGCCAAAGAAAGCTTTTTTTGAAAAAGTCCCACATTCTCATAATCATTGTTCTGTTGGTGTTGATCGCAGATCAGGCGCTAAAAATCTATGTCAAGACACATTTCAGTTATGCAACCGGCTTTAACATCCTGGGTCTGGATTGGGCCCGCATCCACTTCATAGAAAACCCGGGGATGGCATTTGGTATCACCTTTGGCGACAAATGCATAGGGATCACCTCCGAAGAGGGAAATTGTCAGGGAATCATGTTGTCCGAAAAAGGAGGTAAGTTGATTTTGAGTCTTTTCAGGCTGATCATGGTGGCCTTCCTCTTTTACTTCATCAGGGAATTGTACAGGGCCAAAGAATCAATGGGGCTTTTAATCAGCCTTTCACTGATATTGGCCGGGGCAATCGGGAACATCATAGACAGTGCATTTTACGGAATGATATTTTCTTCGAATTATCACGGTGGAGTTGCAGAGCTTTTTCCCGAGGAAGGGTACGCACCATTCTTATTCGGAAAGGTGGTGGATATGTTTTATTTTCCAATGATTGATACGCGTTTGCCTGAATGGGTTCCCTTCTGGGGTGGCGATAAATTTCAATTCTTCCGTCCGGTATTCAATGTGGCGGATGCATCCATATCCGTTGGTGTCGCATCCATATTGATCTTTCACCGCAGGTTTCTGAAAAAGAAACCTGAAGAACCGGCCGAGAAGGAAACCCCGGTTGTGACGTCCTCTTCGGAAGAAGAATAATCTGAAGTCAACGAAGGATCAAAATTTTGGTAACAAAGGCATCGGGTCGATCGAAGGCCGAGACATCTGTGCTGAATACCAGGTAAACCCCGGATTGAACTTCATTGCCCTTGAGATCTCTTTGGTCCCAGATTGCCTGACCTCCAAGTGCTGTTAACTCAGTGACCAACAAACCATTAACATCTGTAATTTTCACATTTGCATCAGCCGTAAGACCTCTGATTGCGACAGGCCCAAAATAATCCGGATCGACCGGATTGGGAAAGGCGATTACCTCATCTTCACGGTGCATGTTTTTGCCGGCAGTAGATTCAGTTCTCAATGATAACAAACCCCTGTTCGTGCCAATCCACATGATGCCCGTTTCCCCTTCGTAAGCAAGAGATTGGATTTCATTGTCAAACAACGGACTATTATTCACCGTAAAATGAGCGATTTGTTCATCTCCCTGTGGAGACTGAACGAACAATCCGTTTCTTGTTCCAAACCATTTCTGATCTGCTCCATCCACCGCCATGACATTGATCTGTTGATCGGCCAGAAGAAAGGCAACGATACTATCCTGTACTATCTTGCGTCTTATGCCCTGACATACTTCAACATCAAATACCTGAGTCCCACAATCAAAGATCACAGGCCCCTCATTGGTTCCTACCCAGACTTCCCCATCAAGGTCTTTGACGATACTGATCACATTGTTGGTGGACAATTCGCTATTGTTGGAAGTGATAAACCTGAATCGATCATCAGCCGTGCTCTGCACGGAGGGACCGCTGTCATAGACCAGGACACCTCCGTTGTTTCCATGTACAGTAAACCATTTGTATCCCACATCATCTACGACCACCTCGCTAAGCGTGCTGCGGGAGGGTACTGAAAAACTAAGCCATCTGCCTTCCCGGGTCAGGACATTGATGGGCTCCGGAGCATTGTAGGTAGACACCCAAAGATTTTCATCTTCATCAAATGCCAGTCCGGTGACTCTCTCCCTTGCCGGGTCTCCAATAGCCCCCCTCAGAGAACTGTTGGTCTTGTTGTACAACTGATAGTTGTTATTCTCGAAATCGTACTCAACCAATCCAGCCCAATAACTAGCCGCGTACAATTTTGAAATTGAAGGATGAAAAGCAACTCGAAAAATACTCAAGGCATCAAAATCTCTGATCGTACTATTTTCAAATTCATTGAAATTCAACCAATTCCTTTCATTCAGAAAATAAAATCCATCTCTTGAAAACAGAAATGTGAAATTCTCTGCCACGCCGCCAGACGCCACCAATACCAGATCATCCTTAACAACTATGTCACTGGATTTTTCTGAAAAAGGAGAATTATACCGTATTTGCGAACATGGACTTGAATAACTTTCTGCAAAGCGGATATTGTTGAAAAGATCTGCATACCATATGGTTCCCTTTTCATCCAGGAGCGCATCCTGTGTGACTCCAAGGCAATTGGCTCCGTTCGCAATAAACGCATCGTCATCATTAAAAAATAGGACCTTAGATTGAAAATCAGGACCATTCCAACCTGTTATCAAAAGGTCATTGGAACTAGTTAAATATTTTAACTCCAATTCCATTTCCTGATGAATGATGAATATGGAGTCTTTTGATTCAAATTTGAATAGATTACCGTCGGCGCCGATGTAAACAGCACCTTGATGATTTACTATCGCCACTGAATTATATAATTCCGGCATTCCAAATTCACTTCCTAAGAAGTTCCATTGACTGAAATCAGATAAGATTGCATTTTCCTGATCTCGGATGAAGTAAACTCCTTCCGAAGTAGCTGCGTAAAGTATATCATTCCGGGACGACATCTGGCGAATGGGCACTCCTGTTCTAATCGTACTGCCAAAGGTCAAATTCTGTGTATTGAATTCAACGATTCCAAATTCAGCAGATATAAAGGCCGTCTGCTCATTTGAAAAATAGATATCATTAATTCTCTTATTTCCAATAATAGAATTATTTAAAAGGATATTGGGAATGTTGATTATACCGCTTCCCCGGACAATGTCAATATTGCTATTATTATAAAGTACGAACAATTGATTGTTAAACTCATCGTAGTGCACTTTTCTAATTCCAATATCTGAAAGCCCTTCAACCTTGGAAAGAAAGGTTACGGAATTGTCCACTTTATCTATTGTGAAAATGCTCAAGGGTGTTGCATAAATTACCTTGTCGGCACTTTGAGTAACTGAAATTCCACGTTGGTAGGGCAGGTGAGATTTCCAATCTCCAATTGCAATATCCTGACCATTCAAAATTCCATAAAGACTGAAAAGGAGTAAAATTAGAAAGCGCGCCATCGTCATTTCCGGTATAGATGACTGGAATTCAAATATTCATATACCTCATGTGGGACCAGGTATTGCACTGATTTATTTTCTTTTATTGCCTTTCTGACAAATGTTGCTGAAATGTCCAGGAGCGGTGCCTCCACAAAATGAACTCTTGGATGATCATGAAATCTGTGTGTTCTGTACCGGGGTCGTTTGTAGACATAGATATCATGATGAGCAATGATCATTTCATGATTTTTCCACTTGTGAAATGATGCTAAATTGTCTCCGCCCATGATCAGGGCATATTCATTCCCTGGTTTAAATTCTTTGAGATAAGTCAGTGTGTCTATCGTATAGGATGGAACTGGTAAATTGAATTCTATCTTACTTGCTTTGATTTTTGAGTTTTCAGCGGTAGCAAGGTGAACCAGGTGGAGGCGATCATAATTTGGGGCCAGTGATTTTTTTTGTTTGAATGGATTTTGGGGAGAAACGACCATCCAGATATTCTCCAGCTCTGTATATTCGAGCATATGATTGGCAATGATCATATGACCAATATGAATCGGATTAAAGGATCCGAAGAATAATCCCACTTTCATATTACTATAACGAAAAAGCCAAAATCAATTACCCATCATCACCGGCATGACGAGCATGATCAATTCTTCTTCATCCGGTTGCTCAGAAGGAACGAGAATTCCGGCGCGATTCGGTGTTGAAAGTTTCAGTATGATCTCGTCCGTTCCGAGGACACTGAGCATTTCGATAAGAAATTTAGCATTGAAACCGATGTTCATTGCGTCTCCCGTGTATTCGCACGAAAGTTGTTCTGTAGCTTCATTGCTAAAGTCCAGATCCTGTGCAGATACCGTCAAACTGCCATCGCTTATGTTGAGTACGACCTGGTTGGTCGATTTATTGGCATAGATGGCGATCCTTCGCAGTGATTGTAAGAAATCACTTCTGTTGATCGTAAGTCTATTGGCATTGTCATAAGGAATAACGGCATTATAGTCAGGATATTTGGCATCGATCAACCGGATGATGACCTTGGTTTGACCCATCGCAAAGAAGCAGTTGTTCTTGTTATAGGAAAGATGGACCTGCGCATCCTGATTGAGGGCATTCTTCAAAAGAACCAATCCTTTCTTCGGTATAATGAATGAAGCAGTCTCTTCAGGATTGCCTCTTTTAAAGCTGTATTTAACGAGCTTGTGGGCATCGGTTGCCACAAATATGATCGTGGCATCCTCTATTTGTACATACACTCCCTGCATTGCCATTCTCAGCTCATCATTACTGGTGGCAAAAAGGGTTTTGGTCAACGCACTGTTGATGAGGTCAGAATCAAGGGTAATGGACTGTGCATCTTCCTCGGCAGGCAAATCCGGAAAATCTTCATGGTTATCTCCCGCTAGTTTGTATTTACCGTATGCCGATGTAATCGTTATTGACCTGACATTTGTTTCTACTTCAAAAGTCACCGGTTGCTCTGGCAAAGCTTTTAATGTGTCTGAAAGAATTTTGGCGGTGATGGCTATCTGTCCGTCTTCTTCTCCATCAACTTCCAGTGAAGTCATGATCGTCGTTTCGAGATTGGATGCCGTAATCTTGAGAAGATTGCCTGAAAGCTCAAACAGGTAATCCTCCAGGATCGGCAAAACCGTATTCGCCCCGACCACTCCATTGGCCAGTGACAGTTTTTTTTGCAATTCTGATGAAGAAACACTGAATTTCATGTATTCTCTTTTCGTTTAAATGAAGTTTTTCGGACAAACCGAAAATTATCCCAATCCGCTTGACGCGGTAAAAATCAGGATAACCGCAAAAATAGACGATTGTATGGATATGCTTATCTACTCTTAGATATACTTTTGTGCATTAGTTCCAAATGAACATGAGATACCTGAATTACTTGTCTAGGGCACCTACTGTAGAGGCTGTTTCAAGCATTCATATGCCTGAAGTCATACAAATGACATCTTACCAGGATATTCCAATATATCAAGTGCGTAAAGCTAATTGCGGTATTGTGATGATTGACCTGGTCTTTCAGGCCGGCCGACCACAGGAAAAACTAAAACTGGCGGCAGCATCCTGCGCAGCTTTGATGAGAGAAAGTGCAGGATCATTTAGTGCTGCTCAACTTTCAGAGCGCATTGATTTTCTGGGTGCTTCCATTACCTGTACAGCTTCACTTGACCACATATCCATAAAAGCCATAAGTCAAAAAAGACATTTAAGCGAAATCACTGCCATCCTAAAAATGATCATCAATGAACCACAGCTTAAAAATGAGGATTGGCAACACATAAAGAGTAAGAGCAAGGAAAAACTAAAGATCCAGTTAGCTAAAAATGATGTCGTGTCCTATCGTTTGCTTACAGAAAAGATATATGGATCCAATCACCCATATGGATATAATAGTACTTCAGAATTATATGATCATCTGGAGTTGGAGGAAATAAAGGCACATTTTCATCAATATGTCAAAGCAAATCATTGTCAGTTGTTTGTTGCTGGAGATCTCGATGATAAAGATCAATCTGTGTTAGATGGATTATGTCAGAGCATGACAAAATCTTCGATCACTAGTGAAAAGGTCGACTACCAAAGCCCTGCTGTTCAAGGGGGTAGTATTGTTGTCCCCGGGGCTTTGAATCAGACTTCGATCCGCATCGGCCGCAGGTCATGTACCATGAAGCATCCTGACTATTTCAGGCTTCAATATGTCTGCAATCTGTTGGGAGGATATTTTGGTTCCCGGCTGGTTGTGAAGATACGTGAAGAAATGGGTCTTACGTACAGCATCTATTGTCTGCTCGACAACCATGTTTATGATGGCGACATTATGATTGCCGCTGAGGTATCCAACGAAAATGTTTGGAACTGTATGAAGGAGATCCATAAGGCAATGGAAACCATCCGTGAGGAGTTGGTCAGCGAGGAAGAATGTGCCACTGTCAATAAATATATGATGGGAAATTATATGAATCTTTTTGATGGGCCCTTCAATAGCATTAGGACAATAAAATCATTAGCTTTGGCCGATATTCCTTTGGACGACTTAGATACCCTGATCAAGGCTTCGCTTTCATTTGATTCGTATCAAATAAGAGATATGGCAAGGAAGTATTTTGATAGGAATGATTTTTGGAATGTAATTGTTGGTGCACCAGAATAGTGAGTATTAAACAATGGGTCTGTTAAACTTTTTCAAGCAGGAAATTGCTATTGACCTCGGAACGGCCAATACACTGATCGTGTATGAAGACAAAGTTGTGGTCGATGAGCCCTCTATCGTGGCGATGGACAGGAATACGCGTGAATTGTTGGCAGTGGGGATCAAAGCAATGCACATGCACGAAAAGACGCACGCTAATATCATGACGGTCAGACCATTAAAAGATGGGGTGATCGCAGATTTCCAGGCTGCAGAAAACATGATCCAGGGTATGATCAACATGGTTGAGGGAAGAAGAAAATTCTTTACTCATCTGAAGATGGTGATTTGTATCCCTTCAGGAATTACAGAGGTAGAAAAAAGAGCGGTCTTCGATAGTGCTGATCATGTGGATTCCAAAGAAACTTATTTGATTCACGAACCCATGGCCGCGGCTTTGGGTATAGGTATTAATGTAATGGAACCGATGGGGAACATGATCATTGATATCGGGGGTGGAACCACGGAAATTGCCGTCATTGCCCTCGCCGGGATCGTAACAGACCAATCCATCAGAACAGCGGGTGACGAATTGAACTATGATATCATCGAGTACGTAAAGCGCATGCACAACCTGCTAATAGGCGAGCGTACAGCAGAAAGAATAAAGAAGGAAGTGGGTTCAGCAATTATCGAACTTGAAAACCCTCCTGAGAAAATTGCTGTAAATGGTCGAGATCTTCTGACCGGTATCCCAAAGCAAATTTTCGTGGGGCATGAGGAAGTCGCGGAATCAATCGATAAATCCATTGCCAAGATTGAGGATGCGGTGATACGCGCCCTCGAAGAGACTCCTCCTGAATTGGCATCCGATATTTACAGGACCGGCATTTACCTGACAGGGGGAGGAGCCTTATTGCGAGGTCTTGACAAGCGGATATCCGAAAAGACCAAATTAAAGGTTTATGTGGCTGATGATCCGTTACGGGCGGTTGTCCGTGGTACCGGCAAAGCCTTAAAGCACACTAAGGAATACACCTTCCTGATGGATCGAAGAAGCCTCTAAGATGTCTTATCAACAGACGGGATTCAAGGGATTTGCTCACATTATTACTTTCCTGGTCTGCGAATTATTGGCGTTCATCCTGATCATCAATTTTAATCAGACACAGAGGGACATCTTTCTTCATTCGTCTTCCCTGTTTTCCGGAAATCTTTTGAAAACTTCAGCACAAGTGAAGGATTACCTTTCTCTTCAGCAATCCAATGATGAACTATTGGCCGAAAATGCAAGGTTGCTCAATGAAATCATAAATATGCCCAGATCCGAAGCCCCGGTGCCGGATGCCGGACAAATAGCTTATTCTGTAATACCCGCAAGAATTATCAATAACAACATTACCTCTGTTAGAAACCTGATCACAATTGACAAGGGGAGCAGGGACAGTATTGCCACATCCCTTGGTGTCACCACTCCGGATGGTATCGTCGGCATCGTCAGGACGGTTAACCATCAATTTTCGTCAGTCATTTCTTTATTGAATATTGAAATTCGGATCAGCGCCAGTATTGAGAATGAGAATTACTTCGGCACAATTACATGGGATGGCAAATCTTATAAAAGTCTAAGTTTATCCGGAATACCGATCCATGCGAATTTTGAAATTGGGGACAAAGTAGTCACCAATGGGTATTCAACAATCTTTCCGGAAGGACTCTTGATTGGCACCATTGCTTCTTTCGATGTAGGGAAAGATGGTGCCTTCTTTGAAATAGAGGTGACGCCGTCGACAGATTTCGCCAATCTTGATCACGTTTATGTGCTAAAAGATAACTTTGCGGCAGACATCATTTCCTTAAATCAAGATGAATAGGCTTACCGCAGGCCAACTGATCTCATTTGCTTTATTTATTGCCATTCAGGTACTGCTCCTGAAAAACATTCAAATAGCTTTCCTCGAACAGTTTTCATTGTCAATTTTGATCTACCCGATCATCATCATTCTTCTTCCCGTTTCCTTTGGAAGATCAGCAATTATTGTCAGTGCTTTCGCCATAGGCTTGATCGTTGACGTTTTTTACGATAGTCCGGGGGTACATGCAGCCACTCTCGTTTTTACCGCATTTATCAGGTCAATTGTTCTTGGACTTATCGAGCCAAGACTGGGATATAGGGCGAATGATATGATTGAAAAGGATCATTATGGCTTGAACTGGTTTTTATCCTATGTTGGGATTCTCTTATTTGTGCATATATTTATTTACTTCTCGATCGATGCCTTCTCTTTCGTATTCATATTGAAAATCTTTGTCAATACCATTGTGAGTTTTATCGTTTCTTATTTGTTAATCATATTGTACAAGTTGATATTCTGATGCCGACAGGAGAACAAACATTCAGACATAAAGCCATCGTCAGTTTAATCATTATCGGGTGTCTTGTCCTGATAGGGAATCTCTTCGAACACCAGGTAATCAATAAGACGTACAGTGAGCAGGCACATAACAGGACACTGATCAAGAGAACCATTGCTGCACCTCGCGGCATCATCTATGATCGAAATGATCACTTCCTTGTGGTGAATGAACCTACTTATGAACTCGAGATGATTTATCGGGAGATAGAGACAGATATGGATCTTACCGCGTTTTGTGAATTATTGGAAATCACGATTGAGGAATATGAAAACCTGATGAGCCTTGCTCAGTCAAGACCTTATTTCAGAAGCTATATCCCGATCACCTTTCTGACCAATATAGAGCCTGCGATATTTGCCCGGTTGCAGGAACATCTATTTCAATTTCCTGGCTTTTACCCCAAATTAAAGAACAAGAGGAACTACCCTTATCCAAATGCAGCTCATGTTCTTGGTTACATTAGTGAAGTCAATATGAATGACATAGAAAGCAGAAAAGATGTCTATGAAATTGGCGATATAAAAGGAACGAGTGGAATAGAAAGGATATATGAAGAGGAATTAAGGGGACAGAGAGGATATGAATATTTGCTCAAAGACAATGTAGGACGTGCCGTGGAATCCTTTAGAAGGGGAACATTAGACAGGTTTGCAGCATCAGGAGAAGACATCATTTCTACCCTGGATATCAAACTGCAGGCGTATGGAGAGGATCTCATGCAGAATAAACGTGGAGGAATTGTGGTAATTGAACCTTCTTCAGGAGAAATTCTTACCATGATCAGCGCACCCGCCTACGATCCAAATGCGCTTTCATTAGGAAAGTCAAGAAACAGTGCATTTTTGCAATTATTGTCTGATACGATCAATAAGCCATTTTTAGACCGGGCAATCCAGGCGAAGTATCCTCCCGGATCCATTTTTAAACCGATACTCTCATTGATCGCCATGCAGGAAGGAATGTGGTATGCCGATAAACCCATGATTTGCAGCGGAGAATATGATGTAAATAAAAGAAAAGGATTTATTCAGAAATGCCGCGAACACCCGAATCCCTATAATGTCAAAATTGCCTTGCAACATTCTTGTAATACATATTATTACCAAATGGTGCGCGACTATATTGACCGCTATGGTTTCAATAATCCGGGGAAGGGATTGGATGAGTTGATGTCATACCTCGATGAGTTTGGCATAGGAAGATCCCTGGGGGTGGATTTATTGAATGAGTCGGAAGGGTTTCGTCCAAGTTCAGAATTCTATGACCGTCGGATCAACACGAGTGAATACTCCTGGCGGTCCACCTACGTCCTGTCACTGGGCATCGGACAAGGAGAGTTGGAATTGACCACCCTGCAAATGGCCAATCTGGCAGCGATCATTGCCAACAGAGGATATTATTATGTGCCGCACTTAATAAGGTCTTTTCAGTCCGGTAAGAGTATTGGTTTGAGGTTCCTGGAGAAAAATGAAGTTCCGGTTGACTCGATTCATTTTGGGCCGGTCATCGATGGCATGGAAAGAGTCATCTATGCAGGCACGGGCCAAAAGGCATTTGTTCCCGGCATATCGATCTGTGGTAAGACGGGAACTTCACAAAATGCCGGTATTGATCACTCAGTATTTTTCGGTTTTGCTCCAAAACACGATCCAAAAATTGCCATAGCAGTGTACGTAGAAAATGCCGGGGGGGGAGGAGAAGTGGCCGCACCGATAGCAGGCCTGATGATTGAAAAGTTCTTGCGTGGAGAAATTCAACCGAGACGGAAATTTCTGCAGGAAGAAGTCAAGAATGTTGATTTAATTGAGAAACCCTAAATAGAGGAAATGATTATATCCGCAATCGTGGCGCGTGCCGATAATCGGGTAATCGGAATTAACAATAAACTCCCCTGGCATTTGCCGGGAGATTTGAAGTGGTTTAAGGAAAAAACACTTCATCGTCATATCATAATGGGTAGAAAATCTTTCGAGTCCATACCCAAACCTCTGCCAAATAGAATCAATATTGTTGTGACCCGGGACAAATCTTATTATCACTCCGGTGCACATATCGTACATTCTGTAGATGAAGCCCTGAAGCTGGCATTTGAAAAAAATGAAGACGAAGTGTTTATACTGGGCGGGGGCAGGATATATGCTCAGACGATGAATTTATGGGACCGTCTTTACCTGACTGAAGTACACGCCAGTCCGGAAGGAGATACGTTATTTCCACAAATTGATGTAAACCTTTATAATGTGGCCTATGAGGAATTCAGGAAAGCTGATGAGAAAAATGCTCATGATTTTACCTTCAAGATCTTACACCGTCGCAAGACTTGAATAGTATCCTTTTTCTTTTATTCACTTCAAATTTCTTTAAAGGAGTGATCAATATCGATGCGGGAGAGCCGGGGTGGCGAGGGGCACGCACATTAAAGGCTAGCGGCATGCACAATATTAACATCCGGATATTCTTGACGAGCATTTTCCAAAGCTTCCTTTGAAACATCAGTTTGCCAGAGATATATATTCTTCAATCCAGGAAAGTTTGCCAGCAGTGGAAATACATCATCGTCAATATTATTTCCAATTAAATTAAGACTTTCCAGATGTCTCAATCCAGTTAATGCTTCTATTCCGTCTGCTGTTATATTATTGTATTGAAGCTGAAGTCGGGTGAGATGATCCAAAGAATTAATGATGTGCATAAAATCGTCAGTAACCCCTGCATTTTTCAATTCCAGCCAGGTTATTTGTTCTCTTGCTTCGGGTAATTTGGTGATCATATCCGAGGTCACCGAAGAATCACGAGGAGCGAGCACTTCAATCCAACCATTATTTTGAGCCAATAGATTCACGCGCCAATTTATGGTTCTCAGAGCAGACAGGAGAGAAGAATCGATATTTGGAACAATTGTTTTTTCTATCCAGGACTTTGGCGTCAGGTCCAGACGATGTCTGGCGAGCAACGTCGCCTGAATACTTTCGTTCAATTCTAAATCTGATGCCTGTGCTTCAAATTTTGCTCCTCCGGAAATCCACCATTCCAATATTTTAATTTCATGGTACGTCAGAGGCATCCCCGTAGTCGGCATGAATTTGGAACTTGTCGTTGGCAGCGTTACCCTTCTCAATAATTCGCTCGTATAATCCCCTCCTTTCACTACGGGGCCACCATCTCCACCTTCTTGAATGCCTTCAATGGAAGCGAGGTTGAGACCACCATTCTGCACTTTATCATTATGACATGAATTGCATTTGTCCTCAAAGAGCGGTGCAAGTATATCCGCGTAGACATTTACGCTATCGGGATTCGTAAATGTGGGATATTGAATCGGGGAAGGGTCATATCCAAAGATATTCTGTATTGTCTTAGGAGCATATTCCAGTAAGTATCCGGAACCGTGTGTCATATTTCCTCCTAGATGACCAGTGATGATAATCGCTATGATGATGCTTATGCTGGTAATTTTTTTCAGTGATTTTTGTTCTGAACTATTTCTTCGGATCCACCACCCAATGAATGAAATAATGGCAATTGAAATGCCAAGCCATCTGTGAAAAAACAGGGTCCAATTATCATAGGCACCATCGTTGGCCAAAAACCAGCCACAGACCGAAGCGATTGCTGCGAATAATCCACTCAGGAACCAGGAATACGTAATTGCACCGTTGTATCTTTTATCATTGAGTCGCCACTCTATTAGTAAGGCCAATACGATGAACCCTATAGGAAGATGGACGAGAATCGGATGAAACCTTCCGAGAAAGGAAATAATATCCAGGAGTAATACGAGCATTTTGGTCTTTAGGGTTAATGATGAATAATGAGCAGATCAACACGTTTCGAAAAGTAAGACATATTTGGTTTTGTTTATCTAACCAGGTCTCGTTAAGATAAAAAAATTGTTTTTAACCCGATCGGGGTGCAAAGACCTTGCATTATGTTATTTTATTTGCATGTTAATAGCAAATCCCTATGCAGACATCATTGTTTGATAATACGAGTGTACGGAATAAACATTCACAAATATTTAATCGAGAATATGAAAGGTTAAACAGTGAGCAAAAAGCTGCTGTCGACCACATTGAAGGACCGGTTATGGTTATTGCAGGGCCTGGTACGGGGAAAACTCAAATCCTGACAACGCGCATAGGCAGGATTTTGATGGAAACGGATACACAAGCTCACAATATTCTATGCCTTACTTATACCGAGGCGGCAAGTATAGCCATGCTTGGACGTCTTGTGAAAATCATTGGTCCGGATGCCCACAAGGTTCATATTCACACCTTTCACTCATTTTGTAACCAGGTCATCCAGGAACATCCGGATCTTTTTGGAAATTACAGACAACTCGAACCCATATCTGACCTGGAACGGATCGATTTATATAAAGAGCTCTTTCATCATCTTCCCGATACTCATATTTTGAAAGTTTTGAAGGGTGATCCAAAGTTTCAAATGAGAAGATTGAACAATCTTTTTTCTTTAATGAAACGCGAGAACTACAGTTGGGAATTTATAGGAGCTGCGATAGACGAGCACTACGACTTTTTGAAAAGTGACCCGGAGATGTTTTACAAGAGATCCGGAAAAGGGTATAAAAAGGGAACGTTCAAACAGAAGGCATTTGACCTGATCCACAGGAAAATGGAAGAATTAAGGGAAGCATCAAAGCTGTTCAGCGAGTTTCAAAACCTCATGATGAGGGCGAATCGATATGATTTTGATGACATGATCTTATGGGTTCTTCAAAAGTTTCAAACGGATCATGAACTTTTGTTGTCCTACCAGGAAAGATATCATTATTTTCTCGTAGATGAATTTCAGGACACCAATGGTTCACAAGTAGAATTACTATACTGTCTGTTGAGTTATTGGGAAGACCGCCCGAATATTTTTGCGGTCGGAGATGATGATCAATCCATTTATAAATTCCAGGGAGCCAATATGGGAAACATCAAGGAATTTATTTCAAAATACGATCCATTTCAAATTGTACTTCTGAAGAATTACAGATCTTACCAGGAAGTCCTGGATGTTGCAATGGAGCTCATTGACTACAATGAAGAACGCATTGTGAAAGAACCAAAGTTTGGTCTCAATAAGGTACTGGAATCAACTAGGAGCAATGATCGCAAATTAGAAAGCGTCATTATCAACTCATATCAAAATATTACACAGGAACAGGCTGACATATCAGGTTTCATATTAAATAAGTGGCAGGAAAATAAGGACTTGAGTGATACAGCGATCATTTATCGAAACCATAGGCAAGTTGAAAAGATCGTTGAAGTATTGGAGAAAAAAGGGGTGCCTCTGAATGTCAAGAGAAAAGTGGACATCCTGAAGTTGCCTCTTGTGAAGAATATTATAAATATTTTGAGCTATATAGACAGACAATATACTGGGAAGGGAGGAGCAGACAGAATGTTGTTTGAAATACTTCATTATAATTTCTTTGAAATAGATACCCATGATATTTCTAAAATGTTATGGTCGGTCAAAAGAGAGAATGTCAACGGTTTCGCCAATGAAAATGACAGATCCCTGGGACAACTTATTGCCAATAGGGAAATACTCGAACCACTACAACTAAAATCTCTACAAAGCATTTGCAGGTTGAGTGACCGATTGGCCAAGTGGGGGGCTGACATCAATGATGTTACCCTGCAGGTCCTTTTTCAAATTATAATAAACGAGGGTCACATTTTAAGTTATATTTTACAACACCCTGACCGGAGTTGGTTACTCCAGGTGTTGGGTACTCTTTTTGATTTGATAAAGGAAGAATCGAGTAAGAACGCAGATTTATCATTGAGAGATTTTCTGGAATTGATCGAGAAGATGCGTTCAAACGATATTGAATTACAAGTGAACAAAGTGGTCTCATCTGAAGATGGGGTTCATTTTTTGACGGCACATTCTTCAAAGGGACTCGAATTCAAATATGTGTATATTATAGGGGTCACGAAGAATATTTGGGACAGTGCAAGAAAATCAAATCGATCCTTCACTTATCCTCCCAAGGTCAAGGGTAATATGGATACCAATATTGAGGATGAAAGAAGACTGATGTACGTGGCAATGACAAGGGCCATGGAACAATTGACAATATCATATGGGCTTCAAAGTGAAAATGGAAGGGACTTGGGCGCAAGTAGATTTATCGATGAAATCATTCATGTCTCCAATCTTCCCATTCAAAAGAGAATTGTGAGCGAGGATCAAGTTGTCGATTTCCAATATCATTTGTTGCTTAACAAAAATTCAAAAATTGAATTCATTGATCACTCATTAGTCGATAGAATCTTGGAAGGATTCAGGTTAAGTGTTACCGCACTCAATAAATATCTTAAGTGCCCGGTAACCTTTTATTATGAGTCCATATTAAGAGTGCCAATGGCGAGAACAAAATATATGGGTTTTGGCCGAGCTGTTCATTATGCCCTGGAAGCTTATTACCGGCAATTAAATTTGAATATAAAAACTCCAAAATTAGACTTTCTTGCATCCTTTGATGATGGCATGATGTCACACAGGTCTCATTTTACAAATGACGAGTTCAAAGACATAGCTGCCTATGGTCATCAGGTACTTTCTAAATATTATGACGAATATCTTGGACCAACAGATGAAAACACAGGCAACTTTGCAGTAGAAGTCCGGATGGAAAAGTCGGAATACGAGGGCATCCCTGTTAAGGGAGTTCTGGATAGTGTACAAATATTTGGAAACGAGGTCGTCATTACTGATTATAAAACCGGAAATCCCGCAAGTGCGAGAAATAAACTAAAATTATACATGCCTTCGGACAAACATCCCTTGGGAGGTGATTACTGGAGACAAATTGTTTTTTATAAAATTCTAGTAGAGAGCGACCGCATGTATAACTGGTCCATGAAAAAAGGTGTCGTCGACTTTGTGGAGCCTGACAGAAAGACGGGCGAATTTTCAAAACAATCGTATATCGTTTCGAATGAGCAAATTGCTTTTGTTGGCGACCAGATCAGGGATACCTGGGAAAAGATTCATTTGCACAAATTCGAAGTGGGATGCGGAGAAGAAGATTGCTTCTGGTGTGATTTTGTTAAAAATGACTATGTCGTGGACATGGAACTAATGCATTCCCTGACTGATGATGATTTCTGACAGATACTGAATTGTTCAGGAAAGTGCTCTTTCAAGATATAGGTAAATGTAGACAGCTGAGCCGAATAAAGTGGCGTCGGTGGATGCCAGTGTCCAACCATCTTTGGAATATTCATCCAACAGGTATTGAATTTCTTCTGTATATGAATTGGCAATGTGATTTTTGTTAGCTGTCAACTTCGAGTAATACGTTCGTGAGACAACTTTACTATTTTTTCATAGTAAAATTCGCTGTACTGGATAAATGAGATTGAAAAATGCTTAATGGAATCATTTAACTCCCCGATAAGTGGAAAATTCCTCCTTTGTCCTAATTTTGCAACTTCAACAAAAAAATGAATTGGGGCATAATAACGAGACCGAAGAGCGGCTGGACCTTTATTTAGAGGCTTTGATTTTTGCATCCGAGTATGCTTTAAATCTGGACGAAATCAAAAGAGTTACCAATATGACTTTTGATATCAAACTGAGCAGATCAGAGGTGAGGAGCATAATTGATGAACTTAGAGAAAAGTACGATAAGGAGGACACTGCCCTGCAATTGACCGAAATAGCAGGTGGATACTTGTTTATGACAAAGCCGAGATTTCATAAGATCATCGGCGATTTTCTGAAAATGACCTCAAAAAAGCGACTCACAAAGGCAGCTATGGAAACACTTTCAATTATTGCCTATAAGCAACCCATCGCCAAATCGGAGATAGAAAGTATCAGAGGAGTTGGTGCTGACTATGCCGTTCAGAAACTGTTGGAAAAGGAGTTAGTCGAAATCGTGGGTAGAGACGATGGACCCGGCAGACCCCTTCTTTATGGAACTTCTACTAAATTTTTGAACCATTTTGGACTGAAAAACGCAAAAGACCTTCCAAAACTTAAAGAGTTCGAAACTGTTGAAGATACAATAGGCGTTAGTGAAGAAGAATAAAATGGAAACACCTTTAGTAAATAGGGTCGCAAAGAGCGGGATCATAACATTCAATCTTGAAGATTATTTCCCCGCCAGGGAAATAGTCGAAATTGACATCAAAGAATTCCTGTTTCAGGGCTTAATCCTGAGGGAAAAGGAATTTCGACAAGCACTTAAAGAAGTCGATTGGACTTCATACCAGGATCAAATCGTTTGTGTTTACTGCTCGACAGATGCAATCATTCCCGTATGGGCATACATGCTCATTTCATCCAGCCTTACCGATCACGCCCATAGGATATACATAGGAGGTCCGGAGGATTATGTACAATATCACTATTCTCTCTCCTTATCTAATTTGGATCCATCAGAATATCAGAATGCTCGAATCGTTATTAAAGGGTGCAGTAATAAACCCGTACCTGCTTCGGCATACGCTCAATTGACATCTATTTTGCGACAGGTAGCCAAGAGCATAATGTACGGAGAACCTTGTTCTACTGTACCGATCTATAAAAAACCACTGAAGAGAATACGATAACTGGACGCGTATTTGTGTTAGAGAGTTGCCTTTTCGCACGATAAGGCTTTGGCTTCCTTTTTGCTACTAAAATAAATACGCTACTTTAACTTGATAAAACTTAATCACAATGGACAAATTGATCGTAAAATTTGGATTGATTTCAGGAATTGTTTTTATGATGCTCATCTTCGTATCTTCCTATGCAGATGATCGAATAAAGAGAAATAGCGAATCTAATCCATTACCACAGATCATACAGGCTCCGGATGTCGATAAACAATTTGAATGGGCAGGTGAGATGATGCCACTCACTGCTGACGCTAAGGAACGGCTTGATGCCCAACTACTTAGAAATTCCTATTACCATTCCAGTACGATTCAATACTTGAAGAGAGCGAATCGATTTTTTCCTGTTATCGAAAGAATTCTCTTGGAGCATGGAGTCCCTGATGATTTTAAATTTCTTGCCGTTGCTGAAAGCGGACTGGAAAATGCTACTTCTCCGGCGAATGCCAAAGGTTTCTGGCAATTCAGGAAGCTGGCAGCAAAAGAACAGGGCTTAGAAGTCAATGACGAGGTTGATGAAAGATATCACCTTGAAAAAGCGACGATTGCAGCCTGTAATTATCTAAAATGGTTGAAAAAGAAATTCGGTACATGGACGGATGCCGCGGCAGCCTATAATGTGGGGCCTACGGCATATGCACGCCAATTAAAGGCCCAGAAAGAGTCTAATTATTATGACTTGAACCTGAACCAGGAAACTGCTAAATACGTATTCCGATTGATTGCCATCAAGGAAATCATGAGTCACCCGCAGGATTTTGGATATTATCTTCAATCCGAAGAATTATATCCTCCCATATCAGATTATTATGAAGTGAAAGTGACAGAATCGGTCGATAGCTGGGGAGATTTTGCACACAACTATGGAATAACCTACAGAGAATTAAAAAGGTACAATCCATGGCTTCGTGACAATCACCTGACTGTCATTAAAAACACCTATATGATCAAAATTCCGAAGGTTTGACCTTTATTGTATGAATCTGTTTTTGATCTTGATATCCGGGACTGGGCATGAATCTTTTTGTCCAAACCACTTATATCGATTTTTAGCGACCCAATTATAAATCCGATCCCTGATGGACTTGGGAATCCATTGAAAAGGTCTGAGTATGATCCACTTGCCTTTGAGTACCCTGGCGATCATGAATAGAACATCTGAATGGGTAAATATTTGTTTTTTGTACATGCCGATTGCTGTACTGATGTCATGTTTCTGATTGAGATACTCACGAATATTTACGCCTGAAGGATCCTGGAGAGCACAATACTTAATTTTCCCATGCTCGTCATGCTTGATCACCATTTGTACAAAGCCATTGCACAAGTTGCAAACACCATCATAAAATAAGATGGGGTTTTCATCGGAGATGGAGTAAATTTCCTCTACTGTCATTTTCCTTCGCTATCTTACTAATATAATAATGAATTTATTGGATTAAAGGTTTGTTGATCTGTAATATAGCTGACATACTGCAACACGTGAACTATGAGTACCGAACAAACTCTTGAACCGCTCAAGAAGATACGGGAGACAGCCAAATCATTCCTTGATGAGGTCTCTGCGGAGAATAAGCCTTTTTCGGATCTCAGTAAAAAAGATGCCCGGCGGGCTCTGCAGACCTTTTTCAGGAGTAGTTTTCGGGTACAAATGGGAATGGTATCCCTGGCTGATCGAAAAGCGAACATCCTGATCAGACTCAATTCGCTTCTCATCAGTGGAATGGTCATCTTCTATAAGAATATTACGAGCTATAATGATATGGCCATGGTCTCTGTCGTCATCTTTCTCATTACTCTCGGTGTTTCGTTGATCTTTGCAACATTAGCCGTGCGACCCAGTGCTGAATTGGTTTCAAACCGGGAACTGGATGCCGAAGAGGCCGTAGGACAAATGTTCATGTATACGCATTATGTCAAGATGGATCCGGATGAATTCGAAAGATCCTTCGACGTAATGATGAGGGATACTGGTCTGATTTATGGTAGTATGGCGAGAGATCTATATCAATTTGGCAATGTGATTGTAAAGAAGTACAAGTTGTTGAATATAGCTTACACCACATTTACGGTCGGATTGATCATTACGATCCTGATATTCTTAATCTCCGTTTTATTCATGTAAAGAACAAGTCCACCAGTTCGGTGACTTTGCCGATTTTACGCACCTCGATACTCTTATAGTCCGTAATATTCTTCTTTTGGTATTGCGAAACGACGATTTGTTCGAATCCCAGTCGTTCTGCCTCAAGAATTCGTTGTTCGATGCGATTCACCGTCCTTATTTCACCTGAGAGCCCGACTTCACCGGCAAAACAGATTTTTTTATCGACGGGAATATCATTTAACGAGGAGATGAGTGCAGCTACAATTGCCAAATCAATGGCCGGGTCCATAATTTTCAGACCACCTGCCATATTCAAAAAAACATCATGTTGACCGAAATAGAGATGACATCTTTTCTCAAGTACGGCCAGCAACATATTCAGTCTTCTCGTATCATAACCTGTACACGATCTCTGTGGTTGTCCGTATACCGAGGGACTCACCAGAGCCTGCGTCTCGATCAGCAAGGGTCGGGCACCTTCAAGGGTACACCCTATACTGGTTCCGCTCAACGATTCTTCGACGGGAGAAATCAAGAGTTCAGAGGGGTTGGCAACCGGTCTGAGTCCATTGGACTCCATTTCGTAAATACCGATTTCATCGGTTGAGCCATACCGGTTCTTGGTAGTTCTCAATATGCGATAGATGTAATGCCGGTCTCCTTCAAATTGCAGGACCACATCGACAATATGCTCCAGTAATTTTGGTCCTGCCAGATTTCCTTCTTTGGTGATATGACCGATAATAAATACAGGTGTATTGGTCTTTCTTGCAAAACTCTGTAATTGTGCAGCACATGTTCTGATTTGGGTCACTGATCCGGCGATTGCATCTACACTCGAACTGTAAGCCGTCTGGATAGAATCCACAAACAACAGGTCTGGCGAAAGCTCACCGGCGTGGTGAATAACCTGTTCCATATTCGTTTCACAAAGAATGAGACATTCGTCGCAGGCTTTTGCAACCCTGCTGGCCCTTAGTTTGATTTGAGATTCACTTTCTTCACCGGAAATGTATAGTACCTTATGTGGAAGATTACATGCCATCTGCAACATCAAAGTGGATTTACCAATACCGGGTTGCCCTCCGATAAGAATCAGTGAACCCGGAACGATACCACCTCCCAATACCCTTTGAATTTCACTATCTCCCGGAATGGTGAGACGTTGTTCATTTGTGATTTCGATATCCTTTAATCGAACAACATCTCTTTGCTGTTTACCAGCATAATGTCTCACATGCGTTTTGTGCTTTTGAAGGATTTCTTCTTCCAGGCTGCCCCATTCTTTACATGAAGGGCAACGACCTTCCCATCTGGTCAAAACTGTACCACAACTATTACAAACATATCGAATCCGGGGCTTGGTCATCTTAAGCACATATGTCAGAATTTTTTATGGAAATAAAAAATATGTATTTAATTTGTACGAGAAAATGTGATCTTCACATTGAGCATCGTCTTATCTGTGTTGTTTCAAAGGAAATAATCGTACTAAAAAGAAAACATAAGGAATTACATTCCTTTAGAAGATATATAAAGATTGTTTTCAATTGGTTTTTTGGGGTTATGCAGGGTACTTAGGTACCCTGTTTTTTTTGACATTTTTATTTTTAAGCGCATCGTACGCACTTATCGCTTTCGGGAAGAAGCATAAGCCTTTTTGGATTGATGTTCTTTTTGCAAGAGACGCAAATCCCAAAACCAGGCTGACGGATCTTTGTAAGAGACAGATGCAACTTGGACAGCTTTCTCTTGCGATTTCGAAGACTGGCTTCTATCACGCTTTTGTTGTTGATAGCGTCCATTCTGCTGATCCTTCCTATTGAGTTTTCGGGTGCCACGGGTGCCGCACTCTCTTCAAGAGAGGCAATTTCCAACTCCAATTGCTCAATCATTACTTTGATTTCTTTTTCTGAAAGTTGTAGTTCTTTTTGCGTCATTCAGTATAATGTATTAATTTTCAACCACTTATACCAACCCAAGAACAATGAGCGAAACTCGATGGACCTATTATGATCCTATGGGAGGCATACAAGCCCTGGGATTGTATCACAGTAAAGATTCAGGAAATGTTGTGATTTATCACAATCACAAGGTACTTGTTGTGGATTTTATGGTTCACAAATCAAAGTCCTATTCCTTCCTGATCAATCAACAACTCGTCAAGTTTAATGTCTTGAAGGAAAACGGCAAATTTGATTATCAAATTGAACGAGAAGAAGTTAAGCAAACACCGGAGAAATCTTCAATTCCGATATCACAAAAACTGATGACCTTCCTGAGCAAATCTTTTCGTGGTTGAACCGGCCAGGAATCTCAGAGGTCTGTTACCTTTAAAAACCCAATATTTTCCTGTTGATCTTTTCACTGCTTCCACCCGATGCGAAGTCGTCAAAGGTTTTCTTTGTTACCTCGATAATGTGTCGGGCAATAAAAGGAGCACCTTCCGCAGCACCTTGTTCCGGAGATTTTATACAACACTCCCATTCCAAAACAGCCCATCCGTCAAAACCATATTGAGATAGCTTGCTGAATATTGCCGCAAAATCGGTTTGGCCATCCCCGAGCGAACGAAATCGTCCTGCACGATTGATCCAATCCTGATATCCTCCGTATACACCGGATTTACCACTTGGATTAAATTCAGCATCCTTCACATGGAACATTTTGATGCGCTCATGGTAGAAGTCAATAAATTGCAGGTAATCGAGTTGTTGTAAAACAAAATGAGAAGGGTCATAGAGTATATGCGCTCTCTTGTGATTCTTGGTATACTTCAAGAATAATTCAAAGGTATGACCATCGTGAATGTCTTCACCCGGGTGAATTTCATAACAAAGATTGACCCCGCAGTCATTGTAGTAATTCAAAATTGGGATCCATCGCTTAGCCAACTCTGTAAATCCGGTGTTGACGAGCCCAGCAGGCCGTTGAGGCCAGGGATATACCGTATGCCAGAGCAATGCCCCTGAAAAGGTTACGCTGTTTTTTAAACCCAAATTTCGACTGGCAGCAGCAGCCCATTTCACTTGCTGTACGGCCCACTTGGTACGCGCTTTAGGATTCCCCTGGACTTCCGGTGGTGCAAATCCGTCAAACATGATGTCGTAGGCCGGATGAACCGCGACAAGTTGTCCCTGCAAGTGCGTGGACAATTCTGTGATTTTCAGTCCATGGCTGGCGACGAGCCCTTTGATTTCATTACAATAAGTCTTGCTCTTGGCAGCTTTTTTCAAATCAAAACATCTTCCGTCCCATGTCGGAATTTGGATTCCTTTATATCCCAAACTTGCGACCCACGCACATATGGAGTCCAATGAGTTATATGGAGCATCGTCTCCCATGAATTGAGCTAAAAAAATGGCAGGCCCTATTATCGTTTTCATTGACATATGATTTGCATGGGATACAAGATAGAAATGAAGTAGGATATCATTGATCTAAACACCGAATTTTTAATGTGCCTCTAACCAATTTTTTCCTATGCCCGATTCCACAATGATCGGTACCGAAAGATTGGGCATTGCAGACCTCATTTTTTGTTCAACCATCTCTTTTACCTGATCCAATTCATCCTTCAGAACATCAAAAACAAGTTCGTCGTGAACCTGGAGGATCATTCTGGATTTCAAATTCGACTCATACAATGCTTTATCAATATGGATCATTGCAATTTTTATCATGTCCGCTGCAGTACCCTGGATCGGCGTGTTGATAGCCATGCGCTCGGCATTACTTCTCGCCAGGGAATTTCGCGAATTGATATCCCGTAAGGTCCTCTTACGTCCTATCAATGTCGTGACATATCCATTGTCTCTGGCAAATTGTACCGTATCATCCATATAATTCTTCAGACCGGTATATCTTTTGAAATAACTCTCAATCAATTCTTTCGCTTCTTTCCTGCTTATTCCTAACTGCCTGGACAGATTGGTGGAACCTGCTCCATAGATAATACTGAAATTTACGGTTTTAGCATTCCTTCTTTGTTCTGCAGTGACCTGATCTATATGGATTTCATAAACACCGGCAGCTGTTGCCTTATGAATATCATGACCTGCCTGAAAGGCTTCCAACATAGCCTCGTCTTTACTGATTTCAGCAATCAACCTCAATTCGATTTGAGAATAATCTGCGGCTAATAAGACATGTTGATCATCTCGTGGCACAAAGGCTTTTCTAATTTCACGTCCCGCAGCATTCTTTATGGGAATGTTTTGCAGATTCGGATTTTCAGAACTTAACCTCCCGGTAGCAGCCCTAGCCTGGTTGAATGAAGAATGAATTCTGCCCGTTCTTGGGTTTATCATTTGAGGCAGGGCATCGACATAAGTTGATTTCAATTTTGAATACATCCGGTATTCAAGGATGTCTTGAATGACCGAATGATGTACAGATAGTTCTGTTAATTTATCCACATCAGTGGAGTATTGTCCGGAGGCCGTTTTTCTCCATCGATACGGGATTTTCAATTTTTCAAAGAGGATATTTCCTACCTGTCTTGGAGATGAAATATTGAATTCTTCTCCAGCCTGGTCGTATATCTTTGTTCTGATTTGAAGTATTTCCTCTCCGATCTGATCGGAGTATTTTTCCAAAAACTCCCTGCTTACCCGGACTCCCTGATATTCCATCCTGCTCAGGACACCGACCAGGGGCATTTCAACTGTCTTAAATAATTGTTTAAGACCTTCTTCTTCTAATTTTGGTTCGAGTATATCCTTCAATTGTAATGTGATGTCGGCGTCCTCGACAGCGTAATCACACAACTCTTCCAAATCCACCATGCGCATGGATTTTTGCTTCGGACCTTTCTTGCCAATGAGTTTTTCAATGGGTACCATTTGGTACGACAAGTAGCTTTCAGACAAGAAATCCAATTTGTGCCTTAAATCAGGCTCTAAAAGATAGTGTGCAATCATGGTGTCGAAAAAAGGCCCCGACACTTCTATCCCATACCATCTCATGATGTTGTTGTCATACTTTATATTCTGACCAATTTTCAGAATTTTATCATTTTCCAATACCTCTTTGAAATCTTCCAATTCCAATTTGGCCGTTTCCATTTCTTCATGAATCGGTACGTAATATCCTTCGCCCTTCTTCCATGAGAATGCAATCCCGACAATATCTACCTGTTGGGAGTCGAGACCGGTTGTCTCCGTGTCATAGCAAAAGAATGATTGCTTTTGTAGTTGTTGGGCAAGTTGTTTTCTTTCTGAGCCGGATTGGATCAATTGATAATCATGCTCGATGGAATCAATTCCTTTTTTGGCAATTTTATACTCTTCTTTTTGAGTAATCTCCTGTGAAGGCTTGAACAATGAACCTTGTTCTCCCTCACTGGCCCTTTGACCCAATATAGCATTGGCTAATGTGCGAAATTCCAGTTCTTTGAAGAGTTCGGTCAACTTGTCGCGATCAAAGTTTTCAACCTTATATGCGTCCGCATCAAATTTGATCGGCACTTCCGTACTGATCGTAGCCAGCCGGTATGACATTCGTCCCTGATCAGCATAGGTTTCTACATTTTCCTTCTGTTTTCCCTTCAACTGATCTGTATTGTCGAGTATATTTTCCAATGAACCGAATTGCTTTAACAGCTTTACCGCTGTCTTGGCTCCAATTCCTGGAATTCCGGGAATATTGTCTACACTATCTCCCTGCAAAGCGAGAACATCGATGACCTGATTCGGATGGTCAATGTCCCATTTTTCCTTAATCTCTGAAAGTCCAAGAATGTCAACACCATTTCCTTGCCGGGAAGGTTTGTACATGTAAATATGCTCGCTGACCAATTGAGCATAATCTTTGTCTGGAGTGACCATGAATACCTCAAAACCCTGTTCTTCGGCTTGTTTGGCGAGTGTGCCAATGACATCGTCGGCCTCATAGTTGTCGATGCATACAACCGGAATATTGAATGCCTCAGTAATAGACCTGATATAAGGCAGGGCAATTCCAATATCTTCGGGTTGGGCATCCCTGTTGGCCTTGTATTCGGGGAAAAATGAATGACGAAAGACGTCACCTGATGGATCGAGGGCCAGGGCCAGATGCGTAGGTTTCTGGTTTCTGATCAGGTCCCAAAGTGTTCTGACATATCCGGTAATTGCAGAAGTATTGACCCCTTTGGAATTAATGAGCGGTCGATTGATAAATGCATAATGCGCGCGATAGACCAGTGCGTGTCCATCTAAAAGGAAAAGCTTTTTCTTATTCATATCTCAGTCGGCTTTAAAGCATGACCAAGATACTCAGATTCTATGCTAAAATGTTATATCATTTTTATTCCTGGAATACAGAACCGGGTATACCACAGCTTATAGATACTGATTGACCAGGTTTTCAAAAAGTTCCTGTTTGCCACTGATCTGTTTTGGCTCACCTGCGTTCTTTGTGATCTTGTACAGATCGGTCAATTTTAATTTCCCCTGTTCAAAATCCTTTCCTTTACCCCGGTCAAAGGAGGCGTATCTCCTGCGCCGCAACTTTTTATAATCTGACTCTTTTAAGATCCGATCGGCTATGATCAATGCTCGTGCAAAACTGTCCATGCCTCCAATATGGGCCAGGAAGATATCTTCGAGATCCGTCGAGTTTCTGCGTGTCTTTGCATCAAAATTGATTCCTCCTCCCTGCAAGCCACCCGATTCCAAGAATACCAACATCATTTCCGTCAACTCATAGAGATCAACTGGAAATTGATCCGTATCCCAGCCATTCTGGTAATCACCACGATTTGCATCCATGCTTCCAAGGGCTCCTGCATCTGCTGCTACCTGCATTTCATGTTGCATTGTATGACCGGCCAGGGTGGCGTGATTGACTTCCAGATTCAATTTGAAGTCCTTCATCAAATCATATTGTCTCAGGAAATTCAGACATGTGGCAGCGTCAAAATCATACTGATGTTTTGAAGGTTCCATTGGCTTTGGTTCGATAAAAAAAGTGCCCTTGAATCCTCTTCTTCTGGCATAGTCTTTTGCCATGTGGAGAAATTGCGCCATATGATCGAGCTCTTTTCCCATTTTTGTATTCAACAGTGACATATAACCTTCTCTGCCTCCCCAGAAGACATAATTTTCGCCTCCCAACTTAATAGTAGCATCGAGCGCATTCTTTACCTGTGCCCCTGCATAGGCGACTACGTTAAAATCCGGATTTGTTGCCGCCCCATTCATATATCTTGGATTCGAAAAAAGATTCGCTGTTCCCCATAATACCTTGATCTTGCTGCCTTTCATTTTCTGCAGTGCATAATCGGTTATGGCATCTAATCTTTTTTCAGTTTCCTTGAATGTCGGACTTTCGTCGACGAGATCAACATCGTGAAAACAGAAATACTCCACACCCATCTTAGAAATAAATTCAAAAGCAGCATCCATTTTATCCTTAGCCCTCTGTACTGCATCGTCAGCCTTGTCCCAGGGATAGATTTTTGTTCCTGGTCCAAAGGGATCACCTCCCTGGTTACAGAATGTGTGCCAATAAGCAATGGCAAATTTGAAGTGATTTTTTAAAGTCTTTCCCGCAACTCTTTTGCCAGCGTCATACCATTTGAAAGACATTGGATTTTTGGAAGTGGGGCCTTCATATTGAATTTGTCCGATTCCAGGAAAATATTCCTTCTCGCCTAAAATGACTTTTGACATGTCCAGTTTTTTAATAAGACGTGAAGATATTAATAAAGCTATGAAGCTCCCTGGTGAATATTAAGTTAATGGCACGTCATGATATTCGAGGGCCCATTCCTGCATATAGGAAACTTTAATTGGATTAATTTTATATACGATTAATTCAGGATTATCAATGGATCCCAGGTAGTGTTCGAGTAATCGATTTTTGTTCCAAAACATTTCCAATAAAGCACGGTCTGTGACTACTGAAGCCACTCCGGCAATCCTTACCTGATTATGATCTGCGTCGAGGTAACATAATTCCACATTGGGATTTTCCGCAAGTTGTTTGGTCTTTCTGTAGGTTCTGAGATTTGCAATATAAACTGTGAATCCCTCTACATGGACCGGAGAAACCGGTCTTAAACGAGGATGCCTTTTATCGATGGTCGCCATCATGGGAAATTTGGCTTTCCGGATGACCTTACGTGCAAGTTTCTGAATGTCCTCCGGATTGATTTGTTTTGGCTGAGGTTTAGGCATATCATGATTTATCTTGTGCTTAAGTTAATTGATTTGACCATATATGCGCAACTGGCTTATTGCAATTCTCATCGGTCTTCTCATCATTATATCATTTCTGATTTGGGGGGATTGGTTTGTGGAAATTTTCACAAATGATGGAGCCATTTCTTTCCTGGAAGGTTATGGGAACTGGGCCTGGGCAGCTGGAATTCTCTTGCTCATCGGAGATCTTGCATTGCCTCTTCCTGGCACCATCATCATGTCCGGGCTAGGATATTTATACGGGCCAATGGTAGGAGGACTCCTGGCTACGATTGGTAATTTTTTATCGGGAATGCTGGCATTTGGACTCTGTCGGGCTTTTGGAAAAAAGGGAGCAGAAAGACTTTTGGGTAAAGCCGACTTAGAAAAAGGAAAACGCATATTTACAAGTAAAGGTGGTTGGATCGTGGCCATTTCGAGATGGCTGCCTATTGTTCCCGAAGTCGTGGCCTGTATGGCAGGATTGAATCAGATGAAGACTAAAATATTCGTGATCGCCCTTATCTGCGGATCCGTTCCACTGGGTTTTGTCTTTGCTTATATTGGCCATTCCGGGGTAGAATATCCCACTATAGCAATCATTTTGAGCGCTGTACTTCCAGCAATTCTGTGGATCGTTGCCCAATATATTCTGAGAAGATTATCAAAAGATTGAACGCATAATTGCTGAAGCTTTATCCGGGGTTCCGAGGACCTGTCTATTTCTTCTGGTAAATCACCGTATTCGAAGCATACTCAGTGATCATGTACTGATCACAGAATATCGTAAAGTCTTCATAGCTGTTATCGGGAAATACGTCCAATTGGATCGTGCCAGCGGGCA
This sequence comes from Saprospiraceae bacterium, assembly GCA_028282725.1. Classification (GTDB taxonomy): domain Bacteria; phylum Bacteroidota; class Bacteroidia; order Chitinophagales; family Saprospiraceae; genus JAJRXG01. Next base: position 162,696 of record JANQHF010000061.1, read on the forward strand.
GTTGAACTAATTTCCAATCAGAGTCATGACAATGTCCTCCCTGGCAAAGGAAGCCGGTCCCATTTTTTCTCAAATGAAATATTTCGCGTTGTACATATCCTTCAAGTGTCAAATCATAGGTCAAAAGATTTTCAGAGCAAGAGTTGAAGGATACAATCAGGCAGATTCTGAAGAATACAGTGATCATAATTTGATGAGGAGATTTCCTGGCTTGAACGGCTAAGGGTCCTCATTAATTTTTGATCGCTCTGTAATACCCTCTACTACTGCAATAAAACTATTTCTTTCTTGCCCGTTTGTTTGCTGCCTTGAAAGCCTGATCCAGGTCGGTAATGATATCATCTATATGTTCTATTCCCACGCACAGCCTCAACAGGTCCTGTGTGACTCCTGCAGCCTTTTGTTCTTCCACGGTCATCTGTCTGTGTGTCGTAGAGGCAGGATGACAGGCCAGGGATTTGGCATCTCCAATATTCACCAGTCGCTTGAACATTGTTAAGGCATCATAAAATTTCTCTGCTTTTTTATATCCTCCCTTGATTCCAAATGTCAACAAGGATGCTGGCTTCCCTCCGCAGTACTTCCTGGCCAGCCTGTAATATTTACTACTTCGCAAGCCTCCATAATGTACCCAGGACACCTGCTTATGATTTTCCAGGTATTTGGCGACAGCCAGGGCATTCTCATTATGTCTTTCCATGCGAAGACTCAGCGTCTCAAGACCTTGAAGAATTTGGAATGCACTCATAGCGGACAGGGCAGAACCAGTATTTCGAAGTGCAACTGTGCGTACCCGGCCGATGTAAGCGGCAGGGCCAAATGCTTCATTATACACTACGCCGTGATAGGATGGTTCCGGATTGCTGAACATAGGGAACCGATCCTTGTGCTTGGCCCATGGAAATTTTCCGGAATCAACGATGACTCCTCCGAGGGTGGTTCCGTGTCCGCCAATATACTTTGTCATCGAGTGAACCACAATATCACACCCGTAATCAATAGGATTAATCAAGGCCGGAGTGGCTACCGTATTGTCCACAATTACCGGCACTCCTTTGGCATGGGCAGCTTTTGAAATTTTTTCCAGGTCCGAAATATTTCCGGCAGGGTTACCAATTGATTCACAATAGACCGCTTTGGTTTTATCATCAATGAGTTTGGCAATGTCCTTAGCATCTGATGATGCTGCAAACCGAACTTCGATGCCTTGCTTGGGCAACATATGAGCAAATAAAGTGTACGTTCCACCATAAAGCTCCGGAGTGGAGACAATATTATCACCGGCTTCAGCTATATTCAAAATGGAATAATTGACAGCAGCACTTCCTGCGCTGACACATAGAGCAGCAACACCACCTTCAAGCGCGGCCATTCTCTCTTCAAGGACAGCCACAGTGGGGTTCATAATTCTGCTGTAAATATTTCCGGGCACTGCTAAATTGAATAGATCTGCTCCGTGTTGGGCATTATCAAATTCATATGCTACCGTCTGATAAATGGGTACAGCTACAGCCTTTGTGGTGGGTTCAGATGCGTATCCTCCATGGATAGCAATGGTTTCTTTTTTCATGTTACCTTTTTAAATGATGATGATGTGATTGTGAAAATTCCTTCTTTACTTCCTGGAAGCCATCAAAAGTAAGTGGTTTTGCAATAGCGTGAGAATATGATCGATGATTTCTTTCTTATTTGAAGGTTCAGGGTGAAACGGTGCTGAGCGTCATTGATCAAAGACTTAGATCGAAGTTGTATTTCTATCTTGGTCTGCCTGAATCCTGTTCATGAAAAAAATGCCTCTGTTTTCTTCGAAGATTGCCTCCATACTTACCCTGATCGGTGTTGCGGTCGGTCTTGGCAATGTTTGGCGCTTTCCCTATATGATGGGCAAATATGGTGGAAGTGCTTTTTTATTTACCTATTTAGTGTTCACTGTCCTTTTTGCAGTGCCTGCTTTGATGGGAGAAATTACCCTCGGCAGGGCTACCAGACAGGGTCCCATTGGTGCCTTCAGGTCTGCTCTTGGAAGGACAGCAGGTGACATCATAGGATATCTTTTGACGATTACGATACTCGTGGCTAGTTCGTATTATGCAGTGGTAATCGCCAATGTATTTTTTGCGGCATACTTTTCAATTCGGTCCGGATTTTCGAATGACCAAATTGTACAATTTTCCGCTGATCTGGATCGGGGAAATCTACAGTATTCCATCGGTGTTGTTGTCATCCTTTCCGCCATCTTTATCATTCATCGGGGATTGAATCAAGGAATAGAATGGGCGAGTAAGGCCTTTGTCCCCTTTTTTTTGATTGTTATTGTATTTCTCATCGCTTATACCCTTTCCCTGCCCGGAGCTCGAATGGGGTTGGTTAGTTTTTTAAAACCGGATTTTTCACAGTTGATACCCATCAACATTTTTGCTGCATTGGGTCAGGCTTTTTATTCACTGAGCCTGGGAGGCACCTTTATGGTTGTCTATGGCAGTTATCTCAGTTCCGAACATTCCATTATGCGTATTTCGCTTTGGACGGCATTTGGTGATGTTGGTGCCGCTCTGCTCACTTCACTATTCATTGTCCCCACTATTCTCATTTTTCAATTGGATATGACTTCAGGACCTACCCTGATCTTTGAGACGCTTCCTCATCTTTTCAGTGAAATTCCGGCGGGTCGTTTCGTGGGTTCCATATTTCTCGTGGCACTGGGTCTGGTCGCATTCTTATCGCTTGTGGCAGCCCTGGACGTTGCACGTTCTTGCCTGCAAGACATCATGTGGATCAGATGGAACAGAACCTCGGTCATCATTGGAATTGGATTTATAGAACTCCTTCTGTCGTATCCTTCTGCCCTTGATGCCAATGTAGTCGGACTGCTGGATTTAGTATTTGGTTCGGGAATGCAGGTCCTGGGAAGTGGTCTTTCTGTGATCGCAGTTGCGTGGGGATTGAAAAAGGCATTGACCAGGAAAGAATTGAGTACGCCATCCAAAGACAGCCACTTTTCAATTTTATTCACATGGTTTCAGTGGATTATTCCGGCAGTCTTATTATTTGTATTAATTGGATACATTTATAATACAATTCAAGGATGATGGATAAGCATAAAAAGGCGGGTATCCATGCGGTCAATCAGGATTTCAGCAAGTACGACCAGGTAAATAAAGCACAGAATTATCACCTGGTGGAACAAACGGAGCTGGATCAATTTGACAATGAATATGAAATCAAGGTGTGTGATATCAGCAAGTTCTTTTCAGGTGATCCCGAATCGAAATCGGAATTTGTCCAGGAACTGGGAGAGGCCTTGGAAGGAATTGGCTTTGCAATTTTGACAGGTCACGGCGTGGCTAAGGAAATTTATGAAGAAGCTCAAAAGAAAGTCGCAGAGATCTTTGAACAAATTCCTTTGGAAGAAAGGATGCCATACAAATACGAACGCCAGGGATCTGTGAATCAGGGTTATTTCCCCATTAAGGAAACCACGGTCATCCATCCGGATCTCGTCGAAGGTTGGGTTTTTTGCCGTAGAGCATTTGATTTCAAGGATGACTTTGTAGAATCGGATTACTGGCCCCGACCCGGGTATGAACCGTTTTTCAGAAAAATAGTCTTACATCATGAACGACTGATTCTGCCCATCATGCAAAGTATACTGGAATATCTTGGATGTGACCCGCATTTGTATGATGAAAGATTGAGTGAAACGAATTTTGGGTTTCGTTTGAACTACTATCCGGCCATTAGCCATCAGGACGATCAGTCTGGAGCAGGTCGAATGTTGGGTCACGAAGATGTGGACTTGTTCACGATCCTGCCTGCACAGGAAGTCGAAGGTTTACAGGTTTTGAACCGGGAAAACAATAAGTGGATTCGGTTGAACGCTCCTCCCGGAAGTATCATATTGAATACGGGCGACTATATGCAGCGAATTACTAATGACCGTTTGCCCTCCACTACTCATCGCGTTAGCAAACCCATAGATAAAGCGCTGAATGAAAAGCCGAGAATAACCTTCCCAATGGCCATTTATGTCTGGGAAGAGGAAATCCTGGAAGTCCTTCCTTGTTTGGAAAATCCGAAATATGAACCAATTTCAGCAATCAGGTTTCATACCAATATTACGAGTAAATATTACGGAGACGACTATGCAAAAGAGATCAAATAAAATAACCTGGGATGACATCCCTGCAGAATTGATAAATCACTCAAATTATGAAAGAACTAAAAGATAACACCGATCAGATCATTCCCACACAAGTCGAAGACCACGACGGTATCCTGTGCCTTCGCGGTGGAGGACAAAAACGTGCCTGGAATGGCATTCATTATAAACAGGGTCTGTCTGCCAGGAATGTGGGTTCTACACAATTATCCTGTAATGTAGCGACTATCCCACCGGGAGGAACTGCCTATGCGCATATACACGACGGTTTTGACCTGATGCTCTACATCATTGAAGGACGAGTCAGACATGCATTTGGACCAGGGCTTAGGCAAACATTGGATAATCAAGCCGGAGATTTCATTTATATCAAACCAGGGGTGCCACATGAAGTCTACAACCTCAGCGAAGAAGAGCCGGTTGTAGCCTTTGTAGCACGTGCTGCGGCTGATGAATGGGACAGGATCATTCCATATGATCGGAACAGTGAATAAGTCGATTTTTTCATATTGTTACGGAACAATACAATCGATTCTGCGATCTAGTTCTTCAAATTCGCAGTGGGGTAGAACAAAAAGACATCTTCTATAGGCATTTGAAACACTTGAGCAATATCATAAGCGAGCCTGAGAGAAGGATTGTATTTACCTTTTTCTAAAAACACGATCGTTTCTCGCCGAACATTGACCTTTTTGGCCAATTCTTCTTGTGTGAGATCATGCCTCGCCCTGAGTTCCTTAATCCTGGTTTTCATTGCTAATCCCGATTTTAGAGTAATAAATCCAAAATCCAATGAAGAGCAGTCCCATGCCGAGTATGCCAAGACCAATCAGGATTTCTGACCGTATATTGGCATCTGAAATAAACAGGGCGATCATGGTCCATAAATAAAATGAAACGATAAATGCATTGGCGGCCGCTTTTTGCTTGACGCGCCGGCTGAATTCATCCTCAACTGCAAGTCCCTTTTTCTCGTCTTTCAATCTCTTGAACCCTATCACCATACTGAATATCACTGTGATCAGCACCAATATTGCAAGAGCATATTCAATCAAGGTGAGTCTTTCCATTGTGGAGTACAACCAAAGACCTAACGAGAAAGTCACGGTTCCTGCTAATGTCAGGAGAAGCATAGCTTTTGTCTTTTTCATCGCAAATTCTTTTAGTTAAGTAAATCTAACATATAGTTAGAAATATATAACATATTCATGAAGTGAAAAGTTCAACAAATCCGGACGTTTACAAAGCCAGTAGTTAACTATCTTTAGGATCAACCGTGAATTATGCTCCGCTTTTTTCGTCTCATTCGCAAATCGCTATTAAAATCCAATGCCATGAGGAAATATGTTCTTTATGCCATCGGTGAGATCTTCCTTGTAGTATTTGGAATACTTATCGCTCTTCAGATCAATAACTGGAATACACATCGATTGGAGAGAATTCAAGAAAATCAACTTTTGCAACAATTAAAGGAAGAATTCAAAGATAATAAAGAGCAATTGCAAAGTAAGATTGATGTAAGACATCAAATGAATTTCGCAGCTTTTAGGCTCATGGAATTCGCTAAATCTGACGAGAATATTAAGAAGCGAGACAGTTTGGACATCTATCTTTTCAACACCGTTTTTCGTCCGACTTTTGACCCTGCCTTAGGAGTGACCAATGAGTTGATCAATTCTGGAAAGCTTTATCTCATAAGAAATGATGATTTGAGAAAAGCTCTTTCAGATTGGAGTGGGAAATATATTGACGAATTGGAAGAGGAAGAACTAACAGTCTTTGAATTCATTGTTAAGGACTATTTTCCGTTTCTAATCAAGAATTACACGTTGAGAAATATGTTTAGCAATGTTCAGGATAGTAAACTATGGACGATGGTTCATCTGTACAGAGGACAGGATGTCATAGATAAAGTTGGAAATTCATCTATAATTGATGACGGTTCTCATCTTTTAAATAATCCTGATTTTGAAGATTTCATGGCCACTCTTATTGCCTGGAACAACAGTGCCAATAATCAATCCTACGGAGTGATTATAAAAATGGAAGAAATATTAGAGCTTATTGATAGGGAATTGACCAATCACTAAATATCCTAGTTCCCATGATCGAAATTTCCTTAAAGCAAGCACGGTCCTTTATCATTGAAAGTCAGCTTCTTTCACATATACCAAAAGTGGGCAGGAAAAACAGGGCGCTCCGTGTATTTCACAGTCTTGGTTATGTACAGATTGATACCATTTCTGTAGTATCCCGATCACATCACCATATCCTTTGGTCGAGGGTGCATAATTATGAAAAACGCATCCTTGAAAAATTAGAGCAGGACAGGCACATATTTGAGTATTGGGCACATGCGGCCAGTTATTTACCCATGAGAGACTACCGTTTTACCCTGGTTCCGAAACAAAAGATCCTGGAAGGCCCAGGGCACTGGTGGCCAAAAGACCAGAAATGGATCAATCTCGTGTATGACCGCATCAAGGCAGAAGGAGGACTCATGTCCAAGGATTTTAAAAAAGATCCGAATCTGGCCTACGACCATCCGTGGGGAGGTCATCCGGTCACCCAGGCAATCCGACAATTATTTATGGAAGGAAGGATTATGATTTCAGGGAGAAAAGGGTTTCAAAAAGTCTATGACCTCACCGAAAGAGTACTTCCGGAGCACGTGGATCAATCCATGCCTACCAGGAAGGAATATTATATTCATTTGATCAAACGGGATCTTCGGGCAAATGGAATAATGAGAGCAACTGAAATAGGACACCTCATCAGTATTCCCAGAAATCAATTGATGCCCATATTAGACGAACTGATAGAAGATGATCTTTTACTCAAAGTTAGAATCAAGAGACTGGATGACCAGGTGTATTACGCATTGAAAGACCACTTTAATCATTCATTTGGAAAAACGAGACACCGTCAACTCCATATCCTTTCTCCCTTTGACAACCTGATCATTCAACGGAAAAGATTAAAAGAATTGTTCGGTTTTGAATATATCCTGGAATGCTATGTCCCAGCGGCAAAAAGAAAAGTGGGCTATTACAGTCTCCCCATTCTTTTGGGGTCCGAATTCGTAGGTCAAATAGATCTCAAGGCGGACAGAAGAAAAGAGGTGTTAGTAGTTAAAAATATTGTTTGGGAAAATAAAATAAAGAATAGAGAACAATTTGAAATACCCTTAAAGAAGAGATTGTTGGCATACTGTGTATTCAATGATTGTGAATCAATAACGGTAGACGAAAAAGTAAAAAATCCAATAAACATTTGAGGAGCTTATCAAATTTGAAAATAAGAGAAATTCATATTCTAATAGATTTTAAAATGCAGATACAGGAAATAAAATTACTTCACTGAATGTATTGTAAAACTATTTATCGAATTTTCAAATTATAAGAGTTTGTAACGATGCTTGTGTATTCGTGATCAAAGAATTATTCTGATTGTGGATTAGGTGATACTACCTTAAAACCATCTCCTAAATTTTCGCCTAATGGCACGATATTGAATTTTGGCGTGGTTAATCTGGGAGTACATGGAAGAGAATGATTTTTGCAAGTATTGAGGTGTGTGCTTTTAAAGTATGAAAGGTTGTCCGTTGATTCCACAAAGGTTAATTGTGATTCTGAATAGGAACATGGAAAAACCAATTGTTCGGGTCGTTTCAATAAGCTATGGAAATGTGACCTATGAAAATACAGGATACATAGAAGCCAAATAACAATAACGATTGGGAATATCAAATTTCGCCTTTTAAAAAATGAGTCTTCCTTAAATTGTAAAACCATACAAATAAATAACCCTATGCCGACAAAAATAAACCCATAGGCAAATCTAACATCCGGTGCATTAAAGAACCAGAATAGAGAAGTGGCACTGAGAAATATACTTAGCAGGGAATATTTATTTCTGTGAAAATATAGTCCGACAGGAATGCAAATAAAGGGTAAGAAATATGACAATGCCAAAAATTGATTCAAGATATCGAGCCGTTCCCACCATATGGGTACCCATTGTTTAAGGGGGTAATTAACAATGTCCAAATTGTTAGGTTGCCTTGCCCAACTTTTTATAACATCAAATTCAAATAGGACAGAGCTCCTCGGTATTTTCCATACAGCATCAAACAAATCAATATGTGCAAAGGGAAAGATAAGATACCCAGTCAAGTAATAGTTCCTGATCAAGTAAGGAGTATAGATGAATAGTGCCAGAGCAAAGATGCTTGTGATAAAAGTGCGTGATTTGCCTTGAAGTAACCAATGTCCAAGCAATATGATCACCAATACAGAACTCAGCTTATATGTCGGTAATAATAAGATTATTGACGGTAGGATCAATGACCGGTTATTCTCCAGAAATAAAATGATCATTGCTATTATCAACGATGCACAGATAATATCCGGAGACGGGGAACTTGTACGAAGAGGAATGAAAAGTAAGGAAATCAGCAAAATGGTCAGGTAGAGCGAGGATTTGGTAATATCAACGGGAAAATATCTTTTAGACAAACGGTATAATTCTGTTAGAATTACTGAATAGGTAATGGCATTAACCGGATGAATCAAGATTTTTTTACCAAATGCCATTACGTCCAGCGTAAATATGGCGGAAAGAGGAAAGAACATTGGATTAAAACCAAGTTGGGGTTGTAAATTACCCAGGCCTCTGACAACGGACCATTCACGAATCCATTTTATATTCTGTGTGTGATAATTGCCCGAATCAAACACGAATATTTCCTTTGAAACTACTACTAAAAGAAAAAGAAGCCACAGTATTGCTGCGACCTTGTTCGCTTTTAAAGAATCTAGAAAATGGGACCAGAATAAATTGACATTGTATCGCAAACGAGGTACAAATACTAGGAATACACAGATAACAAAATATATTAAAACAAAAGTGATATTATTTATTGGAATGAGAAGCGAACCAATCGAGCAAAGAATGGAAAGTGATATAAATCCAATTAAATAAACATTGAATATTGAGAGTTCGATATTTTCATTTGCCCGAATATTGATTGTGCTCAGGAAACTAACCAGAAGACCAGTATTGATGATCAAAGAAAAACAGATTAGATACCATATAACTGTTATAATCACTGTTAAAACATAATCTAAAAGAGGAGGAAATATTTAGTACCGAACAGGTAATTATATAGAATAGAAAAAAGGAACATAATGGATGAAACGTTCCATATTAATTTCAACACTGTCGATTGAGAAATCAAATTAAAGGCAAAATAAAATAATTGAATGAGAACTATTCTTCTATCCAGGTTAATAATTTATATTACTATGCAATCAATTTTCAGAGAAATGAAGAATCTCATAATTAGCTCCATTATAGTTTTGGCTGTATTTACTTGTTACGGACAAGAAAGCCAACAAAAATCTTCTGATCCCATTCCAGAGGGTGAAATCTCAATAACCGATCAACAGGTATCGATTAATGGGCAGACCATTGAACTTTCTGCCCATGCGGGAACCATGCAGCTACGGGATGAGAATAATGAACCTATAGCGCTATTCGGGCATACTGCGTACTTTAAAAAAGGAGCCTCCAAGGATCGTCCGATCATGTTTGCCTATAACGGAGGACCCGGATCTTCTTCATTCTGGCTGCACATGGGTGTCCTCGGACCCAAAAGAATTCTCGTGAATGACCCGGATTTCACACCAGCCGCACCTTATCAATTAGTCAATAATGAATGGTCCATTTTGGATGTTGCAGATCTGGTCATGATCGATCCCGTTGGGACAGGGTTGAGCGTACCGGTAGGGAAATCCGAATTTAAGGACTTTTGGGGTGTGGATCAGGACATTCGAAGCATTAGTCTTTTTATCACCCAATTCCTGATTAAGCATGATCGCCTGAATTCACCTAAATTTCTCCTGGGAGAAAGCTATGGCACATTCCGTAATGCGGGTGTTATGAATAAACTATTGAGTCAGGGCATTGCATTGAATGGAGTCATCATGGTCTCGGCAGTCTTTGATTTGAGATCCCTCGTTTTCCCTCCTGGAGATGATCTTCCCTACATTGTTCACTTCCCCACATATGCAGCTACCTCTTGGTACCATAATATGGTCACCGACAAAAAAGGATCACTTGAAGAATTCCTGGAGGATGTACGAAGATTCACCGGGGACGAATATGTACCTGCTCTCTTCAAGGGCGATCAATTAAATCCGGCTGAAAAAGAATCAATGGCACAAAAGCTCTCTGATTATACCGGAATTGATGCGGATGTCTGGTATAAAGCAGACTTGAGAATTACCAACGGAGAGTATTTTGCCGAATTAAAGCGCGATGAAGGAATGACGGTGGGTCGTCTGGATTCCAGGTATATTGGTATCAGTCAGGATTTGTTGAGTCAAAATGCTTCTTACGATCCGCAAAGTCTTGCCATATCTCCAGCATATATCACTCAATTCCTGGACTATCTGCACCAGGATCTGAAAGTTAATAAGGACCTTATGTATTCGATTACCGCCGGAAGAAGAGAAGGTTTCAAATGGGATTGGAAGCACGAAGGTAATATGAGATGGGGCACCCAGGCAGCCATCAATACGGGCATTGATATGGCAAGAGCGTTGACCCGGGATCCCAATATGAAGGTGTTGATTATGAATGGATATTACGATCTGGCCACGGTTTTTTATGGCGTCGAACATTCCATAGATCATCTGGGCTTGCCGTCGGATATCAAGGATAATATCACCATGACCTACTATGAAGCAGGTCATATGATGTATACTCACAAACCTTCTCTGATCAAATTCAAGAAGGACCTCGTTGACTTCATCGAAGCTTCTAAACCCGCATTGAAACCCTAGTTATTCACTTCCAAAACTTTGTATTGAAAATGAAAAAATCACTCAATCTTCATAAGATCTTCTGTCTTTCATTGTTCATGTTCGGACTACTTTGCTCATCTCATTTGGGATCGCAGAACACTTCCAACCATGGAAACAAATTCGAGCAAATCGATCCATTACTTCCTACTCCAAATGAATACAGAAGCATAGATGGTTCACCCGGACCAAAGTACTGGCAACAAAAATGTGATTACAAGATCGACTGTACCCTGGACACCGAAAGACACCGGTTGATCGGAAGCGAAACAATTACTTACACCAATAATTCACCGAATACTTTACGTTATCTCTGGTTGCAGTTGGACGAAAATCAGCACTCTGTTGAAAACAGTAATCAATATTTTGACCCGAGCTCGATTAAAGACATAATGAGCAGGAATGACCTGAGAAGTCTTGAACCCCACAATGAGGTTAGGGATTATGGAGTACATATACAGGAAGTAGTCGATGCCTCCGGAAATCCATTGGACTATACGATCAATCAAACATTGATGAGGATCATCTTGCCCGTGCCCATCAGTACTGGAGAGCAATTTACATTTCGCGTCAGGTGGTACTACAATGTTGTCGACCGGGTAGCTTTGATGGAGCTCAATAAGGATTTTGCCAATTATCCCCGTGGTGGGTATGAGCACTTTCCGAAGGACGGAAATGATTTGTACACGATTACACAATGGTATCCAAGACTTTGTGCCTATACTGATGCCAGAGGCTGGCAGACCAATCAATTTACGGGACAAGCCGAGTTTGCACTGACATTCGGAGATTTTGAAGTTAGCATGACCCTCCCATCAGATTTTATAGTTGGATCTACAGGGGAGTGTCAGAATTATGAGGAAGTGCTCAGTCCTACGCAGTTGGAGCGATGGACACAGGCACAGAACGCAGAGGAACCTGTTGAGATCGTTACCCTGGAAGAGGCCAAAGCAAATGAGCAGGCACCCAAAGCTTCGGATACGAAGACATGGATTTATAAAGCCGGGAATGTTCGCGATTTTGCCTGGACAGCAAGCCGGAAGTTTATTTGGGATGCATTTCCACATACTACTTCCGAAGGCTTAAAAGTGATGTGTATGAGTTATTACGGCAAGGAAGCTTATCCGATTTATCGACGATATTCATCCAAGGCTGTCAAACAGACACTTGTTACCTATTCAAAATTTACAATCCCATATCCATATCCTGTTGCGATTTCCGTAGAAGCTCAAAATGGTATGGAATATCCCATGATCTGTTTTAACCCGGGAAGAGCTGAAGAGGATGGCACCTATAGTGAATTCGCCAAAAATGCAGCTATTGGAGTCATCATTCATGAAGTAGGCCACAATTACTTTCCCATGATTATCAATAGCGATGAGAGACAATGGACCTGGATGGATGAAGGGTTGAATAGCTTTGTTCAATACCTCACAGAAGCAGAATTCGATAACAACTTTGATCATGGGTTTGGCCCTACTACGACAATAGTCGACTATATGAGATTGCCCAAAGATCAGTTAGAACCTATCATGACCAACGGCGAAAATCTGATCAATTTTGGTGCCAATGCCTACACTAAACCTGCAGCAGGTCTCAACATGCTCCGCGAAACCATTATGGGACGGGAGCTATTCGATTTTGCCTTTAAAGAGTACTGCAGAAGATGGGCTTTCAAATCACCCTCACCGGCTGATTTTTTCAGGAGTATGGAAGATGCGAGTGGGATGGATCTGGATTGGTTTTGGCGAGGATGGTTTTACAGCATAGATGCTACCGATATTTCTTTGGATACCATAATCTGGTATAAGGTGGATCTTGAAAACGACCCCGAAAAAGTCACAGATACTTTCAATTTTAAAATAGAAAAACCATTTGACGATATTTCCAAGATCAGAAATAAAGAGTCGGGAATGAAATTCACGGTCGATGAAGACAAGGAACTGCAGGATTTCTACACCTATTATAACCCCTGGGAGACGAGTGATTCTTCTATGGCATTTATCACAAATCGTTATGAAGAGACCTACAGCCCGAAAGAAAAAATGGAGCTCTTCGGTGACATGAATTATTATGAATTGCAATTCAGTAATAAAGGCGGTTTGGTCATGCCTGTAATTATAGAATGGACATTTGAAGATGGGAGTGTAGAAATGGAAACGATCCCGGTCCAAATCTGGCGCAAGAATGAAAATCAGTTTACCAAGGTCTTTGCCAAAGACAAAGTGGTTACTGCCATACGAATTGATCCATTTAAGGAAACTGCGGATGTGGACGAAAGCAATAATAACTGGCCGGTCAGAGAAGTACCAAGTCGTTTCCAGGTCTTTAAGGCCAATAAACAGGTGCCTCCACTCAACCCCATGCAAAAGGCAAGGAAGAAAAAAGAAATAAAGCCTTAGCCAAAGGAAAATACGTTTTATGTTCCGATTATACCGTCTCTTACGAAAAGCGTAAGGAACTTAGAGACATGTATGCAACATTAGCCGCTATAAGCAATGTCAATGCTCAATATCTCAATGCTTTTGGAAATTCCGCCAAAGAGATTATTGAGTATATTCAGGTGAATTACCATCTCAAAAGCGAATAAATAGATACGTACATCTAAAAAGCTCTCTCCGATTTATCAATTGAATTTATTATTGAATTATGGAGATCATCAATTTGGTTACCTTGTTTGCCATCATTCTTACGGCTCGATTGATCATGCGCTTAATAATGAAAATAGGTGAATTTGATAAAGAAGAAGACTCCTCAAAACTCTTGAACAATGGCTTGGATAAAAACCATTGAATACAGCAGTTCGACCGGGGCACTTAAGCGAATATACGAGAGAGTAAAAGGCCCAAACGACAACGTAGACAACGTATTGAAAGTACATAGTTTGAGACCGCACACACTCAAAGGGCATATGGTCCTTTACAAAAGCGTTCTGCACAATTCTAATAATGAATTGCCCAAATGGTATCTCGAAAGTATAGGAGTTTATGTCAGCCTGTTGAATCATTGCGAATATTGTGTTCGGCATCATTTTGAAGGATTGAAAAGACTCATCAAGGACGACACCAAGGCAGACGCCATCATGAATGCTCTCTCAACCGGTCAATTGGGGAGTGTCTTCAGTCCGAAATTTAAAAAAGGATTGGAACATGCGAGGAAGCTTACTTTGACTCATTCCAAAATCGATGAGTCCGAGATTCAGGAAATCCGTCATGCAGGATTCAGTGATGGAGAAATATTGGAAATCAACCAGGTGGCCAGCTATTTCAATTATGTAAACCGAACTGTTGTAGGACTTGGAGTAAGTCTTCAGGGAGACATTCTCGGATTATCTCCAAATGATAGCGATAATCCCGAAGACTGGAAACATCAATAATCTAAAAACTATTCGTAATGAAAAACACTGCAACACCTACAACTAAAGTATGGCTTAACAGGACAGGATGGTCTTTGATAATCCTGACCGGAGCTGCTTTTCTTGTATTGGTAGCATTTCGATACTTCGTTTTTACAGAGGAAGTTTATGATCGTTTCTGGGCAATCAAATGGTGGGTTCTTGGACACGTATTGACGGGTTCGATTGCTCTGATCATCGGTCCAATTCAATTTTGGAAATCATTTCGAAATAAATACATACATCTGCACCGCACTCTTGGCAAGATCTACCTGATCACCATCTTAGCGGGCTCTCTCTGTGCATTTGTGATGGCCGGAACGAGCGCACTAGCAATAAGTTGGCAATGGGCTGCTTCATTGGGCATCCTTGGGGTCGCCTGGGTGATCACTGCAGGCATGGCTTATATTTCGATTCGCAAAAAGAAAATTGTCCAGCATAAGGAATGGATGATCAGAAGTTACATCGTGACATTTGCTTTTGTCACTTTTCGGATATTCGTTGCAATGGGAATGGCTGCGGGACTGGGAGAGTTTGATGAAGTCGCACCTTCAGCAGGCTGGACATCCTGGACGATACCGCTTTTAATTGCGGAGGTATTTATTCAATGGGGCAAGGATTAAAAATATCAATTGATATTCTTTCCAAATTATCCCCCTCCGGCTGACATCATCCAGCCTTTAGACCCATTTGATCTTTCGACGAATTCATACTCTGCGTTGGCACCAAGAACTTTAATTTCTTCTCCTTGTGGAATCTCCTCAATAGGGATGGCTGAAATAGCCGGATCTGAAAGAAGATTTTCACTTCCATTGGCAATTTGTCTTTTCAAAGGTCTATCTGCCAATTGAATATCGTCATAGGCGATATAGCCAATGGTATCATCCGGCAAACGTACTTTATAATAGGCCGCAGATGCACCGATTGTCTGCATGATTTGAAACTTGGGTATTGGAATGGACTTACTTCTTCTGACAAGACCTTCCACTTTAAGTTTTGAATCTTTGCGTGCACGAACGGTTTTGCCGATGAATTTATCTTTAGCCAGTTGTCGTTTAAAACGACTCCTCGTGTTGGCTATGAAGTGATAAGGGTCGATGGGTCCGTCTTTGTAGATACCAAAGTGCAAATGAGGAGGAGTCGTACGTGCATTTCCAGTATTTCCCACCGTACCCAGTGTGTCTCCAGGGTAAACATATACATCATCTTCAATCAGAATGTCATGCAGGTGTGCAAAATAAAGAGTCTGGTTGCGCTTGGTATCCCGCATCCAGACCACCTTCCCACCCAATCCGCGTTCTCCGACAAAACGGATCCTTCCTTCCGTAGGAGCTACAATGGGAGTGTGTCGCTTTGCGAAGATATCTACACCATGATGTTTTCTGCGTCCGCCGTCTCTCGGGGCACCAAATAAACTTCCTATAGCAGACTTGTCTTTGCCTACCACAGGAAAGGCAAGGGCAGGTACCTTTTGGATTTGAATATTGAAAATGCCTCCTCGTAACAATTCCGTCTGGAACCGTACAATATATTCACCATCCGCTCTTGGCTCGAATTCGAGGTATAATTCATTTTTTCCGGCACTGGCTATATGTAAATACTGGTCTGTCGAATCGTCAATAATGCGAAATGCATCGAGGAAGATCTCAAATTCATCTTTATTATCGCGCTCTACCTTTACTTCTATCTTGTGACCTCTTTTGACCTCAAACCGGTATCCTCCGGCCTTGGCTTCGGTTGAAGAAACATAAAAGTCTTCTGCAAATGGCAATTCCACCTTAAGAGGTTTTTTCAGCGCATTCCGTGCAGCATCTTTCCAGTCTTCGCCTAAGGCAGCATTGAGCAAGCCGGCTTGATCCAGTGCAATTTCATAAGCCTCGTGTGTATTTCTTGGTTGATAAATTTCAGGAACGATTTCCGTTTCTTGCTTGCAGGAAATAAACACGGTAAGGATGAGTATAAAACAGAAGACAGGTTTCAGCATCCGGAGCATTTAAGTGAGACAAAATAATGAAGTCAAAACGAAACAATCCGAACAAATAATATATTTCGTCAGTTCGCTTTCGAATAATTTTTGGTGATTTGTATTTCTTCCAGGTGTTATGAATTGTTTGATATATTTCACGAAGTTCTTTTTCAATGGATGCATGTGATCCATGTCTTTGGACGATCTTATAAAACAATCGTATTTGAATCGAGTTAATACTAAGTGCGACAGAATCGATCAAATCAACTTCTGAAATTCACGGACAAAGGAATCTGGTGCGAAAAAGCTGATGTGTACATTGATCCTTGGAAAAAGGTCAAAAGGGCATTGATCACTCACGGGCATTCTGATCATGCACGAACCGGACACGACTCTTACCTATGCACAGAAAGTGCCGCACCGGCCATCAAATACCGTCTTGGCAAGATTGACGTTCAGACCATTCCATTCTCAAAGCCTATACGGATCAACGGTGTGCAATTCAGTTTTCACCCGGCGGGCCATATTCTTGGATCCGCCCAGATCAGGGTAGAGTATAAAGGGGAAGTGTGGGTCGTATCCGGAGATTACAAATTGGAATACGATGGCCTCGCCGAAGAGTTTGAGCCCATTGAATGTCACACATTCATCACGGAGTCTACTTTTGGATTGCCCGTTTATGACTGGAGACCGCAGGATGAAGTACTCTCAGCAATCAACCAATGGTGGAAAAGCAACGCAGAAGAGGGCAAGACGAGCATCATTACTGGATATTCACTCGGCAAAGCCCAACGCATCATCAGGGGCCTGGACAGATCCATTGGAGAAATCTACTGCCATGGTGCGGTCGAAAATATCAACGAAGTATGTCGAATCCAGGGAGTCGAATTGCCAGATACCATTCTCAGTACACAGGAGATCCCCAAAAAAGACTATATCGGCAATATTGTGGTTTGTCCGCCTTCGGGTATCAACAGTCCCTGGTTGAAACGATTCGGATCAATTTCTGTAGCCATATGTTCAGGATGGATGACACTGCGAGGGGCAAGGCGCAGACAGGGGGTGGACCGGGGATTTGTTCTGTCAGATCATGTTGACTGGAAGGACTTGAATCGTGCTGTCAAAGAAACCAAGGCCGAACAGATTTTTGTAACGCATGGATACTCGGATGTCTACTCGCGATATTTAAATGCCATGGGGATCAATGCTCTTGTGGCTAAAACAGAATATACCGGAGAATCAATTGACGCTGCATCAGATCAAAATACTTCGGCAATATGAAACATTTTGGTCAGCTATTTACTTCCCTGGATCAGACGAACAGCACCAATGCCAAAGTGAGATCGCTGGTCCGTTATTTCGAAAAAGTAGATGACGAGGATCGCTTGTGGGCTGTTGCCATTTTATCTCATCGCCGACCCAAAAGAACTGTCAAAACCAGCCAATTAAGAGAATGGGCGGCAGAATTTGCCAATATCCCGTCGTGGTTATTTGAGGAGAGCTACCATATCGTCGGAGACCTTGCAGAAACGATAGCCCTTGTCTTACCGGCATCGACTTCAGGATCCGAACAATCACTTTCCGAAGTCATTGCTTTGATCAAGAATTTGGACAAAAAAGAAGACGAATTCAAAAAGGAACAAATCATGTCGGCATGGCTCTATATGACATTTGAAGAAAGGTTCGTCTTCAACAAACTGATTACCGGGGGTTTTCGATTGGGAGTTTCCCAGAAATTAATGATGCGTGCACTTGCTCGCTACGAAAACCAGGATGAAAATAAGATCGCTCATCGACTCATGGGAAAATGGACGCCTGATACCACTACTTACGAAGAATTGATCCGATCCGAAAACCCATTAGATGATATTTCAAAACCTTACCCCTTTTACCTGGCATATGCCTTAGAGGACGAAGTTGGTACGTTAGGAGCTCCTTCGCAGTGGCAAATAGAACGTAAATGGGATGGTATCAGAGGGCAAATTATTATACGGGATAACCATCTCTTCGTATGGTCACGCGGAGAAGAATTGATTACCGAGAAGTTTCCGGAATATCATCCATTGGCTGAATTATTGCCCAACGGAACTGTCATCGATGGAGAGATCCTTCCTTTTAAGGATGGAAGTCCCCTCTCATTTAACCTGCTTCAAACTCGCATTAGCAGAAAAAACATTACAGGAAAAGTGATGGACACGGCCCCGGTCATTTTGATGGCATACGACCTATTAGAAATTGAGGGGAAGGACATACGACAATCATCCTTGCAAAAAAGAAGGTCGGCTCTGGAAAAATTGTTGGTTGATCATCCTACCGAAGGGGTTATCCGATTATCCCGGATTTTGGATATTGATCGTTGGGAGCAAGCTAGTGAAGAGCGGGAAGGATCCAGGTTACATAACAGCGAGGGATTAATGTTAAAAAGGCTGGATTCAATTTATCAAGCCGGAAGAAAACGTGGAGATTGGTGGAAGTGGAAGGTCGACCCGTTGACTATAGATGCAGTGATGATATATGCGCAACAAGGACACGGAAGAAGAGCAAATCTCTTTACGGATTATACATTTGCGGTGTGGGATGGAGACAATCTTGTACCGTTTGCCAAAGCATACTCAGGATTAAAGGATGAGGAATTCACCAGGATTACCTCATGGGTAAGAAAAAATACGATTGAAAGATTTGGTCCTGTAAGAAGCGTCAAACCCGAACACGTTTTTGAAATCGCATTTGAAGGAATCAATCGATCGACACGTCATAAATCGGGCGTAGCATTACGGTTTCCGAGAATGCTGCGATGGCGAACGGACAAGAGGCCTGAAGATGCCAATACCCTTGATGATTTGAAGAAATTGCTGTAACGAACCGCTCGCTTCATTACCGATATCCCATCGCTTGCAGAGAAAACAACTCTGCATACAGTCCATCGTTGTTTAATAGCTCATCATGAGTTCCGATTTCCAGAAGTCCTCCGTCCTTTAAAACAAGTATTCTGTCCGCCATGCGCACTGTGCTGAATCGATGTGAAATAATTACGGCTGTTTTATTTTTAGTTAATCCGATAAACCTTTGAAATGCCTCATATTCTGCCCGTGCATCAAGGGCAGATGTGGGTTCATCAAGGATGACCACTTCGGCATCTTTCATATATGCCCTGGCTAAGGCGATCTTTTGCCATTGGCCACCGGACAATTCCACTCCGCCGGCGAATCTCTTCCCCAGTTGTTGCTCGTATTTGCCCGGAAGAGTTCGGATTACTTCATTGGCCAGACTTTGATTGGCGGCGGATTGAATCAAATCCATTTTTTCTTTTTTCGAAATTTCACCAACAGCTATATTGTCTCTTGCCGTGAAGCCATATTTAAAGTAATCCTGGAAAATGACACCAAAATATTGTTGGTAAGAAGATTTGTCAAAGGAGCGAATGTCCAGCCCATCTAAGGTGATTCGTCCCTTATCTGGTTCGTAGAATCTCAGTAACAATTTGACCAGCGTAGTCTTGCCAGCACCATTTTCTCCCACTAGTGCGAGTTTTTCCTTTGCCCTTAATTCGAACGACAAATCCTTCAAGACCCAATGATCGGTTCCGGGATATTTAAAAGAGACATTTTCAAAAACAAAACCCTTCTCAATGTCCTCGGGAAGAGGCTGGATTTGGTCGTCGGGAATGCGTTGAACCTCCAGATCAATGAAATCGAAGTAATCTTTCAGATACATCGAGCTCTCGGTGATTTTGGAAAAGCGGGCAAACATTTGTTGAAGACTATTGCGCAGTCGATTAAAAGATCCGGCGAGGAAAGTAAGTTCACCGACGGTCAGGACTCCTGCCAATACGCGGAGAAGAATAAAGATATAAGCACTGTAGTAGGCAAGACTTCCCAGAATATTGAACAACGACCCCCAGGAGGATCTGCGTATGGCCAGTTTCTTCGTCTCCACGTAATATTTGTCAGCCAGTTTGGCAAATCGCTCGGAAATATAATCTGACAGCCCAAACAATTTGACTTCTTTAGCAGTAACATCGCTGGCACCTATGTATCTCAGATAATCTAATTCCCTTCGTTCCGGGGACCACCTGTACGCCAGGCCATAGGACTCTTTTGTAAATTTCAGTTCATTAATAAACGAGGGGATAATGGCAAGCACCAATAATAGTACCAGCCACGGCTCAAAAACTATTAAGCCGATAACCAGTGATGTAATGGTAATCAAGCTCTGAGCCTGACCAAGCAAATCAGAAAGAAGGGTGATGCGATTAGAAGTCTGTCTTCGCGCACGTTCCAGTTTATCATAAAACTCGGGGTCTTCCAGGTCCTGTAGATCCATTTGAGCTGTCTTCTGAATGATTTCTACAGAGGATTCATTCGCATACAAATTGCCGACAAGTGTAGTCGTGAGCGTTATCACCCTTCCAAAAATGTCAGAAAGCAGAACCAGTACAAACTCTATACCTACAAACCACCACAGGCGACTGTAGTCATTGTTATCCGACTGACTTAATTCGATAACCGAATCAATAATTTCTTTGCCGATCCACAATATCAAAATAGGTAAAAAGGCACTGACCAGACGAACCGAGATATTCAGCATGAAAAGAGAAGGAGAGGCGTCCCGGACTCTCTTGAAAAATCGGGGAACATGCTGAAAAGACGCCAGGGTGCCGTTTGGATGCTCTTGATTTTGTATTTCAGCCATTTAGAATTAGAAACAATGTATAGAAAAGCGAGTTCAGTCATACAGATTTCCCTCATCTTATTTCCCGTAACGACGACCTTGGAATCTAATTGATTACCCCATATGGGCGATTGACCTCCTACCGCATATAAAGTACCTTGTAGATGAAATTATTCATTCACATGCCATTTGATCTAAAATGAAAAAGACGATTTTCACATTTGCCATTACTTTACTTGTTGCAAGCATCGCGTTCTCCCAGAATCCTAAACTCACGCTGACTGAGTTTGAAAAGGCAACGATTACTTATGAAGAGAAAGTGGAACAAGCCAATATATTTATTACAAAAAAAGTTACGGCTCATTTGAAGAATCATGGGAAAAGCATGGCCCAATACATAGACGAAGTCAGGGACATAAAAATGATCAACAGGAAAGAGACCTCACGTATGCATACTATAATGGACGGGGACTACATCATCAGTATTGATTTGATCAAGATGACTGGAAAGAAAATACCAAATATTGCTAAGGATTTCTTAGGCAATATGGATAATAAAGACGCCGCTCAATTTGGTAAAGAAATGATGGATCTTATGAAGGCCGAAACGAAAGAAGTGGGTAAGATGACAATCGACGATAAAGTGTGTATCAAGTATTTGACCACAGCCGACATGATGGGCATTAAAACCGAAACAACCGAGTGCAAATACAAAGGCTATAATCTATTCGAAGAATCCAATGCAATGGGTGTTAAAACCTCTAAGATCGTCACTTCTTTCCGGGAAGGAGATTCGGGCCCGGCCAGTGCATGGAAACCAGAACCGGGAGTCAAAATCCAGGAAGTATCTATAAGTTATTGACTAGTGAGGCGTCCTTCCTCGTCTTCTATACCTGTAGACCGCTTGCGGGACTTGACTTTTTGATTTCCGAATCGATAGGACGCACTGAGGGATATGTTTCGACTGTCCCAATTGCCACGTCCAGTAGAAATCAAACCATCGAACTCGGAAGTACCTGACCAACCGGACTGATAGAAAATATCATTTGCACTTAATCTGATATTTAGTTGGTCATTTAAGAATTTCTTCTGCAACCCCAAATTCAGGCTATACATGGTTTCGTATTCAAAGACTCCACCCCATATACCGGGACCAGAAAACCAACCTGACACCTCTCCAATAAATCCACCGGGCAGGTTAATGGTATGCTGTTGATATATATTGTATGTAAATGCCTGAAGATCGACGATTGCTCCGTCCCCATAGTCCGCCTGATTGTCCAGGTATGATGCACTCAGATTGCTATATACACTCCACTTGTCACTGATGGTCACAGGGGCACTCAAATTAAAGCCCCATACAGTCTGTTTGGCAAGATTATCCCATGTGATAAAATTGGCCCTTGGATCCATGTCATCAGGGGCAATCAACCGGGTAATTTGATCAGTCGTGACGCTGTAGGAAAATTTAAAATTGTAGCGATAGTTTAATGTATAACCCAATTCGACATTATTGACAATTTCCGGACGTAAGAAGGGATTGCCTTTTTCAAAGGAAATTTCGCTCAATTGAAAATTGAATGGATTCAGCACATTGTAATCGGGGCGATTAATTCTTCTCCCATAATTCAAAGAAAGAATGTCACTTTGACTTACCTGCCATGTTATGCCTGCATTTGGAAACCAACTCCAGTATTTCAAGATAACAGGAGGCTCATTCAGATCCGAAACAAATGTCTGTAGATCTCCTCTTGCATCAGTACGTTCGACCCTGAGACCTAAAGAAAGCTTCACCTTGTCGTTCAGTGATCTCAGATAACTCGCATAGCCCGCGTAAACATTTTCGTCATATTTGAAAATATTGGAATTTTGATCGTTGCGTGTAGTTACTCCGTTGATAACATTATTGAAAATGAACGTATTGTCTGATATGACATTACTCAATTTGGTTCCCAATCCAAGAGTACCTCCAAGTGCTGCTTTTTCATAGTCAACTTTGAAAGTGAAGATATCTATGTCGGAAGGCGTCTCAAAGGAGTTGATCACTTCACTCAGGACACCACTCTCAGAGGCATCAAAATACGTATTGGGCTGAAACCGGTCACTTATATATCGATATCTTCCATAATCAGCATCAATGTTGAGTGATGTCCCCTTCTGATTTTGGAATCGATAGTTCAGATTTATGGTGGTTTGTCTGTTTTCTGATTCGCTTGTATTATTGGCCACAAGAATACTGTCAATGATCCTGTTAGATTCAGGAGCAATGGCAATTCTATTCAATCCTGAACCCTCGCGTTTCGTTTCACGTCTGCTGGCAAGAACACCGATGGTTTGATTTTGATCAATAAAGTAATCCAACCCACCTCTAAGGTTGTAACCATCCCATTGCCTGATCATTCGATTGGTTTCTTCAAGAGCAAGACTGTTTTGGGTGCTGTTGAAATCCATGTCGTTGTAGTTCTTTCCACCACTCCAACCCAAAGTTCCAAATGCATTCAGATTGCTCGTGCGATAATTTCCGCTGGCATTCATATTACCCCTGCCGTGTCTTCCTTTGGTATACGTCCCACTCACCGAACCATTGGCTCCGACATTTTCAGCTTTTTTAAGCCTGATGTCAATAATTCCCGCATTCCCTTCTGCTTCATATTTGGCACCGGGATTTGAAATGATATCAATCCGGTCTATTTGCTCAGCAGGAAGATTTTGCAGGAAATTGGTCAGGTCGTCACCTGCCAGGGGGAGTCGTTTGCCATCCACGTAGAGAAGGACTCCGGCTCTTCCCAGTACATTTATATTATTGTTATTATCTACAGTGACACCCGGTGCCTTTCTAAGCAGACTGATTGCATCAGAACCAATGCTATTGATCGTACCTTCTACGTTGAACACCGTTCTGTCTGGCTTCACTTCCACCATCGCTCGTCGACCGGTGACAACGGCTTCTGCCAATTCGATCGTAGCTTCATCAAATTGAATTTCATCCAGATCCAGGGTTTCTCCGCTTGCCAGATCTATGGATCTGTTGATATCGACATAACCCACGTAAGTTACTTCGAGTTGATACTTTCCAGCCGAAAGACCGGTTATTTCAAAGAATCCATTTTCATCAGTGGTCTCTACCTTCAACAATGATTCTTTCAATTCGTCATACAACGCTACATTGGCATAGATTGCCGGGGTGTCACCAGGCTCCAATAATTGTCCTTTGATACGGGCATCCTGGGCAGCTGAAGTGTGTATTCCCAGTACAAAAAAAATTGCCCAGTGAAAAAGCCGTGATAGATCCATATGAATGAAAATTAAGATCGAAATTATATGCAAACACTTCTATAGGACAATTGAATCGATTAATAGTTGCATTCTTTGGATAAATGGACACACAGAATACTTTCTTTAGTGTGGGAGAAACTTCAACTGGAGTAGGTCAAATGCACCCGATTATTTGGGAATCATTTGAGCGGAAATATTCATCACAATGGTTCAAAGAGAATTCGGACGATATGACATGTACATTGAGTACAGAAATGGTGCTTCTGAAGAAGATCAAAAATTCTTAGCTAACCCCGGAGAGAAGTATGGTCTCATTTATACAAGAAAGTGGTCTGCTCCATCAGTGACTTATTGCGGAATTCTTGAAGGAAATGTCTTATATATCAGTGGGCCCAAACATTAAAAAAAGCACTTTAGTTGGCTGAGACTTCAAAAGTCTCATCATCTTTTCCAACTCCGGAAATTGTTAGTTTTTTCCATTCACCAGGTATTTCTACATCCATTTGATTAATACCGTCATCTGTTATCTCAAGACCACCAAATCCAAACAGCACTGCCTGGAGCATTCCCCCGGCACCTGTAGCAAAGTACGGATTGGTTCCCCCGGCTGTTTCTGCGAGCACTCCAAAAGGTGGCACTTCATTTGGTTTATAACTACTTCTAAAAATTGATATTGCCTTTTTTGTTTGCCCCAAACGATTATATAAAAGGGCAAGAATAGCATTGCCCATAGCAGGACCATCCGGAGACATCCTAGGGGTGTAATAATCCAGGTCTTTCATAATCTCTTCGGCGTCAGAGACAATATTCATCGGGTAGGCCAGGAGATTTACATCTGCCTGCTTAATCATAACTCCCGAATAAGTTGCATTTTCCCTGGTAGTGCCATCCTCGAATTTCAAAATGGGGATATTTTCAGCTACATGAAGCCAATCGGGATCCGGAGTCCTACCGAGTACCAATGCGGCTTGATGTGCATAACGCAATGTTGTAATGGCCATTCCATTGGTGTAGGCATTATTATCTATATTTTCTTCCCATTCGTTTGCACCGATTACATTGTTAATATCGTAACGTCCGGGACCATTTCTTTCTACCCGGCTCGTCCAGAAATCAGCAACTTCCTTTATAACCGGCCATCCCCTTTCCATCAGCCAATCCTTGTCCTTGGTAACTTGAAAATACTTCCAATGTGCCCAAGCAATGTCCCCTGAAATGTGATGTTGGAATGGACCTGTCAACGCCCAAACCGGAGTATCTTCACTACCGTCGCCTGCGGATTCCCAAGGAAACATTGCTCCTTCGTAACCATGAGCAAAGGCGTTTTGTTTGGCCGCTTGCAGACGTTCAAATCGATATTCCAGAATCGATTTTGCTATTTCCGGTTGTAACAGGAGCAAAGGTGGATACATCCAAATCTCGGTATCCCAGAAAACATGGCCATTATAGCCGAGTCCGGAAAGACCCATTGGTGAAAGACTATAGGCTGTCCCTTTTCTGGCAAAGGAATAAAGATGATACAGTGCGAATCGGATATCCCTTGTGAGAATCTGATCACCTTCAATTTGAATATCGCTTTCCCACAATTTATTCCATGCATGATAATGTCTCCTTAATAATCTTTCCTTTCCCTCCAACATAGCATAGATGGTCAGACGTTCAGCTTCGTTATGCGGATCTTCATAATGGGCTGATGAAACGACAGAACCAACAACTGCAAAAGAATAACTTTCATTGGTCTTTAATGACTTGGTAAATTTGGTCAAATGCCTATTATAGTCCCAGTCCTCATGAATTAGATCTGGTTCATGTCCATGTTCTTCTTCGAAAATAAAACTATTGGATGCGGCTACTTTAATCCTTCCCGATGGGCTCAAAGCTACTGAGGTCATAAGAGGTATTTTCACATGGGGACGATCTATCTCGGCAAAGTAATTCCGGACATCTTGCAAATGATTGGGTGATTCGATCTCTGAAATAGGTGTGATCTCAATATCATCTTTCGCCGTTATAGTAATCACATTTAATGCCGTATACGGAAGATGCCTCAATGACATTAATTCCGATCGCACAGAAGCTTTTTCTCCTACTTGAAAAGATGTTATTAAGGAAGCACGTTTCATATCAAGACTTTGTCGATAATCTGAGATGATTCCAGGACCAATCCTGATACCATTGATATCCAGATCCATATTCATGTGATTGAAGACTTTCAGAATATTTGAAACTCGACCACGCTGATAATAATCATATACCCCGTTGAGAATGACATCATCGACCTTTAATGGACTTGCAGAAGAAACAAGCCCAACCATACCATTGGCCACAGTTACTCCATAATATTCCTTAGGATCAATATTCTTAGCAACCACAGTCCAGTCATCCTGGGCCTGCATGTTTGTCAGTAAGAACAACAACAGTAGGAAGCCTATTTGATTCATGACATTTTGGAATTTGTTAGTTTGCAATTTATTCCGCTAAAAATAGGTTAGAAATAGGTATTTTTTGAAAAATGCACCTCCATATGGCCACGAAGAATGGTATAACATTCGAACGCATGAGATCGACCATAGAAAATACATTACCGTCCCATCCCTGTTAATGTTGATGCAGGAAACTTCGATGCAAAACGTGATCAATCTTAAGCTGTCTGTCTGGGATCTTGAGGAAAAACAAATTTCATGGGTTTTGCTTCGCAAGAAAATGGAAATTTCTCGCCTTCCTAAACTGGGTGAGAAAATCAAGGTAGTCACTTACCCGACAGGATTTGACAGGGTCTTTGCTTACCGTGACTATTGGGTATATGATGAAAAGGAAGATGCATTGGCGAAAGCTTCTTCTACCTGGACTCTTTTGAACACAGCAAGCAGGAAGTTACAAAGGATACCTCAGGAAATGTTGGATCTGGAACTACCCCCAGTCGCTTTCAGGTTGCCTTTACCCAATACAAAATTGTCCTTGCCCGGGAATTTCCCTGAAAATTATCACTACCAGATCCGGCATTTCGATCTGGACTGGAATAACCACGTGAATAATGTCGTTTTATCCAAATTGATGTTGCAGGGTACTCCGGACGAAATACATCAAAACAGAATCTTGAAAAATTATACTTTTCATATCAAGAATGAATGCTACCTGGGAGAAGATGTCCGAGTTGAAATGAATATGAATTCCGGTCACATTCATCACAGGATATTGGGTCATGACGACAGGGTTGTTGCCTTCGGTAAAACGGAGTGGATATGATTAAGGGGATTCAAATCAATCATAGGTCAGGCATTCATTTGCCTTATCTTAAATGAGCAGAAACTCGCATTTAGTTATGATAAAGTTGAACTCAGATCTCAAGGTACACAGGACAATTTTGGTATTCCTTGTGGTCTTGTCAATCGGGCAAACCGGGGTGGCTCAAAAGGAACATGAAGGGCTCAGGCTTCCTGCCATTATCAGTGATCATATGGTTTTACAAAATGGGAGTGAGATTCCGGTTTGGGGTTGGGCATCTCCCGGAGAAGCTGTCACGATTCAAATCGAGGATCAGGAAGTACAAACCAATGCTAACCGTGATGGAAAGTGGAAGGCTGAATTAAATGCATTGAATAGTGGTGGGCCACTGTTCATGAAAGTGATCACCTCAGACACGACCATCCTGGTAAGGGATATCCTGGTGGGAGAGGTATGGTTAGGTTCGGGTCAGTCTAACATGGAATGGCCCATGAACAGAATTTCAGATGCAGAGAAACACATTCAAGTGGCTTATTTTCCGGAAATACGATTCTTTACCGTCAAAAGAAATAAAGCAGGAGAGCCTCTTGATGATTGTGAAGGTAAATGGGTGTTGTGTAATCCCCAAACCACCGATCCTTTTTCTGCAGTGGCCTATTTTTTTGGCAGGGTCATCCATCAACAGCTTTCTGTTCCTGTCGGATTGATTCATTCCAGTTGGGGTGGAACGCCTGCCGAATCCTGGACGAGCAGTGAAACAATTTCCGGTAATCCCAGATTTGGGAAGATCGAAAGTAATTTTATTCAGGCTCAATCTAAGTATGAAACCGACCGTCCCAAATTTAATAAAACACTGCGCAGTGCACTCCTAAGACCGGTGAATAGAAATCTTAACAGTGCAAAAGGAATTTGGGATTTCATTAGCAAGAGAGGGGGTCAACATTTTCAATCAACAATGAACATTTCAATCAAAGATGGTCAACTTATCGTGGACATAGGGTGGTCTGCCACCCCTGCAACAAATGTCGAATTCTCTGAAGGAAAACTGAGCTTTACTTTTCAAATCGAACCTTCTTCAAGATTTCCCGATCCGTTCCAGGTAAGCGGTATCTTCCGTGGTGAGACATTTAAAGGATCGATCCAATCAGGAGAGAGTGAGAATAGTGAATTTCGCGCAGTGAAAAGAATCAAAAACTCCGACGTGACACCTCGACTCTTATCTCCTCAAAACGTACATCTTCCATCTGAATTGTATAATGCAATGTTGCATCCGATTGCCCCCTTCGCAATCAAAGGAGTCATTTGGTACCAGGGAGAGTCCAATACATCAAGAGCCTATGATTACCGGGATTTATTTCCTGCAATGATCCAGGATTGGAGGGATTTATGGGGCAGGGGAAATCTGCCGTTTTACTTTGTTCAAATTGCCCCCTTTAAGTATCAGACACATGGCATTGCGGCTGAATTAAGAGAAGCTCAACTCATGACATTGAGTGTTCCAAATACGGGAATGGTAGTCACAACAGACATTGCTACTATAGACGATATACATCCCCCTAATAAAATTGATGTAGGGAAAAGACTAGCCCTATGGGCTCTTGCCAATGATTACGACCAGGAAGAGATCATTCCCTCTGGTCCTTTATACAAGGAAATGATCGTGGAGGGAAATCGCGTCAGGATCAAATTTGATTATACTGGTGAAGGCCTGGTGGCATTGGATCATAAAATAACTCACTTCACAATCGCTGGAAAAGATCGTCAATTTCTTTCGGCTGAAGCAAAAATCGAAGGACATGATCTTGTCGTCTGGAGCAATCAGGTTGCCAAACCTGTAGCAGTTCGATTTGGCTGGTCCAATACGGCAGAACCCAATTTGTTTAACCACGTTGGACTTCCTGCTAGTCCGTTCCGAACAGATGATTGGCCAGGAATTACCGAGCAATAGTGTATAAACCTTACAGATCCAAAAACACTCCAACAGAATATGATGGGCTGGCCAGTATGATGCTGCCGCTCAGGGCCGTTCCGTAAGATGCCGAAAATCCCACTTTCTTTGTGACGTAATAGGCTGCCTCAAAGGTCAAACTCGCGACTTCTGCATTGTTTGCAAATAGGGTAGTACCTAGAATTTCTGAAGACGTCTTTCCATTCTTGAAAGATTGAATTGAATTCAATTTAGTACTAAACCATAGTTTTTCATTTAAAATTCCTGCTCCGACTTCAACTCCGAACCTGAATTCATCTGAGAAGTCATTCGTTCGATTATTCAAGGCTACATACAAATTGGCATACGTGGCCATACCTTGAAACAAAGGAAAACCGGTTCCAGCGTCCAAACGCAACATTTGATTGAATTCGCCATCACCGGTTTGCAGATTATTTAAGGTGCCTCCTGTTGACTGACCAAGAGGTATTCCAAATAACAAACTAGCAGATACGGCCAACCCATTATTCGGATTTGTTAAACCATATTTTATTGTCAGATCTGTATCTCCGATTGAATTGATGGCCTCCCCAGGAATAAGAATTTCCCTGGTTGTATTGGACACCTGGTTATAAGTCAGGTTGCGGCTGAATAAAGGAAAATACAAGATTCCGGTCAACCTGTCCGTAAATCCGTATTCAGCATAAATAGCGGTATTGTATACGGCAGTTGTCAGGTTAGGATCGATCAGACCCATATCTGTGTAATGCTGATCCGAAATCAACCACCACTCAGAAAGCTTAAGGTACCCCGATCCTTTGGGTTGAGGCCATCCACCCCCTGCATACATTGAGGAGATGAACAACAAAAAAATAACGACGACTAATGAACGTCTCTTAATTCTGATATCAGTTAATCTCTCCATCTCCGACTTTTACATTAAATGGTTTGCAATAGTAAACTATATGGCTATAGTCATTTAATTTGATCATATCTCCCAGGTTATAATCATGAGCTCCTTCAAATACTTCGACTTCGCCTATCTCAAATGCCTCAGCTATGCTATTTGGGTTGTTTGACAAATAGATATAAAGTCCTGGCAAGGCTGTAGACGCTTTGTAATCATCCCGGATATCAAGGATCAAGTCCTCTACAACCTCTTTCATGACAAAACTTCCTTCCAACAGGTATGAACTTGTCGATCGAATTTCGCCTGAACGTTCACTTGTAGCCTCAATCGTTTCGTCGCTTACCGTCACCTCATTTGAATCTTCAATAAAAACTCCTGGTTGATCTGAGGATATGGTGATGAGCGCTGTTCCTTCTTCTATACCCGTTGCCAGACCAGTCTCGGAAATATTGACAATCTCCGGATCAGAGCTCGTCCAGGTAAAATTGTTTAATTCTTCTGCTACACCTACATTATTGAAATATCGATATTCAAATTGATGACTTGCTCCTTTCTCAATACTGACGATTGGATTTACAATTCTGATTTCCGGATCAACCTCATCAAAAATTAAATCATCTCCTATGCAGGCATTCAGGAAGATGATGCTCAAGAATAAGTAATGGTAGGTTTTCATTGATTCATAAGTTCATTACGAATACCTCGTACCTGTATGGCATCGAAGTCAAAACAGCAGTATATACAGTTAGATGGGTCTAAAGGTTGCTTATCCCAAAAGAGGTTTGATGAAATTGTCAATATAAAGACCATCTTGCAAGGTCAATTCATCAGGATTCGTAATTGCAGTGTCGCATTCATCCTCCATGACAATCCATCCTTCATACCCTGAATCAACGAGGTATTTTGTGATTCCCTGAAAATCGATGAAGCCCTCTCCGGTAGCTGCCCATCGACCATCCTCGTACATGTCTTTGTAGTGGATCAGATTAACAGTCTCCCGGTATTTCTGTACAATGTCCATGGGATCCATGCCTCCCTTTGCAATATGACCAAGGTCCGGGCAAAATCCGGTAGCATCAAGATCGAGACCGTCAAGGAGAATGTCATAGTCATCTGATGTGCGGAATACCGAACCGGATGGAGAATTTGGATGATTGGAGCACACAATGCCTTTTTCAGATGCTCTTCGACTCAAGGAATTCACACAGCTAATCATATTATCCTGTCTTTGTCTAAGATTGGACCGATCTGCGCCGGGCATCTGAACAGTCAATAATATCGTTCCGGGGAAGTGACTTAAATATTCGATCCACTGATCTCCCCGTTTTTTCTCTTCCTCGGACTCCTCCTCATTATGCCAGTCTTCAACGATGCAAAGGACTGCCAATTCCAACCCGAATTTATCCAGGGCCTCTTTCATCTTGACAGGGTCTTCGAGATGCTGTAGAAAACTGGATTCAGGTTCAATTCCCGAAAATCCTGCTCGGGCACATATGTCCATGATATGTTCGAGCTTTCCTTTATATTGTTCTCCTGGCATTTGCCAGGTATAGGTTTCACACGCCAGCTGTATCATTGTTCATCCTTGGTGTCTTCTTAAGAATTGTGTTGTCACTTTATTGAATCGCTCCAGATCTTCCCAGTGATGAACGTGACCGCCGGCAGGGAAGCGCACTATTTCAGAATGATCGATTTTCTCATGTAGCAGATCAGAAAAGACCGGAGGAGTAAATATGTCCATCATCCCAATGGTTATGAGTGTCGGACACGAAATCTCATGTAGACGTGGCACACTATTATGATTGATACAGGCATCAAGTTGTCCGTCAAAACCTGATTGTTTCTGAGGGTTTGTATTCGTTGAAGCACCTTGTTGACCCTCCTTAAGGGCCTCCATATTGTCATCGTAATAAGGTGGAGCAAAAATCCACAATTGAAGCAGCTCCATGAAGTCTTCTGCCCGTGCAACTCTTCGCAACTTTTTCAAATTCTCATATACAGTCTTCGCATAATTATTGAATGAAGGCCAGGTACTGATCAAACAAAGTGCCTGAACGCGGTTGGGATAATTTAAAGCAAGTGATTGGGCAATCGCTCCACCCATCGAAATTCCGGCGACAAGGGCCTTTTTTATGTTCAATTGATTCATAACGGCAATCGTATCATCAGCCATCATTTCAGTGCTGTACGGACCGTTCGGAGCATCTGATTTCCCTACTCCGCGGTTGTCCGGGATGATACATTGAAAATGTTTTTGATATTCGGCAGCATGCAATTCCCATACGTCTCCATCGGCACCAAATCCCATGAGAAGGATCAGTGGAAATCCTGATCCGCGAACCTGGAAATAAATTTGGCATCCTTTTGAATCTACATATCCATTCATAGTCAAAGATTTAATGAGCATGCTTGTCCCACATCGATTTAATAAAGTTGAAACCGTCCTGGTACACTTCATCAAGTGTGGGTTGAAAATTTCTCCACACATTGATCCCGGATGCGAATTCTGCTTTGTTCCTGCTAAAAGCCTCAATCGTAAGCCAACCGTCATAACCGATTTCGTGCAGGCTTGAAAAGATCTCGTCCCAATGCACTTGTCCACTGCCGGGAGTTCCCCTGTCACTTTCTGTAATATGAACGTGGCCTATTCGCTCACCATGCTTCCTGATTGAGGCTCCGGAATTCTTTTCTTCTATATGAGCATGATGTGAGTCAAAAATCATTTTCATGTTTGGATGATCTACTTTCCGAATCAGTTCAGCGATATCATCCAATGTATTATATAAATAGCACTCAAACCGATTCAATGCTTCAGGGGTGAGCAGGATATCCTGTTCGCCGGCGTATTCGGCTGCCTTTCTCATCACTTCGGCACTGTAATTTCTTTCATCCTCCGTCGGAGGTGATCCTGAGAAGTAAGCAAATGCGGAATGATAGGGACCGCATACTACACTTGCACCGAGGTCCTTAGCGCGGTCAATTCGCCATTTCATTTGATCGACAGCAGCAGATCTTACCCCTGAATCAGAACTAGCCGGATTACCATCTTCAAAAATAGAAGTCACACAGGTACATTCCAGACCGAGGTCATTAATTCGCCGCCCCAGTGCTATGTATTCTCTTTCATTTTCATCCCCTATAGGTACTTCCACACCATCAAATCCCGATTCCTTCAATTTGTCCAGAATCGGATACAGTTGTTCAT
The DNA here is from genome assembly GCA_028282725.1 of Saprospiraceae bacterium. Lineage (GTDB taxonomy): Bacteria > Bacteroidota > Bacteroidia > Chitinophagales > Saprospiraceae > JAJRXG01. The sequence continues at coordinate 196,295 of JANQHF010000061.1, forward strand.
TGATATCCGTAGTCCATAGCAATAGATTCATCCCGATTTTCATAGTCTTTCCATTTGTTGATACTAGGGCTTTTGTTGGCCATAATAGGCATCTTTACCGTGCTTCCTTTCAAAGTGTTTTTCAATCAGGGCTTTTTTCAAACGAGGGGCACTGGGATTGATTTGCTTACTGATCCATGCCATTTTAGCGACCTCTTCCAGGACAGCACTGTTATAAACAGCTTTATGTACTGAGCTGCCCCATGTAAAAGGAGCATGATTTGCGATCAAAATCATCTCAACTTCCTTGTAGTCGAGGTTATGGTTTTCAAAATGCTGGAGTATTTGAATTCCTGTTTGATACTCGTAATCTCCCTTGATCATCTCATCTGTCATAACCGGTGCGCATGGAATATCGGTTGTCAAATGATCGGCATGAGTGGTCCCCATGATCGGAATCCCTTTTTGGGCCTGTGCCCAAGCTGTAGCATAGGTTGAGTGAGTATGGACAATACTGACAACACTATTCCACTTTTCATAAAGAACAGCATGTGTCTTTGTATCAGAGGAAGGACGCAGATCACCCTCGACAATATTGCCCCGGAAATCTACAACGACCATTTTTTCCAAGGATAATTCCTCATACGGTACCCCACTGGGCTTGATTGCAAACACCCTTTGGTCATGGTCAGCAACACTTACATTTCCAAAGGTGAATAGGACCAAACCCAGCTCCGGAAGTTGCTGATTTCCCCTGAGCGCTTCTCCTTTGATATGGTCATAATGTCCCAAATCGATTATTTAGATTTTGTTTCCAGGAATTTTCCCAATTCCCGGTAGTGAACATATTTTTTGGAATAATACTCCACACTTTCGACGCCGGGAACATATTCAGTTTCGAATCCCTGACCCATTTTCTTTTGAGCTGTCATAACATCCGGGTAAAGACCGGCAACTGTAGCTGCAAACATGGCAGCACCCAAGGCACAAGTTTGTTCCGATTTTGCCACCCGAATCGGCATATTTAAAATGTCGGACATGGTTTGCATGACAAATGGTGATTTTTTGGCGACACCGCCCAGGGCAATGATCTCCCTGATTTCAATACCCTCCTCACGGA
>JANQHF010000064.1 GCA_028282725.1 Saprospiraceae bacterium
AACCACCATAAAGTCTCTTAGATCTGGTCTAAATAAAGATAAGTACGATAGCATTAATCTCTATTTTCAAGATGAATCCAGATTTGGATTAATGACACAGATAGGAAGATGTCTTACTGCCCGAGGGGTAAAGCCGCTGGTCAATTACCAGCACAAGTTTAAGACAACCTACCTGTATGGTGCCTATTCTCCTGTTAACGGGGATAGCTTTGTGTGGCAAATCAATGGCATTAGTAAGGAAATCTTTCATCAATACTTACGAGCATTATCCAATTATAAACCACGAGAATATAAAATAGTCGTAATAGATAATGCTGGCTTCCATTCAATAAAAGATGTCAAACTGCCTGATAATATCTATGTGTTGAATATACCTCCTTACTGTCCAGAATTGAACCCTTGCGAAAAAGTCTGGCAACATTTAAAGGCAAAGTTCACCAATCAACTATTTGAAAACATGGCTTCACTGAAAAACTGGCTACATCAACAAGTCAATATAATGACCAAATCCCAAATTGTTTCAATAACTCATAATCACCATTATATGATACCATTTAATGCGCCATTATAAAGGGTATTTGGTATAATCCCCTATATCAATGCCAGCTCAAATAAGGATTTTGCGAACGAACGACCCGTGGATAATTCCATTGATGTAGGACTGGATGCTAAGGTCAGTCTGTCAACAGGTCTGAATCTGGATCTCACAGTCAATCCCGATTTCTCACAGGTGGAAGTGGATCGCCAGGTGACAAATCTGACCAGGTTCAATATTTTCTTCCCTGAACGCCGTCAGTTTTTTTTGGAAAACGCCGATCTCTTTACCAACTATGGTCAGTTTGCGAATCAACCTTTTTACAGCAGGAGAATCGGTCTGGACCCCTCAGGAAGAACGGTACCCATCCTTTATGGAGCTCGACTAACGGGTAATCTCACTGAAAAACTTAGGATAGGTGCCTTCAATATGCATACAAAAACCACGGAAGCTGCCCTGGGCCAGAATTTTACCTCGATAGCCACCCAATACAGCATCGGAAGAAGATCCAATATCAAAGCATTGTTTCTAAACAGACAGGCGTATGACGGGAGCGAATCAATGGATGGCGATTACGGGCGCAATGCAGGAGGTGAAATCAACCTGAGCACCCCTGATGGAAAATGGGCCGGACAGGCAGGCTACATCCATTCAATGAAAAGAGGGATCTCTGACCAAAACCGCCATATATACGGACGGTTTGACTATTCCGGAGAGCGATTCCGAACCTTTCTCTTTGTCCAGAACATCGGTGAAAATTATTTTGCCGACATGGGCTTCAATGCCCGCGTCAACAACTTTAATCCCCTAACAGGAGATATTGTCCGCATCGGATATACCGAGATCGGGAATATGTTGAATTACTACATCTATCCCAAATCGAACAAGATCAATTTTCATTGGTCAGGGATTGAGAATTTCATCATAATCAATAATGGTGGTCTGTTGAATGACTGGTATACGCGTCTCAGACATTTCATTTTTTTTCAAAATACGAGCCAACTGAGATTCAGGATCAATCACATCTTTTCTGACCTGGTTTTTCCTTTTGCATTGACCGAAACGCCTCTACCGGCAGGTAAGTACGATAACTGGGAATTCAATGTGCAGTTTAATACAGACGTTCGTGAAGACGTCCATGGCTCATTGTTTGCCGTCTATGGTGGTTTTTATAATGGAAATAAGTTCACCTATAATGCAGACGTCAATTTCCGCGCCCAACCCTGGGCCAATGTCACAGTGGGATTAGAGCAGAATGTTATACGGCTACCCGAACCTTATGGCAACCTGGATTTAACCTTATTACAGGCAAGAGCGGAAATCAATTTTTCAACCTCGTTGTTCTGGACTACTTTCTTTCAATACAATACCCAGGCAAAGCGGATGAATATCAATTCGAGGCTTCAATGGCGCTATGCGCCCATGTCAGATGTCTTTCTCGTCTATACCGATAACTACCAGGATCTGGACCGCTTCAAACCTATCGAAAGAACGGTCGTATTAAAGGTCAATTATTGGCTTGGGCTCTGAGGAAATCTTACTGCCTAATTTATATTTTACGTTGTATGATCTAAACATCAGATTGATACATTTTCTAATGTTCGATCAGTAATCTTTGCTGAGGCTCTATTTTCACTTCTCTTTGGGTCAATATTCAAGACAGCTACTAATGGAGTTTCTTACTTATCCTTCAATGTACTAATTCAACAAATATTCATCGACCCAATTGGGCACCTCAGAATGGTGAAAAGTATATTCATCACCTTCATAAAATTCCATTATTAGTCGGGCCTTGCTTTCTGAATTGTCAAAAATAAAAGCCCTGTAACTTTGAACAACAGCAGATTTGAGTTGGTTTAGGGAACCATAATATCTCGATTTGATTTTATTTTCTGGTACAGGATGTCCTCCCTGCTTTACTCTTAAACGAACCCGTTCAATGTTAATTTCAGGATTCTCAGTTGCTATATAATATAAGTAATTCTTATAGCCAGCCATTCGTGCAATGCGCATTATCTCAATCTTGGAAGGGTGAGACATGACACTCTCAAAACTTAGCTTCTTACCCATTTTAAGCAGGCATGACCTAATGTAATCTGATAAAAAGGAGGCCTCGTATGAATGACTTTCTTGTCGAGGATTGATAACTATAGATCCTTTTCTTTCGAGATCAATTGCTAATCCTACTGACTCTGCCTTTTTTATTAGCGTATGTCCTTTTTGATATTCTTCGAAAGTGCTAATTTGTTCATCATCTAATCCATACTGATACAGGTTCAAGTTTGATATAGATTTAAGATCTTTTTCAATCTCATCTGGATTCAAATAGATTCCCAAGTCATATTTCTTGTCTATATCTTGAAAAATCGTGGACTTTCCAGACCCATTCGGACCTCCAAATAACCGTAGTCGCCTACCTTTTAGATAAGGATCCTTTACTCCCAACTTTCACCTTTCTGCGATTATTTGAATACTTTCCTATAACCTTCTTCTTCTCTCCTTTCTTCTCCTGAATGATTTCATCACCTTTTACATAAGTTATTTCATGAGAATCATCAAATGCGGATTTGGAAGCTTTCCACGTGGCCTCTTGAGCAATCTTGGCTATCTTATCATGATGTTTCCTGCGCTCTTCAATGTAGGTGAGATATTCTGTGGATTTTTTAGCCATAATACAATTATAACACTTTTGACCTCATTTATGGTTCACAAACAATATCAGCAAAATTATTTGTTCAGCTGTTTCTTTCAATAACAGATTTCTGTTTCCAAGACCTGGTATATTTCAAGCCTCTTTATTTATTACCACTAAAATCAATTCTTTCTTTCCACATTATAATCATCACGATTATTCCCAGTATGATAAATGGAATGCTCAAGATTTGACCCATATTTATGGTCATGCCTTGCTCGAATTGTACCTGGTCGATTTTCACAAATTCTATGATAAACCTGGAGATAAAAAGAAGACTAAAAAACGATCCAAAAATGAAACCAGGCTTTCTTTTCTTTTCCGCTTTGTATAGAGAGAAAACGATCAGAAATATAATGAGATATGCCAGCGCCTCATAGAGCTGAGCGGGATGTCGCACAACATCGTCCGCCCGTTTGAAAACCACGCCAAAATTGGAATGAGTCGGAATCCCGATAATCTCAGAGTTCATAAAATTTCCCAGTCGAATAAAAACGGCTGTCAAGGCTCCACCTACAGAAACCTTGTCTAATAGGTCGTAGACATTCAGTTTGTATCGTCTGCTAAAAATAATGATGGCAATGAAGACCGCAAGAATTCCACCGTGACTAGCCAAGCCCTGGTAACCGGTAAACTCAAATGAACCGTTGTGTAGGGTAAAAGGAAGAATAATCTCCCATGGGTATTTGAGATAATATGCTGGTTCATAAAAGAGACAATGCCCGATTCTGGCACCTAGTAATGTCGCCGTGAAAATATAGAGTGCTAGTGTTTCCAACAGATTGATTGCCAGCTTTTCCCGAATCCAGATTCTTCGCACGACACTGTACCCTAGAACGAGGCCCAAGGCGAACAGGAGACTGTAAAATCTGACTGACAGAACGCCGAAAAGATTAAAAATCTCCGGATCAATATCCCACACAAATGTCATTTCAGCAAGCTTTCGTATAAGTCCAAATATTGAGTCAGCGTGTCATTAAGCGAATACTTTTTTGTGGCTTCTTCGGTCCACTTCCCTTCGATTGCCTTGGACATGGCCTGTGCAAAATCTTTGGGATTCAAAGACTCCGAGTGAATGAACCGTCCGTTGACTACCTCTCTCAGTGCTCCTCTGCCAGAGGAAACAATGGGCGTTCCAATGGCCATTGCTTCAACAGCTGCGAAACAAAAACCCTCACTATAGGAAGGGATTACAACTGCATCTGCCATGCTTATTTCCTTTTTCAATTCTGTAAATGGCAAGTCATGCCTTATCTCTACATCGTGAAGATCCAACGATCCGATCATGTATTTCACTTTCCGGTAGGTTGCACTTTGTTCGGAGGGCAGGATCAATTTAAGTTTGTGCCTTTGGTGGCTCTTCTTCAATTCGGAATAGGCTTCGAGTAAGACATCCAGGCCTTTAGCGATACCAACTCTTCCAAAAAATAAAAAACAAAACGGCTCATTAGGCTGACTTCCGATGTGTGCGGGAAAGCCGTGGTAATCAATCCCATTGTAGATCCTGGAGATCTTTTCCTTTTTTATTCCTGCATTAAAGAGTGCTGAGGCGGTACTATCTGATACCGCAGCAAATTTTTCAAAATCCAGTGTTATGAGGAGTCTTTCGAATAATCGATGTAGCCATTTGCCCAGTCCGGTCATCCAGGGCAATTCCTCCCAAAGATTCCCCCAGTATTCGTGAAATGTAATGATGCACTTCGTCCTAGTCAATTTACCAACAATCCATGCGGGAACTGCGGCATTATAGGATGTCGTATGAATGATATCTGCTTTTTTTGCAAATTTCAGAGCATGCCACCATGCAAAGAATGTGAACAGGTATCGGTTCCAGAATCTTCGACGAACAATGCGAACAGAATTGGAAGTGATCTCATCCTTCGGAAGCGTGGAATCATGACGATTTGTAAAGACGGTAATCTCATGACCTTGTTTGGCAAGATGGTCTGCGAGTGATTTGAATAGCGTTTCAACTCCACCAATATGAGGATGATAGAATTCGAGGATAAATAATATCCTCATACGTCTTCTACCAATTTTTTTGATTGTTCATTGTCTGCAATCCTTTTCCGCTCCAATTCCCGGATTTTGCCTTCATCAAGGGCTATTTGACGGACGAGATCTGTAATCTTTCGTTCGAGAGCATCAACCCTGCCTGAAAGGTAAAATGAAAGAATGATCAGAAAAGCCAGGGCAATGAAAATGATCGCATTAATATTACTTGCGAAACCCAGGCCTTGAGCAATCCAGGTAGAAAAGGCATCGGGTACTACACCCAATATCGCAATAACACTCCAAAACCCCAGCCATACAATATTGGTAAATAGAAACTTTTTGCGGACCCTCAGTTCGACGGAAAGCCGGTAGATGTAGTAAATGGCTAAAGCTGGCGCTATGAATTGATAAATTTCCACGCTATCGTATAGTATTCACAAAATTATGCCAATACTTATTAAACCACAGCTAATTCGACTTAAATAAAGAAGCTGACCAGCACAATTCTCAATGTAGCAGGGTCTGTTTAAGTGGTCTAAACAGCAAAACTTTCACCGCATCCGCAAGTACGGCTGGCATTGGGATTGTTAAAATAAAAACCTTTGCCATTGAGACCACCGCTAAATTCAAGTGTGGTATTACACAGATAGAGGAAGCTTCTTAAGTCAGTAACGATCTTGACTTCATTGTCCTGGAATATTTGGTCGTTCTCTTTTTCGACATTGTCGAAATCCATGCTATAGGTCAGACCACTACATCCCCCACTGGTCACAGAAACGCGTACGAAATAATCCTCCCCCAAGTCTTCAGAAGACTTCAATTCAGCAATTTTATCCTTTGCACTATCCGCTACAAATAACATAGAACAACTTAATTAATCAACCATTCTTTTCCTTGTAATCATTAATCGCACTTTTGATTGCGTCCTCTGCAAGAACAGAGCAATGAATTTTAACAGGTGGAAGCGCCAACTCCTCAACGATATCCATGTTGTCTATTTTCATTGCATCGTCAATTGATTTTCCCTTTAACCATTCAGTGGCCAATGAGCTGGAAGCTATAGCAGAGCCGCAGCCAAAGGTTTTAAATTTCGCATCCCTGATGGTATTGGTATTTTCATCTACCTCGATTTGCAACCTCATGACATCACCACATTCCGGGGCTCCAACCAAGCCCGTTCCGACGGACTTCTTTGTTTTATCCAAGGTGCCCACATTGCGCGGATTTTTAAAGTGATCCAAAACTTTTTCTGAGTAAGCCATTTCTTATTGTTTTATGTTGATTAACGATTTTCAATTAATTATTGTTCCGTTTATTGGTCAATGTTCAGCCCATTCCACCGACTCGAGATCAACACCCTCTTTGTACATTTCCCAAATCGGACTAAGATCTCGCATATGATTCACTCCATTAGCTATCGCATCAATCGCAAAATTGACATCTTCTTCCTTATTAAATCTTCCCAGACTCAAGCGAAGTGAGGAATGAGCCAGGTCATCCCCTAATCCCAAAGCCATGAGGACGTATGATGGTTCCAGGGATGCTGACGTACAAGCCGATCCGGATGAAACTGCAATGTTTTGATTGAACGTCATCATCAAGCCTTCTCCTTCTACATGCTTAAATGATATATTGGTAACGTGGGGCATTCGATGTTTGACACTTCCATTGATATAACATTCCTCCAACTGACTCATCAGTCCTTTTTCCAGTTTATCTCTCAATACGGACAATCTCTTTGCTTCCTCTTCCATTTCCAATCTTGCCAATTCTGCAGCAGTGCCAAGACCCACAATGCCCGGAACATTTAATGTGCCGGAACGCATGCCTCTTTCATGCCCTCCTCCATCGATTTGTGCTGTTACCTTAACACGTGGATTTTTCCTGTTGACAAATAGTGCACCCACTCCTTTCGGACCATACATTTTGTGCCCGGTAAAGGCCATGAGATGAATGCCAACTTCTTTTGGGAAAGTAGGAATCTTCCCTACGGCCTGAGTGGCATCACTCATGAATAGCACACCGTGTTTTGCACAAATTTCTCCGATTTCCTTCATCGGTTGAATGACACCGGTCTCATTATTTGCCCACATGATCGAAACCAAAATGGTTTTATCGGTAATGGCCGCTTCCAATTGATTCAAATCGACAAGACCATCCCGTTGCACGGGTAAAAAGGTGACGTCGCCACCCATTTTTTGAATGCGTTTACACGCATCAATTACCGCCTTATGTTCTGTTTCCAGGGTGATGATGTGATTTCCTTTACGCGCATACATTTCATACGCACCTTTTAAAGCAAGGTTGTCAGATTCGGTAGCACCCGAAGTAAATATGATTTCTTTCGGATCAGCACCAATCAATTTGGCCAACTGCTCTCTTGAGTAGTCCACGGCCTCTTCAGCCATCCATCCAAACGGATGACTTCTGCTGGCAGCATTCCCAAAAACGTCATGAAAGTAAGGAACCATTGCATCAACTACCCTGGGATCACATGGTGTAGTCGAATTATTATCGAGATATATTTTTCTTATCGCCATAGTCTTTTACCCTTTTCTTGATATATTCAGAACATGTAAAGATCAGAATAGTTTTACAAGTTTATGCATTATTATGATCACATTCCACCCTTTTCAAAAGGTCGACAAACACATTCCAAAGTCCTATCTTAGTTGTTCAATGCGTATTGATCATATCAATCCCTCACTACGAAGTAACCGCTCGGGAGATGGGTCTTCTATACAGTCAATGTCCTACTACACAGAAGGTATTCTAAAAAGGTCTGACTTTTTTGTCCTTTCTGAAGCGCTGACGATCCTTGAAAGTGAAAGAATCGAGCATCGAAAGTTGGCCCTGGATATTCTTGAACAATGCTATGAAATGGGTAGAAATACGTTCCGAATTGGCATTACCGGAGCTCCGGGAGTTGGGAAAAGCACATTTATAGAAAGTATCCTCCGGGAACTTTTAGAAGCTAATGAAATTGCTGCTGTATTGACCGTCGATCCAAGCAGTGTTGAAGGGAAAGGCAGCATTTTAGGTGATAAAACAAGGATGACGGGACTGGTCAGGGACAGTAACGTCTTTATCAGACCGAGTCCGAGTCGACGTCATTTGGGGGGGATCAGTCATCATACATTCGAAGCCATTATTCTATGCGAAGCTGCCGGAATGAAAAAGATCTTTGTGGAAACTGTCGGAACGGGTCAGTCTGAGACCGAGGTGAGCAATACCACGGATCTCACCATTCTCATTACACTACCAGGAAGTGGTGACAGCTTACAAGGGATAAAGAAGGGTGTCATGGAAAAGGCCGACTTAATAGTAGTGAACAAGGTGGATAGAGACAACCAGGGAATAGCCCAAACTTCAATGAACGATCTGAAAGAAGCTATGCACATGTTACACAAGGACACCATCCACATTATTCCCTATTCTTCCACTACGAAGGAAAATCAGGATGAAGTGCTAAAAGTGATCAAAAAAATCATATCAAAAAAGAAATCACAACTTGAGATGACGAGGAAGGTTCAGGAAAGAAATTGGCTGATCTCCAATATATTGTCCCACTACACTGAACTTATTGCAGAGCAACTACATGCTCCGAAATCTTCAGATTTAATCGACAAAGAATTGTCACAAGATTCCATCTTTGCAGTCTTCTCTAAAATCTTACACAAGGCAGAATTCAAATTTGATCTTTGAATGAATCACAAGAAATGGCTGACCTTCTGGGTTTTTTCAATAGTTAGCATTGTTATACAGGCACAAGACTGCCCTCTGTCGTTCAGATCACCGGTTAACTATGAAACCGTGCTTTCCGGATCCTTTGGCGAACCCCGAAGTGCTCATTTTCATTCAGGGATTGATTTCAAACAAAAGAAAGGAATGCCACATGACTCCATTTTCGCAATTGAAGATGGACATATTTCCAGGATCAGTGTGCAACCTGATGGTTATGGCAACGCACTCTACATAGATCATGCTTGCAATAAAACATCAGTGTATGCCCATTTGCTTGAATTTGCACCTAGAATTAAATCGATTGCACAGGACTCAATGATCAGTAAAAGATCATATTCGCTGAATATGTCTCTCCCTCCTTTCCTGAATGTGACCAAGGGAGAGTTCATCGGGATATTGGGAAGCACAGGTCGATCATCAGGACCACATTTGCATTTTGAAATCAGGAATACAAATTCTGAAATGCCCATAAATCCTGCCATTCATGGAATCAAACCCAAGGATTCTCATGCTCCCGTAATCAAAGGAATCATGCTTTATGAGTTAAGCCCGGATAATGAAGAATTGGATATCGAATATTTCGAAGCCATTGAGGGGTCAACGACTAATTTCAAATTGCGCCACGATACGCTCCTAACTGATGCCTTGAAAGTTGGAATCGGTATCAGATCTTATGATACCATGAATGGGGCATCTAATCACAATGGAATCTACAGTTTGGAATTAAGAGTGGATGATAAGCCCACGTTTGGATTTTCACTGGACAGTATAGATTTCTCCCTGACAAAATTCATACATGCACACATGGACTATCCTTCCAAGTTGGAGCGAAAATATGTGACCAAGTGTTTTGTTAACCCCGGAAACCTCCTAGACATTTATCAGTCAGAAGAGCAAAAGGGTTTTATTTTCCCCTTCGAATTCAGGTATTCCAAAATTGGAGTTATCGTTCGTGATATTGAAGGGAATCAATCTACAATAGAGTTTTTTTTAAAAAGAAGTGAAAATATTCTCAAAGAAAGAGATTCGAAATTTGGGGGACTCCGGATTAAACCGCGAGACAGTGTACACCTCAATCTTGGTTTGACGAGCTTAGAATTTCGTCCCGGTACTTTCGACCGTCCCATTCGATTGTCTATTCCCGAATTCACTGGAGATAGTATTCTGTTGAAGCAGGATGTTCCGATTGCCCTCTTCCGTGATTTTAAAGTGTTGAGGGTAATCAAGGATGCGATTTTCCAACGATCTCAATATGTCTTCGCTGCATATAACGAAAAGGGAGAAACAGTCCGGTTTCCTACCTCCTGGGAAAATGATACGCTGGTCGTGACCCATACCAATGAACTCCAGAACTTTGGTGTCACCATAGATTCCATTCCTCCAAAAATTGAGATGATCAGCCTGCCAGGTAAAAACAGGAGAGAATGTGCATTCGTGGTGAATGATAATTTGCTTCCTGTCAACAGAACAGACTATGTACAATTTGAGGTCACCTTAGATGATCAATGGGTACTTTGCAATCATGACATTAAATCAAATAAAGTCTGGTTTCACTTGAGAGAACCTCCATCCAACAAGAAATACCATCTTAAGGTATATGCCATCGATGCCTCCGGAAATGAATCTACAATAGAAAGGGAGTTCATTTATTAGTATTGGGCATCATTCTGTTTAAATTTTTTACAAAAAAAGTTGAACAATCCAAATACAGTTGCGTTAAAGCAGAAAATAAATGCTCAATGAAACATTTGAAAGTAGGGGATAAGGCACCAGATTTTTCCGCGTTGAATGAGAATAATGAGGTAATTAAATTATCGGATTATCTTGGACAAAAGGTGGTTTTGTTCTTCTATCCCAAAGATGATTCACCTGGCTGTACGAAAGAAGCTTGCAATCTTCGGGATAATTATAAAGATCTGAAAAAATTGGGTTTTGAGGTATTGGGAGTTAGTCCTGATAAGCCGTCAAAACACAGGAAGTTTATCGATAAGTATGAATTTCAATATTCTCTAATTGCGGATACAGATAAGGAGATTATTCACAAATATGGTTTGTGGGGACCCAAGAATTTTATGGGAAGAGAAATTATCGGAGTCCACAGAACTACATTCCTGATCGATGAAAATGGCGTCATTGAATATATCATTGAAAAGGTGAAGACAAAAGATCATGCAAAACAAATATTTGATCTTGTAAGTCAAGCTCAAACAGCATAACCAGTCAGTAGTTAGTTTTTCATATTAAGAAAGGGGAGATTCACCAGATTGATTCTCCCCTTTTATTACATGCCTCTGAATACTTATCAAATCAAAGACCGACATGAAATTTTATAGCCGGTTTGTTTTCACAAGTTTGTCCTCCATGAGTATGATCCCTTCTGATTCTACGATTAAGAAATACATGCCGTTTTCGAGTGTATTGATCGAAAGTTCGTGCAATTCGTTCTGAGCCGGAAGATTCGCAACCAATACTCTTCTTCCCAGTCGATCGAAGATTGTCAATTTCCCATCAACTCCTTCTCCTTCATACCAAATGGTCACCCTGTCATTCGCAGGATTTGGATAAGCCAGTGCCTGCTCTGATATAATGATACCGGAAGGTAATACCGTGCCATGTTGTCGTATTGGGCTTCTTCCAATTGCGGAAGCTCCAACACCTTGTGCGACAAGGCGAATTTCCCTGGTAAAATCAGAGACTTCATTCCTGCCACAAACGGAGGCAATTTGAATCACAAGAACTCTATTGGATGGTCCGGATAATATGATTCTGTTCCGGTTGATCGGAACCTCACTAAAAGATCCGGGCACACCTTCAAATCCTATACGGACAAGATATCCATCCGCTTCCTGTACACGATCCCATCTCACAATAAATCGATTACGGCCTTGTTGTTGAACCCGGATATCTCTTGGTCTGTGACAACCCGAATCACACGCTCCGCCTTCTTGTTTGTTGATCGATATAAAGTTTTCCGAAAGCCTGGAACATCCAGATACCAGGTCTTCAACATTTACTCCTTCCTCAAGCAAGGAAAGATCTGATGAATTGTAACCATATAATCGGCAGATTCCCGGAGGTGCTGCACTCAAGTCATAATCCATGCCTTCTTCGCTATTTCTCCAGGAAAGGACATTCCCTTCATTATCTGTTAAAACGTAGTAATACAAAGCAGTGGAATCCTCGTTTTCGGTCATATGAGTCACCGAAAAGAATACTTCTCCGTTGCAAAATTCAAGTTCAGTTTCTCCTTCAATGGTCATGACTGATCCTCCATCCGTCGTGCAACTTTCCGGACATTCACTAGCTGTAAGCTTGATCACGGTAATTGAGTTGGAGAAATTGAAGCAGCCCTCGATTCCATCCATATTCGCGCCAACTTGTAATCCGGATAGTGATCCTGTATAACTCAAATGACTGATCAAACACGTACCGGAGCCCGAACCCGAAAAGTCGAAATTGCCATCGTCCTGAATACTGAGAATTTGGAACACCGCATCTGTGAGCACAAAGACATTGTTCTCTCCTGCGTTGCCGTCAACCATGACATTCACGTTATCTTCATCGTCGTCATCTACGCAGAGGCTAACCTCATCTCCCAGGTCAGAAGTCAGATTTCCTCCTTCTGCATTACATACTCCCGGACAGTCATCTCCTTCTACTCTGTTGATTGTAAGAACATTCGAGAGATCATAACATCCATCAAGCATATTGATATTTCCTCCGATCTCCGGAATTTCTGCCTCATCATCATAGGATATGTGTCTGACAAATAACCGTCCTTCATTTGTACCTTCAAAATCAGCCATAAAGATTGGTTCAAGTCCCAGAATATTTCCGTCCTCGTCAATGACTATGAAGGCTCGGTTATCACCTGAAGCTCCTTCAACTTCTAAATCAAAGGCATCGGAAATGCCATCATTCACGCATATGGTAATTTCATCATCACCAGACAATGTACTTACGACCCCTCCCATGACATTACATGGAGGAGGACAATCTTCTCCACTTACCTTGGTTAGGCTTACTGCATTTGAAATGTGGAAGCAATCTACTAGATCAGATAATGAAGATCCCTCTTCAAGACCTTCCAAACTATCAGCATAACTTACATGATAGATCAAACAACTACCTGCTTGCGTACTGTCAAACCTTATGTTTTCGAGATCGTCAAGGACCTGAATAATCACATTATTGGTGTCTGTTATAATGAATGACATATTTGGACCTACTGCACCGTCTACGATCAGGTTTATGTCCTCATCATTCTCATCACCAGCACATACGGTAATCGAAGTACTTCCGATTTCAGTAGCAATGGACCCTCCATTTACTTGTGTCTTATTAATCCCAAGTGAATTGGATAAGGCAAAACATCCTGAGAGATTCTCAATATCTTCTGCAATTTCCAATCCTGTCACATCTCCTCCCTTACTTACAGCCCGAATTCTGCAATTCGAAACTGATGAATGATCAAAATCGAAAGTTGGAGATTCAGATATTTCGAGGATGACGCCATCTTCATCGGTGAGTACCCAAGAAATAGATGTTCCCTCACCACCATCGATCATTACTTGAAGTTCTCCGGCATTGTCAGATCCAATGCAGATATCTATTGACTCAGCCCCATCAGGAAATGAAATAGTAACAGCCATTACATCTACTCTCCTCACAATAATTGGATTCGACAAGGCAAAACATCCGCTCAAGTCATTTATCGACAATCCCAGGGAGGCTCCCTGAATACTACCTTCATAAGTCAAGTGCCAAATATTGAATGTTCCCGGACTGGCTCCCGACAGATTAAACGGTGGCGCTAACGGAAATCCCAGGATGGTACCAGAACTATCTGCAATAATCCAGGCACTCCTAGATCCGACTGCACTGTCCAATTGCACTTCGATCGGATCACTTGAAGAGGTTCCTCCGCAGATTACAACTTCAGTCATTCCTTCGGCAGTAGATAAATTACCCCCTTGTACCTCACACAATGTATTCGGGCAATCGAATCCCGATAATTTTGTCACGGATATAGAGTTGGACAATGCAAAACATCCGGTGAGGTTTACGGCACTACTGTCCACCTCAAGTCCCTGAATGCTATCATAACCAACATGCCAGATCAGACATTCTCCCGGAGCAGAATTATCCAGATTGAACGAATTTGAGGTGTCCACCTGTAGAATAATCAGGTCTGCATTTGTCACCACCCAGGCCTCATTCATGCCCGTGGCTTGATCAACTACGACTTCGATCACCTCAGTAAGGGTATCATCGACACAAATGATCACTTCTGTCAGACTGTCTGTTGTCATTATGGTTCCTCCCAGGACTTCGCAAGGAGGAGCCGGACAATCATCGCCCGTTACTTTATTGACTGTTATGGAATTGGACAGGTCAAAACATCCACTCAGGTTCGCTGCATTGCTGTCTACTACTACACCTTCCAGATCCTCAAAACTCACATGCCACACCAGGCAAACACCCGCTCCCGCAGAAGTAAAATCCAACTGGTTCGTCGTATCTATCCTCAAAATTGTAAGATCGGTATCTGTCACAACCCAGGCACTATTCGTGCCCATCGCTCCTGTCAAATTCACTTCAATACCCGTATTCAGACTGTCATCCAGGCAGATCGTGACCTCCGTTAAACTGTCAGCAAGGACAATCATTCCACCGTCTACCTCACAGGGAGGAGCCGGACAATCATCGCCCGACACCTTGTTTATGGTGATGGGGTTGGAATAATCGAAGCACCCTTGAAGACTATCTTTATGAATCGAAATACCCAAGCCGGCCAGACCACTTTCATAGGACAAGTTCCAGATAAAGCAAACTCCTTCTCCCCTGAATTCGAGATTGAAAACACTTGTATTGGTATCAATTGCAAGAATGATCATATCAGAGTCTGTGATGACCCAGGCATCTTGCGCACCTGTAGAACCACTTAACCTGGCTATGACAAGGTCTTCATTTTCATCATCTATACAAATCGTCACCTCAGTCAGACTATCCCTTGTCATCACAGATCCTCCATCCACTTCACATATATCAGATAGACAGTCATCGCCCTCTACTTTATTCACTGTTATGGAATTGGACAGGTCAAAACATCCACTCAGGTTCGCTGCATTGCTGTCTACTACTACACCTTCCAGGTCCTCAAAACTCACATGCCACACCAGGCAAACACCCGCTCCCGAAGAAGTAAAATCCACCTGGTTGGTCGTATCTATCCTCAAAATTGTAAGATCGGTGTCCGTCACAACCCAGGCGCTATTCGTGCCCCTTGATCCTGTCAAACTCACTTCGATGCCCGTATTCAGACTGTCATCCAGGCAGATCGTGACCTCCGTTAAACTGTCAGCAAGGGCAATCATTCCACCGTCCACATCACAGGGAGGAGCCGGACAGTCATCGCCCGACACCTTGTTTATGGTGACGGAATCAGATAGGGAGAAGCAACCCATTATATTACTTACACTGGAATCAATGGACAGTCCGGACAATGTATCTTCAAAAGACAAATTCCGGATGAGGCATACCCCCGAGCCACTTCCTTCAAAACTCATTGGTAAGGTATCTGGCAAGTCGATAATGATGCCGTTGGTATCCGTTACGACCCAAATCATATTACTACCAATCGCGCTATCCAATGATACCATTACGGAATCGGCAATCCCGTCATCAACACAGACCATCATAATGTCTCCCCCAGCGCTAAATGTCAAACTACCCCCGCTTACTTCACATCGTTCATTTTGTTCACAGGGAGTACTGGTCCCAAGGTAGAAATCGCTGGCTGCGTCACCTTCCCCATCATACAACAATGCCTCACTTTCAGAATATTCAGGCGCCCGATCATTCATGGTCCAGATACCTGCTCGGATAGCCACACTTTCCCTTGTAGCACCACCGCGATTACCCCAGATTACGTAATCTTCAATTTCATTCTCATTGCCAAAATCTCCGGAGCGATAAATACCTAACTCTCCACCTTCTCTTGGCATTTGCACCTGATTGGAATTTACCACAACAAAAGCTCCAGGGGCTAAATTGAAGGTGCCACACACTGCACTCAGAGACCCTATTCTTTCATAAGCCGGTCTGTTGCAAAGCCAATACTG
Source organism: Saprospiraceae bacterium (assembly GCA_028282725.1). Taxonomy (GTDB): domain Bacteria; phylum Bacteroidota; class Bacteroidia; order Chitinophagales; family Saprospiraceae; genus JAJRXG01. The sequence goes on from JANQHF010000064.1 coordinate 16,091, forward strand.
ATCAATATTCACAGTATCCGATCCAAGATTTTGCAGCTCTGCCTGATTTGGAGAGATTATTTCAGAAATGACAATTTGTCCATAGTTGGTTGATAGAGTCAGGCAGAATAAAAAGAACAAAAAAGATCTTTGGAATTGTTTACGCATAGCTTTTAGGTTATTATGATTTTATCAAAATTGTATACTTCTTCAAGTGGGCATTTTGAATAGCCGATTACCACCATTGGTGTAATTGATACGTTCATGGAAACAAAAACATGAAAATAGGTGCAGAGGTCAATGCTCTTCCCCAACCACACAATTATCTCACTAAGATCTAAAATTATTTCTAGGGTTTACCCCAGAGGCCAAAATAAAAAGCCCCACTTAAAGGAAGTGAGGCTTTTCATAACTGTTGTATATTTTTTATCCAAGAGAGGTCACATATCTCTGTAACTTACTCTTGATATTTGCAGCCTTGTTACGATGCCATAAGTTCTTTTTAGCAAGTCTGTCGATCATTGAGACCACCTTGGGGAAAAATTTACCGGCTTCATTAGCATCCGTCATTCCTCTCAATTTGGTAATTGCTGTACGTGTAGACTTTTTATAGTACCTGTTTTGCAAACGTCTTTTCTCTGTTTGCCTGATTCTCTTCTTAGCCGATAAATGATGTGCCATTGTTAGAAATATATATGGTCATTTAAAAGTGGCGCAAATGTAAATCATTTTGAATTAATCTGAAAGTGCTCTTGGTGCGAATGCATATTTTACAAGAATGAGACATTTTCGCTGCAGGACCGTCATAATTGCATAATATTTGCGTCGGTATTGTAATTCATTAACAATGGCAGATTATTCATACGTTTTCAATGCTCATCCTTCTTATATCGATTCGATTTACGAACGCTATAAGAAAGATCCTTCCAGTGTAGAAGATGGGTGGCGTTCATTTTTCCAGGGATTTGATTTTGGAAAAAATAAAAATGGTAAAAAGACCGATATAGACATTCCCGAAGATTTTGATCTCGAAAAGGAATTCGGCGTATTGTCGATCATCCATGGTTACCGCACAAGGGGGCACCTGCTCAGCAAGACCAACCCCATCAGAACCAGGAGAGATCGACGTCCACATTTGGAATTATTCAATTATCAGTTGTCCGAAGATCAGTTAGATGAGCGATTTCATGCAGGTCATGAAATAGGTCTGGGCAATGCCACCTTGAGTCAAATCATTGATAGATTAAATACAGTGTATTGTGGCCATATCGGTTTCGAGTATGCACATATTGAAGATAAGGAAAGACGGATGTGGTTGCGCGATAAAATTGAAAATCGAGAACTCAAGCAGTCTTACGGTCTGGATTTGAGTAAAAAGCGAAGAATACTTGAAAAATTGAATGGTGCCGTTGTTTTTGAGAAATTTCTGAACACGAAGTATGTCGGTCAGAAAAGATTTTCTCTGGAAGGTGGGGAGAGTACCATTCCAGCCCTGGATGCTATCATCATGAAAGGCTCAAAAATGGGTGTAAAGGAAGTAGTTGTCGGAATGGCTCACAGGGGCAGGCTCAATGTTTTGGCTAACATTATGGGTAAGACCTATGATCAGATCTTCAATGAATTTGAGGGCACGGCTGTACCTGATTTGAGCTTTGGGGATGGAGATGTCAAATATCATCTTGGGTTCTCTTCCATCATAAAAAATGAGAATAACGATAACGTCTATTTGAAGCTTATTCCCAATCCGTCACATCTGGAATCTGTCAACCCGGTCGTCGAAGGCTATAGCCGTGCCAAGATCGATATCCTGTACGAAGGAAATTACGACGAGATCCTGCCGATCCTGATTCATGGTGATGCCGCAATTGCCGGCCAGGGAGTAGTCTATGAGACAGTGCAGATGAGCAAACTGGATGGTTATTCAACAGGTGGCACCATCCATTTTGTGATCAATAATCAAGTGGGATTCACTACAGATTTTGATGATGCGCGCTCTTCCACCTACTGCACGGGTGTAGCAAGCATTATTCAGGCACCGGTCTTTCACGTCAATGGAGATGACCCGGAAGCGTTAATATTTGCCGTTGAACTGGCCACTGAATATCGGCAGAAATTCAACAATGACGTGTTCATTGACATGGTATGTTACCGACGCCACGGACACAATGAAGGAGATGATCCTAAATTCACACAACCGGAAATGTACAAGTTTATCAGTACTCATAAGAACCCAAGGGATCTTTATGTGCAGCAATTATTGGAACAGGGCCAGCTGGAAAAAGAAATGGCCGAGGAAATGGAAAAGTCGTTCTGGGATGAGCTTCAGGCACGTCTGGACATGGTAAAGCAAAAACCACTACCATTTGAATATCAGGAGCAAGATCAACTGTGGCGCTCACTAAGAAAGACCAAAGAGGCAAAAGATTTCCAATACTCCCCGGAGACAGGTATTTCACCGAAAAAACTGAACTCATTGCTCGACCACCTCATGACATTACCAGAGGGATTTGAACCGCTCGGTAAAGTCAATCGAATTCAAAAAGGGAAACGGAAACTTCTCGATGACAATAAGTTGGACTGGGCGCTGGCCGAATTGTGCGCCTATGGATCCCTTCTTCTGGAAGGAACAGATGTCAGGATGAGTGGTCAGGATGTAAAGAGAGGCACTTTCTCACACAGACATGCCATATTCAGAGATGCATCCACATATGAGGAATATAACCGACTGGATCATATCGCCGAGGATCAGGGTAGATTTCGAATTTTCAATTCTCTGCTTTCAGAATTTGCAGTATTGGGATTTGAATATGGATATTCCCTGGCAACTCCAAATTCGCTGATCATTTGGGAAGCCCAATTTGGAGATTTCTATAATGGCGCTCAGACAATCGTAGATCAATACATTACTGCCGCTGAAAGCAAATGGCAAAGGATGAGTGGTCTCGTTATGCTTTTACCACATGGATACGAAGGTCAGGGTCCGGAACATTCGAGTGCCCGCCTCGAACGATTTCTTTAATCAGGTGCTGAATTCAATATCTCAATAGTAAACATTACAACACCGGCGAACTTCTTTCATGTCCTTCGAAGACAGTTGCGACGGCCATTCAGAAAACCATTGATCGTGATGTCCCCCAAAAGCCTTTTGAGACACCCTCTATGTGTATCGGGAAAAGAAGACTTCCTTTCCAAGAATAAATTTCTGGAAACCATCGATGATGCCCAGGCTGACGTAAAAAAGGTCAAAACACTTCTTTTATGTTCAGGTAAGATTTACTTTGATCTTCTTGAGAAGCAAAAGAAGGATGAACGAGCAGATGTAGCGATCGTAAGGATGGAACAAGTATATCCTTATCCAAAAGAGCAGATGAACAGATTATTCGAAAAGTACGAAGGGGCTCAAATAAAATGGGTGCAGGAGGAGCCGCAGAACATGGGAGCCTGGCAATACCTCAACAGCTTCTGGAGAAATCCTGAAATTCAAGTTATATCTCGCAGGGTAAGTTCCTCTCCAGCAACAGGGTATAAAAAGGTGCACGACGCTCAACAGCACAATATTGTTGAAGAAGCTTTTAAATAGTGATCTTATAGAATGATCACCTTGTGGGAGGACTGTGATTCTCCTGTCTCTATGCGCAGAACATACATTCCACGTTGTAATCCCGAGAGATTCAATTGAAACCTGGCTTGACCCGGTTGACGTTCCAGAATCATTCTTCCATCCAAGTCAAACAGTGCTATGGATTCAATAGACTCTTCACTTTCAATGCGGACATTACCATTGTCGACAGGATTCGGAAAGATCAATACCTCGGATGTCTGTAGATCAACAGTTGATGTGGGGGCATCTACAAAGCTCAGGAGCCATGGAATTCCAACATTCAACGCCGGTACAATGCAGTCCGTATGATCCAGGTTCGCTCCTCCGGAAACATCCATGGAAGATACATTTTCGGCTCCGTTGGCATTCATCACGGAATCTGCAAGGATGGAATTGGTGAATGGTACCTGGTCATCCGTAGGACAGTACAACATTAACACTGGTGCTTCAGGCGTCCAGTCCACGACATCGCTTTCTTTCAAGGCCATATTGAATGGGTGATCTTCATCCATCTCAAAGACATTCAATACAGAGTCCACAAATATTTGCTTGGGCACACTGGAGCCAAACTGGGCTACCAGCGTCTGAACGATACGCTCATTCATATCAAAGAGACCATCTCCGGAATCAATGAAGGTATTTATATCATTAAGAAATGGATCCTTGAAAACTTCACTTTCATCCTCATATAGCGACGGCAGGATTTCTTTAATCCCTCTTGTACTATAGACAAGGTAAGCTGGAAAACCATAGGGCTCATCCCTAAATGCCAAATCCCTCATAACTGATGATACGCTATAAGGCCCGCTCATCGGCAGAGAGGCATCCACTGTGAAAAGTTCAGGGACATTTTCCTGCACATATTTATGAAAGGCCATTGCTGCATGACCGCCTTGAGAATATCCGGTTACAAATAGTTGTTCATTCCAGGCAATTTCCTGTTCCTGCATATACGAATGGACGGCAATCAACATATCGAGGGCAGCTGTAGCCTCTGTTTCTGCGTGAACATACGGATGAAATCCTCGTGATGTACCTAATCCAAGGTAGTCAGGAGCAATTACAGCCATCCCCTTTCCGGCGAAAATTGCCCCCAGTTGATATCCACCATCCAGGTTGGATGGCACATCCGACCTCCCATCCGTGGTGCCGTGTTGATAAACCAGGATCGGGAGTTCACGGTCGATGATATCGGGAAGCATGAGTAGGCCTGAAGCTGTATCCGGCGACATATCTGTACCAGTAGTAGTATAGGTAATCCTGTAAAGATCCACACCAGTGTCCAGACTGATATTCACCCCAAGCGTTACCAATAACAATTGACCTATACCAATACTTATATTTTCAACAAATTCTACCGAAACGATTTGCTGGCTATGGGCATTCACGTGAGCCATAGATAAGGCGACAAGCAATAGATATTTAAACCTGGACAGCATCATTTCATGACATGCGTTCGAGAACTACAGCACTGGCACCTCCCCCTCCGTTGCAAAGTGTCGCACAACCGAGAGATCCATCCTTTTGACGAAGTACGTGGGCAAGAGTGGTTACAATCCGGGCACCCGAACAACCCAGTGGGTGACCGAGGGAAACAGCTCCGCCATGAACATTCATTTTGTAATGTGAGACATTGCATTCTCTTCCAAATGCCATGGGCACCACGGCGAAAGCCTCATTCACTTCGAAGTAATCAATATCGCTCATTTGCATTCCGGCACGCTCCAGAGCCTTGGGAGCAGCCTTAGTTGGGGCAGTTGTAAACCACAGAGGCTCATGGGCGGCATCCGCATATGCCAATATCTTTGCAATGGGCTTAAGTTCGAATTTTTCAACCGCTTCGGCGCTTGCCAATATGATCGCCGAAGCTCCGTCATTCAGGGTAGATGCATTGGCGGCTGTGACAGTTCCATCCTTGTTGAATGCAGGACGCAATTTCGGAATCTTTTCAAAATTTACATTCTTGTACTCTTCGTCTTCACTGATGACCATTGGATCTCCTCTTCTTTGAGGAATGCTGACAGGAAGAATTTCATCTCTAAACAAGCCTTGTTCTGTTGCTTCGGCAGCTCTTTTATAAGAAGAAATGGCATATTCGTCCTGTTCTTCTCGGGAAATTCCATATTTCAGCGCAGTACTATCTCCACAATTACCCATGGCCACTTGATCATATGCGTCTGTCAAACCATCCTTTTGAAGACCATCGATCATCTCCTGGTGCCCGTATTTCGAACCCCATCTCATTCTTGGTACGTAGTAGGGAATATTAGACATACTTTCCATTCCTCCGGCCACAATGATCTGCGCCTGACCCAATTGAATTGCCTGGGCACCAAACATTATGGATTTCATCCCTGATGAACATACCTTATTAACTGTTGTACAAGGGACGCTTTGTGGAATTCCGCCACCGAGCGCTGCCTGCCTTGCCGGAGCTTGTCCCAGATTGGCCTGGCACACATTCCCCATGAATACCTCATCGACCTGATCACCATTCAGACTAGTCTGTTCCAATGCACCTTGTATCGCTTTGCTCCCCAATTGAACAGCTGTCAGAGAACTCAGCCCTCCACCAAATGAACCCATTGGGGTCCTGATTGCTTTTATTATAAAGACTTCATTCATGATCTTATTTTTGGTCTGGTGAATACCCTTGTAAGGTATTCATACTTATTGCATTAACTTTCATTTATTTCAGGAGTCCGGTACAAATCTTATCTTTTTCCGTCATAATTGTAAATAATCAAGACAAATTAAATTAGCAGAACGGATGCAGATCAAAACAAATACATGATGCAAAGACTTACAGTATTAATTCTATTGGGGGTTTTAATGTTCATCCCCTGTAAGGGCCAAGGTCTGGAAGAAGACAATATGGTCCTTTATGCCAAAGCAAATATTCTTTATGAACAGGGCAGGTATGACGAAGCCGTCAGAATGTACAACCAGATATTATCCAAAGATGAAAATCACACAAAGGCCTTATTTATGCGTGCCAAAGCAAAGTATGAATTGGGAGCATATAAAGGAACCAAGAATGATGCATTGCTATTTATCGATAAGGCTGGAATTACCAAAGATCTCATTGCCCTTATGGCTAAAACAGAGTTTCAATTGTCAAATTATATAGCTGCAAGAAATTATGCTCGTACCTTTCTTGAACTAGATCCGTATGATGGTACGGTCAACCTTCTTGCCGGAGATATAGCTATGGAAAATGGAAATCGAAACGAGGCCTGTGAATATTTTGTAAAGGCAGCCCAGCTTGGAAATTTGCGATCTGAAGACAGAATAAGGTCATATTGTGACCAGGGATTTACAAGGAATGAACCAAACAGAGATCGGGTTGAGGTAGTGATGTCAGACCAGGAAACTTCCGACGATGCTAAAGTTGATGACGACTCTTCTCAACAGTCTGAAGGTGGCATTGTTTCGTTGGAGGATATTGTGCGAGAAGCAGAAGAGTCTGATCCCGCACCAACCAGTCCCACAACTGCTGTGGATCCCAGCGTCGTAAACGATGTGGTGATTGATGACAAGCTGACCATATCTATTACCGATGGACTAGGGCACCGTGAAGTCCTTGATCAGCCTCGAATTTTCATGTTATCCGACCAGGACGGACAGGTCGTCATCGACGTTTGCCTGGACAGCCAGGGAACAGTATCTGAGGCTAGCTTCAACAGGGAACAATCTACAATATTTCGCAGTTCATTGACCTCGTTAGCCTTAAGGAAGGCCAAAGAGTTTAGATTTTCATCTTCCCGTGCATTTGAACAATGCGGGGTAATGATCTATCAGATTAAATCCTAGTGGGTCTAGATATAGATCTTTCCTTCCAGGTAAAGGTCAGCTTTGCCTGAAATGAGGGTTCGGCTACCCATGTCCGTACATTTGAAATAGCCTTTCCTACTTGAAAGTTGGCAAGCTGAAAGTTCTTTCGTGCTGAGGCGGTCAGACCAATAAGGTGTTAAGGTAGTGTGGGCGCTTCCGGTGGCAGGGTCCTCGTCGATCCCAAATTGAGGGTAAAAGCACCTGCTGACAAAATCAAATTCGTCATCACCAGGAGCAGAAACAATAATACCCCTTTTTTCCAATTGCGCGATTTTGGCAAAGTCAGGGTCAATTCCTTCAATTGAAGCCTGATTCTTCACGATACAAAGCATATCTTCTCTTCCCGAGAAAACTTCCAGAGGTTGGATTCCGATCATGCTGGACAAATGCTCAGGTATGGGATCCATTCGATCCAGTTGATCCGCAGGAAAGTCCAGCGTCAGCAGGTCACCATCTTTGTTCACCGAAATATCCCCGGATTGACAATTAAAATGGATAATATCAGAATCGTGCTGTAAACGATCAAAAAGAACGAAGGCTGTAGCCAAAGTTGCATGCCCGCATAAAGCTACTTCAACGGTCGGCGTAAACCAACGGATGTGATAGCCAGAACCATCAGGAATGAAAAATGCAGTCTCAGCCAGATTATTTTCTTCTGCAATTTGCTGCATAGTGAGATCGGGCAACCATCCGGTTAGCGGAACAACGGCAGCAGGATTTCCCGTGAATGGACCCTTGCTAAAAGCATCAACCTGGTAGATAGATAATTTCATGAGTAAGTAGAACAGAAATTCTCAAAGATAACTATTGAAGTTCAATCATTTTGTAATCCTCTATCCATGTAGTCGTGTCCGGGTGACCCATCAAATGCAAAATATCAATACTATCTAAACGCAGATGACCGTCAAGATGGAAGAGGAAATGGTCATTCAAAAAGATCTTTTCGACTCCATCCTCCTGCCTGATCGTTACCTTTTGAGGTGGTGCGAATTCGCTTTGTGCTTCGTGATTAAAATAATAAAGGGATTCGAATGTATCACCTGCCGATAAACTAAGGAAGATTCCCAGACCGTGCTGTATATGAAGCGCATAGAAGTCTGATTCTATTCCCCATACAAAACGGATGAGATGATTCGGAGGGGTTCTGAAAATTGTACTTCAATATCATAGTTGTCCTCTGTGTCAGGATATGATTCCTGGATAAAACTTTCCCTAGTCTCGTGTGATCGCACAATTCTAGTCTGCGGAATTTCATATTCAAAATCCTGATTTGCCCAATTTGGAATGTGAGTTGAAGGAAAAAATGACTTGTCTCAATAGTATTCTTTTCTAAATCCATAAAAAGGTACAGGTACTTGATTTTCAATTCCCACAAAAGGTCTTCCTCTCATCATACTGGTCCAGACTCCGTTATCGAACCTGCTATTCTTGTGTAAACGAGAGAGTACACAATGGCCCAACTCGTGATAAATTAAACTGGCTCTGGCAAAAGCTTTACTAAACTTCTCAAGTTTGGTAAAGCTCTGAACCACGGTTGCATTTCTCACAAGCGAAGACGCATGAGAGAACGTCTTTAATCTAACGTGAGTTCGGGGTAAAGTTACCTGGTTATCAAATAGTTATGCAACCAAATCAGTTATAAATGGAAGAAAAGGCCTGAAGTAGTTTAGAACGTGAAAATTCTGTAACCAAATCAAGCCACCATGTTTCTTGTTAACCAAGAAACACTGATTGAAATTTTTATTGATTGTGATGACTTCTGTCAAATTTTCAATCCGATCTACCAAAACACTCTATTACCTGTTTCTAAAAAGTCACATAACATGAAATGGGCATGATTTAATCTGACAGGCAAAGTATATGCAGACAAGGGATTTATATCCTCAAAGATCACAGAAGAATTTGCAAGAAAAGGACTTCACCTAATCACCAAAATAAAGTCAAACATGAAAAACAGGTTGATCACCTTACAAGACAAATATCTCTTGCTCAAAAGAGGAGATATAGAATCGGTATTTGATATAATGGCTGCAATTTGTGACATTGATCACTCTGGGCACAGATCGCCTGCTAATTGCCTTTACACATCTCTTTGCCGGAATAGTGGCCTATTCCTACCTCGAAAAACTACCCTCTATCCTTACAAAAAAATTATCCCACATCTCTTTATCTCGTTCCCCAAGCTCCTTAATGTATGAATGAAACTCCACAGGAATTTCATTCCTGGATTCTCCAATTTCTGTACATCCAATGATAAGGAAGAATGAGATTGGGAAAATCAAAATTCGCATAATTCATCTTGGTAGTTATTCAGTAATGGTTGTTCAAAATGAATGTATAAAATCTGACTGTTGACAGGCGTTAAGAAGATTTCTTGCCTAGTTAAAAGAAAACTAGTATGACGTTAATGCTCTTAAAAAATGCGTAATCATGTTGAGCCTAATAAGAAAATAGGTAGCCTCAATCGTCTAAACGACCTGTTAACAGGGAATTTTTGACTGTGGCAAGTATTATTCAAACAGCTCTAAAGAATAGGACTCAATGGAAAAGTCATTGTTGATTTGTGATCCGTCCATCGCAGTCATTTTTACATAGTCCAGCTTTGAAGGGTCTATGTGAAATATAAATTCTTCATTGATGAAAATCTGATCGAAGCCATCATGATTTCGGACGGTAATTCGATCGATCTTTCGGTCATTTACAAAATTTATATTGTTGTTGTAATATAAGTTGTTGGAAAGACCCTCGAGGTTGACCCCTATCGTATATCCCCAACCCGGGAATATTTCGAGATAATAATTCTCTCCAAGGGCGCCCCATTCCAATCGGGTGGTGATTGAATTGTCATCAATCAAGTCGAATCGGATATCAAATTCATAGTTGCCAGTAACGTTCGAATAATTCTGATTGAATCGGTTTATATCGAAGAGCGTGTCTGTGACAACGGATGGATTAGAAAGTTGAAATGCAAATTTTCTTTCCCCCCATGAAGGTGCCGGTGTATTGGTATCGAACAATTCATCGAGGTAATGATCTTTTCTGAAACCATAGTATGGAACGGGAAGTCGATTCTGAATTCCGTTAAACGGGTCGCCCCTCATGATACTTTTCCAGGTCTGATCGCTGAATTGATCGTTTTTGTGCAGACGGTCCAATTCGCAATGTCCCAATTCGTGAAACAAAAGATAGGCTCTAAAACGCTCGCTAAACCTGAACCAATTGGCCTTATCTATGACGACATGATGTCTTCTGAGTGTGCAAAGGCCCGCGGCTCCATTTAGTGGGAAATCTGAAAATTCCACCTTCAACCCAGTATCATTAAAATCGATGTTATGCCCTCTTTTACCTCCTTCAGCAATGAATTCCCGGACATAAGGTTCGAAAACGGGGTCTACATCATAGACCGCACCCTCCGCTCCACCTGAAGAATCTTCGCTACATGATAGAATGAGGGCGATGAAGCCTAGAATGAGAAATTTGTGGAATGACTCCATGTTTCCAAAATTAGGAAGAATAAGATTCAATTGAAACCACTTCAAAAGAAGAGGTACAATATCTATTTATTTAACCTTGGTGGACTTCTATTTGTTTTGAGGGCGAAGACTTCTGACAGTTCTTCCGGCCCGCCACATCTCTGACTCTCTTAGCTCTGCCAGTTCTTCTTCAAGCTTCTCGCGATAGTCCGGTTGACTATTGCTGTCGATGGACAATTGGGCTTCATTCCCCGCAGCCACACTGTCATAAAGTTCTTCAAACACCGGTCTTGTGGCATCCCGGAATTTTTTCCACCAATCCAAGGCACCGCGCTGGGCCGTTGTAGAACAATTGGCATACATCCAATCCATTCCATTTTCAGCAATCAATGGATAGAGAGACTCTGTTGCCTCTTCGACCGTTTCATTAAAAGCCTCTGATGGGCTATGTCCCCTGCTACGAAGCAGGTCGTATTGGGCGGCAAATAAACCCTGGATCGCACCCATAAGGGTACCTCTTTCACCTGTCAGGTCACTATACACTTCCCTCTTAAAGGTCGTTTCAAACAAATATCCCGAACCGATTCCGATACCCAGGGCGATGACCCTGTCATATGCCCTTCCTGTGGCGTCCTGGAAAATAGCATAACTTGAATTCAGCCCTTTCCCTGCGAGAAAAAGTCTTCTGAGGCTTGTTCCGCTTCCTTTGGGAGCTGCCAGGATGACGTCGATGTTTTCGGGTGGGATGATGCCGGTACGCTCCTTGTATGTTATACCAAAACCATGAGAAAAGTAGAGAGCTTTACCATCGGTCAAAAATGGCTGTATTGTTGGCCAGGCAGCTATTTGTGCGGCATCCGATAATAAATACATGATAATCGTTCCTTTTTCCGCTGCCTCTTCTATAGAAAACAGCGTTTCTCCGGGCACCCAGCCATCATCGACTGCTTTATCATATGACTTTGAAGGCGACCGTTGTCCAACGATCACTTTAAATCCATTATCCCTGAGATTCATTGCCTGCCCAGGCCCTTGCACACCATATCCAATAACCGCAATGGTTTCATCTTTTAATATTTCGCGCGCTTTTGACAAGGGATATTCTTCCCTCATTACTACGTTTTCTTCAACACCTCCAAAATTTAATTTTGCCATGATAATTAAGTCTGTTTATTGATATTAATTGCTTGAATAAGCACTACTGGACTTCTATTCCTTCCTCCAGTGATTTTAAATACTTGTTTAATCTTTCCATTGGTTTGACGACAGCTACACGACCGGATCTTACAAATTCATAAACACCAATCTTTCGAAATTCTTCGAGGAGTGCCTCTGTCTCCTCCTGATGACCGGTTTTTTCTACTACGACATATTCTTTTTCAATATTCAGAATTCTGGCGTTGTGTCGTCTGATCAGAGATTCGACCTGGTCGCTGTGATACATTGCCTCTGACGGCACTTTATAAAGCGCTATTTCCTGATAAACGATCTCGTCATTTCTATAATAAAATGCCTTTAGTACATCCACCTGCTTGTCGATTTGGGCAACTATTTTCTTGACCACGGTTTCAGTTAAATCCAGGACAATCGTAAAGCGGTGAATACCCTCTATCGAAGATTGAGACACCGTCAAACTCTCAATATTGATTTTTCTCCTGGTGATCAAACCCACGATCCGAGACAATATCCCGGACTTATTCTCGCTAAATACGGTGATGGTAAATGTTTCGTTCATGATCATTATTCTAATACAATTTCATCAACTGCCTTACCTGAAGCAATCATTGGAAATACGTTTTCCTCTTTACGCACCATAACGTGCAAGAGAAAAGGTCCGTCATATGTCAACATTTCCCGTATCCCTTCTTCTATATCCCCGGCATTGTCAACCTTCCTGCCCGGGACTCCAAATCCTTCTGCGATTTTGACAAAATCCGGATTTGTGAGCTCGACAGCGCTATATCTTTTCTCAAAAAACAATTCCTGCCATTGCCGGACCATTCCCAAATGTTCATTGTCCAGGATCAGGATTTTTACAGCTACGTTATGTTGACTACACACTCCAAGTTCTTGCAGGGTCATTTGAAATCCACCGTCTCCAATGATGGCAACCACAACTTTGTCAGACACGGCAAACTTGGCCCCAATTGCCGCCGGCAAACCATATCCCATTGTACCGGCTCCTCCTGAAGACACCCAAAGATCTCTGCCCAGATAGTCATAATACCTGGCCGCTGCCATTTGATGTTGTCCAACATCGGTCACAACAATGGCCTGCCCACTGGTCTGATCAGACACCTCTTTGATCACTCGCCCCATGGTCAACCCTCCTTCCTTGTTCTTCCGGAGATCTTGTTTAATGACCTTTTCGTATTCCATTGCATCACAATCCCTGAATTCCTGCAACCACTCAGGATAAGTCTTTTCATTTACCAGGGGAAGCAATTTTTGGATAGCGTCCCTGGCGTCCGCCAGAATAGGTACATCCACATGAACATTCTTATTGATTTCTGCAGAGTCAATTTCTATGTGAATCTTTTTTGCCTGCCTGGCATAGGCGTTTAATCTTCCCGTAACACGGTCATCAAATCGCATCCCGATCGCGATCAATAAATCGCACTGATTCGTTTTGATATTCGGCCCATAATTTCCATGCATACCAAGCATGCCTATGTATTGTTCATGATTGGTCGGAATGGTCGACAGTCCGTGGATGGTACATCCTACGGGAATGCCCGTTTTTTCTACGAACTTCAGAAAGTCGTCCTGGGCCTTGGCTATGTGAATACCGTGACCGGCAAGAATCAATGGTTTTTTGGCTTCATTGATTAAAGCAGCTGCTTCTTCAAGCGCATCTTGCTTGACCTTGGGTCTTGGATGATAAGATCTGATCCTGACTTTCTTTGAAGTGGGTAGATAATCGAATTCTTCAACCTGGGCATCTTTTGTAATATCAATCAATACCGGTCCGGGCCGCCCTGTATTGGCTATGTAGAAGGCCTTAGCAAAAATCTCAGGAATCTCCTCGGCATCGATTATCTGGTAATTCCACTTGGTAATAGATGTTGTACATCCGATCACATCAATTTCCTGGAAAGCATCGCTGCCCAGAAGATGGCTAAAGACCTGACCGGTAATACAAACGACCGGTGTGCTGTCCATTAAGGCATCACCAAGCCCGGTGAAGAGATTTGTAGCTCCCGGGCCACTGGTAGCCATGGCCACACCGGTTTTTCTGGTCACCCGTGCATATCCTTGGGCTGCATGAATGGCTCCCTGTTCATGCCTTGTTAAAATGTGCCTTACCTTGTCTTTATAATCAAAAAGACTGTCGTATACCGGCATAATGGCGCCTCCGGGATATCCGAAAATCACATCAACATCATGTTTCACCAGAGACTCCAGAACAGCACGTGCTCCGGACATTCTTACCGGTGTCGAAATTGTTGCCTCCGTTGATACTGACTGTGCCTTGTTCATTACATCCTATTTATCATTTATGACATTCCATCCGTTACACAACCCTCACTGGCGGTGGAAACGTTATATCGGTACTTTTTCAAAATTCCGGTAACCGGACTGTCAGGTCTTTTCCAAATTTGTCGTCTTCGCTCTAATTCCTCATCAGACAAATCAATTATTAATTGGTCCCTTTCGGCATCGATAGTGATCAGATCGCCATCTTCTATTAATGCAATGGGTCCGCCTTCAAAAGATTCTGGTGTGATATGACCTACAACAAATCCATGTGTACCTCCGGAAAATCTTCCATCTGTAATCAATGCAACTTTCTTGCCGAGTCCGGCACCCATGATCAGAGATGTCGGTTTCAACATTTCCGGCATACCAGGTCCACCTTTTGGTCCACAATATCTGATCACAATGACCTCTCCTTCCTGTACCCGTCGGTTCAGAATTGCATTATTGGCCTCTTTTTCCGAATTAAATACGCGGGCAGGTCCGAAGAACCGAAGTCCTTCCTTTCCCGTAATTTTTGCAACAGATCCTTCCGGAGCCAGATTTCCATATAATATCCTCAAATGGCCAGAGGACTTGATCGGATTATCGATGGAACGGACAATTTCCTGGTTTTGATCCAGGTGACTAAATTCTGCGAGGTTTTCCTCTATCGTTTTGCCTGTGACCGTCAGACAATGTCCATGTATGAGTCCTTCATCCAACATTAACTTCATCACTCCGGGCAGGCCTCCCACATTGTGCAAATCCTCCATAACGTACTGACCGCTGGGTTTAAGGTCTGCCAGCAATGAAGTGGAATTACTTATACGCGTAAAATCGTTGATGTTCAAATTGACCCCACAGGATTTAGCCATTGCAATAAGGTGCATCACGGCATTTGTGGATCCACCTAAAACCATGATCGTCCGAATGGCATTTTCAAAGGATTCATAAGTCATTATATCCCTTGGTTTGATGTCTTTTTCCAACAGGAGCTTAATGGCTCTTCCTGCCTGCAGACTTTCATCTTGCTTAATATGGCTGGTGGCAGGATTGGATGCATTACCGGGCAGACTCATTCCCATAGCCTCAATTGCGGATGCCATGGTATTTGCAGTATACATTCCTCCACAGGCACCTGCAGAAGGACAGGCATTTCTTTTGATTGCCCTGAATTCTTCATCATTAATCTCACCGTTAATTTTTTGGCCCAGGGCTTCGAATGCAGAAACAATATCGAGCTTCTGACCTTTGTATCGTCCTGGTTTTATTGTGCCTCCATAAACCAGAATTGACGGCCGGTTCAATCTTCCCAATGCCATCATAGCACCTGGCATATTTTTGTCGCAACCCACAATAGCGACAATTCCGTCATACCATTGAGCGGATACAACGGTTTCGATCGAATCCGCAATAATATCTCTTGAAGGCAGAGAGTACCGCATACCATCCGTACCCATTGATATTCCATCACTTACCCCAATTGTATGGAAAATAAGACCAATTAAATTTTGCTCCTGAACTCCTGTCTTTACCCTTGTCGCCAATTCGTTAAGATGCATATTACAAGGGTTGCCTTCCCATCCGGTGCTCACTATTCCGACCTGTGGTTTTTTCAAGTCTTCCTCAGTCAAACCAATAGCATGAAGCATCGCCTGGGCAGCAGGCTGCTGTTCGTTTTGCGACACGTTCTTGCTGTATTTGTTGAGCATTCGTTGAACTTTATATTATGCTGTAACTGCTTTCTTTTAAACTCTTGAGGTTGAGTTCCTCGCCTAAAATCAGTGACTCAACGATATCTCCGAACTGACTACAACTATAAGCTACTTCCGGATTCAGATCCGTAGTCATTACACTTTTCTCCATGCAGGTCTCTATAGCTGCATGGATGGTTCGGGCTTCCTGTAGCATATCGAAGTGTTCGAACATCATAGCAACTGAAAGAATCATGGCGGCAGGATTGGCAATATCTTTTCCTGCTCCTTCGGGAAATGAACCATGAACCGGCTCAAACAAGCATCTTCGTTTACCAATGGAGGCTGAAGGCAACAAGCCTAGTGATCCTGCGATCACACTTGCTTCATCAGATAGTATATCACCAAATAGATTTGCTGTCAAAATGACGTCAAAGCGCTTTGGATTTAAAATCAACTGCATGGCAGCATTGTCGACATACAAGTGATATAATTCCACTTGGGGATATTCCTTGGAAATTTCGTCAACCGTTTCTCTCCAAAATCTTGAGGACTCCAAAACATTTGCCTTATCAACAAGACAGAGTTCCTTCCTTCTGTTCATGGCGGTTTTGAATGCAGCATGTGCAATTCGCTTGATTTCATTTTTCTTATAGAACATCGTATCGAAGGCCTCGGAATTATCTTTGTTTCGACCACTTTCTCCAAAATATATGCCCCCTGTCAATTCCCTGTATATAACAAAGTCTGCTCCCTGGATCCTTTCATTCTTTATAGGTGACAATCCGATTAATTTGTCATAGGCCTTTACAGGTCTGATATTGGCATAAAGCCCCAGTGCTTTTCTCAATCCGAGTAGACCTTGTTCAGGTCTAACCTTAAGTGTCGGATCCGCGTATTTTGGAGAACCGATCGCACCCAACAGGACAGCATCAGCATCAAGCGAGATTTCCAGGGTTTCCTCTGGCAGAGGGTTGCCGGTTTTGTCTATTGCAATACCACCGATCATTGCCTCTTTGGTCTTAAAATTATGACCAAACTTGTCCTCAATGGCCTTCAAAGTCTTAAGTCCCTGTGCCATTACTTCAGGACCGATTCCATCACCGGGCAGAATAGCAATGTTTTTTTGAATACCCATGTCAGTAGATTTGTTGTTGTTTTTCAAATGTTTCAATTTCAGCTTCTAAGGAAAGAAGAAAGTCCAAGTCGTCATAACCATTTAACAAACACATCTTCTTATATGGATCAATCCCGAACGAGAAGGCATGTTCCGTTCCCAGAATCCTGAAATTTTGTCGTGCAAGATCTACGTGGAATTCTACTTCGGGATTTTCTTCGACAGCCTGAAAAATAGTCGTCATCTGTTCATTCGTCAGCTGTACAGGCAACAATCCATTATTCAGGGAATTGCCCTTAAAAATATCGGCAAAAAAACTGGAAACTACTACGCGGATTCCGTAGTCATAAAGTGCCCATGCAGCATGCTCCCTGCTCGACCCACAACCAAAGTTTTGGCCTGCCACGAGAATGCTTCCCTTATAGCGTGAATTATTAAGCACAAAATCTCGTATTTCTGTTCCGCTTCGATCGTACCGCCAATCGCGAAATAGGTTATCACCGAAACCTTCTCTTGTAGTCGCTTTTAAAAATCGTGCGGGAATGATCTGGTCAGTATCGACATGTTCGATAGGTAATGGTATGGCAGTGGACTGTATTTGTTCAAATTTTTCCATGGCTACAACTCTTTTCTTATATCTACAATCTTTCCATTGATGGCAGCAGCCGCAGCCGTCAGCGGACTTGCTAAAATGGTCCTTGCACCAGGTCCTTGTCTTCCTTCAAAGTTTCGATTAGAAGTACTCACACAATACTCGCCCGAAGGAATTTTGTCTTCATTCATACCAAGACATGCCGAACATCCCGGTTCTCTTAGTTGAAAGCCTGCATCTTCAAAAATGCGATCCAAACCCTCTTCCCTGGCTTGTTTTTCAACTCGCTTGGATCCCGGGATGATCATGACCTGGACATCATCCGACTTTCTCTTTCCTTTGACAAAATCGGCCACCAGTCTCAAATCTTCGATCCGGCTATTGGTACAACTGCCAATAAAGACATGTTGAATTTTTTTCCCTAAAAGAGAGTCTCCATTATTCAGACCCATATAGGAAAGGGGTTTGGCATCAGCGGTGTTTGGAATGGCCTCTGTTACTTTCATACCCATACCAGGGTTGGTACCATAAGTGACCATCGGCTCGATATCGGCTGCATCGAAATGATACTCCGTATCAAATACAGCACCCGGGTCAGAGGTCAATGATCTCCAGAATTGAACAGCCTCAGGCAATACGGCAGGATCACCGGAAAAATGATCTTTCACATAATCTATCGTTATATCATCAGGAGCAATCAGACCGCCCCGAGCCCCCATTTCAATACTCATATTGCAGACTGTCATTCGTGCTTCCATCGAAAGATTGCGAATTGTACTTCCCGCATATTCCACGAAATGTCCGGTTGCTCCACCAGTCCCCAGTTTTGAAATGATATAGAGAATTACATCTTTAGCAAAGACTCCCTTTTGCAATGTACCGTCCACGGTGATTCTCATATTCTTTGGTTTCCTGAGCACCAGGCATTGGGTAGCAAGGACTTGCTCTACCTGAGAAGTTCCGATTCCAAAAGCAATTGCCCCGAAAGCACCATGGGTGCTGGTATGGCTGTCACCACAGACAATGGTCATTCCGGGTTTGGTATATCCAAGCTCCGGACCAATCACATGTACAATCCCTTGTTTTTCATGGCCCAATCCAAACAATTCGACACCGAATTCGGCACAATTTTCATTCAGCGTTTTGACTTGCTTTCGGCTCAATGGCTCCGAAATTGGAAGATGCTGATTGATGGTAGGCACATTGTGATCAGCAGTAGCCAGGTTTTTATGCTTTCTGAAGACATCTCTGCCACGATTTCGCAACCCATCAAAGGCCTGTGGACTCGTTACCTCGTGAAGGAATTGCTGATCGATGTAGATCACCTCTGCACCTTCAACTTCGTGCACCTTATGTGCTTTCCAAATTTTATCGACTAGTGTCTTCTCCATGTGATTTGCTCGAAATATCCTTCTATTAAAAAGGCCTGTAAAGTTTTGTCTTTACAGGCTGATCGTTTACTAGTTAATTGTTGTTTATTATTACGCTACTGCTACTTCAATATTTTTCCAAATAACATTTAAATCTTCATCTTCAACTGCTTTTTTACTGTCAGCAATCTCCAGAAAAATCTTATAAGCAGCATCCAATTCACGTTTTGTCAGGTTGATTCCCAATTCCTTAAATCTGTATGCCAATGCTGCTCGTCCGGAGCGCGCCGTCAGTACAATCATCGATTTGTCCACTCCAACTTCCTGCGGATCGATGATTTCATATGTATCCCTTGCCTTGATCACACCATCCTGGTGAATTCCGGAGGAATGTGCAAAAGCATTTTCTCCTACGATGGCCTTGTTCGCCTGAACCGCCATACCCATTTCTGCAGAAACCTCCCGACTGATCGGGTTGAGCAATCGCGAATTTACATCCGTATAAAATTCCTGGTTCAACCTGTGTTTGATAATCATGACAACTTCTTCCAGCGAACAGTTTCCTGCCCTTTCACCAATACCATTCATGGTGCACTCTATTTGAGTCGCCCCATTTTGAATGCCAGCGATGGAATTGGCCGTGGCCAAGCCCAGATCGTTGTGACAATGAACCGAGATCGTGCATTTATCAATGCCTTTTACATGTTCTTTCAGAAACCTGATTTTAGCTCCCATTTCTTCTGGCAGGCAATAACCCGTTGTATCGGGTATATTCAAAACCGTTGCCCCGGCATTAACAACAGCCTGGATTACCTTCGCAAGAAACTCGTTATCTGTTCGTCCCGCATCCTCAGCGTAAAATTCAACATCCTCAACAAAGGATTTGGCATAGGACACAGCTCCAATTGCCCGTTCAATGACTTTTTCCCGTGTTGTGCGAAGTTTGTCAACAATATGAGAATCAGATGTTCCGAGACCAGTATGGATGCGAGGTCTTCTGGCAGTACTCAAAGCCTCGGCAGCAACTTTTATATCTTCTTTTACGGCTCTGGATAATCCACACACTGTGGCATGCTTGATAATCCGTCCAATTTCCTGCACGGCTGCAAAATCACCCGGACTGCTGATTGGGAAACCAGCTTCGATAATATTTACTCCAAGTTCCTCCAACCTCTTGGCAAGTCGAAACTTCTGATCACTATCCAGCTTACATCCCGGTACTTGTTCTCCGTCCCGTAGTGTCGTATCAAATATATCGATATGTGTCATTGCAAATACGGCTATGATTGCACATTAAATATATTTATCGCACTTTCATCCGGCGAATAAAAATAAAAGATAGCTACAACGCTTAACCGCATCAAATTTTATATATATTTTTGATTATCAGTGACTTATAAAGAAGAAAAATACAATGCCCAGGCGCTCAACTGACAACTTATTAAAATTGATTACAAGGATGACTCCTGCAGAAAAAAGGGTCTTTCGGATCAATGCTACCAGAAAAGGGGTAAAAAATGAAATTCTATTTTTAAATCTGTTTGACGTCCTTGAGCGTTCCGGCAAATATGATGAAGATGTGATTTTCAAAAAGATCCCATCCCTCAAAAAGGAGCAATTGCCCAATATAAAGGCCAATTTATATAGACAGATCCTATCCAGTCTTCGATATCAAAAGAGGCATACCCATTCTTTGATTGCCATCCGTGAGAATCTCGACTATGCACATATTTTACATGCAAAGGGTCTGTATAATGCCGCGCTTGATATCCTGGACAAAACGAAAAGAATGGCATCGGAGACAGAACAAAGTCTTTCCACCCTGGCGGCACTGGAGTTGGAAAAGCATATAGAAGGATTATACATAACCGGTAGCATGTACCCCAAGGCAAAAGTTTTGAAGGATCAGACTTTGAATGCACTTCGCCAGGTGTCTGTCAATCACAGATTGTCCAATCTCTCCCTCTCACTATATGGCTTGTACCTTCAATATGGCTATGTAAAGGATGACAGGGATTACGATTTCATATCAGATTACTTTCGAAATAACCTGCCGGACATCGATCTGAACACCCTGGATTTTTATGGAAAGGTGTACTACTATCAATCCCACGTCTGGTATTATAATATGATACAGGACTTTCCCAATACATATAAATCTGCTCAACGATGGGTAGATTTGTTTATCAATAATTCGGAACGTCAGGACCGCGAATTGACACTCTACATAAAAGGATTGCACAACGTTTTGAATTCTTTGTTCATGGCACAGCGCTATGACAAGTTTGCCCCTATGTACGAAGAGTTACTGCGATTGGGAGATACGCACAAGCAAAAAATGAATCGCGATCAGATGTCCACATATAAATTGATCGAGTTTACACATGGGATCAACCAATTTTTCCTTACTGGAAATTTTAAGGGAGGTGCACAATATGTGATCCAGATTGCCAAGGCTATTGATCAAAACTATTTTGACTGGGATTTGAACAGGATCATTCTCTTTAATTACAAAATTGCCTGTATTCATTTTTGCAATGGTGATTTGGGAAGCACCATTGGACACTTGAATTACATCACGAATCGCGTATATCCAAACTTCAGGGAGGACATTCAATGCTTTGCCAGGATCCTCAACCTGATTGCTCATTTTGATTTGGGAAATGAAGCTTTAGTGACACATCAAATCAAATCGACTTATCGATATCTTTCCAAAATCGAACACCTTCAGGATACGCTCAGGTCTATTTTAAATTTTGTGCGTAGAATTCCCAGGATCAGTGAGGAAAACCTGCGAAAGGAATTTACATCACTGAGAAATGAATTAATAAAAATTGAGCAAACCCAATTTGAAAGAAGACCATTCTTATACCTGGACATCATATCATGGCTGGAAAGCAAAATCGAAGATATCCCTGTGGGAGAAGTGATCAGAAGAAAGGTTCAAGTCAAATTGCAAGCCGTATAATTTTCGATTCTAAGTCTCAAAAAATCAGTCATTTATAGTTGCATTGGCAATTGAAAAAAATCGAAGAAAATTTGAATATTAGGTTGAAGCACATAGTTTTGTTCCATGACAATGGATTATTCAGCTCGCTTTAGCTTCTACTTTTATTTTTTTGGTGACCCAAAGAAGTAGGACGCTATTGCACTGATTACAGATATAAGGAGTCCTGCCAAGTAGGGCTCCTTTTTTAATTTAAACGATGCGACGACAGACCAAATTAGTTGTTCAGGGATACCCGGGTAGTTTCCATGATGTGGTGGCCAGAAAGTACTTTGGAAATAATCATATCGACCTCATTCCTGCAAGCAGCTTCAGTGAATTGGCACATATTTTAGACGAAGATCAATCCATTCACTATGGCGTAATGGCAATTGAAAACAGTATTGCAGGTAGCATTCTTCAAAATTATAAGTACCTGAGAGAACACAATTTTTGGATTTGTGGGGAAGCCTATTTGCGAATCAGTCACCAGTTGATGTGCTTGCCTGGTCAGACCTTTGAAGAAATCCAGGCGGCTGAATCACATCCCATGGCCATTTATCAATGCAGGGAGTTTTTTAAGAAAAACAGGCAGATCATCCTAAGGGAGTCGACCGATACGGCTCTTTCTGCCAAGCGCATTGCCGAAGGTCAATTGACCGGGGTAGCAGCTATTGGCAGCGAACTGGCCGCTGAGTTGTATGGGCTTGAAATTGTAGCTGCAGATATCGAAACTTCAAAGGTGAATTATACGAGATTCGTAGTAATCTCCAGACAAGCCGAATATAGTTCATTGGGTAATGCGAATAAAGCCTCCATCTATCTTCGTGTGCCTCACAAAGAAGGCAGCTTATTAAAAGTGTTGCAGGCCATAGCTGACCACAAAATCAATATTAGTAAGCTACAGTCATTTCCGGTACTGGGATTGTTCAACACCTATTACTTCCATCTCGATCTGGAATTCGATGAAATATCCAGATATGAAAGTTGTATAGCTGATGTGAAACAAGTCAGTTCGAATTTTGAAGAATTAGGAGTATATACCAAAGCCATAGTAAATGATCTTCAAACCGTCTGAACGAGTAAGTGATGTAAAACAATATTACTTCGCAACTAAGCTTGCGGAAATTGGTGGTATGAATGCCAGAGGGGCAAACGTATTGAATCTCGGAATCGGAAGTCCCGATCTGCTTCCTCCTCAAATTGTAATTGAGACATTAAAAAATACAGCGGCTGATCCCAAGGCCAATATGTACCAATCGTACAGAGGCATACCTGAATTGAGAAAAGCATTTGCCGATCATTACAGCGACTTCCTGAATGTTTACTTAAATCCCGATACAGACGTACTGCCTTTAATCGGATCAAAGGAAGGCATTATGCATATTGCAATGTCATTTCTCAATGAAGGAGATGAAGTGCTGGTACCCGATCCCGGTTATCCGGCTTATAAGGCCACGGCAGAATTGGCCGGAGCCAGAGCAAGATTTTATGATCTGCAGGAAGACTTAAATTGGTATCCGGATCTTGACGCAATGCGATCTCCGGATTTAAGCAAGGTCAAGATCATGTGGATCAATTATCCCAACATGCCAACGGGAGCGACCGTTGATCAGGAACAATTGAAAGAACTGGTTGCTTTCGCACGTGATCATGAAATCCTGTTGTGTCATGACAATCCCTATAATTTCATTTTAAACAAACAACCTAACAGTATTTTTTCTGTCGATGGTGCAAAAGAATTTTGTCTGGAGCTGTATAGTTTAAGCAAGTGTTTCAACATGGCTGGCTGGCGTGTAGGGGCTATGATTGGATCAGCTGAGTTAATCAATATTGTTATGCGATTTAAGAGTAATATGGATAGCGGGATGTATCTGCCCGTTCAGCTTGCAGCTGCCAGGGCCTTATCCCTTGGGATGGATTGGTTTGACAATTTGAATCAAGAGTATTCGGAACGAAAAAAATATGCATGCAGACTATTTGACTTGCTGAACTGTACCTATAACGAAGAAAGTGCGGGACTGTTTGTTTGGGCCAAGGTTCCGGAATACGTACAGGAAGTTGAACAATGGATTGATGACATTCTTAATGAATCAAGGGTTTTTATCACACCTGGTTTCATATTCGGTAAGAATGGCCAGAGATTTGTACGTATTTCCCTTTGTTCCAGCATAGCGCAATTTCAGGAAGCAGAATCTCGAATTGCTACAACTTTTGTGAAATCAATTGCATAAACATGAAGGAGAATAGAGTAATCGGTGTAGTTGGCTTAGGATTGATCGGTGGATCAATTGCAAAAGATCTTCACAAGGTTGGTTACGATATCCTTGGATTTGACAGCAATCCCATACACATTAAAAAAGCTATAGGTCTCGATATCATTTCAAGGGGATTGGAACTTGAAGAGTTGGCTAAATCCGCTGATGTGATTTTTGTAGCGATACCTGTGCGTGAGACCGGAGATGTCATAAGAGAGGTAATGGACTCCATGTCCTGGAATTCCGTTGTAATCGATACGGGTTCGACAAAGAAAAACATTTGTCAATCTGTGAGAAGTCATACCAAGAGAGGCAGATTTGTGGCGGGTCATCCTTTAGCCGGAACGGAATACAGCGGTCCACAGGCTGCAATTTTCGATTTATTTAAAGGGAAAAAGAATATCATTTGTGAGGAGCATTTAAGCGATGAAGACGCCCTTGACATAGCTGTGGAAATGTTCGACGAACTGGGAATGCAATGCATTTTTATGGATCCGGCAGAACATGACAAACACATGGCCTATGTGTCTCACCTCTCCCATGTCAGTGCCTTCACACTGGGTACGACTGTCCTCGATATAGAAAAAGATGAGAAGCAAATTTTCAATCTTGCCAGTACGGGTTTTGAATCCACTGTACGGTTGGCAAAAAGTTCGCCGCATACCTGGTCAAGTATATTCGTAGAGAACTCCGATCACCTTTTGAAAGCATTGAAATACTACATTTCAGAACTTGAAAAGTTTAAAACAGCCATTGAGCAAAAAGATGAAGAGAAGATCAAGGATCTGATATCCGAAGCAAATGAGATCAGAAGGGTGTTGAATGGATTGAAATATAATATCGTGAAGTTGAGTTAGGTCGTCTGCAATAACCAATTTATGAAAGACTCAATATCAAATCCAACCTCAATAACAACTTCAATCCAGAATATGAATCGTAAATCAAAATTTTCAAAAATTTACGCCTATGAAGAGAGACTTGTTCGGTTTGCCGGAGAGATCTATTTTTTTGTGGGAAAATTGGAGGTAGTGCATTCTACAAATTATTATAGAAACCAAGTGATTAGGTCTTCCGGACGCGCAGTGTTGAATTATGGTGAAGCGCAAGGAACCCTTACAGATAAAGATTTCATATATAAACTCAGTATTGTGGTAAAGGAGTTAAAAGAATCAAGAGGTGTTTGAAGGTTATGGATTATATAAATCTTGGAGAAAGTAATTTAGTTCAAGAATTGTTAGCTGAATGTGAAGAATTGATTGTTATTGGATCTAAAATGATTCAAAATAAAAAATAGAACGATGACAATATTTACGCCATCAATTGAGGTTGAAGTTGAAATTGTTATTGAAACAGGTACAATATTAAGAACAACGAAACAACATACAATACACCATGGAAACTAAGGAATCACAAACAACTTTTACACCGAGCTGGCTGCGCAAAACTGAGATCCCTGTAGTCATAGCAGGCCCTTGCAGTGCGGAAACGGAAGAACAGGTATTTGAAACATGCAGGGGTATAGCAGCCACAGGAAAGGCAGACATGCTCAGGGCCGGAATTTGGAAACCTCGGACTCGTCCGGGCACATTTGAAGGAATCGGAATTAAGGGACTTCCCTGGATGAGACAAATGAAAATGGAAACTGGTATGCCAGTGACAGTAGAGGTGGCTAAAGCAGGACATGTTGAAGCCTGCCTTGAATTTGAAATGGATGTCCTGTGGGTGGGAGCAAGAACAACGGTTAACCCCTTTGCGGTTCAGGAAATTGCCGAAGCAGTTCGTGGTGTAGATATTCCGATTCTAGTGAAAAATCCGATTAATCCGGATTTGGCTTTGTGGTTAGGGGCAGTGGAACGATTTCAAAGAGTGGGCATCGAGAAAATTGGAGCGATACATCGCGGATTTTCAAATACATCTGAGAAGGTATACCGCAACAGGCCACAATGGCTAATAGCCATCGACTTCATGGACAGGATGCCGGAGATTCCGATGATCAACGACCCAAGTCACATTTGTGGTAATCGGCACATGCTCGGCACTGTTGCCCAAAAAGCCATTGACCTGGGATATGATGGATTGATGATAGAAACGCACGGAGATCCCGACAATGCATGGAGTGATGCAAAACAGCAAATTACCCCTGAGATATTTGGTCAAATGATTACCGATATGAAACTGAGGTATGATCTCGAGGACGACCCAAATGTCCAGGGGTCATTGGAATTCCTGAGACAGGAGATTAACCAAATCGATGACGACCTCATCAATCTATTGGGTGAAAGAATGTCAGTAGTGAGAAAGATAGGCGAATACAAGAAAGAACGCAATATGACCATCTTTCAACCCAAACGATGGCATGAAATACTTGAAAAAGCTCAGATAAAGGGAGACAACAACAATTTGAGCGACCGCCTGATTGATAAGTTCCTGAGAGCAGTGCACGAAGAAAGTATTGATCAGCAGGAAAAGATCATGGAAGACAGATGGAAACCTAAAGTTTCGGAATAGGAGATGACATTAATGGCAGGTTCAATAGCAATTGCAAGCTCAATAGCAAAGGCAGATTCAGAACCCAAAGGAGATACATCATTGTCATCCACCACAGATTACACAGATTCGCACAGATGATTTAACGTGCTTGTTCCTCGGCTTGGTTCGACCTCAGAACTTAGGTTTTCAATGACATTGCAATAGAAGACCCCATGGGGGTCAAAAAGCATTAACCATGTGGCCAGTACTACATCCGGCGCACCTTTTTGTATCACACAAAAAGTGTGACAGATGGGAAAAAGTATTCACAATTCATTCTCCACGGATTAACACAGATTGGAATGCATAGCCACCGAGTGAGGGGGAGAATGCCTTTTTGTCAAGATCAATGGCAATTACAAGCTCAATATCGAAGGTAAAGGCAGATTCAGAACCCAAAGGTGACACATCATTGTCATCCACCACAGATTATACAGATTCGCACAGATGATTTAACGTGCTTGTTTCTCGGCTTGGTTCGACCTCAGAACTTAGGTTTTCAATGACATTGCAATAGAAGACCCCATGGGGGTCAAATAGCATTAACCATGTGGCCAGTACTACATCCGGGTAAGCGTCCGAGCAACTACACCCTAAACTTCTGCGGCATCAATTGATCTAAATCTGACAGCTTTGTGTCTGCAATGTTTTCCAGAACGTGAGTCAACC
>JANQHF010000057.1 GCA_028282725.1 Saprospiraceae bacterium
GGAGAACAGACACCTTATGTGTTCTTAAATGGTTCGAACGGAGATTTTACCACATAAGGACATATGAGTACTTGATGTCCTTTGCTGCTACGAAATAACCGGAGGAGAACAGATACCTTATGTGTTCTTATATGGTTCGAACGGAGATTTTATCATATAAGAACATAAAAGTTCTGGTGTCCTTTGCCGCTGCGAAATAACCGGGGGAGAACAGATACCTTATGTGTTCTTAAATGGTTCAAACAGACCAAATAAGAACTGAAATCTAACTCCTACATCTCTGTCATACTGCACAATTTTACATCACAGAAGAATCGTTTTTAGATTTTATAGAAATCAAAGGGGTTACCTTGGACCTATCGAGGTCATATATTATATAAAGACTTTGATGATTTCTAAAGACTACTTAAAAGACCTCGTATACCATGTCAACGGTGCTGCTATAGAAGTACACAAACTTCTAGGACCCGGGCTGTTAGAAAGCGTTTACCACAAATGCATGAAACGAGAGTTGACAATAAGAAAAATTCCCTTCCAGTCTGAACTAAGAATTCCTATTGATTATAAAAAGATCCAATTGAATGCGGAGTTAAAATGTGATTTTCTAATCGATGGCACTCTGGTAGTGGAGCTGAAATCCTGTGATCATGTCTTACCAGTACATAAAGCACAATTACTTTCGTATATGAGACTTCTCAATTGTCCAAAGGGACTCATGATCAATTTTAATGTCGTCAACCTGTTCAAACATGGTCAACAAACATTTGTGAATGAATTATATCGAGCGTTACCTCAATCTTCCATGACACAGAAATCCAGGAATATCAAATTTCCTCCACGGTTACCTTATCAATGATTTTTTGTAAGCGTTCAGGAATATCTTCCTGGTATCGCCCGCCAAGATGTTTGGCCAGGAAGCGTTCCATGACGGCTGTGAAGGCCATGCTGTTTTCAGGATTTGCAAAGCCATGGCCTTCGTCCGGAAAATTCAAGTACCCAACCGGTAGATCATGTTTTTTCATAGCACTGACAATTTGTTCGGATTCGGCTGTTTTTACACGAGGATCATTATCTCCTTGTGCTACGAGTAATGGTGCTTTGATTTGTTCGGCATGAAAAAACGGAGATTGCGCTTTCAATCTTTTTGTTCCTTCTTCGCTCGAAGGATCTCCCATTCGTTTGTGAAACATTGCCCGCGCTGTCTCCCAATATGGCGGAATGCTTTCAAGTAAGGTAAATAAGTTTGAAGGCCCGACGATAGAAACTCCGCATGCGTAAATGTCCGGGGAGAAGGTAAGACCTGCAAGTGTAGCATATCCGCCATAACTGCCTCCTAAAATGCCGATCCTTTCTTTGATACATATTCCTTTTTCAATGAGATATTTGACGCCAAAAGTCAGATCATCCTGCATTTTCATCCCCCATTCACGGTCGCCCGAGTTTAAAAAGTCCTTTCCATATCCCGTTGATCCTCTGTAGTTGGCCTGTAATACAGCGTACCCTCGATTAGCCAGGAATTGTGCATATGAATGATATCCCCAAGTATCTCTGACCCATGGTCCACCATGAGGCATGATGATACCCGGGACAGGAACTTCAGTTTCTTTCGGTACCGTTAAATATCCATGAATCAGCATGTCATCGATGCTGGTATATTCTATTGGCTTCATTGGACATAAGTGCTCGATGGGCAATTCTGGTCTTGGTCTGTATAGAAGTTGTATTTCCCGATTCTTACGGTTGAAATAATAGGCCGCACCAGGATCAGTATCCGAATTGACACTGACAATCCATTCTTGCTCATCTTCCGTTCCGGAATTCAGCGAAATTTCGGCGTGGTTGAATTTCTCTTTTAGAAAAATGTAATCTTTTTCAAAAGCTGCATCTTTCCAGTAGACCTCTGATTTTTCAAATGTGTAGACCGTTGCGATCAAATCATCCGTAAGATCTGAAAAAACGGCTTTGCCAAAGTCCACGGTGTTATTAGGATCTTTCTCGACATGTTCAATTTTGTTATTTTCAAGATTCAATTTCCCCAAAAAAGAAAGGTCTTCATCGGATTTGTTGGTCTCGACATATAGCTCCGATGGACTCACAAACTTAAGAGGGGAGATATATTCGTCTCCACTGCACGATACAACATGACTCCACCCTTCCTCGCTTTTTTTCAGAATTTCTGTTCCTGCATCTGGAGTTGCGCGAGATGCCAATCGAAGTTTATAGTCCGGATCAAAATAATAAGCGTTAAGTTGTTCATCATTCTGGGCAATCAGTCTTCTACTTCCTTGTGAAATGGAAATTTTATAAAGATCATGCCATGCGGGGTCTCTATCATTCAATGCCACGAGAATCAAATCGTGGTTAGTTTTTGGCAGGCCCAGGATCATGGCCCGGATCGCTCCGTAATCAGTAAGATCATTTGATTCAGGTATTCCATCTGCGGCTTTTGAAGGATCTACGGCGTAGAGGTGATAGTTTTCATCTCCTCCCTTATCCTGAACGTACAGGATGTATTTGCTGTCCCTACTCCAAAAATAAGAGGTAATGGGGCGGGTCTGGTCATTCGTAATGGGAAGAGCTTCTTCAAATGCATCTTCCTTGCCTTTCACCCAAATATTCAGCATTCCCTGGTATGGTTTGATAAACGAAATATAAGCACCATCAGGACTGATTTGTCCTCCCATAATTGTCGGATTCCCGAAAAAGATCTCCCGGTCAATAATTGGTATCATGAAATGTATTGAATCTGTTATTGTTTTGTAAAGATCATATCTGTACGATGCACAATGATACGATCATTATTTACAATGCCATTTGATAAAGCAAATTGAGAGAGCATATCGTTGACATCGTATGGATCACATGCCGAAATCACAAATTGCGGATCATCGACGATGCGCAGTTGAAAAGCGAAGGAACTGTCGCGGTCATACAAAGTATCAAGTTCCGGGACAAATTGAGATTCAAACAAACTATCGATATTTCTCTTGTTAACAATGGTATAGCAGGAAAGCATTGAATTCAAATCAGGATTGATCTTGAATCCGAAATTGCTTCCATCGGACAATTTTGTGACCCCAATTCCCGATAATTCCGAATAAGGAGCCATCGATGAAGTTCCGAAAGATTGAATGGAGACATTTCCCTCATCGACAAATGAAATCTCCTGAATCGCAAAATTGCCAAGATCATCCTGACCATTGAACAGCAGATCGTCGATTTGCTGATTTCGTGATTCATTTAAGTCATTCACAAGATCATTGCCGGTCTGATAGATAATACTGTCCGTATAGTAGTATGTGGTGATTCCCAGTCTGTTTACATCCGAAATTCTGAAGGTCTGAGGAAAGGATTCCAATAACCTGCCCGTATCACCTGACGAACATGCCGCCATTATAAGTATCAAGAGAAAAAGTAATATCCGTATCATTCAACTGACGTAAGTATAAATAACGAGATAATCTACTTCTTATGTTTTGGTGGTATTACTTTGTAATACCAAAGAAGGCAGGATTTATATTCAATCCTGCCCATATACTAACATTCGAATACGTACGAAAAAACTTACTAAATCTTAAACCACTTTTGGTTGATGCAGTGCATCATAAAGGTAGAATCTATGAACGAACCAAACATCCACATTTTCAGGTATTTTTCTTATTCAATGATCTCTGGTATTCCCTAGTGATTTTCAATTCTTCGCTGCTCAGTAACCATAAATTCGAGGTCAATTAGTTTACTGTACTCTTATCTTGTCTTTAATAGCCCGTGCTTACCAAACAGTTCTTACCTTCATCGATCCTATGAGCAGTCGAGCCTCGATTAATCTCTTTTTTTTCATAAACGGTTTTTTGTTTGCGAACTGGGCTTCTCGTCTGCCCCGTATTCAATCTGAGTATTCGATTGATCATAGTGTAATTGGGCTTATACTTTTAATGCATGGAATCGGTGCTGTAATAGCCATGCCAGTTACCGGATGGCTGATCAACAAACATGGAAGTCGAATCATCACTTCTATTTCCGCATATTTTTTTGGCATATTCTTTATGACCATTGCCTGGGCACCGGTCTCATGGACTCTCTGCATACCTTTTTTTCTCATGGGTGTGTCTACTGGAATTCTTGACGTAGCAATGAATGCACAGGCTGTGAAAGCTGAGCAAATTCTTGCCAAACCTATCATGACCATGTTTCATGCCCTTTTTAGTATAGGCATGGTATGTGGTGGTCTGACAGGAGTGCTCTTCACATCATTGGAAACCGGTCTCAAAAATCATTTTGGTCTCATGGGAGTCTTTTCCCTTTTGCTCCTTGCTTTCGCATCACGATTTCTGATCCGGGATCACAGCACGTCAGGAGATTCGGCAGCAAAAGTGTTTGCCTGGCCCAGGGGACCGATCATTGGGCTTGGCATTATAGCCTTTTGTTGTATGATGGGAGAGGGGGCTATGAGCGACTGGAGTACCATCTATATGAAGGATATTTTAGAAAGTTCCAAGACAATTCAGGGATTTGGACTTACAGCATTTGCTGCAATGATGACTTTTGGCAGGTTGTTTGGGGACAAAGGACGCGGGATTTTCGGTGATAGAAAAATGATGCTTTTTGGCTCCTTTATTTCAATTACAGGAATGATCCTGGTCTTATTGGCTATCAGCCCGGCAATTGCCATTCTGGGTTTTGGTTTAGTCGGATTAGGACTCTCCAATATCGTTCCGATCGTCTACAGTCTTGCAGGGTCGTTTCCGGGTGTAGCGCCTGGTGTTGGGATAGCTATGTCAACGACCATTGGATATTCAGGGTTTATGATGGGTCCGGCAATCATCGGATATCTTTCCGATCTTTTCAATCTCAGGATCGCGCTGATCTTCTTGGCAATCCTGTTTATTATGATGTTGCTGATGATTTTAAAATATGCTGATCATTCCCGGAGTTAATCTTATTTTGTGAATATGGACACTCGACTTCAAGTATTGCTCATTGTTGTTTTTTCAGTACTCCTCGCATGCCAAACAGACAGAAGCGCTGTTGAATATGGAAATCCACCGGCGGATGGGTTCAATCTGGAAGGATCAGACGAAGAGGCTATTTCCATTGCCGATGAAGTAATGGAAGCAATGGGTGGAAGACTGGCCTGGGATACGACCAGGTTTATAAAATGGACTTTTTTTGGAAGAAGAGATCATACATGGGATAAGCACAATGGTTTGGCCAATATCAGTGTGCTATCTGAAAATTTGTCCATCACAGTCGACCTCAATGACAAAACAGGAAAAGTTGTGAAGGATGGTATGGAAATGACCAATACGGACTCGATTGATCACTACCTGGATAGGGGCTATAAAATGTGGGTGAATGATAGCTATTGGTTGGTCATGCCATTTAAACTCAAGGATTCAGGAGTTACCCTCAAATATGCCGGAAAGGACACGACCACTCTTGGAGCGACATCCGATGTGCTGGAATTGACATTTTCAGATGTTGGTGTGACACCCGATAACAAATACCTCGTATACGTTGATGAAGATACTCGTCTGGTTACCCAGTGGGATTACTTTGCCAATTATGTTGATGAAACTGCACGGTTTCAGTCTCCCTGGCCGGATTATAGAAAATATGGCGATATTCTTTTGAGCGGAGGACAGATCGCAGGTAACAGGTTGACCAATATTTCTATATCACAAAGTTTAACAGACAATCCGTTTTCTAACTGATCAAAGTAATTTCTTCCCTGATTACCTGAAGCAAATCATCGATATCTTCCCTGGTCACATAGGTTTGGCCAATGACCACCCTGATGACAACTTCATTGGCTATTTTGGTGTATGATAAATAGGCCTTGCCTGTCTTGTTGATACGATCGACTAGTAGGGCATTCATTTCGTTTTGAAGTACCTTACCATCAGGATCATCTTGACGGTTCCATTGAAAGCATGTAAAGTTTAAGATGGGGTCCTGGAACAGGTATACTCCTTTTATCTTCATGAGTTCGTGTGCAAAATACCTGTTGAGTTCTATATGCTGACGAATTTTGTCTTGAATTCCCTCCAATCCATAACTTCTTAATACAAACCATAATTTCAGAGCCCGGAATCTTCTGCCAAGGGGTATGCCCCAATCGCGGTAATCATTCACTGAGCCGCGGGTTTTTGTTTTCAGATATTCGGGAAGGATTTCGAATGTCCTGATCAGGTGATTGGCATCCCGGACGTAATAGGCCGTACAATCGAAATTGGTAAACATCCATTTATGTGGATTGAATACAAAACTGTCAGCATCTTCAATACCGTCTATGATCCATCTGTATTCAGGTAAAAATAGAGCAGTACCAATGTAGGCAGCATCCACATGCAGCCATATGTTGTGTTTTTGACAAACCTTGCTGATTGCTTTTAAATCATCAATGGCAACTGTACCCGTGGTGCCCAGGGTAGCAATGACACAGCATGGAAGGAGATTGGAGGCTTTGTCTGTTTCGATTTGAATCTCGAGTTGTTTTGCAGAAAGAGTGAGCTCATCCTTTGCACCCACCGGGACGACATTTTTCCTTCCGATCCCTGCGATGACCGCACCCTTTTCGATAGAGGAATGAGTCTGTCGAGAACAATAGATTCTCAGGTTACCCGGAACTCCATGTTCATTCGATTCAAAATTGGTGACCTGTTCCCTGGCGCAAACCATTGCAGTCAATGTCGCTGTGGAGGCGGTGTCCTGGATGACACCCTCCCACTTTGCGGGAAGTCCCATGGCATCTCTCATCCACTCCATCATCCGCTCTTCCAATTCTGCTGCTGCTGGTGAGGTCTCCCAGATCATGCATTGTGCTCCTATAGCAGCAGTAATGAATTCGGCGAATACCGATTCGATACTACTATTTGCATTGAAGTAGGCGTGAAAATTAGGATGTTGCCAATGTGTGATTCCCGGAAGGATGATCTCGGTTAGATCTTGGAGAAGGACATCGATGTTCGTTCCCTTTTCGGGAATTTGTCCTGGAATTTGATTGTATATTTCACCAGGAAGTACCTGGGATTTAACAGGAAAGGATTTGATCTTTTCAAAATATTCGGTAATCCATTCGATCACCTTTGCGTGCTCAGTTTTGAATTCTTGTCTGGATAACACTGGAACAGAATATTATAAATTGATCCAATAATTCATTTTCAAAACAATACCCCTGTTTTTAGGTCCCCAAATATCCGTAGCATAATTGTCGGTGTAAACGATAAAGAGATCTGATTGAGGTTTGAATCTCCACTGAAGTCTGCTGTTGATGTTGAAATTTTCTCTTTGAGTATTGTATTGCAGGAAAGTAGTCCAAAACAAACTTCTTGAAAAGTTGAATTCCAACCTTGGACTGATCAGGAATAATTCTGTAGTCCCGTATTCTTCCGGGAATACGAGATCATTATAAACAAAGTTCAGGCTGAAATTGCCCCATGGCTGAGCGCGATAATCGAGACCAATGGAATATTCACTACGGTCTCCGTTAAAAAAGCCTCCGGTCCGGAATCCCAATTCAAAACTAAAAGGATTTCGACTATCCGATTGATATTCCAATTCGACATATCGATAGGTATAATTGCCTACAGGGAGTGGATTCTCTCCGGTAAAATCAAAGGGAAATAACAATCCTTGCCTGTCGATGGCAAATTCAACATCAATTGAACTGGAATTGGCCCAATTCAGAGAATATCCAGCAGACATATTATTTTGAATCAAGTCCCAACCATCCTTGGTGAAATCAAATACATTCCTGAAACTGAAACTATGCGAATTGATAACAGAATTATCCTCAGGAAGAATCCTGTAACTGGCACGGGTAAATCCATGATGGAATCCGATCTGTATGGTAGTATCTCTTACGGCATCGTAATGATTGATCCTGGGAATGAATCCCATATCCGCGCGGTAGTTATTGCCGACTCCTGAGATATTCGAATAAATATTGAAAGTGCGACTATTGAAACTGATGATGCCGTTATAATAGTAATTATCGCCATCGACATCCGGACTCCATGAAAGACCATAGCCACCGGTTGCCAACCATTGTCCGTCCTCCGATCGATAACTAAATTCCAATCCACCTTGTCGATTATAATCATCACCTAGGAAGGAGCCCTCGCTGAATGCCTGCCGGTTATGAACGTATCCCTTAATTACCGACCTTCCCCAGACCTGCTGATGGGCCGATAATGAGGTGTAATTCTGACCTAAGAATTGATCTGTAGATTTCGTCTGTAAATTCATCACACCGATCCTCAAGTCTTTATTGACATTACCGGATAGACGTGCTCCGTAAGCAATGGGGATAGGATTGCCGTCGTCATCCAACCCAATTTTCCGTGAGAAGAATGGACGCATTGGGGGTATACCTATATCGCTGTAGATATCACTGTTCTCCAGGAAGAACAATCGTCGTTCCGGAAAGCGGATATTTACAGTGGTTAGATTGGTCACTTGTTCGTCGACATCAACTTGCGAGAAATCAGGATTGATCGTTATGTCCAGGTTTAGACTGGACGTCAATGCAATTTTCGCATCTCCTCCAATTTGGAGGTTGTTATCAATGGGTTCATCATTACTGAAATCCCTGAAGGTGGACACCAGGGAGTAGGGAATGACTGATATATTGCTCTTTGAGGCTTTTGGTGGCTTATCCCATAACATGGCTCCCGTAAAGCTGATGTCAATACCCATATTTTGCACGGGCACCGGGCTCCAGGTATGCCATTCATTTTTTTTACTGACTCCCCTAATAAAATTCACTCCCCAAATTTCCTTATCGCTGAATCGCAATGTTTTGAAAGGAATGGCCACTTCTGCAACCCACCGATCGGGCCGTATAGTCACCTCTCCCAGCCAGGTATTATCCCAGGCTGTATTAATAACTGAGCTTCCGCTTCCGCCGCGCAGGGCTGTTCCGCCGGAAATGAGTGATTCGGTTTGCACTCCCGCTGTATTGATTCCGAATGAAAAGGCATTGGTCTTTTCATTGACGGGGTCAAACATAAATGCGAAGGCATCACCGTTCCAAAATGAGCGGGAATCTCTTTTTAATGAAGGCATTACGTACGGACCTTCACCATGACAGATGGCAGCGATGTAAATATTCTTTTCGTCATATGCCATCATGACCTCAGTCTGGTAATCTTCTTCAGCCTTCCTGTTATCGATTGGGAAGGACATCCAGAAATCCGATACAGGCTGGATCGTCTTCCAAATGGGTTCATCAAGGAGACCATCGATTTTGATCTCGCCATCTGTCTCAGTAATACTAATCTGGTATTGTTCCTGTAAAGGATTGAGAAAAGGTCCCTGGGCTTTGATCAGGACGGTTGAAAAAAGGAAGATGAACAGCGTGACAAATGATGGGAAATGTGTCATATGAACAGATATGCAAATGTATGAATACTTGGTAAAAAACTTCCCCGGGAGTCAAATAGTAAGAGATATGTCACAAAGGGTGACGTATTTTGCAAAAACACGAATTTATGAATCGCATCCGTCCCGTCATTCAGCTTTTTCATTATTACAAAATGTTGGGAGAAAAGACCTTTGAGCAAATCGATGATAAAGACTTGTTCTGGAAGTACAATGATCAAAGTAACTCCATCGCCATCATTGTTAAGCACCTTTGGGGTAACATGATGTCCAGGTGGACGGATTTTCTCACGACAGATGGTGAGAAGAAATGGCGGGACCGGGATGCTGAGTTTGAAAATGACCTGTCTTCGCGAATTGAGCTCATGCAAAAGTGGGAAGAGGGATGGACATGCTTATTTGACGCGTTATCTACGATCCATGAAGATCAGTTGGATGAAATTATCTATATACGGAATGATGGTCATACTATTCTGGAAGCTGTGCACCGGCAATTGGCACATTATGCCTATCACATCGGTCAAATTGTCTACCTGGGACGTATGAGAAAGGGGCATCAATGGCAAAGTCTTTCCATTCCAAAAGCGCAGTCCAAAAAATATAACCAACACAAAGCTGATCAATCCAAAAGTAAACGACATTTTACGGACGAGTGGTTTGATAAAAATCAATGAGCTGTGCCCGTGAGAAAAGAGGTATAGAAGTCCGCAAAAAGGAAAACGAGAAAGCCCTTGCTTCCTCGTTGCATATTACTTCTTCCCTCGCAGTGAGAATGAGTATTTAATGGTTGAGTGTGATTATCCGATGGTTGTGCGTGATTGGTTAGGTTGATATATAGTGAAGTATCTTAATATAAGACTATTAAATATAACTATTAATTGAAGAAATTGCAAGTCATTGCTCATAACATGACGAATGTGTAAAGAGCCTTACATAAAGCTCTGTCACATAAGGCTCTTTGTATATTCTAACCCAATAAGGCTTCTTCTGTAGAGAATGGTTGAGAGTATAACCTCGTTCCTGTAGCCTTGTAAAGAGCATTGGCAAGAGCTGCTCCTATCGGAGGCAGCGAAGGTTCACCCAAACCAGTCGGATCTATTCCATTATCGACGAAGAAGACCTCGATTTCATCGGGAGCTTCACTATGTCGGATCAAACGATACCGGTCAAAGTTGTTTTGATCCGGCGTGCCATTTGAAAATGTCAAAGCACTGTACATAGCATGCCCGATTCCGTCTACGATTCCACCCTCAACTTGATTCTTTGCTCCTTCTGGATTCACAACGATTCCACAATCTACCGCGCAATACACCTTCTTTACTTTAGGAAGTCCATCTTCCATTTCAACATCCAGCACCTGGGCAACATAGGAGTTGTGACAATAATATGCTGATACCCCTCTGTGAATTCCAGATTGTTCCTGGCCCCAGCCGGACTTCTCTTTGACTAATTTCAGCACACCTGCATATCTTTTCGGATCGTAATCATTTCTCTCACCAACCGGATTTTTGATTGCCCTGTCAAACAAGGCCAATCTGAATTCTATGGGATCCTTTCCCGCCACTTCCGCGACTTCATCAAGAAATGATTGTTCTGCCGTGGCAATAAAATTGGATCGAGGCGCTCTCCAGGCACCGGTAGATATATTTGAATCCTTTGCGTGATTTTCGGCCAAATAGTGATCAACTGTACCTGCCGGAAAGCGATCAGCAAATACAGGACTTCCATGAGTGCCTGCTCCCCTTACATGGAAAGCGATCATATTCCCATCGGCATCCAGCCCAGCCTTGTAGGTGACTTTATATGCAGGACGATAAGTACCTTGAGTCATGTCATCCTCACGGGTATATACCAGTTTGACAGGTGCTCCAACTTTTTGTGAAATGGCAGCAGCTTCAACAGCAAAATGTCCATATAATCTTCTGCCAAATCCACCTCCCATTCTTGTCATCATGATTGAAATCTGGTCTTCCTCCAATCCCAATAACGAAGCGACGGACTTTCTCAGGAATTCCGGTGTTTGAATCGGACCTACCAATTCCGCCTTGCCTTCGGTGACATTGGCAAAGAAATTCATGGGTTCCATGGTGTTATGTGCTAAGAAAGGAGCATTATACGTCCGTTCAACTATCGTTTCAGCACCGGCAAATGCTTTTTCAGGATCTCCATCTTTTCTCGCCGGTTCAGCTGTTGGTTTACTCACGAGATCAGCCAGTATAGACTCGTGGTCATTGCTGCTTTCCAGACTACTCGTTTCTTCCCACTCCACCTTCAATGCTTTTTTGGCCTGCATGACTTCCCAGGTGGTTTCACCCACGATCACTACCAGTTCAGGGAAGGCATTTACATCAGACCATTGTTTGTTGAATCCTTCGGGTTCGCAATTAATAGTTACTACATCCTTGATCCCCGGCATTGCCTTTGCGGCAGAGCCGTCTACATTCTTGACCTTCATTCCAAAAGCGGGGGGATGTTCGATCATGGCGATGAGCATTCCTTCCCGTTGAATATCCAAGCCAAAAAGAGGTTTACCCATGGCAATCTTTAAGCCGTCGACATTCCTCGTATCCTTTCCAATGATTTTGAAATCCTTCGGATCCTTTAATGTTACTTCTCCAGGAATCTCCATGCTGGCAGCAGCGGTTGCAAAGGATCCATATCCTCCATTCTTTCCACTGGATTTGTGAGATATTACTCCTGCATCTGTCGTCAATTCTGAAATGGGAACATCCCATTCTTTGGCAGCTGCCTGGAGCAACATATTCCGGGCCTTTGCCCCGGTTTCCCTCAGGCTCTTCCAACCCTGTCGAATCGATTGACTACCCCCTGCCAACTGGCGCCGGAAATTATCTGTATCCAGACCTGCCTGTTCAACAATTACATTATTCCAGTCCACATCCAATTCTTCGGCAATAAT
Organism: Saprospiraceae bacterium; assembly: GCA_028282725.1. Classification (GTDB taxonomy): domain Bacteria; phylum Bacteroidota; class Bacteroidia; order Chitinophagales; family Saprospiraceae; genus JAJRXG01. The sequence continues at coordinate 12,302 of JANQHF010000057.1, forward strand.
CATCGGCATCGAAGTTTTTACATTCTGCCCGATCTCAGGATTTGGGGACATAATTGTCACAACGCCATTTTCACCGATTTTCACAAATGCGTTCATCTCATTCCAGGATTCCGGCATATCGAGTGCCGGTCCGACAAAATCAGGTAATTTATTTTCGGTCTTACAACCAATTATTTGAAAGCCGATGATCATTCCGCCACCCGCAGCTGCGCTCACCTTCAGAAATGATCTTCTATTCTGACTAATAAGATTCTTTGTCATGTTGAAATTTTTTGGAAGTAAAGATTAAGAGTACTTGGCGGCAGATTTCACTGCTGCCTTGATCCGGATGTAAGTGCCACAGCGGCAAATATTGCCTTGTAAGGCATTCGCTATTTGTTCGTCAGTAGGATTTTTATTTTCATTGATCAATGCAACAGCAGACATGATCTGACCAGCCTGACAATAACCACACTGCGGAACATCATGCTCGAGCCAGGCAACCTGCACAGGATGAGTTCCATCCTCTGAGAGCCCTTCTATCGTCGTTACTTTACTATCTCCGATCGTTGAGACCGGAGTGGTGCAGGACCGTACAACTTTACCATCTACATGGACCGTACAAGATCCGCACTGTGCAATACCACAGCCGTATTTGGTACCTACAAGGTTGAGATGATCGCGCAAAACCCATAATAAAGGGGTGCTGCCATCAACATCGACCTGCCGGTTTTCGCCATTTACATTAAGGTTGAAATTTGCCATTTTGGAGGGTTTTAACTTTAATCAAGTAAGTTAAGAAGTTTTATGATATGAAAACAAGGGGCTTCCATTATTAAATCTCAAATCTTCGCAATTGAGGAGAGCCATTCTCCTCCGAGTCGTTATTAGTTCCACACTTTCACTGCAATCAATTTTGTAATCCGAAATAAACAGTTCGATACCTTTGTATCCTTTAATCGATAACTTCATGTCAAATCACTGAAATGAATATCACGAAGATCGCTTACTGGAGTTCGACAGGTCTGATGTGTCTCATATTTGCTTTATCCGCTGGTATGTATCTGACTCGTACTGAAATGGTCAGAGGTTTCTTTGAAAATATAGGATATCCCACTCACCTGATCTATCCATTAGCCATTGCAAAAATTATGGGAATCATTGCCGTGTTAAGTAACAAATCCGGTCTTTTGAAAGAGTGGGCCTATGCCGGATTCTTCTTTGATACCTGCCTGGCCATTATGGCTCATTATTATGCCGGAGAATCTTATGGGCTCCCGATCATTGCCGTGGTAGCAGTTATTGTTTCCAGGATACTTCACAACAAGCGGATGACGGTAGACGGGTGACGGTAGATAGTCTGTGATTCACGGTTCAAGGAATGCTTTATCAAATTAACGGTCAAGCAGTGGAAAGATTAAACTAAATCGACCCCATCGGGGGTCAAATATTGATAGCCCAGGGTAAGTGCGAAGCACGCAACCCTGGCGCCTGTCACGAGTGGGAAGATGCATCACTCAGCTTTAAGAATGGGTGATGACTTGAGACGGGTTGGTGGCGTATTAAAGTCATTGGTCTTTGGTCTAAGACCAAACCAGGATAAATAAGTAAACGATCAAAATACCCATCGGTCGACAGTCCAAAGTCGATGGAACAGAGTATTGAAGAGGAGTTGTTCAAACAGTTAAACGATTCAACAGATAAACAATTCGCTTCCGTCATTCATACACAATCCTGGCCGACTCCCTGGTTTGGCTTCCTTCTATTCCATGTAATCGATCTCCCAAGATTTTACGCATATCGTTTGCCAGATTCTTGATCGTATCCACCACTGCTGGATGAAGATGTGCAACATCGGAAGTCTCGCTGATGTCTGCGTCCAGGTCATAGAGCGCAATTTGGTCAAAATTGAGATATTCATAGTTGACAGGCTGTCCTTCCTGCCCCCCGGGTCTTCCGTTCAGCGTACGGTAGCGATGAGGGAAATAGAGCTTCCAGTTTTTGTATCGGACGCCGTGCAATTCATTTTGATGATAATAGAAAAAATAGGCATCGTGCGGACTCTTATCGGTCTGTCCCTGACATAGTGACCACGCACTCATACCATCAATGGGCAGATCGGGCAGGGTAGTGCCACATACTTCGGCCAGGGTAGGAAGGATATCAATGGCCATTAATGGGGCATCGACCACCCTGCCGGGTGGAATGACTCCAGGGTATCGTATGATCATAGGCACCCTCTGACCTCCCTCCAATGCAGTGCCTTTCCCTTCGCGAAGGGGCAGGGCGCTACCGGAGTGATCGCCATATGACAACCAGGGACCATTGTCAGACGCGAATAAAACCAACGTATTCTGGTCAATGCCTTCATCCTCCAGTGCGCGTAAAATTTGTCCTACGGACCAGTCTATCTCCATAATTACATCACCATACAATCCCCTTTGTGATTTTCCTTTGAATTGGTCTGAAACAAATAAGGGCACATGGGGCTGGGGATGAGGTACGTATAAAAAGAAAGGGCTGTTTTTGTTCCTGCGGATAAAATCAACACTTCTTTCCGTAATCTGCCGGGTTAACAAACTTTGATCGACAAGAGTGTCAACAATATCATGTTGATCGTAGAGGTACAAGTCTTTAAAATCAAAGACGGGACCCTGCTGGGGGTGGTATGGCCACATATCATTAGAATACAGGATGCCAAAGAATTCATCAAATCCCTGGGCCATAGGAAAGAAATCCGGGTGATCCCCCAAATGCCATTTGCCAAACAAAGCTGTAGTATACCCCTTCTCTTTCAACAATTCTGCAATGGTCACCTCTGCGGTATCCAGGGCCTGCCGGGCCTTGGGCATAAACGCTCCGTGAATCCCAATCCTGTTGGGGTAGCAGCCTGTGAGGAGGGCAGCTCTCGACGCCGAACAAACTGCCTGGGCAGCATAGAAATTGGTGAACCTGGCTCCTTCCCTGGCCATGCCGTCTAAATGGGGTGTCAGGATATCCGGAGAACCATAACAACCAAGGTCCTGGTAACCCTGGTCATCCGTAAAAATGATAATGATGTTTGGCGAAGGATCCGGTCCGCTGACAGGACTGTCTCCACATTGAATGAGCGAAAGGCTCAGAATGGTTAGCACTAAAATCGACGTGATCAATGTCTTCATATCTATTCTTACAGTATATATACTTCATAAAATCCTCGTCAAACAGTCAATACCTCAAGACAAATATTGCATTCTTTTTTTACTCTTCCGGGATCGAAGACCTCTGACCTATCGAAAGGTCAATGACTTAATGGCATCTCTTCACTTTCAGCGATGCGTGCAGGACTGAAATTTGGTCGAGCCTCAGAATATCTCACCTGCTCCGGCCAAATTACACCATCATAAGGATAACTATTGCCCCGGGTCGTGATAAAATCCATGTCGCCATCTTTGTCTAAATCAACCGGAACAAACTGGTCAAACATTCCTCTCTTTCTCCGGCTGAAGTCATGTCGAATCCAAGGATCAGTAAGATCATTCGGTTGCTCAAACAGGCCAATCGACCCAACGGATCGTCGACGATATGTTCCTTCCATGAAATGTATTCACCATCCACCGCTTTGGCTTTCGTTAACCGATTCGCGATGGGTATATTTTCTACCTTTTTTGGCAAAGGAGCATTACAGGAGATTCCGAAAAGAAAGAGATATGTCCAATTACTGAATCGCAGCATTCTTAATCATGAGTAGCCGGACATTCTCGGATCTACTCATTTAATCTTACTAATGATAAGAACTGATTCATTCGCAGGGTTGATCCCAATAAAAAAAGCCCGGATGTCGAAAACTCCGGGCTTCAAATAATATAAGTTATGATTACAAGCTGTTCTTATGCCCGTACCGGTTGTAGTTGTTTTTGATTCACTGCGACTACGCCGAAGATCATCATCAACATAGCGAGGCAGATAATCGCCCATTCACCAAGAGTGGGAACAATCAATAATGCAGGATCACAAGGTAACATAGTTACTTCAAAAGCGAAATCACAAGTTGCATTTGCGGGTCCACCAGCACCATTTGTATGAGCTACGATAACCAAATCAGTTTGTGCAGGTACTTCAAAAGAAAATGGTTGAGTTATAGAGGAACCAACATCACCTACATAATTCAACCCTTGATCTGTTGGATCGTAAGAACCCAAGTGTGCTCTTAAGTGAGCGTTTATTCCACATGGATTTCCACCAGAATTTGGATCAAAATTTACGGTTACACAAGCTGTCCGCATTTGATGTATTGCGATAGGTGAATGTTTCATAATTGTAAGTAACCCCCGGGTTAAATACTCCTCCAAATACCTTGGATGGACAAACTGATGGCGTTGCGTCCCGAAAGGTTCGTCCCTGTTGAGTCAATGTTCCTGTAAAAGACGCCATTACCGGACCCATAGGTGGGCACATAGCCGTAGCATCGGGAGAACTAAATGAACCTGGAGACCATCCATAATCTGCAGGAGAACCATCAGGAGCTCCAACATCATTTGATTGCCCAAAGGACTATGTTTAGAGATTAGTGTATTAAAGCACTAAAGTAAAAAAATGGTCTTTTCTAATACAATATGAGCACCTTTTTATTTCTGCATTTAGTGGTCCCTCTCCTGGTTAATTACAGGGATTTTTTGTCCCTCAATGTAGGGTGCCCCCATAGCCACTAATTGTTCCTCTATCGCTGTCATAAGAGGTCCTTCCAAGGCTTCCAAATCAGACTTTATCGCTTCAAATTCCTTCTTGGCAAGTACGAGGTTCTCCTTGTGCATATCCGTCGGGCCATAAGAGGTCCAGGACCCCCTCATCGCTACGAAATACCTGTTTTGCATCGTTGGATTGGTTCGCTCACCGATCTCTTCACGTATGGGATTCCCGTTCAACCGAAGATCCAGATCATCCAGTTGTTCCATGGCTTCATATATGGAGGCAATAATGGATTTGGTATCTCCTGATGTCCTGTCCGTTGCGGTTCGCATCGCCTTCAGTTTTTTACGAGAACGCCCGAGAGACTGATTCACAGCGGTCATGGCACCGCGCATTTCTCCCAATTCATCCCGAAATGAAGCAATTTCTTCAATGGATTTTGTAGGCAATGCTCCTTGTTTTAGTGGTTTGACCATAAAGCTCTGCGGTGATCCGAGGTTGGTAATGATGCCGTCGTGCTCTTTGCTCATAGCAACTGTGTAATTGCCCGGTACCACTGCAAAACCGCGGTTAAAAAAGCCCCGGCCTCCTCTTGACCGATTGAGTGAAATTCCCGATTTGGAAGCAGCACTCAGATCCCAGGCAGTCCTGTGTATTCCTTTCTTGTATTTTCCTTTGATCCGGTTGACAATATTATCCTGGTCATCCGTGATGGTAAACCAAAGTTTGGGACCTTCCTCTTTTTCTTCTTCGTACAATGCTTCCCATCCAGGGAAGGGTACATCCTGATTTTCTTTGGCCAACTTCTTCTCTGCTTTCTTTCGCTCGGCTTTCATGGGTGTGTAGTCATCATTGATATGATAGGTAAAAATAGCGCCATAGGGTGGATTGTCAGCTTCATAGATACCCGCGCCCTGGTTGCCCATTAATGAACGCTGGTTATATTGCCAGGCATCCTTGACCGGATATAATGCCGCAATGGACTCCATGCCATCAGAGGCCATCTGGCGCAAGGCACTGTAATCATCGAGGATGAAGAACCCACGACCGAATGAGGCTGCGACCAAGTCGTTTTCCCTTCTTTGAATCGTGATGTCCCGCATAGAAATCGTAGGCAGCCCACCACTGAATTTCATCCACTTTTCGCCACCATTTACTGTGACATAGACACCAAATTCCGTAGCAGCAAATAGCAATTTAGGTTCAACATGGTCTTGCACAGTTCGCCATATCAGTGTTCTGTCCTTGATCCCTTCAGAAATTGAGGTCCAGGTCCGACCTTTGTCGGAGCTTTTCAACAAATAGGGTTTAAAATCTCCATACTTATGGTTGTCCAGACAGATATACACCGTATTTACATCGTGCAAGTCGGCTCGTATATCATTAACGAATGCCGTGGGTGGCATTCCTGGTAATGAACCCACCATGACCTTGGTCCAGTTTGCGCCCCCGTCTTCTGTCACCTGGATGATTCCATCATCCGTACCGGCATAGATCAATCCTTCCTGCAATGGGGATTCGGACAACGAAGTGATCGTATTATAGTTGGACATGGCTCCCACATCCCAGGGACTGTCCCAACTTTGCACTCTTCCCATGATGGGCAGGGTCACGCGTTCTTCATTCTTTGTCAGGTCGCCAGATATGGCCGTCCAGCTATCTCCCCGGTTATCTGATCTCCATACTCGTTGAGATGCAAAGTATAAACGCGCGGGATTGTGTGGACTGACTACGATGGGAGCATCCCAGTTGTAACGTTCATAATCCTCTCCTTCTCCTGCCTGGGGTTGAATAAATACCGTTTCGCCGGTTAACCTGTCGATTCTATGCATACCTCCTTGCTGTGTTTCCGCATAAAAGATATCCGGATTACCTGGCTCAGTCGCCGACTGGTGTCCATCTGCACCTAAGGTTTTGTACCAATGTGCATTCCGGATCCCTTCGCGTTCGTCCGTTCGGCTTGGTCCTGAGTGCGAACCGTTATCCTGTGTGCCTCCATACACCCAGTAGAAGGGTTCCTGGTCGTCCACAGCTACCTTGTAGTATTGAGTCAGGGGAAGATTATTGATGAAGTACCAATTCTCAGTATTGTCAAAGGTCTCATAGATGCCGGCATCTGTACCGATCAATATGTGATCGGGATCATTGTCAAAAAATGCGATGGCATGGTTATCGGAATGCTTGTCTCTTTCTTTCATTCTGTTGAAAGTCTTCCCTCCGTCTTCGGAGACCTGGACACGCACGTCCATCAGGTACAACTTGTCGAATACATGAGGTGAGGCATATAATTCCTGGTAGTAATGGGGACCTGTAGCTCCCGAGACCGCATCAGATTGTTTGGTCCATGAAGCACCCCGGTTGGTTGACTTGTACACTCCTCCCTTCGTTCGATCCAATTCTATGGCAGCATAAATGATATCCGGTTTTTGAGGTGAAATGGCCAGACCGATCTTGCCCATGTTCCCTTTTGGTAAGCCGGATGACAGTTTCTTCCACGTCATCCCTCCATCCGTACTCTTGTGAATGCCCGATTTTGGACCTCCGCCCATGTAGGCGGCAATCGTTCTGTGCCGTTGCCATGTGGCAGCATAGAGGACATCCGGATCTCTTGGATCTACGGCAATATCAGTTACACCCATCCATTCGTCATCTCCCAATGTTCTTTCCCATGTGGCTCCGCCATCTTTAGTCATATAGAGTCCCCGCTCTCCTCCACTTTTCCACAGGGGACCCTGGGCAGCGACCCAGACTGTATTCGGATCATCAGGGTGGACAATAATTTCAGATATGTGTTCGGTCTCTTTCAGTCCAAGATTCTTCCAGGACTTGCCATCGTCTTCACTCAGGTAGATACCATCTCCGTAGGCTACATGCCGTCCGCCGACATTCTCACCCGTACCCACCCAGATTCTATGGGGATTGTGTGGATCTATGGTGATATATCCTGTCGAATAGACGCTCTTTTGTCCATCGAAGATGGATTTCCAGGTGGTACCGGCATTTGTGGTTTTCCAGACACCTCCGGATCCTACGGCGACATACCACGTATGCTGATGTTCCGGGTGTATGGCTATATCAGCTATTCTTCCGGAAGCAAATGCCGGTCCTATTGCTCTCCATTTGAAGCCTGATAGATATTTGGCCGAGAGCATTTTGTCTTCTTTCTTTTCTTCCTGGGCAGTCAGGACGAAACAAGAAAATGCAATGAAAATAAATGTGATGAGATTTTTCATAACTCGATTGGTTTAGTGACGGAAAGTTATAAAAAACAAACATCTATGACTTATAAAATCTGCAAATGGACGATTATGACCCCTGTACCGAAGATATTTCCCGGTACGTTTCATTTGTAAATTCATTCAGTGCGAATGAGTTTAACCTGTAGCTATGATCATTAAGGTTGGGAGTTGGATATAATATGTAGAAATGTTTGGCTATGTCAACGTAAACCACTTTAGGACATCAAAATCAAGATTCAAAAAGGGCTAGAACTTTTTGACCATATTATTACACATCAATAGAATCCCGTTGTTCAATAGTCTTTATGTGTACTTTCACCATATGATTGATAGCATTGGTGATGCCTTTAACTTTCCCGATTACAGCGTTCACTGGTATAGAATATTCATCTCTACTTCTTGCCTCATAGACTTCTTCCCAACTATCAAATTCCCCAAGTATATTGTCTATAAGGTCACTAGGCACACCAATATTTCTTAAATATTTCTCAAATACCTCATAGCAATTTTTTGCACAAATATTTGATGTTATTTTATTCGAGACACTATTAAAAGCATCTAAAAAAGCTGTTAATTTTTGTATCTCATCCATGTTATTCTTGTCTTAGATTTAGATCAACACCAGTTAGCAGTTCACCTAACGTTTGATCCTTCATGGCCATCATCATTGTATGTTGCGCTTCAATTTCAGATAATTTTTGTTTCGCATCTGCTTCAATTCTAGTTAATCGGTCTACATAAGATTGAAAATTACTTTCTATTTCATTCCTTGCCGTCGATTTTGCCATTTCTCCATGTTTCCATGTGAGAAACAGGATAACTGCGATCAATAAACTAACAAAGATTGGTAACATTCGTTGCAAAACTACAACCATTCCTTCGAGTCTACTAGTGTTATAGACCAATGTATTGATTTCTTCATTGTCAACGCATTTAATAACGTATTCTATGTTAGTAAGTGGGTTAAATTTGGCTAAACAGAAAAATACACAAGCGATAATAGCTCCAGTAAATAATAATAAAAACAACAACAATGGAATATGCTTCAGTAAAAAATACCAACCTTCTTTCAAGTTAGTCATCCATCTAGATGCATTTTTTGTGCTATTTCCTGACACGCATCGAATTTAAGTAATAAAATATGAGATTGTTAGATGAAATCAAAAATTTTATCAAAGAATAGCAAAGTACCATATACGAATAAGATTAATTTGGTTATAGGGTCTCATAGGTTAGTAATTGCTGGACAAGATACTTTAAAATGTTGCCGACTTCTACTCGAAGACAGGTTTACTAAACTTCCCAAGTTTAGTAAACCTCCTATACTTCTAGTCTAACAGAGTATTCAATGAAGAATCCGGATATGTCAATCCATGACCGAAAGGAAAAAGTGGATCTTCTGTATCGTATGGCACATCTTCAAACTGGTTTTCAACGGCCGTCATCGAAGAGGGCAATTCAAAGGGTAACTTTCCCGAAGGAGAATATATACCGAAGATTATATCCATGAGTGCATCATCATGGGTCCCGAAGTCTCCCAATACAGCCACCGCATTTTCGGTAATTTCGGGAATCACGGCAGGCCGGTCCAGGTACATAGAAATGATCGTCGGCTTTGTCTGCGTAATTTGGAGGATTCTTGAAAGTTCAGGTTCCTTGAAATCGAGGTAGCCCTGGTGAAACATCGATTCAAAAAAATTGCCATCCCTCGGTTCGAATGGAGTCTGAAGACGTAAAATTGCCAGATCTGCCTCCTCAAGATTATCCACTACCCGGGCATATTCATTTCCGATATCCGCATCGATATTTTCAACATAGATCTTTACATCATCCCTAAGCGGGAGAACAGGAAGATTATCTGATGAAATCGAGTTTTTCATCAACACAATTGACTTGCGTTGAGCCCTCTTACCTAATTCGACATATTCCTTTTTCCCTACTGTATTTAGTGCGTTTTCCACATCAACATAAGGATTATCAAATAGTCCAATTTGAAATTTAACCGTCAGGAGCCGACTCACAGATCGGTCGATCCTCTCTTCTGCAATCCTTCCATCTTTCACGAGTCGAATTAATTCACGGGTATTCGAATTCCCGCCAAATTGATCGAGACCAGCATCAATGGCCTTGGCAATCTTTTCTTTTACGGAAAGTTCGTCTACACCCCAACCGGTCGATTCAAATAAAGGGATTCCCAGGATTTTAAAACCTTCAATCACACCCCAATCGCTGCATACAATACCATCGTAATTATATTCCTCTCTCAGGAGATTCTTGATTACGTATTCATTAAATGCCATTCCAACATCCTCCGGTGTCTGTCCCACAGGAATTCCATAATAAGGCATGATCATGAGGGTGCCTGCATTGAAGGCAGCATCAAAAGGCTTGAGATGATAATCAAAGTTATTTCCGGGATATGCCTGGTCAGCTCCATACCTGAAGTGCGCATCCCACCCATCTTTCTGGGGACCTCCACCCGGCCAGTGCTTCGTCATGCAGGCTACGGTATGAGGCCCGATCTGCTCTCCCTGGAAACCATTGATATAGGCCGCTGTAATCCTGGCTGAAAGATCGGCATCTTCTCCAAAAGTACCATTGATACGTGCCCATCTTGGTTCGGTGGCGAGATCAGCCATTGGATGCAGGGCAGTACGAATTCCAACTGATCTCAATTCGTCGGCGGCAATTCGGCCGAATTCCACTACAAGAGCAGAATCACCCGTGGCAGCCAGGCCGATGGGTTCGGGCCATTTGGAAAAGTCTCCGCCGAGAAGATCATTGCCGATAAAATTCCTGATACCATGTCTGGGGTCAGAACTGATCGAGACCGGTATTCCAAGTCGATCACTCTCGGCAAGTTTTTGAAGGTTGTTGTACCACAAAGCAAGACTGCGGGTATCTGGTATTCCGAAGAGATTAAAATGACGAAGCTCTTGATTGATGACTACATTGTACGTGCTGACCATATGAAAAGCGGCTGGGTTAGGCTTACCCAAAATCTTTCCATCCTTGCCCGGACCAATAGGCGGATGCCACATCAGCCCCACTTTTTCCTCCATAGTCATTTGGACAATTAAATCCCGCACTCTGTCTTCAACGGATCGCCGGCTGTCCTCATAGATATCCAACTGACCGTTATTATTCAGGTCCCTGAATGTATGCCCTCCGATGGTCAGCTCCTTTTTCTCTACTAGCTTTGATTGAGCGAGCCGGTTAATTACAAAATAGTAGATATGAAAAACTAGAAAACCAATGATAAGCATGACAATGATAAGGCCGATAAATCCGAATAAATATTTGAAAAATTTTCTCATCAGGACATAGCTAACCGATAACGAATATAGTAACTATAAATATGGAAAATTCAGTAGATTGTTAATTCAACAATTGGAATTTGTCCCTACCTGCCTCATTGTTTCTTCCTGTTTGCAAAAAACTCTTGCTTGCGTCTTTGCTTTTCTTTGCGCCATGCCTTTTTTTCTTGTTCCGTCATCGGTTTATCCGTCTGTTGAAAAGGGTGATTTTTGATGACGGAAATAGGCTGTTTTATCAATCTTTCGATTTCCCGTATAAAGGCATTTTCTTCTGGTTCGCAAATCGAAATGGCCTTACCATCTTCACCTGCCCTCCCTGATCTGCCGATCCGGTGCACGTAGGTTTCAGCCACATTTGGTATATCATAATTGATTACGTATTCCAATTTATTGATATCAATTCCTCTTGCGGCAATATCGGTGGCTACTAAAACTTTGATTTTACCTTCTTTAAAATTTTTAAGTGCCCGTTGTCTGTGATTTTGAGCTTTATCGCCATGGATTACGTTTGCAGAAATTCTCTTTTTCCTGAGATCCCTGGAGATTCGGTCTGCACCGTGTTTTGTTCTTGAAAAAAGAAGTACCTGGTTGATTTCCTCATTCTGTAAGATATGGAGAAGGAGGTTTTTCTTATCTCTTTTATTGGTGTAATAAACGACCTGTTTGACGGTTTCAGCTGCAGAAGAAACGGGGCTGACATTTACTCTTTTCGGATGATGCAAAATGCTCCTGGATAGTTCAACAATATTTTTTGGCATGGTCGCCGAGAAGAACAAGGATTGCCTATTAGTTGGCAGGATTTTGAGCATCTTTCTGATATCGTTGATAAATCCCATGTCCAGCATTCTGTCCGCTTCATCAAGAACAAAGATCTTTACCGCATCCAATTGTACGTATCCCTGATCCACCAAATCGAGAAGTCTTCCGGGAGTGGCCACCAAAATATGGACACCTTTTTTCAATTTTTCTACCTGTGCATGTTGTTTGACCCCACCGAAAATTACGGTGTTACGTACTTGGGTGTATTTAGAATACTCCCTGATATTATCGTCAATTTGTATGGCCAATTCACGGGTGGGTGTTACAATTAAAGCCCTGATTTTAGTACGCCGCTTTCGCCGGATTTCAATCTTTTGAATCAACTGAATAATTGGGATTGCAAATGCTGCCGTCTTTCCGGTACCGGTCTGAGCACAACCAAGAATATCTCTTCTATTTAATACGATTGGGATGGCCTTTTGTTGAATTTCAGTGGGGGTTACGTATTTCTTATCCCGCAAGGCCTTAAGTATAGGATCAATGATCCCAAGATTATTGAACTTCATTAATGTAAATTGAAACCCCTTTCAGAAGGGTGTTATTAGGTAGGAGGGCTTTAATTAGTGATCAAAGATAGATTAATAATTTGTTAGTTGATGATTCTTGTGATGGGACGAGTCAAACACGTGGGTCCACCGCCACCTAACAAACTGATGTGCTTTCCTTCATATTCCAGGACTGTACAGCCGGCAGACTCCAATTTTGATCTCGTCTTCGGATTATTGCTGACCATCATACACTTCCTGGGACCCAAGGCGAGCACGTTACATCCCAGGGAATCAAATTCATCGTCCGGAACTTCTACGAATGCATACCCGAGGTCTAGCAAAAAATTCCTGAATTTTACGGGCATCAATGGAGAATAGATCACAGCCAGGTCTTTGTCCACCGGGCTGAAAACAGACATTAAATGAAACACATCATCAGGCCCTTTGTAGTGAGGGAGTTGTACCTGGATCGTTTGTATCCCGAAGGGTGAAAGAATGGATGTCAATTGTTCAAATCCACTCTGATTGGTCCTGTATCCATGTGCGACTGCCAGTGTTTTTTGATCGACCCAGGCAACATCACCTCCTTCTATTGTCCCCGGAGCTTGAATTTTTCCCAATATTGGAATATTCCTTTCCTCGAACATCGATTCATGCAAGACGGGCTCACTGCTTCGTACTCCTTTACCCATGTTGCAAATAATCATACCGTAGTCTGTGGCTATGCTTGCATCCCGGCAGTAAATAGAGTCAATACCGAAGTGCCGGGAGCTTTCGAAGGGAATCACTTCCACGGAAGATTCCTTCATGAGTTGCTTAAAAATTCGGTATTCGTCAATGGCTTTACTGAAATCCGGTTGTGACAAGTAGTTCAGTGCCCTCCATTGGTCATTTATGGTTTGCTGACTTATCCAGGAATGAGCAGGTGGATTGATGTATACGGTATTAATGGGATGAAATTCTGAGTGACTCGTTGTATTCATGGTTGTCAGTTATCAATGGCGGAATAATTGAATGAATGTCCCGACGTTTCGCTTCGCGAAAGTACGGGATGCCTGTCTAGCTGATTGCACCAGCCCATTCGACCGATAAATCTGGCAACCGGGCGGGTATGCCAGGCAGGCCGTACAAGACTGCGCCTTCTTAGGCAATTGATTGGATGGATGATCGAATGTTGAACAGTGGCCCAGCGCATCTGGTGTGTGTAATCGAGACATTTTGCCTTCTATCCTTCAGAAAAATTTTTGGGTACTATTTTTCGCATTGCATAAGTTACCATTAAAGTAGAGAGCAGCAGTAATATTGCCCCCGCTACATAAGGAGCACCGGGGAAATAAGTTATAGCCGTATCTCCGGTAAATGCATAGAATAAAAATGCTGCAAGCGCCGGGCCCAGGATGGTCGTTATACTTACCATACTCGTCAGAGCACCCTGAAGATTTCCCTGTTCATTGTCCCGAACCTGGTTAGACAACAAGCCCTGTAAGGTGGGTCCGGCAATACCTCCAAGTGCATAGGGGATCAGGAAGGCGTAGATCATCCACGCCTCACTGGCTATGGAAAACAGAAACATGCCCAGGGTCCAGAAACAGAAGCCGATGATAATCGCTCCTTTCTGTCCTAATTTTTCGACCGCAAGGCCCACCAGGCCACCCTGAACTATGGCCACCAGCAAGCCAACAAAACTCAAGCTATAACCAACCTGGGCTTCATTCCAATCGTACATTTCCATTGTAAAAAAATTCCAGGTGGCAGGAAGGGCCTGACCGGCTACATTGGCCAGGAACAAGGCAAGAATCAATCCTGCCAGTCCGGCATATTTACCAATATGAGCCAATGAAACACCCGGCATCATCTTTTTGGGAATAATGTCCCTCCTGTTTTCCGGCAAAAGTGATTCAGGGATCACGAATAATCCAAATAAGAAGTTGGCAAACGTAATTCCTGCGGCAATGTAAAATGGTAAACGTACATCTATAGCTCCGAAAATACCGCCAATGCTCGGTCCGATAATAAAGCCCAAGCCAAAAGCCGCGCCCAACAAACCAAAATTCTTGGCCTTTTCTTCTGCAGAACTGATATCGGCCATATAAGCATTGGCCACCGTAAAACTCGCACCGCATATTCCTGCAAGGATCCGGCCTGTGAACAGCCACATTATGGTAGGGGCGAACGCATGAATCAGATAATCAATGCTCAGCCCAAGCAGTGAAAGTAAGAGCACCGGTCTTCGGCCATATTTATCTGAGAATTCACCGAGCACAGGAGAAAAGAGGAATTGCATTCCGGCAAAGGCGATCAACAAGCCTCCTCCATATGCAGCTGCTTCACTGAGACCATGTCCAGTAAGGTCCCGGATCAATGTCGGTATGACTGGGATAATAATGCCGACCCCGATGACGTCGACGAGCACTGTTATAAAAATAAAAATGATTGCAGCTCTCTTAGAGGACATAGTTTGCGAAGGTGGTCAATATATCTCGTATACGCCTATAATTAAGAATCGAAATCTAACGGACCGACAATCTTTCTGCCGTGATAGATGGAAGCACCAATTAAATCGTGTATTTGTTGAACGTTATCTTTTGTAATTCTGCCTGCCGGGATGATTATGATGTCTTTGCCCGCAGCTTCCATCATCCTGATGATCATCTCTCTTCCTTCAATGGCCGTCGGGTTCCCGCCTGATGTCAAGATGGCATGAATGCCTCCAATGCTTTTTAATGCACGAACTTCTTCCAAAATGTCAATACATGTATCAATGGCCTTGTGAATGGTAATTCGCATAGGTCGGGCAATGAGTGCAAGTCTTCTCATTGCAACACAATCTAGCTTGTTATTTGGAGTGGTCAGACCAAAAACGACTTCGGAAACACCTAAATCTTTTACCGCCAATATTTCTTGTTCCATGATTTTGAGGACTTCGGGTGAACTTGTAAATGATCCGCTACCAGATCGAATCATGACTTTTACGGGAATATTCAACTGCTCAATGCATTGATGAATATCCTGAAAAGAAGGTGTCAAACCATCCAGGTCTAATCGACTGCAAAGTTCGACCTGGTGAGCACCTGATCGCTCAGCTTGCTGCGCCTGGTCAAAATTTTCGACACATGCCTCGAGTTTATATATGAATCGATCGGTTGCCATGCAAAATATTGGATAAAATTACAATCGTGAATTCTATGTTGAAAAGTCATCCATTGGAATGCTTAAATGAACTTATGCTCGTTCTAATGTACAAATTGAATCCATCGGTAAGGATTCATCTTTCCATGAAAAAAAACTTTCTGACCTTTTTCTTGATGGTGGTTTCCACGTTTTGCAATCTATCCGGACAGAACATTCATGGAACAGTGATAGATGAAAGCGGAGATCCACTGCCCTATGTGAGTATTTACATGAAGGGCACAACTACTGGTACGACTTCGAATAGTGAGGGGTATTATGAACTAAAATTGGACCAGGGAAGACATACGGTTGTCTTTCAGTTCATTGGTTACAGCACGGTCAGCAAGGTAGTGAATATAGAAGGGGAGGATGTCGAATTTGACGTTGTGATGAAGGTTCAGTCCACTCTGCTCTCTGAGGTCATTATAGCGGCTGACCGGGAGGATCCCGCATATGCGATCATTCGCAATGCGATTAGAATGAGATCCTATTATCGGGATCTTTTGACGCAATACTCCTGTAATGTTTATGTAAAGGGAAATCAGAAAATTCTCAAAGCTCCAGAGAAAATATTGGGATTTGAAATTGGTGATCTGGATGGATTGCTGGATTCCTCAAGACAGGGCATTGTCTACCTTTCAGAATCCGTCAGCCAACTTCACGTTTCTCAAAATAAGTACAAGGAGGTGGTAACGTCCTCTAAAATCAGTGGAAATGACAGAGGGTACAGTTTTAATAGTGCCCATGAGATGGAATTCAGTTTTTACGACAACACGATAGAACTTCAGCGTCAAATGATTTCTCCGATTGCGAATAATGCCCTGGCCTATTACAAATACAAACTGGAGGGTACATTCCAGGATGATGACGGCCGTACGATCAATCAAATTCGTGTGATTCCTAAAAGAGAGAGCGATCCCTCATTCTATGGGACACTGTATGTCGTAGACGGATTGTGGAATATTCACTCCCTGGAATTGGGTGCAACGGCTGCTTCTACCCAGGTGTATTTCGTGGATTCTCTTACATTCAGCCAGATTTACGTCCCGATCGAACACCCTGATAAATGGGCGCTTTTCAGTAATACGATTTCTTTCAAACTGGGAGCATTTGGTTTTGAATTAAAGGGTTTGTTCACAGGTGTGTATAGCAATTATAGTTTGGAGCCTGAATTTCCCGATGACTTCTTCGATGCAAATGTCCATGTCGTTGAGCCCGAATCCAATGAACGTGACAGTATATATTGGGCAGAAATACGGCCGGTACCGCTATCAGTAGAGGAGAAAGTCGACTACTTCAGAAAGGACAGCATCCATAAAGTGCGCACAGATCCCATTTATATGGATTCTGTGGATCGTAAATCGAACAACTTCAAGCCAGGCAACCTCCTTGGAGGATATAACTATACCCGTCGATCAAAGCGATTTTATTACTCATTCTCCAGTCCTCTTGGTGCTATTCAATTTAACACGGTCCAGGGATATAATCTCGGTCTGTCCTTTGATGCGCGTAAATACTATGATGAAGCAGAGACCAGAAGATTACTTTTTGGTGCTCATATGAACTATGGCTTCTCTGAAGAGCGACTAAGGATTAACGGTTATATCACATATCGACCATCCCGGATTGATCTGCACCGAATAACAATTCGAGGTGGTTCATCTATCGAACAATTCAATGATCAAAATCCGATTTCACCTTTCCTGAATAGTGTTTACAGCTTATTGAATCGACGTAATTATGCGAAGTATCTGGACCTGAAAAAAGTGGAGCTGTCTTATTTGACGGAACCCACAGCCGGAATATTTTTGAATAGCTCGGTTCGATGGGAAAACAGGACACCGCTTATCAACAATTCCGATTTGAGTTACTTCAAAAAGGATGAGGTCGTATACCTTTCAAATGACCCACTGCGCCCTGATTCCTTTGAGCCGTCATTCGAAGAACACCAGGCCCTTATCCTGGCCATCAATGGCACTGTCCGGTTTAAACAGAAATACTTCCTTTATCCGGACCGAAAATTTTTTGCAGGCAATGAAGGTCCAACATTCAGATTCAATTACACGGGCGCATACCGGGTAGGCGGAAGCGATGTCGGGTATCAAAAAATTGCCATGTCTTTAGAAGACGAATGGTCTTTTGGCGTTGGGGGCCGATTTCATTGGTATGTGAATGGTGGTTTTTTCTTTGACAAGAAACGTATTGAGTTTAGAGATTACAGACATTACACCACTTCCCAAATCTTCCTGATGAATCCATCCGATTATTTAAAGACTTTCTTACAGTTGCCCTATTACCAGTTCAGTGCTCAGGATCGATATTTTCAATTGCATCTCCAACATTATTTTGACGGCTATATTCTGGACAAAGTGCCATTGTTTCAAAAACTGGGATGGAGTTTTGTTGCAGGCTATAAAGTGCTTAAATCCGATGACTTTCCATTATACCAGGAAATTCACCTTGGACTAAATAATATGGGTTACAGGATTGTGAGATTATTGAGAATGGACGTTGTTCTTTCCTTCCAGGATGGTCAACGGGACTGGGGTGTTCGCCTGGGACTGGCATTGAATTGATCCGCGCACGGACGAAGGATAGCTTCAAAAGTTTTTGTCAATACGCTAACCTATTATTTTTTCATGTATTCTATCAGGATTCGATGTAATCCATCATCGGACGTCTGATCTGCACCGGACGCATCCAATCATAACATCTCCATCCAAGCATTTTTTCTGTTTGTTGAATATCATTAGTAAATATTTCAATCAGATCATTGTAATCCTCGGGATTCATAGAAGTCTGATAATCACCGAGGTTCTTTGGAGTTCGTTCCATTTCCAAAAAGGGTAAACTTAGAAACTGGAGAACACGGTAAACGGATACTTCCGTATCATCTCTAAGATCTTCACAACGAATAAATAACAATTGGTGAGGATCAAAATACTGAAGGAGGTTTTTAATTTGGTCGCTGTAAAAACCTCTGCTTAAGTAAGACCGAGTCGGGTTTGATTGGTCCTTTTCTGGAAACTTGAGCATTTCTTTTTCCAATTCAATGGCTTCCCTGAATGACAAGGATTCTAAACCTTGCGTCACATTCATCTGCCAATGAGAATAGGCTCTTTCCGCGGGGTTACGCAGGATAGCTATGACTTTGATTTCGGAATTATATATACTCAGTCTTGACATACATTGTGGCCTGTACATGTAGTCGGCACAAACTTCACCTCTTAACACCTTGCCGGAATGATTTTCAAACCGCAAATTATAGAGCTCCGGATTGGGGAATCCTTTTTCAAACAATTCATCCTGGTTGAAAAATCCCTGTTTATCAGAAGGGCACATATGAATTCGCGGGTGCTGAGAAAGATAGTAGTCCAAGCTCGTAGTTCCTCCTCTTTTTGTTCCGGCTATGACGAAATTAGTCTTCACTTCATTTATTCATTTGATGCTGTAATGTACATATTAAAAATTAAATGAATGTATAAAATACATCATTTCTGTTCTGTATATATTTTTTTTTATTTAATAAGTTCTGATTGATCTTCATCTTTTGCGCTATCCCGCTGTATATTCTTCTAATTAGCCTATCTATTTTCTTTAATCGTTATCTTCACCGGCTCTAAATTCAAAGAAAGAAATGAACCCAGTGGCAACAGAGATATATCCGGGAAAGCATATCAATTTCCTGATCAAAAATTATGAGAAGATCCAGGTCAGCATATGGGAGAGTAATGTGGAATGCAGCAAGCACATTGCCCGGTTGATAGCGGACGTCATCCGATACAAACAGGGGCAAGGTAAAAATATAGTGCTGGGTCTGGCTACGGGATCTTCACCCATAGACCTGTATCGCGAATTGGTCAGAATGCATCAAGAAGAAGGATTAAGTTTTAAAAATGTATACACTTTTAATCTCGATGAATACTTTCCGATGGAGCCCACTGCTCAACAGAGTTATGTCCGTTTTATGCATGACTTCCTATTTGATCATGTCGACATTCCAGCCGATCACATTCATATCCCGGACGGGACGTTGACGATGACGGAGGTTGCCGATTACTGCGCGACCTATGAATCTAAAATTAAAGCACTGGGTGGTGTCGATATACAAATTCTGGGTATTGGAAGAACAGGTCATGTTGGATTTAACGAACCAGGCTCCTGGTCAGATTCAAAGACTCGTTTGGTCCGTTTGGATAACTTGACGATGAGAGATGCACGCAAGGATTTTTTGAGGGCCGAAGATGTTCCGTACCGGGCAATCACCATGGGGATAGAGACCATTATGAATGCCCGAACTATCTATCTCCTCGCGTGGGGTCATCATAAAGCCGAAATTGTTAAAAAGGCTGTTGAGGGAGAAATTACGTCCAGTATTCCATGCAGCTATCTTCAAAAACACGATGATGTCCAATTCTTTGTGGATTCGGCAGCTTCAGAACAACTGACCCGGGTAAAGACTCCGTGGTTAGTCGGCATGTGTCATTGGACCGATGACTTAATTTCCAAAGCTGTCATTTGGCTTTCCGAAAAAATTAAAGTCCCAATCCTGAAATTAACCGATGAGGATTATAACGAACATGGCTTAGGCGAATTGATCCTTCAATTCAGCAATGCCTACGATATCAATATCAGGATTTTTAATCGACTGCAGCATACGATAACAGGATGGCCGGGAGGTAAGTATGGAGCAGATGATACCACGCGTCCCGAGCGGGCTGAGCCGAAACAAAAACGGGTAATTTTATTTAGCCCTCACCCGGACGACGATGTCATATCGATGGGTGGCACCTTTCTACGATTGGTGGATCAGGGACATGACGTACACGTTGCCTATCAGACTTCAGGCAATATTGCCGTTCACGATCATGATGCTCTTCGATTTGTAGAATTTTATAAAGAGTTTTCTGATCACAGCGAAATCAATCAAAACAAAGCCGACGAAGCCCTGGACGATCTGTCGAATTACCTGACCAGTAAGACACTGAAGGATTCAGATTCCGTAGATATTCTGAAAATCAAGGGTCTCATCCGTAGAGGAGAGGCCAGAGCAGGTGCCAGGTATTGCGGCATTGATGACGAGCATATTCATTTTTTGGACTTGCCTTTCTACGAAACAGGGAAGACGAGAAAGAACCCCATTACACAACAGGATATTGATATTGTCAAACAATTGATTCAAGAAGTACGGCCTCACCAGATTTATGCGGCAGGTGACCTTGCAGATCCTCATGGTACGCATCGGGTATGCCTTGATGTCATCCTGGCTGCCTTGAATCAGTTAGCAGAAGAACCATGGATTAATGAGTGTTGGTTATGGCTGTACAGGGGAGCGTGGCATGAATGGGACATCAATGAAATTCAGATGTGCGTTCCTTTGAGCCCTGGCGAACTGGCACGAAAGCGAAAGGCTGTCTTTATGCATCAGTCTCAGAAAGACAGACCGCCATTTCCTGGTGAGGACGACCGTGAATTTTGGCAAAGAGCGGAAGAAAGAAATCGCGATACCGCTCAAAAATATCGCTCTCTTGGCTTTGCCGAATATGAGGCCATGGAGGCTTTTAGAAGATTTGATTATTAAGTATCTCCTGAAGGAGATGTACATAACCGTATAATATGACTCTTAGCTTACTGGATTGGTCTATAGTCGCAGTTTATTTCATTTTCGTCCTGGTAGTAGGTCTCATGGTATCCCGGCATGCGAAGGACAATGTATCCGAGTTCTTTTTGTCCGGGAGAAATATGCCCTGGTGGTTATTGGGTGTCTCAATGGTTGCAACGACATTTTCGGCAGATACGCCAAACCTCGTAACGGATCTGGTCAGGCAAAGCGGAGTATCCGGAAATTGGGGCTGGTGGGCATTTTTACTTACGGGAATGTTGACTGTATTTGTTTTCGCCAAGTTATGGCGAAGGTCCATGGTCATGACAGATGTAGAATTCTATGAATTGAGATACAGCGGTAAAGCGGCTGCTTTTCTACGGGGATTCCGTGCACTCTATCTAGGATTGATCTTCAATGTTCTGGTAATGGGATCTGTTTCATTGGCCGCCATCAAATTTGGTGAAATCGTACTTGGTCTTGATGGCTGGATTACCTTGTTAATAGCGGGATCAATTACATTGGCATATAGTGCTCTAGGTGGACTGAAAGCAGTGATCATCACCGATTTTGTTCAATTTATCATTGCTATGATAGGCTCTATCTGGGCATGTATCTACATCCTTGGACTACCGGAAGTAGGAGGGCTTTCATCATTACTCGCCCATTCGAGTGTAGCTGAAAAAACAGCCATGCTGCCATCTTTCGATGACCCGAATGTATGGGTACCCATCTTGATTGTTCCGCTGGCCGTACAATGGTGGGCTTCGTACTATCCGGGTGCAGAACCGGGAGGTGGAGGATACATAGCGCAGCGCATGTTCTCTGCAAAGAATGAAAAGAATGCTGTTGGCGCCACCTTGCTCTTTAATGTAGCTCATTATGCATTACGTCCCTGGCCGTGGATATTGATCGCATTGGCATCATTAGTCGTCTTTCCGGATTTATCCGAGATCCAAAGTGTATTTCCTAACTTGTCTGAGGATAAGATTGGTCATGATATTGCTTACCCTGCAATGCTGACGCTTCTTCCTGCGGGACTTCTGGGTCTGGTTGCTGCATCATTGATTGCGGCCTTCATGTCGACCATGTCTACCCAGTTGAATCTCGGCGCCTCGTACCTCGTGAATGATTTTTATCAAAGGTTCATCAATCCGGATGCGAAAGATGATCGATTGGTAAGGGTGGGACAATTGTTTACACTATTAACTGCAGTCCTGGGTCTTGGACTGGGGTTATTATTGAATAGTGCCGCTCAGGCTTTTCAACTCCTCCTGCTGTTAGGTGCCGGAACCGGACTTATCTATATTCTGAGATGGTTTTGGTGGAGGATCAACGCAGTGACAGAAATCGTTGCCATGATCGCATCCCTTATTATAGCCGGATATTTCACCTTTATCAATGAGACAATGGAATCATGGGAAAAAATCATCTATGGAGCCATTTTGACCACACTGGTATGGGTGGTGGCGACTTTTTTCACTCGCCCGACCAATGAGGAAACATTGAGAAGCTTTTATTCGAAAATTGGTCCTGGTGGACCGGGTTGGAGGACAGTGGTGCAAAGGGCACGAGATCAAGGGGTAGAACTCGAACCGGCCAGGAGCCACCTCTCCCTGGAATTGCTTTGTGTTGTCATCGGCATCATCACCGTCTTTGGTGCGTTGTTTGCGACGGGTAATTGGATCTACGGCAATGTCGGACAGGCATTGACCTTAACTATGATTTCGCTCTTTGGCACGGGCTTCCTTTTCTGGGCATGGGGTCAGCTGAATGAGGCTGAACTATTCGATGAGGAGTGAAAATTGCACCTGGTTACCTACTCTGCGTTGAGCCAGTTGATTGATATCTTCTTCACAGACCTGAAGGATTCGTGGATAACCACCAGTCGTTTGACAATCTCTCATTAAGATCAAAGGCAATCCATTTGGTAACAGTTGAACTGTACCTGGCATTACGCTCGAGGAAAAGATCTCTACAATGTCACTAATTATTGGTATTCCATTCAACCTATAGCCCATCCGGTTCGATTTATTATCGATATAATAGGCATTGTCCAATAAAGCACTTTGATTATGTCTATCTAAATGA
This sequence comes from Saprospiraceae bacterium, assembly GCA_028282725.1. GTDB lineage: Bacteria > Bacteroidota > Bacteroidia > Chitinophagales > Saprospiraceae > JAJRXG01. The sequence goes on from JANQHF010000057.1 coordinate 35,676, forward strand.
AACCATTCAGGACCCGGATAACAGCCCAGTTTTCTTTTAGTCTCAATGTGCAGAGCTGTGATCGAAGAAGAGATCGAAGGATATAAGTCTGATCGAGACAATTCGACCCTGTCGCCTTTTCTTAATGATCGATTCAATAGTCCGGGGATCGGACTTTGGCTACCCAGAATAGTCGAGCTTTTTATTCCACCCTGAACAGCAATGTATAACCTGTATCCTTTGCTCAGAGTCCCTATGGTCAGTCTTGAATGTCCGGAAATTTGATATACATTGTCTGTGTATATCTTGTTGCTGTTCACCCGTATATTTCCTTCAGCCCCGGTTATGCCTATAGTCGTATCATGCATAAAGTTCAATTCATGACCAGGTGAAGTCAGCTCTAATACTGCGAAAGAGACTGGGTTATGCAGTAGTGAATTCGCCCTGGCGGCACTTCTCAAGTCCATTGCTCCTGAGATGGGAACCCCATATTCGCGGTATCCGTATCGACCCATATCCACAATACGGATTTCTCCTCCTTTCCTAATCACTTCTATCATGGATGTATTCTTCGGAATTTGATTTTTGTACCAGGAGGATAGGGACATGGAGGATCCTTGAAAGGATTGAACAGTTCAATATTCGTCTGTCCGATAATATGCCATCCCCCCGGGCTTTCAAAAGGGTAAATACCTGTTTGACCTCCTGCAATAGCCACAGAGCCTTGAGGTACTCTTATTCTCGGCACCTCTTTCCTTGGTATAAATAGCCTTTTATCAAGCCCTGATAAGTACATAAATCCGGGCAAGAATCCAATGAAATACAAATCGTATACAGGAGCCGTGTGTATGTTGATGACTTCTTGCACGGAAAGATCGAGATGCTCTGCAACAAAGGCCAAATCAAGTGCATGCGCGTCATTATAAACGACATCGATAATTACCGGATCTGAAATTTTACTTATGTCATATTGGTGAAAATCTGTTGACTCCATAAAGTCTAAAACCTGTGAAGCCTGAATTATATCGGGTTTATAAAATATTGTGAGACTCTTATATCCCGTACTGACTTCTATGATGCCCGGAATTTCCTCTTTCTGAATATGTCTTTTAACATTAATAATGCGATGCAGCAAATCCGACCCGACCTCATCCGGCCATTGCAGTAGAATGGCATGCTTGCCAAATTTGAAATATTGATAACCATGACGTGAGAGAACCCAGCCTTGTTGATCACTAGACACGACGCAAGGTTTCCAAAATCCTTAAGGCTGAAGGATTATCTCCATGTATACAATAGGTTTCTACGATCATCGGGATTTCCTTATTTGTTATGGTGGTTACTGTCCCGGTTTTTTCCATTTGTTCAAGCTGTTCTTGAGCAATGCCCGGATCAGTGATCACGGCATTTTCCAATTTTCTTGAGACCAGTTTCCCTTCGTCATCATAGGTTCGATCAATAAAACCCTCCTTCATGACCTTGATTCCCATTTGCTGTGCTGCCTCGGCCAAACATGAATTGGGTGGAACATAAAGGATCAATTCAGGAGAAATATTTTTGACAGCCTTGACAATGGCCATTGCAGTTGACATATGGATAGCGGCGTAATTATACAGAGCTCCATGAGGCTTAACATGATTCAGATGACCACCATTACTTTGGGTCATTGCTCGAATTGCTCCGATCTGGTACCTCAGGATCGGTTCGAGTTCATTTTCACCTACTTCCATTCTCCTTCTTCCAAATCCCTGCAGATCGGGATAAGATGGATGGGCGCCGATTTCCAGATTATATTTTAAGGCCTTTTGAATAGTTCTGTCAATAACAACCGGGTCACCTGCATGAAATCCGCATGCGATATTGCAGGCATCAATAAATGGCATGAAGGATTCGTCATCTGCCAGCCGATACCTTCCGAAGGACTCGCCCATGTCACAATTGATATGTGCTTTATGTGTCATTGAAAGTGAAGACTAGGATACATCAGGGTTCGCCCAGGGATTAAAATCTCCAAAACTCCAAAGGTTTCCTTCGGGATCCCGACACGTATACCCGGCACCGTGATCTTCTTTCTTGAGCGGGAGCAGAATGTCTGCTCCTTTCTCTTTTGCCTTCTGATAATGAGTATTGAGGTCTTCGACGAAAATGTATGGGCTTTGAGTATTTACATTGTTGATATCTTCAGGAATCCTGATCAAGCCATCATAGGGAAGGTCACGGTACGTACCCAGCATGATCATTCCGTTTCCAAAAGTAAGTTCTGCGTGATGAACGATGCCCTCCGATTCATAAACTACATATTTTTTAAATCCGAGTACATCGCATAACCATTGAATGGCCGATTGACAATCTTTATATCTGATGGCAGGAATGATGTTAGAATCTTTCATAATTAAAATCTTTATTCTTAGACCACCAATTTACTAAAGATCTGATACAAGCATGATTCCTGATTCCTGGATCGAATTGTAAATTTCAGTTTGTTACAATTATTCAAGATTGTCAGATTAGCTAATCCTCATCATTATTTACCGATTGATAAAATTGACCCGATATTATTTGTTCTCCCTAATATTTCTATTTGTGGGCCAACCAAGTGTGACCTATCTCCGTAGCATAAAGAAAGAGATTGTAATACGTTGGAAAGGCGTTCTTTTGGAATTCTGATAAGACTGTTTATAATTGAGAATTGCAGTCCGCTTGTCAAGTAAACCAAAGTTAGTTTTTTCAACAATTTCCTCTTATTTTAACAAACCAATCACCTAAGCTATGAAATACACAATTGAAGAGACGGTCAATGTTCCTCTTACAGAATTTATAAAAAAAATGGATGATCCGGAAAATATGAAGCACTGGATGAGGGGTTTCACACACTATGAACAAGTGAAAGGAAGTCCTGGAGAAGTAGGAGCCCAGATGAAAATGTTTTATGATACGGGCAAAAGAAAATTTGAATTGTTGGAAACGATAGTCAAAAGGGACTTCCCTCATGAATTTCATGCCACTTATGAAATGCCGGGGATGTACAATATGCAACGCAATTATTTTTCACAGACTGACGACGGCAAAACCAAATGGGTGTCAGAAAGTGAGTTCACTTCTGACAAATTCATGTTTAAAATAATGTTCTGGTTCCCTGGTCCATTCAAAAAACAGTCACGCCTCATCATGTCGGATTTGAAAGCCTTCGTAGAAGATGGAACAAGTGTGGAAGGGCTGAAGAGTTAATCATATTCGACAATGACTTTTCATTGTCTGCCACTTTTGGTGAGTTAGGACTTATCTGATCGAGTTATATCCCCCTGCAATACCATTTTTTGAATAGACAATTTGCCACAATTGACCGGTTCGGGATTTGAAAAATCCAGCTGATCCCATGAGGTAGTATTCAAACATTCTAAATACTCTTTGGTCATATTTATCCTTTAACTGATGCCAGTTGTCCTTCAAATTATCATACCAGGACATTAAAGTATGATAATAGTAAATTCCAAAGTTGTGCCAGTCCTCCATGACTAAGAGTTGCTCTGCAGCCTTGGTTAATTGTACGGAAGATGGGACCATTGAATTCGGAAATATATATTTTGCCATCCATGGATCCGTGTTCTTATGGGATATCCTGCTGCCGATAGTATGCAATAGAAAGAGTCCCTGGTGCCTTAAGACATTATGTACCTTTTGCATGATGACTCTATAATTTCGATAGCCAACATGTTCGATCATTCCGCATATCAATACCTTATCGAATTTACCTGACAGATCACGATAGTCCATTTTTTTAATGGTAACCGGCAGGTTTTTACAAAAGTCTTTCGCATACGATATTTGTTCGTCTGAAATCGAAATTCCGGTTACATGACAACCATAGTTTTCTGCTGCAAATTTTGAAAACCCTCCCCAACCGCAACCAATATCCAGTACGCGGTCATCAGCGGATAATTGCAGCTTCTTACAAATCAAATCAAGTTTATCGGTTTGGGCAGTGTTTAAATCTTCGGTGTTTTTAAAATAACCACATGTGTATTGATTGTAAGGATCCAAAAAGGACATATAGAGGTCATTACCTAAATTGTAGTGTTCTTCAGCAACTTTTTTTGACCGGTTTCTGGTCTGCATATTCCAAATCTTCGATTTGATGATCAACCATAGTGTTGGAAGATTTAATTTCAACTGATCCGGTAAATTTCCTCCAATGACCCTTGTAAAAAATTCATCCAGTCTATCCGCGCTCCACCAACCATCCATGTAAGCTTCACCTGCACCAATGGAACCTTTAGATAAAATACGTCGATACAGCCGGTCATCATGAACTTGAATATCCCATGGAGCATCCCCATCTACTGAGATACCAACGAGAGACATGAGTGATTGAAATTTCTTTTTGGCAGAATCCAAACCATCATTTTTTCGAAATATAAGATACGGATATAATTAACACATACCCAAATTGTCATTTTGTTGAGCCAATGGTCTTCAATGGTATCGGAATCTAAAGGACCTTGTTACCAGCCGTTCTAATCCGTTGATCAAATGCAAAATGGGTCCACCTGAAAAACCAGATGGAGTTTATTTCTGAACAACCGGAATCCTGACTTGAGACGGATAATCCTTCGAATGGTGGATACTGTTTTTGGCAATTACACCCTCGGATTCATCGAAGTTGCTACCGCCGGTATTTAGATTTCGATCGAATCTCGGGAAATTGCTGGAAGATATCTCAATCCTGATTCTGTGTCCTTTTTCAAAGTAGTTACTCGTGGACATTGGTGTAAAGTCTATCTTGTAGACTTCTCCTTCGTCCATAAATACTTCCCTGTCATATCCTTCCCGGTACCTGGTTCTCTGAATAGTTTCATCCAGGTTATAAGCTCTGCCATCCGGATAGACGTCAATTAATTTGATCGTAAAATCGGTGTCCTTTGCATCCGAAGACACGTAGATCGTACTCTCTATGAAACCGGACACTTCCATACCTTCAGTGAGAGGAGGAGTGCTATATACTAAAATATCATTTCTCGTTTCCATTTCCCGCTGATCAAAAGAGCCTCCCTGAACGGCATTTCCTGTACAACATACATTGCCCCCATAAGACGGTACTGGATTCATGGGGTCGTAGTAATACGTGTCCGGCTGATCTTCTTCGCTGAGTGTTGTAGAAAGAACTCCATCGCCAAAAATGCTATTGGCATTTCCAGAACTGTTGAGATAAAGCGTACCCATGGCTGCTCCTTGCGGAGGCCAGGTATCTGAAGACTGCCATTCATTACTGCCCATTGTAAAATATTGAACTCGAGGAGTATTGTTGATGACAGTGTTGTCCTCATCTTTCAAAAATTTATCAAACCAGCCATAAACCAGTTTGTCATAGTTGAGGCGGGCATCACCAACACTTCTTTCACCAACGACTGTATTCTCAGTTGCCCTTGTAAATCTACAATGGAGTGTTGGAGCGATTACGAGGTATTGCTGCTCTCTTATTCCAGGATCAGTTGCATTTTGCCGTACGTGGTTGTACAAGGCCAGATTAGGGCTGCTTGAAACATCATACCACGAGACGAACCAAAATGTGGGTTTATTGTACGGCATATCATCGTGATATAATCCTCCTTCATACCATGCCGGATCATTGGGTTTGCGCGGGATCATTTTTTCATAAATGCTAACGGGTCCTTCAGCTGCCTTGATGATGTCCCGCACCGGTAAATGACTGAGTCCCTCTGACCAGTCCACTCTTGGATATTCCGGGGCCATGTCATAGAACCTTTGGAGACGCAACAAATCTTTTTGGCTGATTCCTCTGGGCAATTTAGGAGCCATGATGTCATGCTGAGTACCATACAGCCAGGCTATGAACAACATTTGAACTGCTCCGCCCCTGTACCAATTTCCCTGTTCAAAGTAATCACCGACCCGGCCTACACCTGCCCCGAATCCCTGGGGAACCAATGCCGCATGTGCCGGGTGATCCAGTGAAGCCACCGCCATCTGCCATTCTGCAGTCGAAGAGCAACCCAGTGTACCAATTTTGCCATTGCTCCAGGATTGACCGGCCATCCAGGTAAACGCATCATATCCATCAGTCAGCGGTGTTCCAAGGATATCCCATTCACCTTCAGAAAAGAAGCGACCTCTTTCATTTTGGACAACATAAGCATACCCTCTTTTTACCGCTTCATATGCTCTTTGATATGTACGTGTTCGCTCTTCACCATCACCATATGAATTGAAGTTATATGGGGTCCTTGAAAATATAACAGGCACTTTTTCATCCGTCCTCGGCCGGTAAATATCTGTGCATAATCTCACGCCGTCGCGCATAGGCATCATTACTTTTTGATCGATTATTGCAACTTCATCCAATTTCTGTCTGATATCAGACTGTGCAAATGGGCTATCTCCAAAAAAGAGCATGATCAATACGATTGCCGTATATTGTTTGAATGAAGACATATGATTCAGATTTATGCTTCTGAAAGTAATTAAAAAATCAATTTCAGACGTTTTGCAGTTTGATTAATCGATTGAGTTCAACAGTTCATTTGAAAAACCGTTACATATATACCATTTAATTATTGCCATGAAATACTTAATGCTCATAATCTCCTTGATTTTCTTTGCATGTAGCCCAAGTACTTCACAGAATAGCGGAACATATGAAAAAGAGGTAAAAGAATTGTCTGATTATTCAAGAGCTTATTTCGCCAGTGGTTGTTTCTGGTGCGTCGAAGCTATCTATGAAAGTCTCGAAGGTGTCGCAGAATCCATTTCGGGGTATAGCGGTGGTCATACCGAAAACCCCACATATGAATCGTCCAATACAGGAAGGACAGGTCATGCCGAGGCTGTTGAGATCTATTATAATCCTGAAATCATCTCATTTGAGACTCTCGTAAAGGTATACTATGCTTCGCAGGATCCAACGCAGGTCAATGGCCAGGGACCGGATAGGGGCAGCCAATATCGATCCATTATTTTCTATCGGAATGATAGCGAAAAGGAAATCGCCGAACGGTATAAGGAATTAACTGCAAAAGAATACAGCAAACCTATTGCCACTGAAATAGTTCCGTTTGATCGTTTTTGGATTGCCGAAGACTATCACCAGGATTTTGAAAGACGCAATCCTAACCAACCTTATGTCCGCGCTGTTTCAATTCCGCGGCTCAAAAGGTTTCAATCAAAACACCCGGAGTTATTGAAGAAGAATGCTGCGCATTAAGTGCTCATCTAAAACGTACAATCAATCTGGGCGAGACTGGCACGTGCATCCTCTATATCCTGTCTCCATTCGGCACCGCGTCCAAATTCATCTGCACATGATTGAAAGGGTTCGAGATCATCTATGAATTTTTCATAGGCATCGACCAGATCATTGCAAGTGTCTTCATTTGGCGTGGCTGAAAAAGCCATAATTGCTGTATTCAGCGGATTTATGGCAGCATTGAAAAAAGTGATCAATTCATTTTCATTATCGCAATCTACATCGTCATCACCTCCACAGCTAACAAAGAACAAACAAAAGATTGCAAAAAGACCGGGAATTAGAATTTGAAATTTCATTTTTTGTGGTTAAAATTTAACTCAAAGATATAGGCCAGGCGTTGGCATTCAAACCCCGGACCAAAATATCCCCATTTTCCATGATGGGGTAAATATGGAAATATATTAATGCTATCCATTGACCAGGACCGGGCCCGCTTCTATAACATCGTGTCCCGCCTCTTCATTGAATTTCATAAAATTCTCGTGAAATAATCCGACCAACCGATCTGCCACTTCATCATATTCCGATTCATTGCGCCATGTGTCTCTCGGATTCAGGATCGCATTAGGCACATCAGGACAGGTGCGTGGAATGGCGATATGAAAGTTGGGATGGTCGTGATATTCTACTTTGTCCAGTTTCCCATTGAGCGCAGCCTTGATCATTGCCCTTGTGTACGACAATTCAATTCTTTGTCCCGTACCATAAGAACCACCCGTCCATCCGGTATTCACAAGCCAAACGTTGATTACGTTATGTCCGCCTGCACGCACACTATCTTCAATTTTTTCTCCCAGCATTCTTGCATAAATGGAAGGATGTAAGGGCAAAAATGGTGATCCGAAACAAGCCGAGAATGTAGCCTGGGGTTCATTGATTCCAGCTTCCGTTCCCGCGATTTTGGCCGTATAACCGCTAATGAAGTGGTACATGGTTTGTTCTTTGTTCAATTTCGCTATGGGTGGCAGGACTCCAAAGGCATCACAGGTAAGGAAGAATATATTTTTGGGCAAATCGCCCCTTGAGTTATACATGATATTATCGATGTGAAAGACCGGATAACTGACCCGGGTGTTTTGCGTGATTGAACTATCCTTGTAATCAGGGGTATGCTGATCAGCCTTGACAACTACATTTTCCAAAAGCGCACCATATTTAATGGCTTTGAAAATCTGTGGTTCCTTGTTCTCTGAAAGATCAATCACCTTTGCATAGCAGCCACCTTCCAGGTTGAATACGTTTGAAGCCGACCATCCATGCTCATCATCTCCAATTAACCTGCGATCCGGGTCATTAGACAAAGTGGTCTTACCCGTTCCCGATAATCCGAAAAACAATGCGGTATCTCCTTTGAATCCGACATTGGCCGAACAATGCATTGGAAGAATATTTCTCTTGGTCGGCAGGATCATATTCAAGACCGAAAAAATACCTTTCTTAATCTCACCTGTATAAGCAGTCCCCCCGATTATAATTTTGTTCTCGGCAAAGTTGATTATTGAAAAATTGTCCTGTCTTGTCCCATGGATTTCAGGATCTGCCAATACTCCGGGAAAGGCATAAATCGTCCAGTCATCGGAAATCAATCCCTGAATTTTCTCGCCATCGGGACGCAAGAACATATTGTACGCGAACAAATTCTGCCAGGGATATTCCGTATAGATCTTAATATTAATTCGATACTTCCTACTCGCACAGGCATATGCGTCTCTCACATAGACTTGATCCAACTGGTCGGCATAAGAGAGGATTCTATTTTCCAAATCACGAAAAGTACTCGCTTCGATCGGGATGTTGATCTCTCCCCAGTCTACTGTTTCATTGGTAAGATGATCGCGCACAACGTACCTGTCCTTTGGTGATCGTCCGGTAAATTTGCCTGTACTGACGATCAATGCCCCGGTGTTGCTAAGCGTACCAAGGTCTTGTTTGATCGTATCCTGGACCAGGGCTGAGACTTTGCAGTTACTTTTTAGATTACGATGATTCATAGCAAGAATTATTTGAAATTGATTTGTTCACTCTTTATACCTGCTCATAAATTCTTCGGCTTTTTCCACCATTGAAGAATTACCACAGAAAAAGGGTACTCTTTGATGGAGTTGATTGGGCTTGACGTCAAGGATTCTTTGAAGTCCGGTACTCGCCCTGCCATTGGCTTGTTCGACGATCATTGCCATCGGATTACACTCATATAGAAGTCTCAATTTCCCATTCGGTGATTTGGCGGTACTGGGATATATGTAAATGCCTCCTTTGAGTAAATTCCTGTGTACATCCGATACCAAAGAACCTATGTATCTCGATGTATAAGGCCGATCATCCTTTTCTTCCTGGCAATATTTAATAAAATCTTTTACACCTTGCGGAAAATGCACGTAATTTCCTTCATTGATGGAGTATATCTTACCATTTGGTGGAGTGGTCATATTCGGGTGAGAAAGGTAGAAGGTGCCTATGGCCGGATTAAGTGTGAACCCATTTACTCCCTTACCCACTGTATATACGAGCATGGTCGACGTACCGTAAATGATGTATCCGGCGGCTACCTGGTTTTTGCCAGGTTGTAAGAAATCCTCCATTTGAACCGGGGTTCCAACGGGGGTAATCCTCCTGTAAATGGAAAAGATGGTTCCAACGGAAACATTCACATCAATATTACTGCTGCCATCAAGAGGATCCATGAGCACTACGTACTTGTTTAGATTACTGTTATCCGCCCCACTAACCTCAATGATATCCTCATTTTCTTCAGAACCGATGCCACATACAATCTCGCGATTGGTCAATGTCTGGATGAATATTTCGTTGGCAAAAACATCGAGCTTCTGCTGTTTTTCACCATGTTTATTAGTGCTGCCGGCTGCCCCTAAAATATCCACCAACCCCGCTTTATTGACTTCGTGATTGACGGTTTTCGCTGCCAGTCTTATGGAATTGATTAATCGCGATAGTTCCCCTGTCGAATATTGAAAATCAGCCTGATTCTCTATTATAAATTCTCCAAGGGTTTGGAATCTTTTGTTGTTCATATATACCTCCACAAAGGTATTATGATATTAAACCTTTTGCTATGTTTTGATGAATTCTTTTACGGGATGTTCTTAAAGATCCATGTCATTGATAGTCAAAGGTATACTGTAAAAACACGCTATAGTGATTTCCTGTAGATTCGTTAATGTTCATAAAAAATACATCTATATCCACGGGTTCGACCTTTTCTTTCTCATTGCTGTCAAATGTGAATCTGATCTTTCCTTTACCACCCGGTTTAATGATGCCATAGGTCCACTTCGCCTCTGTACATTCACACGTAGATACCAGGTCTATTTCTATATCGTGATCACTGATATTGGTGAAGGAAAATTCTCCGTCGACCTTGTCACCTTTCACAACAGAACCCAAATCCATTGTGGTCTGGTCAAATTTTGCAATTTCAAGTCCATCCTGACTCCGGACCGAAACATTCAAAATGATCACAGATATAAAGACTAATAAGTATTCCATTACGGTATTTATGACGGTAAAATAATACGGAACGAGTTAATCAAACCTTTGGTTAACAGCACTTTAACAAAACTGTTTTTACAATTTGATAAATAAACGACTAGCTGACTTTCCGGAATTATCGGTGACATGTATTAGATATAACCCAGGAGTCAAAAAATTTAGATCGATCGATTCATCCCTACATTCATCTTGAGTCAGTCTTTTTCCGTGAACATCATAGATTTCATAAAAATCAAATGATTGAATGTCGTGGTGATCAATGCGAATGAACCCCTTTGTAGGGTTCGGATATAATTCCAGATTGTCCGAGGCGTATCTGTCATTACTGCTTGTAATGGCGTCCAACCTGATCGAATCACTCACAAATGTGCACCCCTGGCTGTCCGTGATCAGGACGGAATAGATGCCTGGAAACAGTAACTCCAGATCTTCTTCTGTGGAAAATTCTTCATCCTCCGTCATCCATGAAAACGAATAAGGAGGAGTACCCCCACTTATGTTGATATCAATGCTTCCATCTCCACTATTGGAAGTTCTGGGATGCTTGACCTCCAGAACTTGAAATTCAAGAGAATCAGGTCGGCCAATTTGAATATTTCTCTCAAATGCACAGCCCGTAGCGTCTGTGATCAACAACGTATAGGATCCTTCCGGTAGGGAATCCAGGGGAAGAAGATCTGGCGGAATGCTTAGACTAAACGGGTCATTTTGTCCGGATACTTCTACAGAAATATTGCCAATTGAGTCTGAATAACACTGAATATTCGTTATATCAATCGAGATATCTGCCCTGACTGCATTGATAATATAGATGGTACACAATGCTGTATTTCCAGCAGAGTCGATGGCCTGATAAACTTCAATGTGCTCTCCGGGTTGGAATGACTTATTCGGACCCTGTCCCCCGACCCGAAAAATGGAAGCTTCTCCACAATTATCGGTTGCTGTGGGCAGGGGATAGCTGAATGGGGCGCATGAGGAGATGAAAATGGTATCTGTTACACAGGCTAATACAGGTGCTTGATTATCATCAACACCAACAACGATCTCTATTGCCACGCTGTCCCCTCCGGCATCGGATATCGTGACAAAATACTCGTCAGCCAAAAGATTGTTCAATGTAGCAGTTGTATCCTGTGTATTCCATTGGTACCGGTAAGGCATGGAACCTCCTTCGACGTCGATCACAATAGCTCCGTCCCGAAGATCCCGGCAGGATGCATCCACTAGGGTGAATTGCGCATTGAGTGGAGCCGGATCCAGAAGGAATGTATCACTTGCAGCTACAACCCTGTCTCCCGAAGATCCTCCATTGCCATCTGCAAAATTTGCAGCATAATAGAAAATTACAAGCTCAGAAGAAGATATGGAATCCGCTCTCCAGTTTGTCTGATAAGTTAGGGTATCACTTCCTGAGAAATCTTGGGCGGGATCGTGTTCCCAATACCATCTGTCATTGCTGAAAGAAAGTGTTGTGCTCGGTCCGGCATTGTTAAATCCTCCTGAGTCCAATTGGTCTGATGTCAGTGCTATCATTTGAAATCCTGCCCTTTGAGGCGATCCCCGTTCTGCTATCATATGCAAGGAGATGGGGTAATTCATTCCACGATGCAATTGATTTGGCAGTCCCGATAATTCGACTGTTCCATTGATAGTAGCATTGATACCAAAGTGACACCCCGGCACCGAGCAAGTGGATTCACCTGGTCCACCGGTGCGACCCTGTGGAGGGTTGCTTGAAAATGACCACAATAGAATCAGGCTCAGGAGGACAACAAGGGAGACATTCTTTTTGTCGGAAAAATTCACAAGTGCCGGTTAATGACATGAAATTACTCAGAAATCAGGCAAAGAGACTTTCGACAAAGGCCTCTTTATTGAATACCTGAAGATGATCTACTCCTTCTCCGACACCGATATATTTGATGGGAATTTTGAATTGATCAGAAATGCCAATTGCGACCCCTCCCTTGGCACTGCCATCCAATTTTGTCAATGCCAGGCAAGTCACTTCGGTGGCATCTGTAAATTGTCTGGCTTGTTCGATAGCATTTTGACCGGTCGTTGCATCCAGCACCAACATCACTTCGTGGGGTGCGCCAGGCAGCTTTTTGCCGATAGAGTTCTTGATTTTGGTCAACTCCTTCATGAGGTTCAGTTTGGTATGTAACCTGCCTGCAGTATCAATGATGACTAAATCAGCTTCTGAATTGATGGCATGTTGTGTGGTCTCATAGGCTACGGCAGCCGGATCGGAGTGCATGCCCTTTGAAAAAAATGAGCATCCCACACGCTCTGCCCATATTTTCAACTGGTCGACGGCAGCTGCACGGAATGTATCAGCGGCACCAAGGACGACTTTGAAGTCTTTATTGTGAAACTGGTAGGCAAGCTTACCCACGGTAGTAGTTTTCCCCGTACCATTGACACCAACAACGAGTATCACGTGCGGTTTGTGGGTGGTATCAAATTCAAAATCTTCAAGGTCCTTCGTGTTATTTTCTGCAAGAAGGTCTATGATTATATGCTTGAGAATATTGTTGAGTTCTTGCGTGTTCAGGTATTTGTCCTGTGCGACTTTTTCTTCCAGGCGCTCAATGATCTTTATAGTCGTGTCCAGGCCGACATCGGATTGAATTAAAATTTGCTCCAGATCATCCAGGAATGCTTCATCAACCTTTGATTTGCCGGCAACAGCCTTTGACAATTTGCCAAAAAGACCCTCCCTGGTTTTTTGCAACCCTTCATTCAGATCTTCTTCTCTCTTTTTCGTGAAGAATTTATTTAAAAAACTCATACTGTCTGTTTGCATTCAAAAAAGGCTTTCCTTTACAATAAAGGAAAGCCCTTCTCAATTAAAATCTCTCTGATTTACTTTTATTTCTGTGCGGCCAGGAATTCCTTGACCTTGTCCTTATGGATCATCACTTCCTTGTAAGAATATTTTCCGGTTTCCGGATTTTTGATACTGGAGACGACCTTGACAAAATCCCTGCCTGATCCCTTGTTAGCTGCTCTTTGAGCCACACGTGCGTTCTTGGATACTTTTGCCATGTTTTTTAATTTTTAGATGACTAAATGTTACTTGATTTCTTTATGAATCGTATACTTCTTTAAAATCGGATTATATTTTTTTAGTTCCAACCGGTCCGGAGAATTCTTACGATTCTTTTGGGTAACGTACCGCGATGTCCCTGGCATCCCGCTATTCTTGTGTTCAGTACACTCAAGTATAATTTGATTCCTGTTTCCTTTTGCCTTTTTTGCCATTTCGTAAAAATATTATTTTTCAGATAATTGGACACCAGTCTTTATGCCCTTGGCTTCACACCTTTTTAAATATTCGTATATGCCGAGCTTATTGATATTTCGCATGGCAGATGTGCTCAATTTGAGGGTAACCCATTTATTGATCTCGGGAATGAAGTACCTCTTCTTTTGCAAATTGGGCTCAAATCGTCTTCTCGTTCTTCGATTTGAGTGAGACACATTATTTCCCGTAATGGGACGCTTTCCGGTAAGTTGACAAACTTTTGACATGGTATATCCTATTTCTTACTTTCAAATGCTGGAAATGTATAAAAGTTTTTGACTGTCTTTCGGTTTGCGCAACTATCCATAAAGTGACCTCGGCAGGATTCGAACCTGCAACCGCCTGATTCGTAGTCAGGTACTCTATCCAGTTGAGCTACGAGGCCAAGCAGTCAATTACCATCGTAATTTATACACCTTGCCAGCTTTTCGGCCCGCAAAAGTAAGACATTATCGCATAAATAGTATCGATTATTTGCGGGCAACGTTACATAATTTAATGAAATACGAAAAATGAAGCTACATCTTGCTGCCCATTTGCAAATATTGTGGCGTGATAAATGCCGGAAGGGAAGTCTGAAGTGCGTATTTCATGGCTCCTCGATTCACTGATTTCGGGTCGAATCAACTCATTATATACGAGCCTCCCAAGATTATCATGTATCCTGACGCGGATATCCTTCTGCTCGTCCAGGTCGTAGTTAAGGATCAATAAATCATGATTTACATCCTGGAGCAGTGCAGTGATTTCAAAAGATCCGAATGGACAAGTCGTGGGGTTTTCTTCGAGAATGATCGTTGTATCAAGGCTGCAAGTCTGGTTTCCATCATCGAAAATGCTGAGTGTGTAGGTGGCCGCTTCCAGTCGATCAAATCTTCCTTCCAGGCTTTCTTGAGAAGAATTTGAACTGGTCAGCTGATAGAGAATGTCACCGGTGAGATCCCTCGACTCAATATTGATCTCAATTGAAGCATCAGCTGCAGCCTGGCAGCTTTCGGACATAGTGCTCAATTCTGTTAAATCAATCCGGCAACAATCTCCCAGGGATCCATCGACCGCTGTGATGCTTGCAAGAGCATTCAATCTTCCACTGGATACTGTAAAATCCGTAAGCAAACTTGTAGTAGTGACATGATCCAGGATAGCAGAACGCATGGTACGCGCGATCACATCGGGTTCATTCAGAGATCTCATGAATCCCTCTTCACAGATTAAAGTATACATGAGCGAAATCACCCCGGCAACATGTGGGGCGGAAGCAGAAGTGCCAAAAAATTGGGGTTGTACGCCATTGTTCACTCCCACCGTAAAGATCTCATCCCCCGGTGCACCAAGGTCGACATGGACCGGTCCGTATCCGGCACTTTCAATTTTTTGATCAAATCGATCCGTATTGGTCGTCACAATCAGAAAATCACTCGGACAGGTACTCGGAAGATCCCCGGTAATGTCAATATTTTTATCCGCATTCGGAGCAGAACCTACGTTCAATACACCAACTGACCCAAGCATGTCCAATACTTCGCACAAAGCCGGATTGTCTTCGGGGAATAAATCATCGGCTCCTCCACTGAAATTGGAAACGACGACGTAGGCACCTTCCGTTCCACCGGAGTTATTGAATCGTTTTCGTTGTTCGTAGACATATTCATAGAGTAAGACTACGTCTGCCAAAGGATATTGGTTTTGTCTCCCACTGGAAAGGATCATCAACCGAACGTCCCAATTGACACCGGCGATCAGATTATTGTTATTTCCAGTAGCACCAATGATCCCTGCAACCCCGGTTCCATGACTATAAACTTCGTGTTCGTCTGTGGATATCCTCACATTGAGCCCTGCAAAATCATCGATATATCCATTATTGTCATCGTCAATCCCATTGCCATCGATTTCGGCTTGGTTATTCCATATCTGTCCCTGTAGATCAGGATGATCCAGCTGAAACCCATCATCAATAATGGCCACTACCACATCATGATCCGTAATGGTCTTACCACCTGTAGTGATGTCCCATGTTTCTTCCATTCCAATTTGTGACAGACTCCATTGTGAGGCAAAATCAGGATCATTGGGAACCTGGCGACTGGTGAAGATGATGTTGTCCTGTACAAATCGAACATTTTCATCGTGCTCGAGTTCTTTTATCAGTGCCTTTCTTGCATTGTTTCCTTTTGTAGTAATCCCCCACAAGTTCAGGTCTTTGAACAGAGGACGCGTTCTTTGAATATCTCTTCCGGATTTGTACCGGGAGAAATCCGGTGTAGCTTTCTTTTTTAAAGCCACCAGGATCTCGTCTTGAACCTGGGAATGACTATCCCATGGTAACATAGTACAAAGGAGCGGAATCAAAAGCCGGTATGATAGAGTCAGAAAAGAAAGGAAGCGATTTTTCCGCATGTGTAATTGAACGCTGTAAAGTTAAGTATCGCATAATTTGTCCGGGCAAAATCGATGATCAGACACGTGATTGTCTATGGGTCTACGGAAACAATGGCAATTTTGTTATTCGAGACGGCGATGCGGGAGATCAACTCTATGCCTCCGCCTTTCAGATCGGTTACCTCCTTCCATCCGACTTCATCAAGGGGATTATACACCTTAACCACGGAGTCTTCGGCGGCAATTAAGAAATTATTGGGTAAGATTGCAAAGTCCAGTTGATTGGGCAGGGATTGGATGACTTCCCGGGATCTGCCGAGATAGATATCATAATTGACAATCGTATTTTGCTGTTCTCCCATTTTGATATAATAGAGATTGCCATTTCTGTCTTTTTGTAAGCATCTGCCGACATCGCTGTCTATATGTGTGCGCGTATCTAACCTGAGGTCATAAAGAATCAGCTCTGAAGGTTGATCAACCAGGAACATGGCTATTTTGTCCTTCGTGAGCCACAGGTAGTACCCCAGGTTTTCTATTTCCGGAACCGGACACTCACCAAATTCCGATCTGTCAGCGGGATACAACCACAGGACCTGGGCGGTTTTCCCATCTTCAGGAATGCCCTGACGGACCACCGATATTTCATTATTTGATTGAATGTAAACGGGAGAATATTCGCCTTCTTCGGTTGCGGTGATTCTTGTTATTTTCTTTTCTCCGAGATCCAGATGGAGAATATCGGTAAGACCTGCAGATTGATAGTCGGACACAATATATAATTCATTCGAGTTGCTAAAGTATGGTTGATTGTTATATCCGGTGTGATTAAAATCTGTCAAAAAAGTCAAATTATTGAGTAGGACCTTCTGCTCGTTGGCTCGTAAATCGAGTGTATATATATTGGTCGTAGGCAACTGTCCCAATATTGGATTCCAACAAAGAGGAAGCATCAAAATACACGCGGAGGTATGGATAATCATCCCGGACAGCTTCAAGGGTCAAATGTTCTTTGCAGATTTAAAAATTCGATTCCATCTGATTCCATTTTTAGAACTGAACCAAATGACAATTGGTTTTCCAACCATGTGATCAAACGGAACAAAGCCCCAACTTCTCGAATCCTCTGAATTATGTCTGTTATCTCCCATGGCCCAATAGTAGTCCTGTTGAAATGTATAGGACGAGGCATCCTGGCCGTTGATCAGGATCCGATCTCCTTGAATACTAAGATCGTTGTGTTCATAATCCTTGATGATCTTTTGGTACAGGGCAATATTTGAAATGGACAGATCTACGTTAGCTCCCTTTTCAGGTATCCAAATAGGGCCATAATTGTCTACTGACCAATTTGGAAAGTTTCCGGGATCATAAGGAAACAAGGTAGAGCTGTTTGCGGGGTAAATTCTCTTTTGCAACTCAATATTTGGGCTTGCACTTTTTATAAAATCCACTTGTTCCTGATTGAGCACTGCGCCTCCCGAAGTGAAATCTTCCGGTTCTATTCCCAGGTCTCTCATTTTTTTGGGATTGATCGTATTCAGATCTCCAAAGACGTTGTATACAAATTGCACTTTTTCAGGATCAGGACTCAATTGACCATCAATATATATTTGACCATTGATGATCTGCAGGGTATCTCCTGCCACCGCCACAGCCCGTTTGACGTAGTGATCTTTTTTGTCCATGGGTCTGATCTTATAATCCTTGTTTCTTTCTTTTTGAATCAATTCAGAATCGCGAAAATTCTGTGCACCATTCCGCCTGACCTGGTCTACGGTATAGGACCTTTTCGATGTGATGTAGACACTATCTCCCACGGGCCAGTTAAAAACGATTGGGCTGTTTCTTTTAATTTTTGAAATGGGGTTGATTCGAAAATAGGGCAGGGACGGACTTTTTATATAGGACTCACTTCCCAAGAATGGGATTCTATTGTGCAACAAAGGAACCATGGCCACTGTCTGCGGTGTCCTGATCCCATAACTCATTTTGGATACGAATAAATAATCCCCTACTAGTAATGACCCTTCCATCGAAGGGGTGGGGATTACATAAGCTTCAATGAAGAACATCCTGATAAAGGCAGCTGCAAATACAGCAAATACAATCGATTCAAACCATTCGCGGGCGAAGGATTTTTTGAAAGGGTCATTTTTGAGCAGCTTTTTTAATTTCCTTTCTTGTTTTGCCTTCCGAGCTTCTGCAATTTGACTTTGATATTCCTGCTCCCTGGTTAATATTGGCCCCTGGTAAGTCGCCTGATCATCCTTGGCAAGACGGAAAAATGTAATGGGTGCAAATATGACGGCAATAGCAGCCTCTTTTAATGAGTACCATCCAAAGCTGCGTGCTACGGCCACAGCTAAACCGGTCACAATAAATATGTTCAATATCGGCACAATTGACAACAGTCCGTACCATTTTGCCCGTCCCACCTTAGGGGCGATTTCCATGTAATTGAGCACCGGAACAGCACCTTTCCAATTCGGAATGTCCAATTTTGGAAAGAGCATATATAAAGTGGCTGAACTGAGTACTATATATAGTATGAAGAGCAGAAGTATGGTCACTACGAAATTTTTGTTGATAAATTCACGCAAATATAGAAAAGGCCGCGTGTTATAACTTTCTTAATTGAGATTAGCGATTGCTGAACAACGTCGGATTGCTCTGAAAAGTCTACCAAGACTAAAATGACCAGTACAGACCCTGACACCGCTGTTTGTAGATAAAATATGGCCGTTCATCAGTTCTCATTGGCCCCTTTGCCGCCGGAGCAGGAAGTAATACACTGATTATCAGGATGATAGATTAATATGGTAAGTCTCAATAATATATAAATCAAACATATTTAATAAAAAATATATTAATTTTTTAGGTAATATGAATGAACTGTATATCTTTGCCGTATATACCTGCGATAAATAGACCTATTTGTATCGCATCAGGAAAATGAATTTAGGCTGAAAAGCTATCCTCCTGATCTTACTCAAAGTTTTGGAAACTACTCAGACTTAAGGCATCCGCCAGCCAGCGTATCCGGTTTTCAACACTTCTGAGGGTACATTCAAATTCAAATAAGAGCTATACCGGGGGACCGGTACAAATTAGGATGAAAATGATGAAACGTATTTACGCAATCAATCTGCGCCGATTGTTCAGTTTTTGCTTAGGGGCAAGTCTGTGTCTCCTGAGCATCTCTCTTTCTGCCAATTCTTATGAAAAATATGATTCAGGTGTCGGAGAGGTAAAAAAATCCAGGTGGTTGAAAGGTACAACCCTGGATGGTGTAGAAATCATTTCTCTCGACTGGAAGGTAATCGAGCAACCGGATGATCCCATGGCAGGAGACAGCATATGTTTTGAATATACTGCTACCAACCTCTCGCCGACCGATACATTGAAAAATGTGATGATCATCCATAATGCAGTGACTATAGCCATGGGTCAGTGTCTGTTGCCTAATGGACAGATGGCCGGAAGTGGAGTAAATCAGTTTACGGGAAGTGGTACATATATGTTGACCGGCAGTTTGTGCAGTGTGTTAACCCAGCAAGATATAGACGATGGATTTGTTCTGCAGGCCCCGGTTACATCATTCGGGTTTACAGGTAGCCTCACGGGTCCAATGGTTTCGTCTTGTGTCGATGCGATTGCATGCTTTGGGGTAACGTTATCTTGCACTGATTATAATATCAGTCTGGATCAGGAATGTGAGACGCTGCTGACTCCCGAATTACTGGGTATCAAAACCAAGGTTCCGGATAGTCTGCTGAGAATCAGAATTCAAGAAGACAATGGCTTATTCAGACCTATTCCTATGGTGGATAATGACGATGTCGGGATGAAGATAAAAGTGGTAGTGGATATTCCCGGATGTCCGGATGTAGCCCCATGCTGGAGCTATGCCAATATCGAGTACAAACTCGGACCATCACAGATATGTACAATAGATACCGTGTCTTGCGGTGCCCAAATCGCGATGAGCGACCCGATCATAACGTTTGCTTGTGGAAATACGGAATTTATCAGAGGAGAGACGATCAGGGAAGATCTCTGTAAGACCAGTCCTGATTTCCTTGCGAAGGAAACGATTACGTTTGCTGTAAGGGATGAATTTGGAAATATCTCCGATACTTGTACGCAGGTGCGGTACATTCTGAAACCAAACCTTAAAGAAGGAGATATTGACTGGCCGGCAAGCGATACCGTGCTCATGTGCGGGGCAGATATCTTCGATGAAAACGGCGAGGTGTTGCCAAGATTCGGTGGTGTTCCGAGGTGGGATGGTGCCGATTTAACAGACCGTCGAATTCCTCAATTGTGTAACGTTTTTGCAGAATATGAGGACGTCATCGAGTTGGAAAGAGATTGTGAAAGAAGAATTATTCGCGAATGGATCGTGAATGAATGGAAGTGTGATGGAGGAGTCACGAGGTTGAGATTCCTTCAGACCATCACCCTAAGGGATACAACACCCCCGGATATCGAGGTCCAGGCTTCCAGATACGAACTTACGGTCAATGAAGAAACATGTTCGGCATCCTTCGTAATTCCGCCGGCCATGGTTTCTGACTTGTGCCAGGATGATGATAGTATCGAAGTCGAGATCAGGCATCCGAATGGAACCACCTTCGGCAACCAGGAAACACTTGTAAGCATACCAAAAGGGCTCAACAACATAGTAGAATACATAGCAAGAGACAAGTGTGGAAATGAAAGTCGAGATACTTCATTCATAGACGTCATAGACATTACGGATCCGGTGGCAATCTGTCTGAGAAATACGGCAATTGCCGTAAGCGATACCGTGGTCACTATGGGCGTTGACAAATTCCATCAGGATAGTTATGATGCATGTGGTATCAGCAAAAAATGTGTTGTAAGGATGGACGACCTGGAGTTGTTACAACAACTTGATGTGAACAAGGACGGTGAGGTTTTATTTAGCGAATTTGATCAGGCCCTTATGAACAGAGCCAACGGTGGCGACGGATGTTACCGGGATTACAGCCCGAGTAGCTACGTTCGCAATGGCATCACTTACATTAGTTCAGATTCGATCTGTACGTCGGAAGTCAAGTTCTGTTGCGCTGACGGAGGAAAGGACATAGGAGTGGTCTTGAGAGTATATGATATGGATCTCAACCGCAATGAATGTATGGTCATGGTGAAGGTCCAGGACAAGAGCACGGCAACGGTTATTTGTCTGCCGGATATTACTGTAAGCTGTGATTTCGAGTTTGATCCATTTGCAGATCTGACACCTTTCTTCGGAAATATTGCGAATAATCCTACCATGGACATTCCTGTTGGAGTGCCAAGAGAGTTCCTTGTCGATAGTTCAGGTGCATTGATTTGGGGTAAAGTGATCGATAATTGCGGAGCTTCTATTGAAGAATTGACACCAGAGGTTATGAGAGACGATATATGCCGTACGGGTATGATCACGCGTACATTCAGAATCGTGGATGCAAGTGGGGCCGTTCAAACGTGTACGCAAAAAATCAATATTGTCGGGGATCAACAAAACAACCCACTGGTCTTTGAATATTTTCCACCTGATTTAACGATTGTGGCAGAAGATCCTGATGACCTGAGGAGAGTTGCTATTGACGATCCACCAGTTGTTCAAAATACAGGTTGTTCGTTGATAGGAATTGGTTACAGAGATCAGGTATTTGCTCTGGATTCCATATACTGTACAAAGATATTCCGCACATGGCAGGTCATTGACTGGTGCCGTAATCCAACCGGACTAGTCGAACTCGAACGCGTACAAACCATATTGGTCACAGATAATGATCCACCGCAAATAGTACTGAATCCTCCGATCGTTGTTGTTCCTCAGCCCATAGCGGGTGATGCAATTGAATTGTTTGCCACTGCAACTGACAATGTGGTAGAAAATCCCAAGTTCCTTAAGTGGACATACGAGGTGTATGAAAGTGGGCAAAATGTACCATTGATCGCTGATACAGTTCCTTTGCTGGACTTCCAGGCGAGTTCTGCTGTCATAAGATTGGAAGGTCTGGCTGTAGCTGAGTATGAAGTGCACTGGATGGCAATGGATAAATGTATGAATACCGATACTGTTGTCCAGTCTTTAAGTGTGGTCGAAAGAGAAGAAGAAATGATGAATGTTGTCGGTCAGGTATTGTTTTCACGAGGAGGAAAGATGGATAATGTGGATGTTTACCTTGGCGAACAGGAGGAGGTGTATTCAAGTGCATTGAAAGATATTACGGACCAGGAGGGAGGATATGCATTCTCAAATATGCCGATGGGAGGAAGTTATTTCATCGATCCGGAAAAGAATGATGATCCGCTCAATGGAGTATCCACCCTTGATTTGATCCTCATCCAGAGGCATATTCTTGGAATTACCCCGCTCGATGATCCCGTTCTTCAGATTGCCGCAGATGTCAATGGAGATGGTTCCATCAGCTCACTTGATCTCGTAGATATGAGAAGACTCCTGCTCGGTCACACGGCGAGCTTCAGTGGCAAGGATAGTTGGACCTTTGTTTATGAAGGTCAGGATTTGATAAATGCCATGCAGGAAAAAGATCCTCTTGAAGAAACATACTTCATTCAGGAATTGGTCCAGGATATGGATGTGTCCTTCATAGGTATTAAGACAGGTGATGTATCCGGAGATGTCGTTAGCAACTCAGCATTGGCGGATTCAAGATCTGCGCTGGCTGCTATTGATTGGAAATATGAACTTAAGGAATTCGATAATGAATTTCATCTATTGGTTCGTTCAAGCCGCAAGATGAACATTGATGGATTCCAGGGTACATTGGAATGGAATGGTGGAATGGCGCTAACTGACATCCATGCCGGGAAGTTGACCATCGAAAAGGATCACTATAATCAGGATTTTAGCGATCAATCTTTAATGCCTGTTTCCTTCAACCATGATCAATCGATCACCATCGATGAAGACGATGTGTTGTTCACCCTTGTATTTGCCGGTGCATATCAGATAGAACAGCCGGATGTCAGGATGACAAATGAATTACTTGAAAGTGAATTGTATGCAAATGAACAAATGTATGCATTGAATCTTTCACAAGAAGATATAGCAATTTCCCGATTGGAAGTTGCACAAAATGTACCGAATCCATGGTCCGAGACCACCCTAATTCGCGCTGAAATTCCGTTAGATGGTCAGGCTGAATTGAGGATTTATGATTTGCAAAATCGCTTAATTTATAAGGAGGGACGCCAGGTCGAAAGCGGTTCTCATCTATTTACTGTAAGTCATGAGCAAGTGAAAGAGAGTGGCTTATATTTTTACGAGATTGAAATAGGAGGAATCATTGCGCGTCAGAAAATGATACGTGTGAATTAGGCGAGATAGCTTTTTATTTGAGTTGAGCCCTGAATTGTTCTGATTCAGGGCTTTTTCTTTTGTGCGCCCGGCATGTCACAGATACTTGGAGGTGAGAGTCCTTTATGCACCCGGCAAGGGGAAGCATTAGCTGAACGGCAAGATTATATCCGTGAGGGTATGGTTGAAGGAAGCTGA
>JANQHF010000076.1 GCA_028282725.1 Saprospiraceae bacterium
GGTTGACTCACGTTCTGGAAAACATTGCAGAAACAAAGCTGTCAGATTTAGATCAATTGATGCCGCAGAAGTTTAGGGTGTAGTTGCTCGGACGCTTACAGTAAAAATGCCATGACCAGCGAAATCCCGAAGACAACAGGCATATTGGCTTCTTTCGCCTTCTCATCCGTCATGCCTATGGATTCCATCCAGGCTTTTCCGAAGAGTGGTTTGGCATAGTAGATAAATCCTACGATCATTGGGACCAATGCCGCAATGATGAGGGATAACCAGTTAACATTTTCCATACGTAGTTGTTTTAGTTGGACTTAAGATAAGAAATTGTCACTTAAGTTGCCCTTTGGAGTGCTCAATCGGAGATTCTCCAGGCACCACCTACACTGATAAAATCGTCGTCCGCAGAATCTGTAATACCTATTCCGTAGGCGATGTCCAGGACAAAGTGCGGTGTAATCCAGAATTCGGCGGCAACATCCACAAAATTGGCAGAAGACATTACATTGGAATTCGAACCATAGAACTCAGCATAAATGCTATAGGATGCATCCAGGGCTATTCTCAACGATGTGGAATAGGTGAGAGACCGTTCGCCATCGTCCTGCCATTTGTAGCCAAAATTGCCACCTAGGATGAAGAGATTATTCAGAAATTTCTCAACGATCAGTCGTACGGATGGTCTGAGTTTGGCCGTCTGTAAATCGGTATTTCCGGTATTGGGGATCGTAAACTCTGAAAGCATGAAGACTGCCGGACTTATCCTGCCTTCCGGAAGCAAACGATTCTTCATGCTGATTTCGAGAGGTACGAGACCTCCCGCTTCAGCAGGCTCAAAGTTCAAATACATAAATCCACATCTGATTCGCAATTCCGTAAAACTATTCACCCCATATCTCAAAAGGAATGACTGTCCCGAAATATCCTGAATTGATCCTGGTTGATTGCTATTGACATGGTAGTAACCAGATTCGAGCATGGCAGTTGAAGCAGGCATTGTGAATGCGGTGGTGTAGGCAAAAGAACGGTCCGTCACCGGGTAGTCCTGTCCGAAGAGATTATGAGCCAATATGAAAAGGAATATTCCGGATACGGCGAATTTCATGGGACAAATCTGGATGGAAAGGTACGCTGTACGCGGTGATTATTCTTTAATCCTCAGAGAGAATCTCCACCAATATGTCCGTGACTTCATTACGGCTCAAATTAGAGACGATCCGCGGATGATACAACAGCCTGATCAGTTCCCGATCAATCGGAGCATACTCGTCCGCCAAAGTCCAGCTTTGTTGGAAGATGCTTTCGGGATACAATTTACTGTCATTGGCAAGTCCCAGGAGTTGTGTTAGTTCTTCCCGAAGCAGGTGCAATTGAGCGGCAAGCCCGGCTCTTTCCGTATCTACATACATGTCACCCGAGACCAGGTTTTGATTGGCATCCCAGTTTACAAAAAACAAGCCAAGGTTATTGTTGATAAAATCATTTGCACCCGGGTTCAAATCTCCATAGTCACTTCCGCTGCCAAAAAATATCCGCACATTGAAATCAAAAAGATTGGGGGCAAATTCTATCCGAAAGCTGTCGGAAGTCAATTCATTGATCTCTTCGATAATATCATTTAATTCCTCGTCTAACTCCTCACTAATAATACCGTCTATCTTCAATTTGATCGGTTGGGTCCACTTACGGGTGACTTTGGTTGCATTGCCAAACTCAAATCCAAGGGCTACTTCATTGAAGTAGTTGATGACATCCTGTTCAAAGGGATCCAGTTCATCAAATGCACTATTGCCGGATGAATTAGGAAGTGAAGGTTCGTCGCTGTCCTCAGTACATGCGAGGGTGAACAAAAAAAGTAAAAGGATTATTGGCCAACGCCTGATTGCCAGTTCGGAATTCAACTTCATGGCAATAGAACGATTGATTACTGCGGGATGATGTCTGATCGAGGGAAAAATAAAAAGGAGACCGACTCACGAGATGAGAAGGCCTCCTATCACTGCATCAACCAAAAAATAAATCTTTGAGTCGGCTTTCTTTAAACTTTGATCCTTAGATGTGAATATGATTTTTTGGTCGCTTTTAAAGATAATATATTTTCTTAATATTTAATTAAAATTGTAATCACAATTGATCATATTTATTGTCTGTGACATAAACGCAAAATCACGGGGTTGTTGTTCCCGGATAACAAAACTTTAAGAGTATTGCAGTGGTCATATAACAAGGATAAAGGGCTGGTTTTACTGGATTAAAGGTGGGTTTCGTTTAAAAGCACATCCGAAATCAACCATACTTTCCGTGGTCACGACGCCCTTGATATTCTCTATCTTATTGTAGAGAATATCTCTCATGTGTTCATTGTTTTTGGCTATGATTCTGACGAACAAAGTGTATGCTCCACTGATGTGGTAACATTCGGTCACCTCAGGTATTTGTTTCAGTGCTTCGATAATTTCGTATGTATTACTGCTTTCACTGATGGTAACGCCTGAAAATGCGCCCCATTCATAACCTAGTTTTTTTTCGTCGATGATAATTGAGTGCCTTTGAAGGATGCCGTCCCTCTTTAAACGGTTTACCCGCTGGTGGACCATTGTATTGGATATTTTTAGGTCTTCGGCTATTTGTGAAAATGGAATTTTACCATCCATTTCCAATTTTTTTAAAATGTCAATATCATACTGATCCAATTCCTTTTCCATTCTGCAGGTATTTCAACAATTCCATTACAATATTAGTCAAATATGCCATTGTAAAATCAAAATAACGCTCATTCCTGCTGAAACAGACGTTCATAGTGTTATGTTGACACTAACCTGGAATAACAGAAAATGGGGTATTTATGTATTGAAACGCTGGATGGGTCGTCAATCAAAGGATTGATTTTCCTCTTTCGCCCGGTTGACGAGATCCTGGTATTCTTCAGGTGAAAGACCATCCAGACAGTAATCGATAGGGTTGACAGGAACATTATTGATACGCACTTCATAATGACAATGCGGTGCGGTCGAAGTACCACTGCTTCCCACTGTGCCAATGAGCTCTCCTTTTTTCACCTCATGCCCTACCTTTACTTTGATATCACTCAAGTGAGCATATAATGTCGTAAATCCATAACCATGGTCGATCAGGATACTTTTACCATATCCATTGACCCTGTTTTCGATTTTCTTCACGGTGCCCTTTCCGGTGGCTTGTATGGGAGTTCCCCTAGGTGCTGTGAAATCAATTCCGTAATGCATCTTTCTGACCTTATGCACAGGATGGATCCTCATGCCATATCCGGATAAATGCCGCACTTTTCTTTTTAGTTTATCCTCCTGGACAGGCTTAATAGATGGAATAGATGCCAATCGATCTTCATAGGTGATCGCTACCTTGGTTAAGGTATCCAGTGAAGAATTTTGTATGTCGATTTTTCTTTTGAGCTTTTCGAGTTTTACAAGGGTCTCATTCAGGAGGGCGTCGGCATCGAGATTGTTGCGCAACCTGATGATATTTTCACGTCCACCGGTACCACCATTCCAGATTGACTCGTCAATAGGGTCCATGCCAAATACTACGCGGTGGATTTCCGCTTCCCTGGACTGTATTTCATCGATTTCGGAAGTGAGTGATTCATATTGATCGGCGAGATTCTCGTAGTAATATTCCATTTGGGCAATTTCCCGTTCCAGGGATTTTTCCTTTGGTGTAGGAAGATATAGGTAGGCAAGAACAAAAATGATCAGCGAAGTAAATGCGACAGCGGCCATGTAAGCCAGACCCCGGTAAAATTTTCCTTTCGTTGAGACCTCCACCTTTTCATATCTCAGGGTGGATTCGTTATAAACATACTTTTCTTTACTCATCCAATTCTATTTCCAACATAATAGTACTTTTGCCAAACGTTAACAGAAGCGTTGGCAGTATGTTCATGGGAAATTCGTCGCAAGGTAACCAAAATCTTGAAAGTGAAAAAAGGTATTAACCACTAATTTCTCATCACTTAAGACAAAAGTGTAATATCTAATTTATTGATAATCAAAAACTATTAAATAGGGAACCCTATTTTGATCATTTATTAAGTAATTATCATTCCGATTCAGAAAATGATGGATGCAAATGCAATCAGGAAGAAGTTTTTCGAATTCTTTGAGGAGAATGGACACAAGATTGTTGCCTCCGCTCCGATAGTCAATAAAAATGACCCCACACTTTTGTTTACCAATGCTGGCATGAACCAATTCAAGGATTACTTCCTTGGAAATCAGGAACCTCCATCAAAGAGAATCGCAGATACTCAAAAGTGCTTGCGCGTGTCCGGCAAGCACAATGATCTCGAAGAGGTCGGGCTGGATTCCTATCATCATACCATGTTTGAAATGCTCGGTAACTGGTCCTTTGGTGATTACTTTAAAATGGAAGCCATTGCCTGGGCCTGGGAACTGTTGACTGAGGAATTCGGGCTTTCAAAAGACAGATTGTATGCTACGGTCTTCGAAGGGGACAAAGGGGATGGATTAGATGCCGATCATGAGGCAGCTAATCATTGGAAAAATCATTTGCCTGAAGACCGTATTTTGTTTTTCGACAAGAAGGACAACTTCTGGGAAATGGGAGATACCGGTCCGTGCGGCCCTTGTTCTGAAATCCATATTGACCTGAGGTCCGATAAAGAAAGGAAAGAGATCAATGGAGTGGATCTGGTTAACAAAGATCATCCCCTGGTCGTAGAGATCTGGAATCTCGTCTTTATCCAATTCAACCGCAAATCAAACGGAAGTCTGGAGGAACTCCCTGAAAAGCATGTGGACACGGGCATGGGATTTGAAAGACTTTGTATGGCCGTCCAGGGGAAACTTTCCAACTATGACACGGACCTCTTCGGACCTTTTATTGATCTGTTGGAGGAATTGACCGGGTTAAAATACACAGGAAGCTATCGTATTGAAGACAAAAAGGATACGGCTTTTCGTGTGTTGGTGGATCATCTGAGAGCGGTTAGTTTTGCGATTGCTGATGGCCAACTCCCATCCAATACGGGAGCAGGCTATGTGATCAGACGGATATTACGCCGGGCGGTCCGTTATTACTTTTCATTCATGGATCGCAAAGAACCCTTGCTCCATCTGATGGTCCCCCTGTTAAGCGATCGCTTTGGAGCCGTATTCCCCGAGATTGCTGAACAGAAGAAATTCATTTCTAAGATCATAAATGAAGAGGAAAAGGGATTTTTAAGAACCCTTGAAGGGGGATTGAAGAAAATTGAACAGCTGGGATTGACTCACGACCAGGTCCTGGATGGACGCATTGCATTTGAGTTGTACGATACATATGGCTTTCCTATCGATCTGACAACGTTGATCAGCCAGGAAAAAGGGTGGAGTGTTGATATTGATGGATTTAATGTTGCACTGGAGGAGCAGAAAGCACGGTCTCGCGCCGATGCACATCGAGAATCGGGAGATTGGGAAGTCCTAAGAGAAAGTGATGATGTACAATTTGTCGGCTATGATCAAATCAATCTTGAAAAAGCTCATATTATTAAACAACGCAAGACCAGGGTGAAAGGCAGGGAAGTCTATCACCTGGTCCTGGATAAAACTCCTTTTTACGCCGAAAGTGGGGGACAAGTAGGAGACCAGGGTGTTCTGAAGGCTGGAGACGAATCTATATTAGTACTCGATACACAAAAGGAGAATGATCTCATCATACACATAGTGAATAAGTTGCCGGCAGATCCCACCACTGACATTAGGGCCAGGGTGGATGAGGTCAAACGAAGATTGACCGAGAATAATCACTCCGCAACCCACCTCGTGCATGCTGCTCTGAGGAAGGTGCTCGGTGATCATGTTCAGCAACGGGGGTCGCTGGTCAACCATAAATACCTTCGATTTGATTTCTCTCATTTCGAAAAAATGACGGACGATCAGATCAAAGAGGTTGAAAGGGTCGTGAATGAAAAAATCCGCGAAAACATACAGAGAGGTGAAGCGAGGAATGTACCAATGGAAAAAGCAAGGGAAAGTGGGGCCATGATGCTTTTCGGAGAGAAGTATGGTGACTTTGTGCGCATGATTACATTTGATCCGGATTTTTCTGTTGAATTATGCGGTGGTTGTCACGTTGACGCGACGGGTAATATCGGTTTGTTTAAAATAAAGAGTGAATCCGGGATCGCTGCGGGGATACGCAGGATTGAGGCGTTGACGTCCATTGAAGCGGAAGACTACGTAAATGGCCAATTGGAAGAATTACAAGAGATCCGGCACTTGTTGAAAAGTCCTCAGAACGTTGTGACCCAGGTCTCCGAATTGATTGAATCTCAAAAAACCCTGGAGAAAGAACTATCTCAACTCAAGTCTCAACAGATTCAAGGTCTTAAAGAAAAATTAATCGATCAGACAAAGGAGGTAAATGATATCAAGCTTGTCACGGCTATAGTGGATGATATAGATATGCCTGGTCTGAAATCTCTGGCCATCAGTATCGAACAAAGCGTCGGCACATGTGCCGTACTCTTTGGCGTGAGACAAGGGGAAAAGGCCGGGATGATGTTGTACATATCCAGGGATCTGACTGATCGATTCAATGCGGGTACCATTATCAGACAAATTTCCAAATATATCCAGGGTGGAGGAGGAGGTCAACCTTTCTATGCGACTGCAGGAGGCAAAAATGTTGCCGGGTTGGATGAAGCGATCCGGGAATTTGAGAACATCATCAGCTCCTAGATTAGTAATGTAACATTAATGGCAGATAATCAGTGTGATGCATTATAATATCCGAATGTATCCCTGGTATTATGCCGCCACCTCTTTCCTGGCATGGCTCCCGGTATTCTTTCTTTATTTCAGTAGTTTCCTGAGTCTTCGGGATGTGCTGCTTCTTGAATCCATCTATTATATTGCCGTTGTCATCCTTGAAGTGCCGACAGGATATTTCTCGGACCTCGTCGGTCGAAAAAAGACGCTCGTGCTTGGGGCCATCTTTCTGTGCCTTGCTTGTATCTTTTATTTCATAGGAATGAACTTCTTCATTTTGGTCATCGGGCAAATCCTGTTTGCCTTGCACATGTCATTTGTTTCGGGTACGAATACCGTATTTCATTTTGAATCGCTCAGGGCCTTGGATATGGGAGAACAGTATGGAGACCGTGAAGCAGTCGTTCAAAAATATGGAATGCTTGCCGGCGGCACATCTGCCCTTGCCGGCGGAGCCATAGCCATTATTGGATTGAGATGGGTCTATGTGGTGACATTTATTGTGGCTATGATCGCACTGTTCGTAACCCTGCGATTTAAGGAACCGAAACATGACATTTCGGAGCAAAAAGCAATGGAAAATATAATGAATCAACTGCGATCAACTGTTTCCTTTTTAAGGATCAGGCCGTTGGGATGGATCTTTGTTTTTTACATGGTCATTTTCGCGGCCACACACGTACCTTATGAATTTTACCAACCTTATCTACAAATACTGTCCGATAGACAATTGCTCTTTGGGATCTCGGTGCCGGTGCTCTCCGGGATTATTTATGCCGGGGCAAGATACTTCGGAGCCTTTGGTGCAGCATATAGCATGGTGTGGTCCAGGAAGTTGGGTTTATCCAACTTTCTATTGTTGGCCTTGCTTTGTATCAATTTTGTTGTATTTGTAATGGGTATAACCCTAAGCAGTGTTTTGATCTTTATTGTCCTGCTCAGATCATTGCCCTGGGCAGCCATCAAAGCTCCTGTCAATGCCATCATTACTCCAAGGATCGATGCCGGACAAAGAGCCACATTTCACTCGATGTTGAGTCTGGCCTGCAGGTTGGCCTTTTTTCTGACCCTGCTTCTGCTGTCAATTGTCGTACCCAAAGATCATTTGGTTGATTGGCAAAATTTGAGCCGTTTGCTCATCATTTGTTTTATCGGAGGAATTCTTCTTTTTGTACCTCTGTGGTTAACTGCCGTCAAACATTTCAGGACGAATTGACAAGAACTGAAGTCTTTTTATTTCTTTTATACCATGAGAAACATTTTACGATTCACTGTTCTGTCACTCTTAGTCGTAATGGCTTGTGATGCACCAAAACCCAGGTTGCAAAAACTTGATGATGATGAATTGATCGTCAGGATCAAGAGCAGGACACTTCCTCATCCGACCCGACTTTCCATCATGAATGAGCAATATGACCCGATTTCATTTGACTCCATGATGACACTTTTTGCCAGGGGCGGTTATTTCCAGGAATTTTATAAAAACGAAAATGACAGTGTCGTCGCCATGATCCTGCGCCCGGAGCAACCTGTGGATGCTTTATTGCTGAACAAGATCAATCGAGCGCTGAATGAAGATCCCGATGTTGCTATTATTGACATTGATTGTACCAATTTACAAATTACGCTCAATGAAATCTACAGGTTGGATCAAGGGATTCGAACAGGAGAGCTTCCCTACGACCGTTCAATAGATATGGACAATTTGCAAAAGGTGGTGAGCATAATGGAACGTTGTCCATTTCCGGATAAAAACGTTGTCGGAGAACAGGCCGTTCAGGCGATCTGGTTGGTGCTTCAACATTCCAATTTGAAATACCTGAAGCTGTACCTGCCATTTCTGCAAAAAAAGGCCCAGGAAGGTGTCTACCAAAAATCCACGATAGCATTATCCGAAGACCGGGTCCTGATGTGGGAAGGAAAACCCCAGATATACGGAAGCCAGGTGATGAATAACGAGCTATATGATTTAGAAGAGCCTGAATATGTAGATTACAGAAGGGCACAAGTCGGATTGGGTCCTTTATCAGAATATGTTGCACGGTTTGGTTTGGAATTCAATGTACCGCAAAAAACACCGAATTAATCCAGATTCAATCCTTCCGAAAACATTGTGTATGATCGAAATTTCAGGAGATACCATTAAGAGTCTCATTTTGCCTGAAGAAGTTATTGAAAGCGTTAAATCAGGGATACTGAAATTGGAAAAAGGCGACTACAAAGTCCCCGAACGTCTCCATCTTGAAAATGAGCACTTGACTTACCTGGTAATGCCCGCTATGGGTACCACTTTTTTCTGCACCAAATTGGTTTCTTTTGCTCCGAACAATCGCGAATTGAATAAACCAGTGATAACCGGGGCTGTCATCCTGCATAACGCCAGGACTGGAATCCCGATCGCCCTGATCGATGCGCCTACGATTACTGCCCTGCGAACTGCCGCAGTTGGAGCCATCGGATTGGAATTGATCAGTGATCCGTCGATACATAGTATTGGGGTGATCGGTTGTGGAACACAAGGTTTGTGGCAGGCAATCTTCGCCAATGCCGTGCGTGAAATCGTAAACGTCTTCTGTTATTCACGAACGAAACAGAAATTTGAAACCTTCAAAAGAAAGATCCTCCAGGATACCCCTCATCTCAATGTGGAATGGTGCGGGCATGCGAATGAAGTCGTTCAAAAATCCGATGTGATTTACGGATGCACTACGTCAAATGATCCCGTCTTTAGCAATGACCCCGTGCTCATAGATGGAAAGAGATTCATTTCAGTCGGATCATTCAGGAAGGACATGCAGGAATTTCCCGATGCGGTCTATCAGGAGGCGGATCACATTCTGATTGATACGGAAACGGCGATGCATGAAGTTGGGGACATCATAAATAGTGTAGAGAAAGGTTGGAAAGAAGCTCATCAAATTTTAACGTTGGGAGCTGTATTGTCCGGAAAGACTTCCCTGGATCCTTCTGCCAACATCGTTTTTAAATCCGTTGGAATGGCAGCATTTGATCTTGCCTTAGCAGAAGCGGTTTATTTGAGAGAGATACAAAAACGAAACTAGAAAATCGCTTCATGAATGATATTTTTAAAAACTGGAATTGGACGTTCCCGCAGTATGGACTAAAAATATCCTGTATCGATATGCATACAGGTGGTGAACCGGTTCGCATACCTGTTTCAGGTCTTCCGAAAATTGAAGGAAACACGATTTTGGAGAAAAGAAGTTTCTTTAAATCAAATTATGACCACCTGCGTCGTGGATTGATGTGGGAACCCAGGGGGCATGCCGACATGTATGGGGCAGTACTTCTGCCTACTTCGATAGATGAAGCTGATTTTGATGTTCTCTTTTTGCATAATGAAGGATATTCCACCATGTGTGGTCATGCCATTCTCGCCCTGACCAAATTTGTATTTGTGACCGGGCTGAAATCAATCGCGGAGAACAATTCAGTAAAGATCAATACCCCTGCAGGTGTGGTTACCGCTTCGGCACAGCTGATAGGAAAGGAAGTAGTAAAATGCTCTTTTATCAATGTGCCTTCATTTGTTGTTTTTGAGGAAGAACATGTGGAAGTGCCTGGTGTAGGGAAGGTCAAGTTTGACCTGGTGTTCGGGGGAGCGTTTTACGCCATTGTTTCATCCGGTCAATTCCATTTGTCTCTTTATCCCAATCAGTATCAGAAGATGATCGAGCTTGGCAGGAAAATTAAGGACTGTATCACCGAACGTTTTGAAATCAGGCATCCTGCAGAGAATGATTTGGGTTTCTTGTACGGAACGATCTTTACAGGCCCTTCAGAGGATCCGGAAAATCACAGCAGGAATGTCTGTATTTTTGCTGATGGAGAATTGGACCGTTCTCCCACCGGGACCGGAGTAAGTGCAAGGGCTGCGCTACATTATCACCGGGGTGAAATCGATCTCCACGAGCCAGTGATCATTGAAAGTATATTGGGTACAACCATGACTGTAAAAGCCATTGAGGAAGTCGATTTCCATGACTGGCCGGCCGTGATTCCTGAAGTCTCCGGTCAAGCTCATTTTACCGGTGAGCATACTTTTTATTTTGACCAATCAGATCCTCAAAAGGATGGGTTTATTTTTCGGTAGGATGAACCAAGTCTTACCCTGCAGGATCATTGGTTGGGAGGACCTACATCGCTTCCAACTCATGAGCTAATGCCACGATATCCGAATCACTTACGATAAAATCAGAGAGCACCTCGTATTCTTCAGCACCCTTGCACTTCAATAACTGCATTGTCCGCAAGGCCTGGTGGTTGTCGGGACTGAACGAGATTTTGGCTCCAACCAGGTCGAGATCCCTTATGTTATTCATTGCATCCACCAAACCTTCACGAGTGACATTGTCTCCCAACGATTGTAATGCCTCCGTGAACGGAAGAGCGTATATAAAACCTGCAAATGGGAAAACTCCCCATCGCACATCGGGATAGTATTTCTCCATCGCAGTCTTGTACTTCATGATACGCGGATCGTCATAATCATAAGGTGGCTTTGCAAAAGAACCAAAGATGACTCCTTCCCAGGCGCCTTTTGTCAGGTCGTGCATGAGGGCCATATCCGACAGAATGAATGATGCAATGAACTGAGGTTCGTACCCGATCACTTTAGCAGAAGTTACGGTAATCACGCCTTGTCTGGGAAGCGTCCATAGGAGGACGACATCTGCACCTGACTCCTTTAGCCTGGCGATGTGTGAAGTCAAATCACTGTCCGTTATTTCTACGGGAACTTCAGATACAAAGTCCAGGCCCTGTTCTTTCAAATAACTCTTTGCTCCAACCAGGGCGCTTTTACCAACATCATCATTCTGATATATGATGCCGATCTTGCCGGACTGAAGACTATCCACTGCGTATTTAGCCTGAATGATTCCTTCATCGATATAGTAGGGGAGTACGCTGAAGACATTGGGCTTTATTGGTATCGACCAATGGGTTGCACCTGTGATCGGCGAAATCCAGGGGATATCCTCTTCAACTATATAGTCTATAACGGACATACAAGGTGCAGTCCCGATGCCACCTACAAATGCAAATACTTCATCACGTTGCACCATCTCGCGCACAGCCGGAACTGTTCTTGATGGATCATAGGCATCATCCTTCATGACAAAGTTGATCGTTCGACCATTGATACCGCCCTCATCATTGACCATTTTAAAATAGGCATCCATGCCTTTGACGATGTTGCCCCACAAAGCAGCAGGTCCGGTCAGTGGTCCAAATGAGCCGATTGTGATTTCTGTTTCGCTGACTCCGGTGGTATTTCCCTGATCGGTATTTTCACCAGACGAACCACCTCCGCTACAGGAAAGAAATAAAATGATTGAAAAAAGAAGAACTGGTATGCAAATTCTGTAAGCTGTCATGATTTTTAGATATTCGAAAGACCTAAATATAGCAACTCTTAGCAAATGAGTACTTCTGGAAAATATGATATCGTCATAGTGGGCGGGGGAATATTTGGTGTTTCGTCTGCCATTGAACTGGCCAGGAGAAATCACAAGGTAGCGATATTGAATCCGGATACGATTCCACATCACCTGGCCTCTTCGACCGACATTTCCAAAGCTGTAAGAATGGAGTATGGATCAGATCGTGAGTACCACAGGATGGCAGAATTGAGTATAGAAAAATGGCATGACTGGAATCATATCCTGGGTGAAGAAGTGTACCACGAAGTAGGATTCCTCATGCTTTGTAAAGAATCTATAGAAAGCGAATACCAATCTTTTGAAAAATGCAGCATTGAAAATCTTGCGCAGGCAGGATATCCATCTGAACGCCTCGGCGTGCTTGGTTTAAAGGAAAAATTTCCGGTGGTTAATGTGGATAATTATCCCGAGGGAAGTTTCAACCCAAAAGGGGGATATGCGGAATCGGGAAGAGCCGTAGAACTCCTGGCAAAATATGCGGCATCTATAGGGGTGGTGATTCATGAGCATCAAACGGTTTCATCTATACTCATCGATGATGGACAATGCAATGGAGTCGAAACCAAAGAGGGCCGTCTATTTCATTGTCAGCAAGTGATCGTAGCGGCCGGGACGAATACACCTCTATTGGTGCCCGAAATCCAACCTTTTGTAAAATCTACAGGTCACTCTGTTTTTTGGTTAAAGCCAAGTGAACCCAAAAGATTCACACCTCCCAGATTTTCGGTTTTCACAGCAGACATTTCCAATACGGGATGGTATGGATTTCCGCTACATCCGAGACAGGGAGTTGTGAAGATTGGCAAACACTCAAAGGGAGATGCCATTCACCCGGAGCAAGATGACCGAATTGTCAGAGCGGATGAAATCGAAGATCTTCGTTCCTTCTTAGAGAGTACATTTCCTGAGCTGCGAAATGCCCCATTGGTCTGTACCCGCAAATGTCTCTATACCGATACCATGGATGGACACTTCTGGATTGATCGCCATCCGGAAGTCCAGGGTTTGATCGTTTGCACGGGTGGAAGTGGTCATGGATTTAAAATGGGTCCGATCATCGGGGAAATCACCGCAGATACTGTCGAAGATAAAGAACATGAATTCGCTGCCCGTTATAAGTGGCGCCACCTGACCGCAGATACTATCCAGATGGAAGAGGCGAGGAATGTGTAGTTTCTATACGCAGGGTATGACTTTTAAGGCATGCCCTGACTTAAATTCAGGTGCCTGCTCCGCTTCGACGAGTCTGACACGCCTATCGGAGTCGCCAGACCATAGGCGAGATGACTTGAGCATGGGTACGTGGTTTTTATGTTGAACTGCTTATCTACTCGTATTTCAAAAACTAAATTCCATCCACCGTTTGCCGTTGATCGTCTACCATCTCATTATTGTTTTGTCACAATTCTTGTGTTCAAGAATGTGCGCCAAAACTGCTGTGTCCTTGGTTATTCCGCTCCGGAGTTACGTGCTCCGCACTCACCCCGGGCTACAGATATTCCGCCCCTACGGGGCTTTTTGATCAAGTCTTTGATTTTGGATATTCCACCATTTTGTTTGTTCTTAATTGTTTATCCGCTATACACCATTAACTATGGACTATTGACCATCATCCATGGACCGCTTTCCTGAAAAATGCTTTGACAAGGATGTCTGGTGCAACACCGGGCCAAAGACTAAAGACCCTTAGTCAACCTTCTCGCCGTAACTCATCTCGCCATAGGCGGAGCAAGCGCCCACCTTGAAAGTTGAGCGATGATTCTTGTTTCAAGAATGTGCGCCAAAACCGCTCCTGCCTTTGCTAATCCGCTCCGGGGTTGTGTGCTCCGCACCCACCCCGGGCTACAGATATTCCGCCCCTACGGGGCTTTTTGGGCATTATCTTTAGAACTTGGATTTTGGAATTTAATAGCGGGATGACTTGAGCATGGGTATCTGTTGTTTATATGTTGAACTGTTTATTTGTTTATTGAGGTTATTCGAAAGAGGAGCTATCTGAATTCATTCAAAACTTGCGCTAAAACTCAAAACTCAAAATTGAACATTGTTCAATACATCGACTCTATCAAATCACAGTATGCTTCATTAATAAATTTTCTCTTGACCTTCATCGTTGGTGTCATTTCTCCGTCTTCCTGGTACAGGCGCTTGTCAAGGATTCGAAACTTCCGGATGTTCTGCACTTTGGCGAGGGCATTATTCACCTTGCGAACTTCTTTGTCAATCAATTGTACTACGTCCTCATGTTCGGCAAGATCGGCATATGTAGAATATTGGATTTTATGATCCTGGGCCCACTTATTGATGTTGTCCTCATCCAATACGATGATGGCAGAAAGATATTTTCTGCGATCACCGATCACTACAGCATCATTAATGTACGGGCTGAATTTTAATTTGTTCTCGATGTACTGTGGAGCAATGTTTTTTCCACCTGCGGTGATGATCAGGTCTTTTTTACGATCTACGATCTTCACAAATCCTTCCTCATCAATTTCTCCAATATCACCGGTATGCATCCAGCCATCCTCTAAAGCTGCAGCTGTGGCCTCCGGATTCTTGTAATAGCCTTTAAATATTGACGGATGACGGGACATGATTTCCCCGTCAGATGCAATCTTGAATTCTGTTCCCTTAATGGCCTTTCCCACTGTTCCGAATTTGTATTCATTGGGAGAGCTGAAAGTGATAATTGCTGAAGTCTCCGTCATGCCATAGCCTTCTACGATCAGGAGTCCAATGGTCTTATAGAAGCGGAGAATGTCCGGTGATATAGGTGCGGCACCACTGAAGGCATATCGCATTTTTTCCATCCCCAATCTTTCTTTCAGCCAATAGAATACTCCTTTCTGGGCTATGAAATTTCCTAATTTTAGGGCAGGATTAGGTGATTTCCCCTTGTCGAGGGCCTTTTGGTACTTATTGGCAACACCAAGCGCCATCCGGTAGACGATGCGGTTAAACCAGTCAGCATCTTCCATTTGAATGAAGATCTTGGAATAAAACTTTTCCCAGATCCTGGGGACAGCATAGCCGATTGTCGGATGAATCTCCCGTAAGTTTTGCGGTACCGTATCGATACTTTCCACGAAGTTGATCGTGTATCCTGCCAGCATGTGCAGATAGACACTGAATGTGCGCTCGAAAATGTGACACAAAGGAAGAAAGGACATAATCTCTTCCTCAGAATTAATGAATTGACCGTCATCGACAGATGAAATGGCTTCTGAAGCCCAGATCAAATTCTTATTCGTCAACATTGCCCCCTTGGGATTTCCGGTAGTCCCTGAGGTATACACCAGGATGGCTGTGTCATCTTCATCTATCGACGAAATTCGATCCTCTATAACAGCACGGTTTTCTGACAGCCGTGCCTTTCCGGATTGCACGAGATCTTCCAATCTCAGCACTTGTTCATCATCAAGAGCAGTAAGTCCTTTGTCTTCCCAGTAGATGACGTTCTTTAAATGTGGCGACGACTTCCGAAATCTCAACCACTTGTCCACTTGTTCTTCGTCTTCAGCAAAGAGCACCTTGCATTCCGCGTGGTTAACCACATATTTCACTTGCTGCCAGGCGTTGGTAGTGTAGATCCCGACCGTTGTGGCACCTGCCATCTGTGTAGCCATATCGATGAACAACCACTCAGGGCAATTCTCACCGATTACCCCTACAAAGTCTCCTTTTTGTACCCCTAGATCAATCAGCGCTGAAGCCAATTGTATGGAATGCTCATAATATTCTGTCCAGGTCACCTCAGTCCACAGGCCGAACTTCTTATGCCTCATGGCCACCTTCTCTCCCAGGTTTTGAGCTGTGGAAATAAAAAGCTCAGGTACTATGTATGATGTGGCCTTTTTCATTGATCTATCCCCATCTTCTTTTTCGTTTGTAGCGCTGTTCGCCCTTCACCGACTCCTCCATTTTAATACCCAAATAAAATTCCTTGACATCTTCGTCCTCCATCAAATCTGCCGATCTACCCGAATGTACAAATCTTCCATTTTCCATGATATAGCCAAAATCGGCTGTCTTGAGAGCCATATTGGCATTCTGCTCCACAAGCAGGACGGTCACACCTGCATCTCTTATGCTAGGAATGATTCCGAAGATTAATTTGACCAGTGCCGGTGAAAGACCGAGTGAAGGCTCATCCATGATGAGTAGTCTGGGCCTGTTCATTAATGCTCTTGCAATGGCCAGCATTTGTTGCTCTCCACCTGATAAGGTACCGGCTTGCTGACTGATCCGTTCTTCAAGAACTGGAAAATAACCGAACATGCGTTGGATATCCGCTGAAATATTCTTGCGATCCTTGCGCAGGTAAGCTCCGACGAGAAGATTTTCTTTCACGGTTAATTCGTCAAATACTTCACGTCCCTCTGGTACATATCCGATTCCAAGGCTTACGATGTACTCCGTGTCCTTTCTTCCGATGTGTTTCCCGTCAAAAGTGATCCCGCCTTTATCCGGTTGGTCATCGAGCAGTCCCATGATCGTATTTAAAGTCGTCGTCTTTCCGGCGCCATTATTCCCAAGGATCGTTGTAATCGAACCTTCCTCAATATCAAAGGACACACCATGCAAGGCACGTACATGGTCATAGTATGTCTCTATATTATTGACTTCCAGTATTTTGCGTGCCATTTGTTCAATTATTCATTTATAGTGTTGACGTCCTCTTCGGTTTCTTCACCTAAATATGCACTGATCACCTCGGGGTGATTGAGCACGTCTTCTACGTCACCACATGTGATCATTTTGCCAAAATTTATCGCCAGAATTCTGTCCGAAATATACTTGACCATTTGCATATTATGCTCGATGAGAATGACGGTGATACCGAGGAGATCACGTATATCCCGGATGGAATAGATCATTTCCTCTTTTTCTTCCTGGGTCAAACCTGCTGCTGGTTCGTCCAACAAGATCAATTCGGGTTCCATAGCCAGTGCTCGTCCTAATTCCACCAGTTTTTGTTTGCCATACGGCAAGTTGGCCACATATACATCCCGTGCGGATTCCAATTCGAGAAAATCGATGATTTCCTCCACCTTCCTGCGATTGGCCATTTCCTCCCTGGCAGCCGGAGATCTCCTGATAGATAATCCTGCAATAGAAAAAATCCCTGCTTTCATGGCTTTGTGCCTGCCCAACATCAGATTGTCAAGGGTAGTCATATTTGCAAAAAGCTCGAGATTCTGAAAGGTACGGGCAATACCTAGTGATGCGATCTGATCAGGTCTTTTTCCCACCAAATCCTGCTTCTTAAATAACATAGTCCCTTCCTCTGGTTTGTACAAACCATTGATGCAATTAAAGACAGTGGATTTACCGGCACCATTGGGTCCGATGATGGAGAATATCTCTTTCTCCTCTACCTCGAAGGTCAAATTATTAATGGCCGTCAGTCCTCCAAATCTTTTAGTCAAATTATGCACTTGAAACAACTGGCCCATATCACACTTTTCTTACATAATGTTTGTCAAACAAGCCGGAAGGCCGGAAATAAAGGACGATGACAATGATCAAGAAAGCCACTACCGATTTGAATTCAATCGAGATGTAAAAACCAAATAGATTCTCCACAATTCCTAACAGAAATCCCCCGATGACCACACCGTACAAGCTCTTCATTCCGCCTAAGACCGCTGCGGCAAATCCTTTGAGAAGCGGGTCCCACATCATGGTTGGGTCCAAGGTAATCAAAGGAGCAACGAGGACACCTGCCGTGGCTCCGACAATGGAGCTTATACCGAAACTGATAGCGAGGATGCGGTCGGATGGAATCCCATTCATGCGTGCGGCATTTACATTTTGCTGACAGGCCTTCATGGCAAGGCCCAATTTTGTTTTTTGGATCAACAGGTATATCAAAATTAAGACGATTACGGCGATCAGGATCGTGACAAGGTTCAGTTCAGTAATGGCAAAGCTGTCCGTCTGGTACAAGACCTTGGATTCCGAAAAAGGCAGATTGATTTGTCTTTGATCGCTGCCCCATTTCCACCCGGCCAACCCGTACAACATCAATTGAAAACCGATGGTAATGACGATATAACTGAGAGGTGTCGGATCCTTGGCACGGCGTAGGAAGGCAAATTCGAGTAAGATGCCCAGCACGAAGGCAAAAGCTACGGTCAGCAGAATGGCCAGGGTAAAATTCATGCCAAAGCTGCTCAATGCCACAAATGTCACATAGGTGGAAATCATAGCCATTTCACCCTGGGCAAAATTCGGGATCTCACTGGCTTTATAAGTAATACTCATCGCCAATGCCATCAGGGCATAGATACTTCCGAAAACGAGGCTTGTTATGAGCAATTGGGCTAACATAAGAAGGCTAAGTCTAAGTTTAAGATTAGGTCTAAGTACGTTTTATGTTTCATTCAATCAATCATCCCGTAATTTCGCAAAGCGAAACGTCGGGACAATCATTCAATCATTCGTCCATTCCATCATTGTTCAAAAAGGCCATCTCTTCCAATATATCCTGATTCTCAACCAAATACCGTATAATCCCAAAGGCTCAAACAGAACGATGAGGATCAGGATCAACCCCGTCAGCACCCATGATATATTCGTAATACCGGTTGGCATCATGAAGGCTTCCGAAAATTGTTGCAACAACGGACCGATAACAGGGATATCCGGGACATTTTGTAATTGCAGGTTTAAATAGGTCATTACCACTGCCCCTAGAATGGATCCGGTGATAAAGCCCAAACCACCAATCACCACGATGGCCAGGAAGTTGATCGACAATATAAAAGTGAATAGCGTCGGATTTATAAAGCCCAGGTACAAGGCCCAAAGAGAGCCTGCAACACCGGCATAAAAAGCACTGATGGCAAAGCTATAGAGCTTATAGCGCGTGATATTTACACCGATAGCCGAAGCCGCAATATCGCTGTCGCGTATTGCC
Organism: Saprospiraceae bacterium; assembly: GCA_028282725.1. Taxonomy (GTDB): domain Bacteria; phylum Bacteroidota; class Bacteroidia; order Chitinophagales; family Saprospiraceae; genus JAJRXG01. Next base: position 19,137 of record JANQHF010000076.1, read on the forward strand.
TGGAAACTTCTTCCGATCCGGCTTTTTAAGATATTTCTCGCAACGAATACCGATATTATCGTTATGATCAGGATCACGTAATACAGGGATCGGTCGTAATTTAGCCCGGTCCATGTGAGGTTGATCTTGGGTACTGAAAAACCCATTCGCCCCCCTAAAAAGTCCATGCGGCCAATGATTATGGTCACTGCCAGTCCGAATGCTAACGTGGCTATTGCAAGATAAGGGCCCTCCAGTTTTAACGAGGGAATACCTAGTAGCAAACCAAAGAATCCCGCGGCGATTGCAGCGGCAATCAGTGCAACAATGAAGGGAACACCACTCTTTAATAACAAGACAGTCGTATATGCACCAATGGCAACGAATCCTGCATGACCGAGTGAAATCTGACCGGTGTTGCCGATCAACAAATTCAGACCCAGGGCCACGATGATATTGACGGCCATCAAATTAAATACCGTCAGGTAGTAGGCTTTGACCAGGAAGGGATATGAAAAAAGGAAAAGCAGTAGAACTACACACCAAAAGAGCTGGACCTTATTTCGGAATAGTTGTATATCCTCGAAATAGTCCGTCTTTAGATCGCGCATTGAGTCAGGTCAGATGATTCCAAACATCTAATCTAACCAATTATTGTGGCATTAAAGTGTGCACTTCCTATCTTCTTGGTTAAGATTGATGATATGCCTGGTTATGTATCAACGTGGCACCACAATCAGGACAAGCAGTGGCAGATCCTGCTCCACCGGCATGACCATTCGGGCAGATATAATGCCAGACTCCTGCAGCATTTTGTGCCGGGGCCTGCATAGCCGGCGCCGGTGTTTGTGGGTTGGTTGCCTGTTGCTGAGTGTGCCAGGCCGCATTGTGCGCCAGAGTTGCTCCACAAGTGATACAAGTACCCTGTGCATCCGAACCTCCTTCCAAATGGCCGTTAGGACAGATATAATGCATAACTCTTTCGCCTACTGATCCTGCAGGCACAACAGGTGTTTGTGTTCTCGCCTGGTTGGCATTAATCTGATCCTGGGTTAAGACTGGTGCCGGTCTTTGGGGTGATTCGCCTTTGCAACTCTGAAGAAGAGCCGCACACAATAATACCTTTATTGAGATGAACAATAAATACTTAAGATTCATGATAGAGCTTTTCCGACTTTTATTAAAAGATCTCTGGTTGCAATAATACCTTCTTCTTCTGACAATTCCCGTCCTTCGTACTCAATTCCTACATATCCCTTGTAGCCAAAGTCCTTTACAATCTTCATCATCTTCATATAATCCGTATGCTTTTCATCTCCGTTCTCGTCAAAGTCATGTGATTTGGCACTGACGGCCTTAGCATAAGGCATCATTTCTTTAACTCCCTGATACCGATCATATTCTTCCAGGCAATTCCAATTTTCCCTTTTCAGGCAAAAATTGCCGAAATCCGGAAGTGTACCGCAATTTTTCATGTCGACCTGCTTCATCACATCCGCCAACCAACCTCCGTCACTTGAAAAACCTCCGTGGTTTTCAACAATAACGTTGATATCTTCTTTGGATGCATATTCTGCCAGTGATCCCAGACCGTCTACTGCAGCTTTGCTCACTTCTTTCCGGCTGCCCTGGCCATAAGCATTGACACGAATGCTGTGACAACCCAAATACTTTGCCGCATTTACCCACTTGTAGTGATTTTCAACTGCGGTCTGACGTCTGCCCGAATCAGGATCACCCAATCCTCCTTCTCCATCTACCATGATCAACAATTGATGGACATCGGCCTCAGCTGCTCTTTCGTTCATTTGAGTCAGGTAGGCAGTGTCCTCGGCCTTGTCCTTAAAAAATTGATTGACATACTCTACCCCGTCAATTCCCAGGCTTCTCGTCTTTGCAGCAAAATCCAGGTGATCCAATCTCTTTTCAAATAAAGCCTTATGAAAACTCCATTGGGCCAAAGAAAGTTTAAAGAACATTGCACTCCCTGGTGTCTGTACGGATGAGGCCGTTTTTGATGAACAAGCTGTGGTCAGGCTTACAGAGGTAAGACCTGCGGTCAGAACAGCCGCCTTTTTTAGGAAAATGCGTCTTGTGTCTATGATCATATTCAAATTGTTTTCAACGTCCTTATGCCCATGCTTTTCCTACCTCTGCCAAATCGATACATCCCCGCCATTCTCCGGGTATGGGATCAAAGGCCAGCACCTGGGTAGCCCCGATTTCAGAGGAAAAGAAACCCTGGCATGTCATACCTCGTAAGACTTCGAATACATTTGGTTGTCCTTCTTCGCTTTCAATAGATGTAAGGTAGTCTTCCTTTCGTTCCTGGCTCATTTTGCTGAATCCGTCCTTCCGGATTTGAGACAGGGCAGTCTTGAACATTTCACTTTCCTCTTGTGAAAAGTTGTCACGTACCGATTGATCCATCCATTCATGAATGCCGGCTTCCCGGGCACCGGGTGTATCCGTCGCAGGAATAATGGTTTCTACGATGTCTCCCAACAGCGCGACATTGTCATCTCCCAGGAAGGTAGTCCCACTATCGGCAGGTGCTGTACTGCAACTACTGACAATGGCAGCTATTGTTCCGGCGGAAAGTCCACATCCTGCAAGGAATACCGAGGTTTGGATTGCTTGTCTTCTCTTCATGGGTGAATTTTTAAATGTTCATTTTTTTCAACTCCCTGACCGCATGGTCAGCGGCTCTCGCTGTCAGTGCCATGTAAGTCAGAGATGGATTTTGATTAGCAGCGGAAGTCATACATGCGCCATCAGTGACATAGACGTTGGGCACTGCATGTATGGCATTCCATTTATTCAAGACAGACGTTTTGGGATCGCGGCCCATACGCGCTGTACCCATTTCGTGGATTCCCTTACCAGGATTCGAATTATTCTCATATACTGACACATCTTTGAATCCTGCAGCCTCCAACATTTCGGCAGCCTGGGTCTGCATGTCCTTTCGCATATTGAGCTCGTTTTCCTTCCATCCTACATCAAAATCTACTGCAGGAAGCCCCCATTTGTCCAATTTGTCATAACGGAGCGTCATCTTGTTGTCATGATAGGGTAGACATTCTCCAAAAGCAGTCAGATTCATTCCCCAGGTTCCGGGTTGGGAAAGTTCTTCTTTGAGTGCCTTACCAATTTTCGCTTCGGCAGGTCTCCACCACCCGGCTCGCATCCCACCTCCCTGGTATCCGTATCCCCTGATGAAATCTTTGTGTTGCGATGCTTTGTCAATATTCCTGAAACGAGGGATATATATTCCATTCGGTCTTCTGCCCTTATAATATTTATCATCAAATAAGTCTGTCTGGGCTCTTGCTCCGATCTGGAAATGATGATCCATAAGGTTATGACCCAACTCGCCGGAATCATTTCCAATTCCATCCGGAAACCTGTCGGACTTGGAATTCATCAGGATAGAAGCGGTTGGGATGGCAGATGCGCACACAAAAATAATCTTGGCATAGAATTCCAGATTCTCCAGGGTTTCGGTATCAATGACCTGTACCCCGGTTGCCTTCTGCGTCTGGTCATCATATATGATGGAATGAACGGTAGAAAAAGGTCTTAGCGTCAAATTTCCGGTAGCTGCTGCAGCTGGAATTGTCGAAGCATTTGAACTGAAGTATGCTCCATAAGGGCATCCCCTGATGCACCGATTCCTGAATTGACAATTGCCTCTTCCATTATGACCTCCCTGTTTGGTAATGTGAGCCACGCGACCCACCATGAGCAGTCGATCATCGTAGATTTGAGCCATTTTTTGTCTCATATGATCCTCCACACATGTCAGTTCCATGGCCGGCTGGAAAACGCCATCCGGTGTTTGTGGATGCCCGACATTCTGGCCACTGACACCGATGTATTCCTCCACGTAATCATACCATGGCTTTATATCCCTGTACCTGATGGGCCAGTCAACGGCAATTCCATCCGTTGCATTTGCAGAAAAATCAATATCACTCAGTCGATAACTCTGTCGTCCCCATAATAGGGATCTTCCACCGACGTGATATCCCCTGATCCAATCAAAAGGTTGGGTCTCATAGTAAGGATGCTCTGTGTCTTTGACCCACCAGTGTCTGGTGAATTGGGTGACAGTATAACCGGTTCTTCTTTGTTTTGGATAATCTTTCCACTCTTCCTCGGTGAGTTGTCCCCTGTTCGGCACATCCCAGGTCTCGAGTGTGGCAGTAGGGTAGTCACCGTGTTTAACGTCCCTGCCTCGTTCCAACACCAGGACTTTCAATCCTTTTTCTGTCAATTCCTTGGCAGCCCATCCTCCGCTGATTCCCGAGCCTACGATGATAGCATCATAGGTGACGCTATCCTTTCCTTGTGAATTAAAATACATCTTCTTTTCTTATACGGTTATATTACAAATGTCAATTCCTTGTTTGAGCGATCTGATAGCATTACCCCTGGAGGGGATGAACTCCTGTGCGACGTACCCGTCATAGCCGGTTTCTGCAATTGCTTTCATGATCGCCGGATAATACAGTTCTTGCGTTTCATCGATTTCATTTCGACCGGGTACACCTCCCGTATGATAGTGGCTGATGTATTTGTGATTGTCCCGGATCGTTCGGATGACATCTCCTTCCATGATTTGCATATGGTAAATGTCATATAACAATGTGAAGTTGGGAGAGCCAATCTTTTCGACCAATTGTACGCCCCATTCGGTGTGGTCACACATATAGTCGGCGTGATCCACTTTGCTATTGAGCAATTCCATGACGATCTTGACGCCGTGCTTCTCTGCTTCCCTGACCACCGGATCCAAACCCACAGCACAGTTTTCCATGCCGTCCTCATCCGAGATGGCACCGCGATTCCCGGAGAAGCATATGATTTGAGGAATTCCTTTATCAGCAGCATCGGGGATGATTTCCATCATTTCTTTTCGGGCTTGATCGTGATATTGGGGATCGTTGAAACCCTTCGTGATACCCAGGGATGAGCCGAATGAAATTGCACAAGACAGTCCCCGGCTCAAAACCACGTCCCATTCGTTAGGGTTCAGTAATTCCACTGATTGTATACCCAGGTCTTTGCATTGGTCAGCAAATTCTTCCAGGGGAATCCTGGAATAGCACCATCTGCAGACCGAGTGGTTGATCGCAGAAGATAAATCTATCTGATTCGATGATGAGTGCTCACCTTTGTTATGTCCCATAAGAGATTGCGCTCCCATGATGGTACCGGCAGTCGCTCCACCCAGGGTATTGATTAAATGACGGCGATTCATTAGACATGCATTTAAACCTGCCAAGATAGATTTTTTTATATCAATCCTTTGTGCAGTGCAGGGAATTGTTGCCGGGAGCGACCGGGTGGCTTTAAGCAATCCCCCTGCCTAAAGCCGCTCCGTGGATTTATACCTGAAATCAGTTATAATTAATAGTTTAATTAATTATAATATGTATCTTGTGATTTGTTTAATCGATTAACGCGCTTAGTAACAAACTACAATGATGAAAACGATCCTTTCTGTTGCACTGTTCGTGCTATGTTTTTCCTTTGAAAGCTATGCGAATGTTCACAATCCCGCAGCATGTATCACAGCCATTGACATTGCATGCGGTGCGGATCTACCCAATCAGACGAATATTGGATTTTCCAACATGCTGGAAAGCTATGATTGCTCAGGCATCAACCTGGTTACTGGCTATACCGGGCAAGAGAGAATTTATGAAATCACGGTAACCATAAAGCAACAATATGATATTCGATTAGGAGGGGTCAATGATCCCGAATTGAACTTCGATCTGTTTCTGATGAGTGCAAACTGTGAGACGGGAAGTTGTATCATGTCGAGTACGAATAGTGACAACTTGTCCGAACGTATACTTGCCACCTTGAATCCGGGTACTTACTTCCTCATTGTTGATACCTGGGAGGCAGAATTAGGAAATTTTGATTTAAGCATTATGTGTGAACCCATTCCCGGCCCCATTTCCTGTGAAGATGCCATACCGTTGGGATGTGGGAATACCGGGAGCGGAAATACCTGGGGTCTGGAGAGCAATTTCAATGCAAGAATATACAACTGCTATGGAGGAACCGGCACCTACAACGGGCCAGATGAATTATATGTAATCGATAAAAGAAGGTCTTCGGATCGAATCATGCTCACCCTGGAAACCGACGATCCGAATATGAATATATTTTTGGTCACCCAATGTACGCCGGATGCCTTCAGCTGTGTTGCTTCCGGGCAGCATTACAAATATGGCAGATTCATTGATGAAGGAGATTTAGGACTGCCGGCAGGAGAATATTATGTCATTGTCGATGGAAGAAATAGTGCAACGGATGCCGAGTACTTATTGACTTATACTTGCTCGTCATTTGATTTTAGTGATGCGGAAGAATTGCGATGTGGTCGCCCGAAAAGGGATCAATCCTTGTACTCCGAAGGAAATCAAAAAGGTCTTTATCGTTGTATGGGTCCTTCCGAACCGTGGTATGGTGGAGGTGAGCGGATATACTTTTTCGACCTTGCGGAAACAACTGATATACAATTAAAATTGTCGGGTGCAAGTTACCCGTTGGAGACAAGGATGTTCTTGTTCCGACCCGGAATATCGCATCCTGTGTGTATTTCGGCAGGGGAAAGAGACGGAGGCAGACAATTTATCAACCGTATCCTTGATCCCGGTAGATATTACGTTGTTATTGATCACCAAAATGGTGGTGAATTCGACCTTGTTTTAACCGGATGTGATTGTGATCCTGATGCCATCCTGATCTGCGATCAACCTCTTAATGATTCCAATGCCGGCGGAAGCGATGACGTACAGTACACTGCTGGCGAATGCAGTTCACAACCTTTGCGCATTGATGCACAGGATCGAATATACCAGTTTACGGCACCGGAATCCCAGGAATATACATTCCGCTTATATAATCTGGAAAAAGATCTTGGGCTTTTCATTTTTGATGATTGTCGAGATGAAAACACTTGCCGGGCTTTTAGCAATAAAAAAGGAGATGACAGGATCCGAATCTTTCTTTCTGCCGGAGAGACGGTTTTTGTTGTAGTGGACGGCATTGCGAAGGCGGTCACATCAAATTATACGGTCTCGGTCAACTGCAGTCCTTTCGACGACAGGGATGATGACGGAATTGCCGATGTGAATGATAATTGCCCGGATGATCCAAATCCGGACCAGGCAGACAATGAAGGTGATGGGACTGGGGATATTTGCGATCCAGATGATGACAATGACGGAACACCCGACTTCCAGGACTGTTTTCCATTTGATGGTACAAGGTCTTTTTCCATAGGTGATCATTGTGACGACGGGAATCCATCTACTGCAGATGATCGATTTGCGGAAGACTGTTTTTGTATTGGAAGGCCGGATCGTGATATGGATGGTACGCCGGATGAAGATGATAACTGTCCCGATAATGCCAACCCTGATCAATTGGATACGGATGGAGATGGAATGGGCGACGTCTGTGATGATGATGATGACAATGACGGGCTTCCGGATGTTCAGGATTGTTATCCGCTTGACCCCGCGATACAGCTACAAGTAGGAGATGCCTGTGATGATGGTCTCACCACAACTGTAGGTGATACTGTAAATGAAGATTGTATCTGTACGGGTCGTTCTGATCGCGATGAAGATGGTGTGGCAGATGAAGATGATAATTGTCAGGATGATGCAAATGCTGATCAGGCCGATAATGATGGAGATGGAATGGGCGACGTCTGTGACGATGATGATGATAACGACGGTGTTCCTGATGCCCTGGATTGCGATTCATTTGATCCGAACGTGGTCATTGCAATTGGTGATCCGTGCGACGACGGCAATCCTCAAACGATGAATGACAGGATTGGCTTCAATTGTATTTGTCAGGGAGAAATAGAAGAACCACTTCATTTGAGCGTAGGGAGCACATCCGGGGCAGCAGGTGAAGAAGTTTGTTTTGATATAACCACGAATAATTTTAAAGATGTTTCATCTGCGTCATTTTCAATCGTACTGGACAATGATGTTGCGAAAATATTAAGTGTTACGAATGTGGGGTTCACTGGGGGCACTTTCACCGGAAGTGGGTGTGTTCCGCTGACCTCATCGGGTACTGCGACAGGATCATTGTCGAGCTACGGTGGATTTGCGGTTTGGACGGCGGATCCTGGTACTTCGTTGAATTTGAATGACGGTACTGTCCTGGTTGAAGTTTGTGCCGAAATTTTACCCTCTGCACAAGACAAGGCATCAGCATTTATTTCAGATGCCATCCGTGATGCCGCCTTCTTTGACAGAAATGCGGATCCGATTCCTCTGACAACGAGTTCCGGACAAGTATGTCGTTTGACACCAGCTGTAAATACAATGAATATCGAAGGAACCGTGATGAACATTGCGTCCATTGGAATGGACGAAGTACAAGTGGGCTTATCTGGAGATATGCAAAACGAAATGCTGACAGATAAACAAGGATCATATAAGTTTGAAGTACAAGAAGGCGGCGACTATAAATTGTCCGCAAAGAGGGAAGAAGAAGAAATCCATGGAGTTTCTATTATGGATGCTATGATTTTCAGAAAACATTTCATATTCGCTCAGTCATTTACCAGTCCTTATCAATATGCTGCGGCTGACATTGATGGCGACCGTCATCTCACTATTCGTGACGAACAATTGCTTCGAAATATGATCCTGGGTATTCATAATCCTGAATATCCTCTTTGGAAGTTCGTACCGGGTTATTATGAATTCCCCGAGCCGGAGCCATTTGCCGTTGATGGACCCGTATTTTCATTTCCACAGGAAGTGGAGATCTTGAATATGCAAAAAGACAAGGCTCTGGATTTTGTGGGCATAAGAATGGGAGATCTTGAACTCTCTGATTTCACAGCGTACAATAGATCTTATAATAAAGAGAGTTTCTCCGTCAGGAATCAAGAGTTTTCCACAGGTGATATCGTTCAAGTTGCGGTAATTGCGGATAATGCACAAATGATAGGTGGACTAGAAATGGAATGGGTCTTCGATTCTGAATACCTGGATTTGGTCGATTGGACCATTGATTTACCTTCACACAGTAATGACTTGTTAAATGTGGAAACTACTGAAGAGGGTAAATTGCGAATGATCTGGATGGGTGAACATGATACCAATTGGGATGCTGCGACCACCGCTTTTAGCTTTGTATTCAGGGCAAGGTCCGATGGTCAATTATCAAATGTTTTCACAATTGATGAATCCGGTTCACAACTCATTGACCAGGATCTGAATATTGCAATCCCTCAATTGAGTTATTTGGATCAGGCTGACGTGCTTTGGAATGTCTATCCGAACCCTGCTTCAGAATTCATAACAATTGAATTGGATCACCATGGATCTGTAAATCAGGCAGTAGTACGAGTCTATGACTTCAGCGGACGTCTTATTATGAAGAATCCGGTAAGATTGGTTAATGGAATGAACCAAATTCAATACGCAAAAGAAGATCTTGGAATAGAAAGTGGTTTGGTCCGATTAGAATTGATCGTAGGTGAAGAAGTGTACAGGTCTACCGCATTATTTATAAATTAGAAAGAGTTATCAGGAAATAAAAAAGCAACCGGGATCTCCTGGTTGCCTTTTTTACTATACTCTGACTAAGTCTTTAGTTAAATATATATCTCAATCCTATTCTCATTCTCCATCTTGAAGACAAGCCGGAAACGTCAAATCTGTCTTTACCAAGATCTTCATCAATGTATGAGAATTGTGGTGTCGTACCATCATCGGCATATCCTTCGAAATCATACAAGAAATAATTATTAAAGTCACCAGGAACGTTATACCTCGTACCCCAATTCTTGTTGATGAAGTTGGCCAGGTTAAAAATGTCAAAGGACAATTGAAATTTGTGCAAGTTGGAACCCAGTTGGGTACCAAAATCCTGTCTGATTGCAAGGTCAAATTTGCTCTCAAATGGCGCTCTCGATCCATTTTTTTCCGCGTACATACCCCTGCGATTTCTAAGACCTGGATCTTCTTCAATGACTGCATTTAGTCTTTCCCATTGTTGAGCCGCAGTCACGGTTTGACCATTGACCGTCTGATCTACAAGGTTGATATCATTTGCATCCCGTGGTACGTATACAAGAGATCTGTTTCTTGAAGTACTTCCTCTCTGGTTATTTATGTTTCGTGCACTTCTGTCTCCAATAACATAAGACATGGCCGTTCCACTTTCTCCTTCGTAAAATAGTGATATCTGTGTGCCGGTATTTCCTGATCCGCCCCATTTTATCTTGTAATCTATGGATCCGATAATTCGGTGACCTGCTGAAAAGTCAGATCTTCCATAGATTGGATTATTTCTTCCTTCGACATGAATCTGTCCTCTCCACTGCGATGAGTTTTGAGAAGAAGTTCCTTCATTCAAGGCATATGCATCACCATAAGACCATGCAAAATTCAAGTTCAGACCTGAATCAAATCTCTTGGCCGCGCTTGCTGTTATATTGTAGGTATAACCTTCACTTGTATTTGATCCAACGTATACCGCTCCAAATGCATCATCGTCAATTTCGCTTCGTACAAATACAGGTCGCGTGTCACCTGAGCCGGTCCATCTGAAATCGACTTCGGTTGAGGTATTGATATTTGTATAGACCACATTATTCAAGGTCTTTGTATACAATGCTTCCACAGAAGTCACCCAGCCATTGCCATGATTTTTATCCCAGGCAACATTTCCCTTAAACACTTGTGGATATTTGAAATCCTTCACAAATAAGTTCATATCTCCACTTGGGACTCTCGGGTTTTCATATACATATTGATTCTGCACATCTGGTCTGAAGATGACATCACCGGGAATTGCAAAATCCCCAATAAATGTCGAAGTCAGACCATTGGTGTTAAACATGGCTCCTGGCCACACAAATGGAATCCTCGAAGTGAAAATTCCTAATCCACCACGAAGTTTTGAACTCTTCGTATCATCCATAAAATATTCAAACCCTAGCCTTGGGCTGAACATCACTTGACCATCGGGAGCTTGTCCAGCTGCTACATTATTAGCAATGTCATAGGATGAAGCTAGTCTAGGGAGTACTTCACTATTGAATCTTGGTGCCTCTTCAGGATCATTCGTGATGATGGGAAGATCAATTCTTAATCCCGCAGTTATATTCAATCTCTCATTGACCTGGATCTGATCCTGTGCATATACACCTAATTGAATCGCATTGATTTCCGCACCAGCGATGGATTCATCTCCGGAAACGTTATCACGTAGAGAATATACTCTCTGGAATTCGTCGGCAGGCGCACCAGTCAAAAAGTCTTCAAGACTGTTGAATTCGTATTGTCCATAATTCCAGGGCATGAATAGATTAAATATGTCATAGAATTCATTATGGGTACCGAAGGTCCAGGTATGTTTTCCACGATATAACTTCAAATTATTTGTAATCGAAATAATATCCTGATTCAAAATATTCGCTGTCGAGAATGGTTCTGATCCAAATTCAATAGTCCCTCCGGCATCTGAGATGATTACATAAGGAAAATCCTGTCCCAATGGATCTCTGTCATCGCGTACTGCTGTGTATCCTATAATCAGGTTATTGGACATGCGGTTACCGATTCTCGTATTCAATTCTATCGCTGAAGAATTAGTGATTGATGGGAAGAATATTCCATTATTGGTAAATGGTAAATAACGTGATCCACCGCCATCTCTATTAAACTGTTCAGCTTTGGTATATTGATGTCTCAGAGTCAATGTATTTGATGAATTCAGGTTGACGTCAATCTTACCAAAGAACTTAAGACCTTCCAATTCATCAGACGTTTCTCCAAATGTTCCAGGGTCATAGCCATAAGAATTTCTGAGAAAATCAGCCAGATTATTTAAGTCTGATTCTGATGACCGGTTGGCTTCGCCGGTATAAGTGGCCACGTTAAACGGAATAGGATTGACATCTTTTTGAATTTCAACATTGGTGAAGAAGAATGCCTTGTCTTTAGCAATAGGTCCGCCAAGAGAGGCCCCATATGTTTTCTTGCTAAAGTCGGCCACCCTGGTTCTTTCCGATAAATTCAGTCGATCAGCTTCTGTACCATTAGTTTTTCCAACCAGGCTCTGGTTTTGGAAGAAATAATAGGCCGTTCCTTTGAATTTGTTTGTTCCTGATTTTGTAACGGCATTAATTCCGCCCCCTGCGAAACCACCGAAGGTCACATCATAGGGAGAAAGCACTACCTGGAACTGATCAATAATATCAATACTGAATGGGGCAATGCCCGTTTGACCTCCATTGGTGCCAGATCCGGCCAATCCGAAGACATCATTATTGACAGCTCCGTCCACATAAATGGAATTAAATCGATTATTAACACCTGCAAATGAATTGCCGCTTGCTTGTGGCGTTAGCCGGGTGTAATCATTGATATTCCTGTTTAGCGTTGGCATGGCATCGATGTCCTCAGTCTTAATCTGAGTACTCGAGCCGGAAGTAAGACCCACGGTACCTGCAGTCGCAGTCACGAGCACTTCTCCGAGTTCAACTGCTGATTCTCCCATGGTAACATCAGCAATGACTGGTTCTCCCAGTCTGAGGAAGATATCTGTGTATTGTACATCCGTATACCCTACAAAACTTGTAGTAATCGTGTATGGTCCACCAACTCTAACATTATCCAACCGGTAAAAACCCTGGTCGTCAGTGGATGTTCCATAGAACGTCCCCGTCGGGCCATGAATGGCTGTTATGTTGGCTCCTGGTAACGGCTCATTATTTTCGTCCAAGACTTTCCCCCTGATGGAAGAAGTAGTCACACCCTGACCAAAAACAAAAGCCGTAGTTAGTAAAAATAAAAATGTAGAAGTAATCCTTCTCATGGTATTGGTTAGTTTAGTTAAATAGTTCTTTTCAGGTGACAAAGGTACCTATGCAAGGTAAAGAGTATGTTATATATATGAAAAATTCATATAAATTTTTTCCACATTTAAATAAGAATAGACAGGTCTTAAGTTATTTCTACTCGGAATCGTCGTTTTGGTTTCAATTTGACTTCGATATTGTCTTTTAACGTGGTAGCTAAAGACATACCTACGTAGTCGACCTTAACAGGAAATGACTTGTGTTTTCGATCTACCATGACGACGACCTGCATTTTTCGAATCATCAGATCCAGGAATGGTTTAAACGCGTAAAATAGGGTTCTCCCTGTATTCGCAACATCATCGATGAGAATTACGGTTTTATTCTTCAAGAGTCCAGCTTCCACATCAAGAGAAATTTCCCCTTCGACAGGTTTTGCTGGATTGAGTCTGGCCCGGATCAAGTGACAATCAAATGGACATTGCCTAATATCCTCCAGGGATTCCTTCAACAACGAAGCAAAACGATAACCATTATTGTTAATACCGGCCAAATACAAATCTTTTACGTCAGTGTTTTGTTCAATAATTTCATAAGACAGTCGTCTTATTTTTTGCTGTATTTGTTTATCATTGAGGATGGACATAATTGTCTGAATTTAGCGAGTAAAGATACCCTGCCTTATGGCAATATCACAGATTATTTTCATACTGATCAGTCTTGTCGTTTTTTCCCTGGCCTTCGTTCAGTTTGGCTTTGTAATCAGAAATATTCGGTTGGGCAGGCCAGAAAAAATTGTTGGCCATACGGGTTGGCGCTGGAAAAATGTCTTGTTGGTGGCTTTTGGCCAAAAAAAGATGTTTAAAAGATGGATACCGGCCATCTTCCATTTTTTTATCTACACTGCGTTCTTGCTGACACAAATTGAATTAATAGAAATACTAATTGACGGAGCCGGAGGATATCATCGCTTTTTCGCAGATAAAATGGGTGGATTTTACACATTCCTGATCAACTTCATTGAAATCCTTTCGGTGTTGGCATTCGTGGCAACGGTTATCTTTTTATGGCGCAGGAATGTTTTGAAAGTTCCGAGGTTCTTTAATGCTGAAATGAAGGGTTGGCCTCAGTTGGATGGCAATTTGATTCTCATTGGTGAGTTGTTGTTGATCATTGGCATCTTCAGTATGAATGGAGCGGATGTATTGCTGCAACAAATTGATCCTGCAAACTATCCTGATACCGGTACCTTGGCCATAAGTTCGTGGTTGGGACCGTCACTTTTTGAAGGATTGGATAGCAATTTTCTGCATATAATAGAGAGAGGAGGGTGGTGGTTGCACATAATGGTGGTGTTTGGTTTCCTGACCTACCTGCCTCACTCAAAACACTTGCATATCTTTTTCGCTTTTCCCAATGTCTATTTCACGCGAAGGAGGTCAAGAGGTGAGATGGAAAACATGCCGGAAATAATGAACGAGGTCAAATCCATGATGGGCCTGGTGGAAGATACTGGTGCAGAAATGGGTGAAGATATTCCGCAATTTGGAGCAAAGGACGTATTTGACCTGAGTTGGAAAACACTATTGGAATCATACACATGTACGGAATGTGGACGATGTACTTCTGTCTGTCCGGCTAATACAACAGGCAAGAAGCTGTCTCCCCGCAAAGTCATGATGGATATTCGGGATCGATTGGATGAAGTCGGAAAGAATCTCAAAAGCGGAAAGCCCGAATTCGTCTCGCAGGATTCAACTGGAGCCAAGCTTTCAGCACAAAACTACGATGATGGCAAGTCACTATTTGATTATATCTCTTCTGAGGAATTATATGCATGCACAACTTGCAATGCATGTGTTGAGTCGTGTCCTGTATTGATCAATCCTCTCGAACCGATACTTGCCATGCGGAGATACGATATATTGACCAATTCAGCCGGGCCGGGTGATTGGCTTCCAATGTTTAACAGTGTGGAGAACAGTGGTTCCGTGTGGCAGATGCCGGATGAGCGAGCTGCCTGGACCAAAGAATTAGATACCGATTAAAATCCAAGATATATGGCAGTAAGGACTATGGCAGAATTTGTGGCAGCTGGGGAACAACCGGAATATCTTTTTTGGGTGGGTTGTGCCGGCAGCTATGACGCACGGGCAAAAAAAGTGACGATTGCGTTTACAAAACTGTTGCAGGAAGCAGGAATGTCATTTGCCATATTGGGAAATGAAGAATCTTGCACCGGCGATGCTGCACGGCGGGCAGGCAATGAATTTTTGTTTCAAATGTCGGCCTTACAAAATATTGAAGTTTTAAATGGTTATGAGGTTCAAAAAATAGTTACTGCTTGTCCACACTGTTTTAATACCCTTAAAAACGAATACCCTGCCCTGGGCGGGGATTATGAGGTCATTCATCACACCCAATTAATCGATCAGCTGATTAGTGAGGGCAAGATCAGGATTGGGAAAGGCATGGAATCAAAAAAACTTACCATACATGATAGTTGTTATCTTGGAAGAGTAAATGGCGAGTATATCGCTCCTCGTTCAGTAATCGATCATCTTCAGGCAGATGTGGAGGAAATGGCAGCATCCAGGTCCAGGGGACTTTGCTGCGGAGCTGGAGGCGCTCAAATGTTCAAGGAGGATGAACCGGGAGATCAGAGGGTGAATAGTGCTCGTATCGACCAGATTTTGGAAACGGGCGCGTCAGTAGTGGCGGCGAATTGTCCATTTTGTATAACAATGCTCATGGATGGGTTGAAAGCTAAAGAAAAGCAAGATGAGGTAATGGTCTTGGATATCAGTGAGTTAATCGTACAGTCTAATGATCTCTGAAGACATCAAACATATTGATCTTTCAGCACTTGATGATCTCAGCAATAGTGCGCGTTTGTGGATCTTTCAGGCTGAAAGGAGGCTTTCTGTGGAGGAAATAGGAATGATCAATGATCACTTGACCAGGTTTTTACCTCAATGGACGAGTCACAACAGGTCACTGATTGCTCGTCATCAAATCGCCTGTGATCTTTTCCTCATTATTGCCCTGGATGAAGAGCGTTCTGCAGATGCCAGTGGCTGTAGTATTGACAACATGACTCATCAGGTTCAGGCTTTATCCAGGCACTTAGATGTCAATCTCATGGATCGCACCACATTTTATTTTTTATTGAATGCAGAGGTACTTGGAATACCGATGCATGAACTTTCTCAAGTTGCCGAGGATAAGAAAATCAACCATAATACCCTGGTGTTTAACAATCTGATCAAGACAAAGGGCGAATTGTCCGGCAATTGGGTCATACCTGTAGGCGAGAGTTGGCACAGTCGATTTTTGTGAGTTTGCCTATAGCGACCTGGCAGCTTCACATATATTTCAGATCGATGTCAGCCAAATGAGGATGATGAATTAAAACCCAGATGAAAAACCTCCAAAATCGACCAAAGTAGAACAAGGGTTGAAAAAGAGTGGAAAAAGTTTAATTATAAGTTGGGTGATGACTTAAAGTATAGTGATGACTTAAAGTATAGTGATGACTTAAAGTATAGTGATGACTTAAAGCAGGGTGATGACTTCAAGCAAGGTGACGGCTTAAAGCAGGGTGATGACTTCAAGCAAGGTGACGGCTTGAAGCAAGGTGATGTGTTTAAAAATTATAATTGAAGTCTATCCAATATTCCAGATTGACAAAGTCCCGCGCTTCTTCATCTAGAGGAAGCAGGATGTGAAATCCATAGGTCCAGTTGTCATATCCTGCCTTGTAACCGCCTCCGATGGATGGATAGAGCAAACTTCTGCGTCCGGCGTTCCTGACTTCTTCAAAACTGGTATAATTGTATTCTCCGTGAATGAAAATTTCTTCCGTAATGTTTAATCGGGCAAATCCTCCAGCCCCATAGGAGAACAAGCTTTCATCCGGAGCATTGAAGTTGTTGATCAGGTCGTAAAAAGTCTTACCAAAGGCACCGACCGACACCCGATCCTCAAATTTTAATGCATAACTGAATTTTCCGGATATGCTGAACCCCGATCCAAAGCCCAGGGTTCCCAGGGAGATTGAATACCACTGGGCAAGTTGTTCCGTCGCGTCTGGTTCACGATCGCGAGTACGGGATCTGCCCCTTCGTTGCGCCATAAGGCTGTCTGAAAGTATGATAAAGATGGTCAGGAGAATCACAGACTTGCCTATGGTCTTATGTCGCATATGTTGTATTTTTGCAGGGCGAATATAGCATATTGCTATGCATTCAAATCAATAACTGTTATTACCTGCCTATTGTTAACAGACCATTTTAGTTTAAGGTAATCTTAATAAAGACTGGTTATAGTCGTTTTATCTACATTCAAAGAATTGACAAGTTGACGGACCCTTCGATCCTGCTACTCGTGCGTATTTCATGGCGTTTGCTTCTGCTGGTCACATCCGGAGCGATTCTGTCTGTCCAGCAAGGACACGGCCAGGCCCCCTTTGATCCTCAATGTAACATAACAAGTCTCAACGATTCTGTGATCAGGATCAATGATTTTGATACGATCAGTCTGCGATTTTTGGTGACCGGGGCAAACCGCGGTAATATCGGTTCCAATTTTCAAGGAATCTGTGGGGTTGGCATCGAATTCCGGCATAGTAATCTGAGTGACTTGAATATGACACTGACTTCTCCTAACGGAAATGAAGTCATCATCATCGGACCAGCTAATGGCAACGGCACTTTTCCCAATATTCTTCAAATACGACACGATCTCATATTCAGACCCAGACCGGTAAATGTAAACCCCCATCCTGTACTTTCGAATCCATGGGACAATAACAATCTTGATTGGGGGCAAAATGAATCGATTTACGATGGATCTTATTACCCCAATTTCGGAGACTTTCTCATGGACTATGTAGGAGACAATGTAAATGGCATATGGGAGTTGACCATCGTAGATCCTTTCCTGAATAATGAGGGAATTTTTGAATCGTTCGAGATGGAATTTTGTGATGACTCCGGCCTGCAATGCAACGCATGTGAAGCCGTGACGGGCACATTCAATTTTCAGGATACATTAAAGACTTGCCTGGGATTACAGGAAAATCTCAGAAATCACTATACTCCGGGCGATGCTGATCCCGCTTTATATGACGAAGAATTTTTTGTTTATGACCAGTCCGGAGCATTGGTCATGGCCGACCCAAACCCCGATTTGTCTTTCCTTGACGAAGGAATTTATACTGCCTATGCATTTAATATGCTATCTGTTCAATACGATACGGCCCGACTCGGCATCATACGCCAGGATCTGTTTTCATTACTCTCATCAGTCAGGAGTGCGGGCGGATTCCTGTGCATGGATATCAGCGAAGGAATTGTGATCGAAGTAAAGGACGCAGGTTCCATTTCAGTGGATGTTGCTGCCAGTCCATCTTCTTTCAATTGTGCAGCTGATACAGTTAAGCTGACCTATACAGCTCCATTTACAGCCCAGGATGTGAGGTGGTTTTTTGACGGCAATCCCATTCGGGAATTCGACGGAATTACCCAGGTCACCATTACTTCCGAAGGTAGATATGATGTGGAAGTTACCAACGAGTTTGGATGTATCGTTGCGGGCAGCACGATCGTAACATCGGATTTGATGCCACCTTCTGCCTCAATCTCCGCTCCTGTCATTACATGTTTAAATTCGGAGGTCACGGTTGACTATACAACGTCATCACTCATCCTGGAGAATCACTGGATCCGCACAAGTACGGGAGATACCATTGGGTCAGCACCTAATGTAGTGCTTTCTGAACCAGGACAATATGAACTGGTACTCAAGGGTCTCAACGAATGTACCTCCAATACGGGATTTGAAGTACAAAGTAATTCCGAATTCATACAGGTTAGCAATATCCCGAGCGGAGATATAATTCTGAATTGTATTGATACAGACCTGATCGTCAGCCCGGATCGCGACGACTCCGAATTGCTGGAAGAATATTGGATTTATGGTGCAAATGACACGATTCGTGGTGCCAAGGACATCACTATTACCGAAGCAAATTCATACCGCTATGTGGTCGTGGGAAATAACGGTTGTGTGAATAATACAACGAGATTTGATGTTTTTGTGGACACGTTAGCACCCATGTATCAGACGTCATTCGACTCGATCACCTGCGTTGTATCCGAAGCTCAGATTGTTCTAACGAATTTGACAAATGCTTTCGTTGGTTGGAATGCACAGGGCATTGTGTCCCAATCCGATAGCTCAGTGTTGGTCAACCAGGAAGGAATTGTAAATTTCACCATAGTCGATACAACGAATGGTTGCTTTGCGTTGGATTCTGTACTCATTGTCAGAAATGAAACGACACCCGCCATCCTGCTGGGAGGAGACACGGAGATCACTTGCCAAAACCCGGAGGCACAGGTGAATGCTGATTTTGATGGGTCATTGATCGACCAATTTTTTTGGAGGAATCCTCGTGGGGACACCCTGACAGATCAAAGATTGGTCGTCGAACAAGCCGGCAACTATACCTTCGAAGCGACCGGGATCAATGGTTGTCCTTTCTCAGGCACCTGGACTGTAGAAGACCGTAAAGACGCACCTGCAATCGATTTGCCCGATGAAATAAAAGTGTCGTGTACGAATAGAGAAACGAATCTTAGTGTGACTGATCTAACGGGCATTGACCAGGTCCGGTGGGTTCTGGATTCGGATACCCTCATCGGTCCTGATTTGAATGTTGTCACCAATATACCTGCCATTGAGGCTCAGATCATTGGTATAAACGGGTGCCCCAACAGCAAGGTTATCGATATTGAATACGATACCATTGCACCGGACTTCATTTTATTGTCAGATACGATCAATTGCTTTAATGACAGCGTAATTATCAGACCGAATATAGCCCTGGATCATCACATCTTTACCTGGGCTGGAGGTGCGGTTGATGGAAGCAATGCCCCGGAAGTCGCTGTAATGGCTTCGGGAGCTTATGCCCTCAATGTTTTCGATACACTGAATGGTTGTTTTGGTTTGGCACCGATCAATGTCGAAGAGGACTTTAGCACTCCAACATTTACTGTACTTTCCATGGATACGCTCACATGTAACAGAACGAGTGTTAGCATTTCCATCGATACGGATGATGCCAACTCGGTCATATGGACTACGATGAACGGAAGGATCGTAGAGGATCCTACAATATTATCGGATATGAGTGGCTTTCACATCTACGAGGTTATCGGTACTAATGGATGTAGTCTAGTGGATTCGGTTGAATTGATCGCGGATATAGCTACACCCAGGGTACTTATTGAGGATACTTATGAATTGAGTTGTGATAATAACGAAGAAACTTTGATACCGAACATTCTGGATCCATTTACCTCTTTAGAGTGGTCTTTTAAAAATGGGAGGATTACTCAGAATATGAGCGAAGTGCTGGATGAAAAGAATGTGCTGGAATCATTGACGGTCACCGGGATCAACGGATGTCAAACCCGGGTGGATTTTACTGTCACCTTTGCAAACGATATTCCTCTCGCCGTGATCAATACTGCGGATACTGTAGTTTGTGACGGAAATTCGATATTTATTGATACGGACCCGGTTGTCATCACTACTCATCAAATCACATGGTTTGATGGCAACTTACCCATTTTGCAAAATAACACGAATGCCGAAGTCTTCAGGAGTGGCAACTATGTCCTCGAAGTTAGAGATACCAGCAGCGGATGCTTTACCAATGATACGGTCTCGGTTGTCATAAGTCCTAACCCTTTCATCACAGTTGAATTTGATGCCATGGGTGAGTCATGCCTGGATGACGGACAGGGATTTATCCAGGTGACACAAGTTGAGGGGGGTGTGGGAGATGTGCGTGTTTTGCTCGATGACCAGGTTATAGGTTTCGTACCGGTTGAACCGTTGACCGGAGGAACCTATCGACTTTCATTGACTGATAGCCTGCAATGTTCCATTGACACTTTGATTGAAATAAAGATGGGAGAGACCCTTTCCGTAGAATTGGGTGATGACTTTGAGGTTGAAAGGGGAGACCCGGTTTTGTTGTTACCTGCATACAGCGGCGATCAGCCTGTGTCCGTTTTTTGGATCGCCAACGGAGACACGATATCTACTTCGATTGATTCGTTGAGTCTGACGGCTTCAGAAGACTTGATGATTGTGATCGTGGCTTCAACGCTGAATGGCTGCGTGGCCAGGGACAGTATAAACATTGAAGTCTTTGTTGATATCAACAAGGTTTCAGTCTATGTTCCAAATATCCTGAATTTGAACAGTCAACAGGGCAATGACAGGGTCGTGATTGAATTGGCCCCGGACATTGTAGAAATCACCGATTTCTCCATATTTGATCGCTGGGGTGAGCGCGTTGCATACTTGCCAAGAGTTAACAGTGGGGAAGTCGTCCTTGCCTGGGACGGCTCGTTGAACGGCTCACCAGTTACACCAGGGGTATATGTTTATTATTATGAAATGCAGACAATATATGATACCCGCAGACGCAAGGTCACAGGTGATATCACTGTAATCAGATAGTATTATCAATCTGCTCTTTGGTTTGTTCCGATCGTTCGAATATAATCTGAAGCGCTTTTGAAACCATCTGTCCTCTGTTCAGATGTGAAGTATCCAATTCGATTGCATCATTTGCTCTTTTAAGCGGGCTATCTTCCCTGGTGCTATCGATGTGATCGCGGTTTTTCAAATTTTGGGCAACTTCGGAAATCGAAATATCGACACCCTTACTTACTAATTCATCAAATCTTCTTTGTGTCCGTACCTCATGACTTGCAGTCACAAACAGTTTAACGTCGGCGTCTGGAAATACGACCGTACCAATATCTCTTCCATCCATGATTACACTGTGGTCACCTGATAAAGATCTTTGTTGCATGACCAAAAACTTCCGGACACTGGATATAGCTGCTACATCACTTACGGTCTGGGATACCTCCATGCTTCTTATTTGCTTTTCAACATCTTCTCCATTCAGAATGGTCCTTGAATGTCCTTCGATTTGCTCAAAGTCGATGACAATCTCACAAAGGGCACAGTCAATAGCTTCCTGTTTTGTCACGTTCACCTGGTTTCTGAGAAAGTACAATGTAACGGCCCGATACATGGCACCGCTGTCGATATGAAGAAATTGGAGTATGGAAGACAAATCTTTGGCAAGGGTAGACTTTCCACTGGAGGAATGGCCGTCGATGGCAATGATAAGTGATTTCGACTTGAGCTGTTCTATTTTACCGGCCAGGAGATTGATAGCCAGCGATACACCTTGGGGTAATCCGTACAACTAATTAATACTCGTCTTCATTAAAAAGGAAGTCATCTTTTCTCGGATAGTCAGGCCATATCTCGAGAATGCTTTCATATAATTCTCCCTCATCCTCAATTTCCTGTAGATTTTCTATCACCTCCAGGGGAGATCCGGATCTTACAGCATAGTCGATCAATTCATCCCGGGTTGCCGGCCATGGTGCGTCTTCAAGATGATGTGCTAATTCAAGTGTCCAATACATTCAAAAAAGTCTTTTAAAATATAAACACTGCTTATACAATTTCAGAGCTACTGTTAGTTCCAGATATCTCTGAAAATTTCGGCAAAAGTATAATTTTTACCAACATCTCCAAATATTAGGAAAAATTTAATATGAACTTCATCTTCCTATAGGATGAGCATGGCATCTCCGTAGCTAAAAAACCGGTACTTTTCTTTCACAGCCTGCTCATAAGCATCTATTATCAAATCAGTACCTGCAAATGCCGCTACCATGATTAACAGGCTCGACTTTGGCAGGTGAAAATTGGTGATCATGGAATTGGCAATATTAAACTCGTATTTGGGAAAGATAAATTTGTTGGTCCATCCCTCGGCAGCCTTGAGTTTACCTGTGGCAGATACGGCCGTTTCAATGGCTCTCATAACTGTAGTACCAACAGCACATACCTTCCTCCCTCCATGTTTGTCCGTGTTATTGACAATGTCCACGGTATCGTCGGTCACTCGAAAATACTCGGCATCCATTTTATGTTTGCTCAAGTCTTCAACATCGATGCTTCTGAAGGTTCCCAATCCAATATGCAGGGTCAACTCGGCAAAGTTGATTCCTTTGATTTCCAACCTTTTCATCAACTCCTTGCTAAAATGTAAGCCCGCAGTCGGAGCAGCAACGGCTCCTGTTTCCTTTGCATAGATCGTCTGGAATCTCTCCAGATCAATCTCTTCTGCTTCGCGGTCAATGTATTTCGGTAAAGGAGTGTGTCCCAATTCTTCCAGTATTTCTCCAAATTCCTCTTCTGTGCCATCAAAATAGAATCGAATGGTTCGCCCCCTGCTGGTTGTATTATCGACAACCTCTGCCACCAATCTGTCATCACCGTCCTTATTTTTAAAGAACAACTTGTTTCCAACACGTATTTTACGCGCCGGATCCACAAGTACATCCCAAAGCTTATTTTCACTGTTCAACTCCCTCAACAGGAAGACCTCAATGTTTGCCTCGGTTTTTTCTTTAATTCCGTACATCCTCGCCGGGAACACTTTCGTATTGTTAAAAATGAAGGTGTCTCCGTCTTCGAAATAATCGATTACCTCCTTGAAAATCTTGTGCTCGATTTTGCCAGTATCTCTATGTACGACCATCAACCTTGATTCGTCCCTGTTTGGAGTGGGATACTTGGCAATCAGACCTTCAGGAAGATCATAATTGAACTGTGATAACTTTGCTTTCATTAACTACCTCTCTTAAAAAACTGCGCAAAAATAGTACTTTTATTTTCCCAGGGATATTGATCTACAATTATTCGCGAATTCAATTTGACGAGACCCCTGAAATTGCTGATTCGATTTTATAGATGAAGTATTTTCATCTTTGTAGTAGTGATATAAATGATTTGTGGATAGAAAGGTTCCATTCATCTATTAACATTTTTTAATGCCCGGATTATCATAATCTTGGGATTATATACGTAGACTATGATTTTTCTTAAAATCATCAGGGAGAGTTTTAGGATGGCAAGCCATCAATTGCTCAGCAACAAACTAAGAACCTTCCTTTCGTTGCTCGGTATTTCTATTGGGATCTTTTGTATCATTGCCGTACTCTCGGCTGTGGATTCCCTGGAAAAAAATATCCTGAATGGATTCTCCGAATTTGGCTCTGATGTCATTTATGTCGATAAACAGCCGTGGACGGAAGACCCCGGTGCCAACTTCTGGAAATATTTGAAAAGACCCGTACCTCACTTGAAGGATTATGAATCCATCAAGAAATATTCAAAGTTGACCGATAAGGTAGCCTATTGCTACTTTGCACCGGGAGGGACGATCAAGTACGAAAACAATAGCCTGGAAGGTGCATTTGTCATGGGATCTACTCCTGAGTATCCGGACATACAAGGGATAGAAATCGCAGATGGACGCATTTTCTCAAAATATGAATATGAGTCCGCCACAGATGTAGTGGTCATTGGTAATAATATAAAAGTCGAATTATTCGGAGAAATAAACCCTATAGGAAGGGATATCAGGATGTTGGGAAGAAAGTTCAAGGTGATCGGTGTCATCAAGGAGGAAGGAGATAATCCTTTCAATTTCATGCAATTTGATGAAGTACTTTGGATGGGTTTGAACAGTATGAAAAAATACTATAAAGTAGGGCGCCCCTTCGGCAATTCCGATGGCGGACAACTCCTGGCTGTAAAAGTTCGTGAGCCCTATACACTTGCGGAATTAAAGGATGAGCTCACCGGGATCATACGTTCCAGCAGAAGGCTCAGACCACAGGAAGATGAAAATTTTGCCTTGAATGAAGTATCCATGTTGGCCGATGTCATTGCACCGGTGATGTCCAGTATGAACGTTGCCGGTTTTATCATCGGCATCTTTTCATTGATTGTGGGAATGATTAGTGTGGCGAATATCATGTTCGTTTCGGTGAAGGAACGCACAAATATCATCGGTGTAAAAAAGGCCCTCGGCGCCCGTCAATTTTTTGTATTGATGGAATTCCTCGTGGAAGCCATCTTCCTCTGTCTTCTTGGTGGAGCCATCGGCTTAATCTTCGTCTTCGGTTTGATGAAAGGCGTCTCGATGGCCCTACCATTCGATATGTGGCTGTCTAATGGAAACTTACTGATCGGAGTCATCGTTTCTATCATCGTTGGTGTGATTTCCGGGGTGATTCCGGCGTGGGTAGCCAGTAAATTGGACCCGGTAGTAGCGATGAGGGGCTGATGCTTTCATTAACAGTTTCTTGATGAGGTAATGTCCTATAGCTATCTCAGGATCAAGGCCATAAATATTTCTAGCCGGAGTTTGAAAGCTCTTTGAAATGGGCTGTAATTTGCTGTAACTCCAGGTTGAAATTTCAGGCCAGATACGGTTGTTGATTTCATATAGATCTCTACGGTGGGAGCAATAAGAAGGGACGCGAATTCAGTCTGGCTCCAGTCATATTCATCTTTTGCAGGTATGTAGGCATCAACCAGGTCATTCTTATAATATCTCAGGAGTACCCTAGAATTATCAAAGACTATTCCTGATCGATAAGACTTTGATTTTCTCACCTTTCTAGACCGGTCTGAATCTCTTACCCGACCACTTCAGGAGCTTCCAACAAATCAAAAAACTGCCCCAATCTTGGCGTTAATATAATCTCTGTTCTTCTGTTCCTGCTTCTTCCGGTCACGGAATCATTCTCACTGCGGGGTTGATAGGAAGACCTCCCCGCTGCCGTTAACCGGGACGGATCTACACCATATTCATATTGAAGAACCCTTGTCACCGATGTAGCCCTCAATACCGAAAGATCCCAGTTGTCCCGGAATTGGTCATTGTTGATCGGGACATCATCCGTGTGCCCCTCAATGAGCACATTTACTTCGTCGTGGTCATTGATTACGGAGGCTACTTTCTGGAGGATGACATTTGCTTTTCGCGATATCCTGGCACTGGCGCTTTGGAAAAGTAATTCATCGGCAATGCTCACATATACTGCACTGCCTCGGACCTCGATCTGTATATCTTCATCATTTACATCTATCAAAGAACGCTTGAGATTGTTGACGAGGGCAAAATTGATTGAATCCTTCTCATGAATTTTATCCGTGAGTTCCCTGATAAATTCACCTTGCTGATTCATTGATTCAAGCGATTCCTGGATGCTCTTTGCATCCGATTGATTAATCACTGACATCTCCTGCAATCGATCCAAAAGGCTGGAATTAGAACTTTGTGTGTGATCGAGCTGGGTCTGGAGCTGTTCTACCTGGTCTTCCAGAAGCCGTACCTTTTCATTGTTACAAGAAATGAGTACAAGACCGATAAGGATCAAAAAGATTCTGTTCATGATACGTGGATTATTGCTTCAAGTATAACGCAAGAAGGAAGGTGTTCTATCTATGGTTTACCCTTAAGTCTCCGGAAAAGGGCATTTAAGTCTGATCATCTTTTGACTCTATAGAATAATCTTCTATTTTTCCGCTGAACACAATGAAATCAGTATGACCAGTCAATTGTCCTCCCTCGAAGAATATCGCGAAGCATACAAACGGAGTGTCCAGGATCCGGAAGGATTTTGGGCGGAACAGGCCAATACGTTTTCCTGGATCCAGCCTTGGGAAAAAGTCTTGTCCTGGGATTTCAAATCACCGGATATTCGATGGTTTGAAGGCGGTAAATTAAACATTACAGTGAATTGCCTGGATCGCCATATACCTGAGAAAGGAGATGATACAGCCATTTTGTGGGAACCCAATGATCCCCTTGGCAGCATCAAGAGCTATACATACAATGAATTGCTGGAGTCTGTCTGCAAGGTGGCCAATGCATTAAAAGCCAACGGAATTGAAAAAGGGGATCGCGTCGTTTTTTATATGCCGATGGTACCTGAATTGGCCATTGGAGTGCTGGCATGTGCCAGGATTGGGGCGATCCACTCCGTGGTTTTTGCCGGGTTTTCTGCCCAGGCCCTTGCAGACAGGATCAACGATGCAGAGGCTAAAATGGTCATCTGCTCTGATTTTAATAACCGCGGGGCTAAAAATATACCTGTCAAGCAGGTAGTAGACAATGCATTAAGTATCGGATGTCCCTCTGTTCGTACTGTATTGATGGATCGAAATACCGGGGATGAAGTGGTATGGAATAGTGAAATCGATGTCCATTGGGACGAACAGGTGGACCACCAGGAATCGTATTGTCCACCAGAACCCATGGATAGCGAGGATGTTCTGTTTATCCTGTACACTTCGGGTAGCACCGGAAAACCCAAAGGCGTCGTGCATACCTGTGGGGGTTATATGGTCTACACCTGGTATACATTCTTAAATGTCTTTCAATACAAACCCGGAGACATTTATTGGTGTACTGCTGATATCGGTTGGATCACTGGACATTCATATATCGTCTACGGGCCGTTGCTGGCGGGTGCGACGACCATGATGTTCGAAGGAGTCCCGACCTTCCCCGATGCAGGTCGTTTTTGGCAGATTTGTGAAAAACATTCTGTTAACCAATTTTATACTGCTCCTACAGCGATCAGGGCGTTGATGGCCCAGGGAGATGAATGGCCCGATCGATACGATCTAAGTAACCTGAAAGTCATCGGTTCGGTTGGAGAACCCATTAATGAGGAAGCCTGGCATTGGTATGACAAGCACGTAGGGCGAGGAAATGTACCCATTGTAGATACGTGGTGGCAAACCGAAACAGGCGGAATTTTGTTGACGCCGATTCCGGGAATTACGGATACAAAGCCAACCTATTGTTCTTATCCAATGCCAGGGATACAACCTGTCCTGGTCACCCAGGAAGGGTCAATCATTGAAGAAAACAATACAGAGGGATTATTGTGCATACGATTTCCCTGGCCCTCAATTATCAGGACGACCTATGGAGACCATGAAAGATGCCGTCAGACCTATTTTTCAACATTTGATAATATGTACTTCACTGGTGACGGTGCCAGAAGAGATGAGGATGGCAGGATCAGGGTGATCGGAAGAGTCGACGACGTCATCAATGTATCTGGCCACAGGATGGGCACCGCCGAAGTAGAAAATGCGATCAATGAACACCCTGCCGTCATCGAGTCAGCTGTGGTCGGTTATCCGCATGACATCAAAGGTCAGGGAATTTACGCCTTCGTGATTACAGATGGGAAGAGTTCGGATAACGTTCAAACTGAAATCAGAAACGTGGTAACCAAAGAAATCGGTCCGATTGCCAAGCCGGACAAGATTCAAATTGTTTCGGGTCTGCCCAAAACCCGGTCCGGAAAGATCATGAGAAGGATATTGCGTAAGATTGCTGCAAATGATACATCCGATTTGGGGGATATTTCAACCCTTCTGAACCCTGATATTGTCAAAGAAATCTTGCAAGGTGCCCAATAACTACAGGGAAAACGTTCGGTTGCTGACGGCTTAAAAGAGAAAAAAATCGAAACCAAATCTCAAGAAGGGAATGTTTTGAATAAAACGGTAGATCAGTTTCTTACACTGTTTTCAAGATCACCTGACCTGATTGTCGCATCACCAGGAAGGATCAATTTGATCGGTGAGCATACCGATTATAATCTTGGGTATGTTTTGCCTGCAGCTATCGATAAAGGTTTTTTTTTCGCGTTCGGCAGGAGGGATGACCTATCCTGCAGGATCCATGCCCTGGATCTCGATGATATGTGTTCATTTGAATTGACAAGGTTTGAAAAGTCGGATAAGAATTGGGTGGTTTTGATCCAGGGAGTTTTGGATCAATGTATTCGGTCCAATCTCATGCCGGCAGGTTTTGATTGTGTATTTTCCAGTTCCATACCCATCGGTTCCGGGTTAAGTTCGTCGACAGCATTGGATTGTGGTATTCTTAAGGGGATGGTAGCCTTAAATGACTGGCAGCTTGATCGATGGGATCTGGTCAATTTAAGCAACAGGGCAAACAATGAGTATTTGGGTGTCCAGGGGGGTATCCTTGATCAATTCGCTATAGTATTTGGGAAAAAGGATCATAGTATGCTTTTGGACTGCAGATCACGGAAGTATCAATATCAGTCATTTACCCATGATGAAATTGAATGGGTTGTTGTGGATTCCGGCGTGCGGCATAATCACCTTGAATCCGGTTATAATGACCGGGCTTCGGAATGTGCACAATTGGTTGAGCTTGTAAATAGGAAATATGAGGAGGTAAAAAGTCTGAGAGATTTGACGGGTCATATGCTGGACGATATGGCAGTAAAGATTCCTGGTGCATTGAGTAGAAGAGGAAGATTCATTATCAGTGAAAATCAGAGGGTCCTGGACTTTGTTGAGGCTATGAAAAATGCTGATTTCCAGCTCATGGGTGCACTTCTTAAGCAGAGTCATTTAGGCTTAAAGAACGGATACGAGGTCAGCTGTTTTGAAATGGATACCCTTGTATCATTAGCCGATAGTCATAAAGATGTATATGGTGCTCGAATGGTCGGGGGTGGATTTGGAGGATGCATCATCATCCTCGTGAAGAAGAGGTCCACTCTCGATCTTATCCGGATGATTGAAGAGAAATATGAGCGGATCACTGGTATTCGGCCAAATTGTTTCAGCATCTCTTTCGGACATGGGCTCAGAATCATTGACAAACATTGAACAATTTTCTGCGTTTCACTTTAGAATAAAAAGCGTGTCACATATGTATAATCCACTCACCCCGGAAGAAGAACGGGTAATTATTCACAAAGGAACGGAAAGACCTTTTACCGGAAAGTACAATAATAACAAGGCTACGGGAATGTATGTCTGCCGAAGGTGTGATGCACCTTTATATCGATCAGATGATAAATTTGACAGTCGATGTGGTTGGCCCAGTTTTGACGATGAGATCGAAGAAGCAGTAAAAAGAGTGCCGGATGCTGACGGTAGACGCACGGAGATCATCTGCAATAATTGTGGAGGTCACCTGGGGCATGTATTTTTTGGTGAACGGTTCACTGAAAAGAATACGCGTCATTGTGTGAACAGTATTAGCCTGAAGTTTGTACCAAAAAATGAGTAACTCGTCACCCGACTTTAAGCTGCCAACCGCGGGAGCATCAATATGATCTGCTCCATAGACCACCAGGCCAATGACAAATGCAGACATACATGTCATCATTACTATTTTTTTCATTTTATCATTTTTAATTGTGATTGATCATGGAGATCCATCCTGCCGGTACAGGCCGGCTTGTTGTGAGTAATTGTATTTAGCAGAGGGTGCATTCAGTGCCTCAAATTGAAGGGCTCATGTTTGACGAGTATTTCATAAGCATTTCAATTCGATATACGGGTGCACTTGGCGATCCGGATCACGAGACATTAAAAATTTATTTTTCACTAAATGTGCCGGAAGTCACTACACGGACTTGCAGGACAATCCGTAAAGACTCCTCATGCGTTCATTTTTCAAGTGATGAGTAATTCGTTATATTGATCAGACAAATGCCTCCGTCATGAAAAGATCCATTCTTTATATTCCAGGGTTGATTCTTTCTTTGATGGTTCTCTTCACTGCCTGTAGTGAAGATCTAAGCGAATATTATTCCGTAGAAGATTTCAGGACTTTGTCCAAAAACCTCGAGTTACCCACTGTGCCGTATAACTATGCCGTAAAACTCAAGCCCCCATTTTCCCTCGATATTATTGCGCCAACAACCAGTGCACATAATCGCACTAGGAATCGCGATGACGTTGCCACCCTGGGTCGGGTGCTTTTTTATGACAAGGCACTGTCCAAAAATTATACCTTGTCTTGTGGATCCTGTCATAAACCGGAGTTTGGATTTGCCGAGGCTGAACGTTTTTCAAAAGGATTTGAAGGCAAATTGACCACTCGTAATTCCCTGCCTCTCGGCAATGTGGTTTCATTTGAAAGCTCATATGGCACTTCCAACCCAGGGACGCAGACTGCCAAATTTGCCTGGGATGATAATACTTCGAATATCAAGCGTCAATCCATGTTGGCCGTGACGAGCCCCATTGAAATGGGATTAAAAAGAGAAGAATTGGTGCACAGAGTGAACGAACAAGAAATGTATGCAGTCCTGGCCCGGAAAGCTTTTGGTTTGTCTGAACTTTCAGAGTTAAGCATATATACTGCCCTTGAAGTATTTGTCAATTCCATTTCAGCAAGCCATTCCCGCTTCGACCAGCAATTGGATGCAACGGGATTTCGCATGACCTATCCTGCCGAAGGAGATGAAATCCCTGTGATAAATGGTTTTGAGGAGATAGAACAAAATGGCATGGAGCTGTTCAATAGGAATTGTGCCAGCTGTCATAGTACCTTTCATAAGTTGGTAGCACAATCTGCGGGGAATAATGGTTTGGATGAGGAATATGCCGACAAAGGGAAATCACTTTTTACAAAGTTGGACAAGCATGATGGGGTCTTTAAGATTCCATTTCTGAGAAACATTGCTCTCTCAGGCCCATATATGCATGATGGCCGTTTCGCCACATTGGAAGAGGTGATTGATTTTTATTCTGAAGGGATTCAACCTCATAAAAACCTTGATGAAAAATTGAGGAATGAAGATGGCACACCGAAACGATTTCAATTTACACCGGCAGAAAGGGAGGCTTTGATGTCTTATCTGCACACCCTGACAGATGAAAAGAGCATGATGCTCGAAAAATATTCAGACCCCTTTCTCAATTAGCTTGCGAGCAGACCTGTTGCGTTTTAATGAAATACACAGAAATTAAAAATCATCGGCTGACCCGTCGGATCATCGCATTATTTAATCAGGGATTGACGCCGCGAGAACTGTCCCTCAGTATTACACTGGGCGTCCTGATAGGCGTTTTACCTTTATTCGGAATTGCAACTCCATTGATTACCGGATTGTCTATTTGGCTGCGATTAAATCTGCCCCTGGCGGTATTCATGACCTATGCAGTAAGTCCTATTCATCTTCTTTTATTTATCCCATTTATCAGGGTGGGAGAGTGGTTGTACGGAGTGCAACATTCAATACTTACATTTGCGTCAATCAAAAATGCATTCGTTCATGATTATGTAGCAGCACTCCAGGATCTGATATTTCACTTGTGCTGTGGATTGACAGGATGGGTAGTAATTGGGTTTCCGGTAACAATCGGACTTTTTTATGCAATCTATTTAGCGATGAGATGGATACGCCGGTCATGAGATTGTCAATTCAAAAATGAATTGATCTGTTTGTTGAATGACCTGTCTTGACTGTCGATCTCTCTGTGATGCAATGGTATCTACGCCTTACCCTCCTTAACACAAAAAACAACTGTAGGACGTCTTCAATACCCATGTCTGCCTATTGAAACTAGGGTAAAGCCGTATTCGGATTCAACTGATTCGGACTGACCCTGTCTTTAGATTAGCAAAGAGGAATTAAAGTTTATAAGATTGGGTCTGGAATATATCGGGAAGTGAAGAAGAACTCTGTTCGTAGTAAAAATCATAGTCGTAAAATCCGCTCACCCATTGATGCTGATTTTCTCTTTCTAAGATCAGATTATTAATGAAAGCCTCAAGTTTATCTTGATGTACTACCAGTTTTTGGGCTCATAAAAGTGAAGGTGTGTGACACGTTTCGCGATGATAGAATTCCTGGTCCTTCGAACGTACTGTTCCCGCATCATCATTACCGAATATATCAACGTGACCGGTTTTTGCATAGGTGATGGCTATCTCTAATTCTGCTCCTTCCCGACTTGTAATGGCCAGGGTCCATTCGGACATCGCGACGGTCTCCGTCACTGCATATAGAGATCAAAAGGAGAAAGAAGTCTGAGTCAACTTGATGATCAACTCGGGTCCCTATTATTGACCAATTGAAAATCTTCGTCGAAACCGGATCTCCGGTCCTGAAAGAGTAACTGTCAGGAGCATCAAAAGCAAGGACCCGTTTGCTGATTTCATATTTATTCTCAATGAGATATTTTCGATTGCTTCTATCCGAATCGGAGTCGGCAACTCCATCCCTATAATCCCACTTTTTAGAAGTTAAATTGAATGTCATATTCAATATCGATATTTTCAGGACTGACCGATCTTGCCCTGAAAACATTACCTAACATGATACATTTCAGATTTCTGATCTGGAAAAAATCTACGGGATAAAAAGGGCCATTCAATGGCTTCGTGGGAATGTATTCATGAGATCTTATATGGAATTGTTCATAAAACTTTTGATAAGTACTGGACATATTATTGTGTAGTGCTCATTTATGAAATTCAATGTACCAAGTATTCCTGCCTATTATTTCATCTTGCCCTTCGATGGGAAATTGTAAAGAATCCTAATTAGAATGATCATCCAAAATCGACCAAAGTAGAACATAGGTTGAAAAAGTGGTGAAAAAGTTTAATTATAAAGCAGGCGATAACTTAAAGTAAGGTGACGCCTTAAAGGCAGGTGATAACTTAAAGTGAGGTGACGCATAATTGAGCCTTACCTTCAGTCTCCTTCCTTATTTAAGGCAATTTTGAGCATGTCTTCGAGTGATTCGATCCGTTTGTCCTTTTCCTTGCTGGCGGATAGGAGTTGATCAATGATACTTTCTTGTTCGCGCAATTTATTCTTAAGCCAGGAGATGTCATCCGGATATTCCTTGTCTGAAAGGGAAGGGGAGTCTCCGGGTTCTTTTACCTGGTGGGAAGGGTGCTCCTGTCTATATAGTGAACTGTGGATTTTTTTATTGATATCGATTTGAAAGATCTCTAAAAATCTTCTTTTCACTTTGTTGGAAAGATTCTCACTCTTGTAATAATTGTATACAGCTCTGCGTGAAATGTGGAATTTGTTCGAAACTTCCGTTTCTCCGATTCCTTTTTCTTTCAATAATTTATGAAGAATCTTTCCTTCGTGTACCAAAATATTTACAAATTTACTTGTGTTATTGAATATATATATTTACATTTGTGTATAATGGATGATACAAATGAATACAAGATAGTAGAAAAAGAAGATTTTTTACTTGAGTTTGCCAAACTGAAACCGGTAGTCACCGGATCTGGAAAGATTATCGCCAGAGAAGCAGGGTTGGCATATCATACCTACCGCAATGCTCTGTCCGGAAAAGTCAGTAACCCGGCTATTTTGGGTGCCATATTAAGGGCATGCAAGGTTGTTCACCAGGAAATCATAGATAAGTACTCCGAATAGATAAGCAGTTGGCATCGTAATTTGCCGGCGTACCTATGCATATTTTTTGGTAGATGCAGTGAAGCAATCCTGGACTGCAGTGTAAGTGTATAAGACTGTACCACACTCCACGGATTGTAATCAAGAGCTCAAAGATGGCCGGGAGGTCTTTTGAGCTCTTTTTTATTATAAGTTAACTGACTACATGACAAAGAGAATAATAGCTATGTATAATTTGTTGAATATGAGAGAATAAACACAAATTTTACGATGGCTATTAGGGAGAAAGTTAAAGAACTTTCCCGGGAGTTGAAAATAGGACTAAAAGGATTTAATAAAAGTAGGGTTGATCTTGTTGCTTTAGCAGTAATAAGTATTGCTACGGTGGGTAGTATTAATTTAAAGGAAATAGCCCATGGTATGCTACGGGAGATAAAGACGAGTAGCAATTACAGGAGGTTACAGCGCTTTATTGCCCAGGTAGATTGGACATGGGTAAACTCGTCGAAATTTCTGATTAATCTACTGGGTATTGAAGGACCTTATACTTTACTGATAGAACGATTAGAAACACTATTTGGGCTGTTGGCTATAGCTTATGTGTGGATGATCAGGATCGGAAAATAGATCAGGTCTCAACAACCTCAGCTATTCAAAAAAGCAAAGCATAAAAGACCGAGGATAAGTCTGTTTAAAGCTGGACTCAGAGAGTTCGTCAGAGTGATTTTTACACGATCAGATCAGGACCTCTGGCGGTATATCAAATTTTTGTCCTGTACTTAGCGTGAGTTTAAAGGTCTGTTATTACCTATCAAAGTAGACTCATTTGGATCTACTTCAGATTTTAGGTCATGCACTTAGATA
Source organism: Saprospiraceae bacterium (assembly GCA_028282725.1). GTDB lineage: Bacteria > Bacteroidota > Bacteroidia > Chitinophagales > Saprospiraceae > JAJRXG01. The sequence continues at coordinate 54,003 of JANQHF010000076.1, forward strand.
AAAACTAATGAAAATCCTTAAAGTGGTTTAAATTTATTATATTAGATAAAATATATGCTTTTGCAATAATTATCGAATGATCATCAATCAAATTAGACTCATGAAAACATTTATATTATCAATTATCTATATATGTATTTTTACATCTATCGGGGCACAACCACAGATTATCGTCCAAACCGGAGAAGACGCTACCTTATATAACAGTCTTAATGAAGCGGTGACACAGGCGCCGGATGGAGCAACTATCTACCTGCCAGGAGGCGACATTCCCATAGATGAAAAACGGTTGATCATCAATAGGAAACTGCACCTTATAGGTGCTGGCCACTATCCCATGTATACTCAAGGGACTGGCAGAACAGTGATATTTTATCCGGCTATCCAAAGTCAAGAGGCTGACATCGTATTTGCTCCCGGATCTGATAACAGCATTGTCGAGGGAATTTACCTTACCGGACAAATAAGTGTGGCTTACGAGGATCATTATCCGGAAATTACCGGTATTCAGATTTTGCGGTCCAACGTCGAGACCCTAGACTTTAATAGCAAATTTGTCAATGTAGATTTTACAAAAGCCAACAAGATCTTGGCAAAGGAATGTGTCATCAGAGACGACATTCGAGGTGCAGGGATTGAACAACTCTTAGTCATGAATAGCTTCATACATGGAGAATTAAGTGATCTGAAGGGACAGAAAATCGTCTTTGAAAATAATATTATGCTAGTCGGTCTGTATAATGAGGTTACTGAAGTTGTATTTAATAATAACATTTTTGGCAGGCCATTTCCATCTCCTTCTTCTAATATTGGGATTAACAATCACTTCCGGCATAATATGCTGGCATTGTCTCAATTTCCATGTTGTATCGGAACAAATGAAAATAACATTTTCAATGTATCCTATGATGATCAATTTGTCTTTGTAAATACACCTAGCTTCAGTAGTCCTGTATTCAACTATTTCTTTGATTTTCATCTCAAGGATAGTAGTGTTGGGAAAGGAACCGGTCTGAATGGAACAGATATTGGAATTTATGGAGGTGTTGCCCCATATAAAGAAGGAGCCGTACCCAGCAATCCACATATCGTGTCTAAATATATCAGCCCTCAGACGGATGCCAACGGCAATTTGAAGATCGATATCACTGTTGAGGCTCAGAAGAACTAGTGCCTATACTAGCAAGGATGTATCGACCTAGTTTCTATATCAGAATTGTCAGCCTATATTCCTTAATTACAATTATTGGAATTGGGCGATCTTCATCACAGTCTAGTCCTCCAGACATCTGTGATTGTGTATACCCGATCATCTTCGTACACGGGTGGACTGGAGGTGCCTATTCTTGGGAGGGTGTATATGCAGATGATGACTTTGTAAAGATCTGGGGACCCCTTGAGGTGGCCGATAAGAACAACTTGTACCCGGATCATCACAGGGGACATGTATATCATGCTAATTTAAATGCTACACCACAAACCAATATTCGTGGCAAAGACAATCGATGGGATACACATGGTCCTTATTCCGATGATGATGTAATCCTCCATCATCAATTCACAAATACCCAACCTCTGAAGAAAGGGTGCCTTTATGTAATTAATTTTAATACTTCGTGGAATCAAAATCCGGAAACGCCCGCCGTCATTATCCATAATGACGCCTTAGAGACTCCTAAAGACGGAGAAGATTCGGATAGCAATGAATCGGCCTTATACAAACAGGGATATGCCTTGGGCCGGATGATCACAAATGTGCTCGAGGTTACACAAAAGGATAAAGTGATCTTGGTCGGTCACTCGATGGGAGGATTAGCTATCCGAGAATATCTTCAACGCAAAGAGGGTGATAAGCACCCGTGGTGGGTAGATTCAATGAACCCGTCAGGACATCATGTGGCCAGAGTCTTGACAGCATCTACGCCGCATCGAGGAGCAAATAAGGGTGATTTTATACCTCCTATTGTTTTAAATAACCTAGAAATTAAGCAAGATCTACGCTCAGAAGCAGTACGAGATTTAAGATTCAGCTTTAACAATGACAAAGGAGATCCAAATGCTGGATTAGTGCTCTATGGTGGATTAGAGTCAATCATGATGGACAATGCCTATAATACCGATATAAATTGTGATGGAGATGAGCATGATGAGATATTTGGATTAAATGCCAAGGGTATAACACTACCATGGGAAGGCACTTATGACAACCGGGATCAAACGTTACCTCACGATATAAAATACACCTACTATGTAGGTACCCTAAAACCCTTTAAGGGTGATGGCATTGTTCCCAACGAAAGACAATGGTTATATGATAGAGGTAATGGATCTACTAAAGACTATGTAAGTCGCACTAGTGTGCCTGCTCCTAACTCACATGGAGATTATGTCACTTCAGACAGAATTACCAGTCCACGAAATCTATTTCATACCGATACTCCAAAAGATATTGATCACATCATCAGAGGCATAGACGAACCCGACTATCCTTTTTTTGCATACGATATAGATCTCCAAGATGAGAACATTTCAGACGACACGGGATGGTATTCCGGAATGGTCCAGAAACGCGCAGATATTGTCCCATTATCCAGTGTACTACATCTGATAAATGGTTTGCCTTTTACACATAATCAGGTTGACCCTGATTGGTATCGCTTGATCTTAAATGAATGCGTAGATACGTTGACCATTTCATTTGCAAAGCAGGCGGAATCCTTTGCTATACTAGACTTTTTCATAGATATAGACGACGTTTTTGCCAACCCTGGTATTGAATACCTTCCCACCTCTCAACCTGACGGAGCTTATACAATAAATATGACGGACCAGGAGTCGTTTCGCATCACATCCGGTTATTTTGACCGACGGCTATATAACATTTCGATGTTCCAGAATTCATGTATTTCCTCAGATACACTTTACCTGAGAATTACCCATCTGGCAGATGGTACGAGATCCTCCTGGAGCAGGCCCTATAAATTTCGGGTTAGCAAAGGGATTGTCCCTGTCGAAGAAGCAGACAATGTCGATACAAGTTCATCAAAATTATCTCACATAGAGTATTGGTTTAATGACACATTTGATCAAAGACAATCGCTGGGTACGGCAAATGCCTCATCGATCAGTGGTCAAGCTCTCATCGAGACCAGTAATCTGTCAGAAGGGCTTCATACATTTCACTGGAGAGCCCGCGATGATCAATTGAGTTATAGTTCGGTTTCTTCTTCATTGATTTATAAGCCTCCCTATGATCCGGATCCGTCCATTGTATCCATGGAATACTGGGTTGATGACGCATTCGATCAACGGAAATCAATGGGTCTGACTGAGTCAGCGGTATTGAATGATACACTAAGGGCTAATACAGCTGAATTAACACCGGGTCTTCACGTCTTGCATTACAGGTATAAAGATAGAAATGGCTCTTATTCTGCAGTCACATCCTCACTAATTAACAAGGCCGAATACGTATCTGCTCCCATCGTGACCACTATCGAATATTGGTATAATAAAGATTTTCAACTCAGAGAGTCAATGAGTCTGTCGGATACTACGATGTCGATTGACAGTCTGAATTTGAATATAGATCATTTGGACCCGGGTCTTCACATATTGCATTGGAGGGTCAGGGATGCTCAAGGCGAGTATAGCGTGGTGTCTTCGTCATTGGTGTACAGGGCAACCTTTAATACTGACACTACAGTTAAATACATTGAGTATTGGCTAGATGACAGTCCTGACCAAAGATTCAGGACGGCATATTTGTCATCTGATACGCTACTCATATTAGATAGCTTGAATGTTGAGGATATTGCAGATGGCCTGCATAATATTAACCTCAGATTTCTCGATTCTAATGGTCAGTCAAGTGTTGTCATCACTCAACTTTTCCGTAAATCCGAATCGCGGATCAAAAAGATTAGTGGTTATAGTTATTGGTTTAACGAAGATGATTCGACCGCCATGTATGTAGAGTTGGCGGAGCCAGATTCATTGTTCAGACTGATAGACAATATCGGTACGGGTCTATTATCGGACACTACGCATCAGATCTTCCTGAGATTTGAAGATGATGCCGGCGGATTAAGTCCTGTGATCGAACAAGACTTTGTCAAATCACCAGTAGATACTGCATTAATTGCTGCTTTTACCTATGTGATCACATCTTGTGGAGATGTAATCCTGACAGATGGATCTGTAGGTGATATCTTATCATATGAATGGGATTTTGGCGATCAATCTATGCCTTCTACGGATTATCAGGCAGTTCATGTATATAATTCATTTGGGTCCTACAATGTATGTCTCACGGTGTCAGATTCTACAATGTCGAGCTATGGATGTGAAGTCATCACGCTCGATGAAACTTTGATTTCTACCCTAGAGTGTCCTGAATCTCTTGTCGTGCTTTATCTGGATACCAACGGTACGATTTCTATAGATCCATGGATGTTAGGTGCGCACTTGGATACTACATGTATGGACACCATGTATGCTATCCCGGATATCCTGACGTGCAAAGATTTGAACACTGTACGGACTATCCAAATTACTGCCCGATATCTCAATGGACTGTCTTTCAATTGTGACGTCGATGTATTGGTTTCGAGGTATCCGGATGATACGATGAGTTGTAAGGCCTTCTTACCCGATCTGACGGGAACGCTATCTATAGATACATCGTTTCAGGACGGAAATGATACAATTTTAGTAGATCTGGTCATTTCGAATATTGGCATGCAAGCGGCGGATCGTAGTACATATGTTATAACTGTTTATTGGACCGACACATTTGGTATACAGCATGATTACATTTTTCATGAAGGTATAGTGTCTCCGTTATTGGCAGGGGATGCGATCCATGAATCATTAGAGATTATCCATAACACGACGTGGAATCAGGGAGTATGGAACATGGAGATTTGTGTAGATGATAGTAAAGTCATTACGGAGAGTAATGAACTCAATAATTGTCATTATATCACGAATGACCCTGAATTTTCTGTACAAGAAAGCATTAATACATCGAAGATCGGGCTATATGAAAATGGCTTTGTAAGAAGCATCTCTGATTATTCTGATAATCCATTTTCTCTTGATGCTATTGATAACGAATACGAAGTATCTCTGATACCTAATCCTACCGAAGCCAATGTCCTCCTAAAGATAAAGAGTGGAGTGGAGGAGGCATATCATATTTCCACAATGGATGGTCATGGAAGAAGGATATTCTATACTACTACCGTGCCAGACACAGAAGTCTCCATGAACATGGATCTGGATAGTAGACCTGCGGGTCTATACATAGTAAAAATCACCAGTAATTCTGGAAAAACCGAAGTCCACAAAATCATAAAAGCAAATTAATCAACCCATTTATCCTCTTAAATGAATAATATAAATCAATTTGTAGCACTACTATTGATTTTACTTTTTAGTAGTTGTTCAGTGCCCAAGCGTACTATCAATGCATATAAACCTGTCGAAAAACCTGCACAATCTTATACTGTCACCTATCAGATGCCCAAGGTCAAAGCTGCTCCACAGACCATCCAAAAGCAACGAAAGGGTGGAGTGACATTATCGATAGAGATCGAACCATTTTCGGTTTTGAAAAAAATGAGAACAGGCGAAGAAAAAGTCGTTGCCACTGACAATCCTGCCTTTGATAAATTCGAGATCGCACAAATACCATATTACGACATAAGCCCTCAGTACATCCGGTTCAAACTGAGAGTGAGAAATGACCAGTCCCGTATTCTGCGATTGTCAGACGCTTTGCTCGCCATTGAAATCAACAATGCACAGATGAGGATAGACCAACAATCTGAAGACTGGATGTCTGGTTATGTGAGGGCGGGCACTGAGCGAGAGTTCGTTATAAACGGCCCTAAATTATCCGAGCTCACTGATAAAAAAGCTCTGATGGGCATATTTATCGACGACATGCCTACTTCCTATGATGGCGCAGGGAATATTACCCAGAAATCAAACTTTGAGTGGTATTTCGACTTACACCAAGAGCAAAAATCATCCACAGACCAAATCACCTATAAATATGAGAGAAGGCCTGTGTATAAGGAATTGTGTTCAGTCTGCGGAGCCGATGGATATCATATAGTAAAGTGTACAAATTGTGCCGGGACAGGAAAAGTAAGGAATAAAAAGGGTCAAATTATTAAGCATTATTTGTGTGAAGGCACCGGAAAGTTAAAAAAGGATTGTGCTACTTGTGTCGCGGGGAAAATAGCACATCGCAAATCAGGTGATCCGGAGGTGGAGGCATCGTGGGATGTGTACACGATCAAGGTACATACGATACCTGTTGGTGCCAGGATTGGAGGCTATGACCCAGACACTAATTCTGAGAAGTTTGTCAACTCACGTAGCAATACTAAAATAGGCTGGATGCCGAGAGCTAACAATGGTGTTGTAGATGAACCAATAATTGTAGAATATGATAACCAGCAGGTGAGGGTATTGCCACACGATGAGAATGGTGAAATAATCGGAAAGATTGAAATCGATTTTACAGGAGATGAACCTGTGGTGATCAAAGGTAAACGGGTTGATAAATGGTCCAATCAAAAGAAAGAACCGGTCTTGGCAAAAAAAGATCAGGAGACCAAAGACAATTCTACGTCACCAACACAATCAAAATTAATCTCTCAATCAATAGTCAATGATGAACCTCAGAACAAAGAAACCGATGATTTGAACCGCAGTCAAAGTAACTCAATTTCAAAGGCACCGAGGCCTCGAAAATTATCGGATCCAAAACCAGAACAGGTCAATGATAAAGCTACAACGAGCCAAAGAAGTAACAACACACCTCAAGCCAACTCAGAATCATCTGAGCTCGCACAACTACGACAGCAATTGGCTGAACAAAGCAAGTTATTAGAAGAAATGCGCCAGGAGCTTGATGAAGAGCGATCAAAAAACCAGAAGATCACGATAGCTGAAACTTCGACGCCCTCAGATCCTCCGGCAATGAGTCAAAAAGTTGAAGTGCCGACTCAGCAAGCTACAATCATCACAAAAAATTATCGTATCCAATTAGCGGCGGGATCTTCATCTATGAAATTCCCTACGGTCGCCCATCTCGGTCAGATAGTGACAGAGCCCGTGCCCTGAAGGAATCTGACGCGGTTTCAGTTGGGATATTTTGATCAGGTGGAAGTGCGACAGGTACTGAAGGAGGTCAGGGCATTGGGGTATCGGGATGCTTTTGTGGTAAAGGGTGAATAGGTATGTATCCATTCTTCCTACGTTAAACATTCGACACCTTATACAAAAATAGTTTAATAATGCCGTATATATTTTGTATATTGAGGCATGGGAAA
>JANQHF010000117.1 GCA_028282725.1 Saprospiraceae bacterium
CTCATTTGTAAAAAATTGCGCCTTCCTCGTAGACTCAGATAGAGTATCAGTATCTCTACCACGAATCGCCTTCGCGCTTTATTCAAGTGCGTCATTTTAATTTATTATTGTCTTTATCAGGCTTCGGCCTGCCGTAAATGCGTCTTGTGTAATCAATGGGTCAAGCTTTGATTACAGGTTGGATGCAACTTGTCTCCAACCTACGCATTTACTCCCTCTTATCCCCTATTTTCTAGCGAACCATTGTATAATTGTAAATTCCAATTGACAGAAAAGGAGAGGGAGTACCTTGACGTATGGTGGTTCAGTTTTTACATGTTCGGTGTAAACCTCACAGACATTGCCAAACTTAGAAAACAGGATATCAGAGGTGATCGCTGGTTTTATGAAAGGTCCAAGACGGGGAGAGGTCTTAAAAAAGGGAAGCCCATACTACCAGAAGCGAGAGCCATATTAGAGAGAATTGATACTGGAGGCAAATATGTCTTCCCAATTATCACACCTGAATACGACAAAGATGCGCTCACAGTAGCAAATAGAATCAGGTACTATGGCTCCAATACACGAAAAGCATTTTATAAAATCTCCAAGAGGATTGACCTTCAGGGCTACTTTACTTTTTACTCGGCCGGACATAGTAGCGCGACTCTTGCTCTCAATGAGGGGGCGGACAGGAATACTGTGAGTCACCTCTTAGATCATGAGAACTTTAGTACAATTGATAATTACGCAGGGAGAGCAGACGACCAGAAGGTTTTGAAAGCAATGGAAATGTTGAGGGTTTAGCTTGCAATTCATCTCCAAAATTATGTACTCTATTTTCGGTATTTTTTGTTTCCAAGATCATATAAATCGGAATAGATTTTGCTCAATAAATCATTTAAGGAACAATGTCTTATCTTAGATCAGATCAAATCCACTCAAGATGAGAACTCTATTTTGTCTAATGTTCGTCTTTCTGTGGCTTGGTGGTTATACACAACCTAAAAGCTCTATCCTCGATAAATACAACCCAAATATACCGCAACCAGCATCATTGGGAGATTACAGTGACATAGTCACTATGGGTAGCCCTTTCATTAACAGATATCCAACGACAACTAACCCATATAGTGATAGGATTCGTGCGCAGAATGAGCAAATGACAAGAGACTATGAGCGATACATGAGGGAACGACAAGAGGCACACTTCCGAAATGAAAGAATGATCGATGAAGCTCTGGCCAGTATGGAAGAAACGAATAGACGATTGGTCAGAAAAGAAGGGTATGAAAACTACCTCAGTACATGGAATGAAGTTGTAGGAATGATTAACACCCAATCCTACAACTTAAAAGATGCAGTCTACAAGATCGAGTCGTTTTATAATCCAAGCTACATGAGCTATGAGGAGTATACACGATTTATAGATGATGCGGTGGTTACGATCAATAATGCCATAGAGCGAGAAGGATATAACTGTGACGATGACATGGCCAAAAAGATGATGCTCCATAGATTCATGACAGGAGTTATCGAGTGGCAAGACGAGCAAGGTAATCACATGCGGACAAGACCGATGCTTTATGATTTTGATGATCCACTTGGTAATAAACAAACAGAAAATCTTTTTGTATTAAAGCTCATAAAAACTAACAAAGGACAGTGTACGTCTTTGCCCTTGTTCTATCTCATTATGGCAGAGGAATTAGGATTTGACGCTTATCTGTCATTCTCTCCTAACCATTCATTTATCAAACTTCAAGACGATAAAGGAGAGTGGCATAATCTCGAATTGACAAACGGACACTACACAAACGATCACTTTCATATGCACTCAGGATATGTAAGTGCTGAGGCTATACGACAAGGAATATTTTTGAAACCAGTGGACACAGAAGGTGTGTTACTTCAACAGCTTAATACCCTCAATTCGTTATACTTAAAGAAGTTTGGTTACGACCTGAGATTAAAGGCGAACATTGATCAACTGGTAAAGACGAACCCTACCAATATTACCGGATGGCTAATGTTGTCTAATATGCTAACGCATCATCTCATGTATAGAGTTGATCGATACGGCATTCAGAATGATGAAGAATTTAATCAACATGAAGATTTAGTACAACTGGGTACTTGGAGAATGCAGGGGTACGAAACCATTGACAATTTGGGTTATAGTTCTATGAGCCTTGAAAATTATATCGATTGGTTAAAGTCCTTTAACGATTCCCACAAAAAAGAAATATTGAAACCATGAGACAATGTTTAATTACATTTTTTGCCTTTCTCTTGTGTGCTTTTCTGTATGGCCAGAAAACACCTAATCCATATGAATCTCTTGGGATAGAGGTTGAAGTATTGACCCTAAGCAAAGGCAAGTATCAAGAGTTTCACGACCTCGATAGCATACAGCAAATCGGTACAGTACTAATAAATCTGAACACCAATGAGGTAGTTGGTATCATTAGCCATGACACCATACCGGAAGAATACTATATGCCCAAGCTCTCATCGAGTCGGTGGATTTCTCCCGATCCGTTGGCGGAGGAGATGGCCAGTTACAGCCCTTACGCATATGGATTTAATAATCCGATAAAATATGTTGATCCCACTGGCCTAATGCCTGAAGATGCTCAAAGTAACTGTCCACCTGATTGTCCTAACCCAACGGATATTTGGGGACAGATCACAACAGCATTGAGCGAGTTTTGGCAGAATTTAGGGTTTAATCAAGATGACACACCCAGCGCATCTGAAACGATGGCTTTTGTTGAGGAAACAGGTGATGATTTGCAGACGATAGTAGATGTACAAACGGCTCTCATACCTGGAGGGTCACTTCTAAACCCTGGTGCAGGCGATGGAGAAAAAGTCTTAGATGTTGCATTAAGTGCAATCCCTGGAATGGGATTGGTTGATGATGCTGGAAAGGCAGTAGTTAAAACAGCGAATAATCTTGAAGTATCAAAATTTTCAATCCATGCTGTTAATAGAGCCATTGATCGAGGAGTAAAGCCTGGCGCAATTTTAGACGCATTAAAGAACCCTCTAAAGGTCGGTGATGTTATTACAGATGACTTGGGTAGACAAAGCCAAAGATTTATAGGGCAAAAAGCAGAAGTTGTTATAAACCCAAATACTGGAGTGGTTGTAACCTTAAACCCCACGTCAATCAAGAAAGCCCAAAGATTACTTAAACAACAAAACAAGTAATGAAAGTTAGACTAACAAATAAAGAACTTCAATTCATAAATTACTTCTTATTAGAAGAAAAAGAAGAGCTATTTCAGAGGTTTAAATCAAAGCTATCTTCAAGTGACATCTTTGTAAAAATTGATGATGAAATGGCCGATGAAATAAGAGATTGGGCAGGAGAAAAGTTACAAATCTGTGGGTTTGCTGAGAATTATGAATTGACTAATGAAGGAGCTATTTTGGAATCTTTGATTGATAAATTTCATGTCGATTCTATAGCGGACAGCAATGAGGTTTAAAAATCATACTTGTCGGATGATAGAGGTTCTTTGTCAAATAGATTCACTCGCTACATCTGATGTTAATGATTAATGGAAGAATATTGTTTTGTTGTATTCACTCTAAAAAGTACACCTACATATCCGAAGCAATTACCAGATGAGAATACTTAAAACACTGTGCTTTTTATTCTTTTATACCTTACTTCTCGCCCAAAATGATGACAGTTACGATGGGGCGTTTCAAAGCATAAAGTACCAATTAGAGAACTTAAATAGCGAGTCATTTAAGAAAGCTGTATTTGCTGTAGAAAATGCTTTTCTCGATAACCAGGCTGACTACGAAAAATACAATAATTACATCGAGCTATTAAGTTTACTGGCCATAGAAATCAAAAAGGCAAACACTTTGGCCGAAACGTACGAAAAGAAGTATTATGATAGAGATAATGTAGAAAAAAGTGCTGCCATTTACCACGTAATGAAAGACAGTACGCCGATTGTTGGTGATGATGGAATTTTCTATTACACACCGATGGAATATGATTTCGATGATATGTTTGGGGACAATGATTGGTCGAAAATGTTTGTCACAAAACTACTGGCTACCCATAAAGGAAACTGCCATTCTTTGCCTTACCTATTTAAGATTCTTGCCAACGAAATAGAAATAGAAAAACTGCACCTTGCAGTTGCGCCAAACCATGTCTATGTGAAACATCACAGCCAAAAGTATGGATGGTATAATATTGAGCTAACGAGCGGTTATTTCCCTACCGATGCCTGGCTTATGGCTTCGGGTTACGTTACTATGGATGCTATCCGAAGTGGTATTTTTTTGAAAGCTCTGAACGAGACAGAAAGTGTAGCCCTTACATTGATAGATTTAGCTCAGGGATATGACAAGCGTTTTCCTGACAATGACGGATCATTCATTGTTCAGTGCGCAGATTTAGCATTACAATATTTCCCTGATTGTATCAGTGCAATGTTACTTAAAGCTGAACTCAAGAAAAGTCAATTACAGGATCGAGCAGACGCAAAAGGTCTCGACGATCTGATGATGGCCAAAGATGATCTCGACCTAAAAGATGACTTCTTGGCGATGCAATCGTCGTTTGTTGAAATAATGAAATTGGGTTATCGGCAGATGCCAAAGCAGATGTATGTAAATTGGCTACTGGAGGTAGTCGAAGAACGGGAGAAATACGAAAATAAGAAAATTAGGGGCTACTAAGGAAGTTTTCTGAAGCTGAGTTCTTTATTGTCCATCTAAGGGATTTACATGACACTATATTTTATGTCTTCCCTTCTGAAGTACAGCAATTGCCTCCAAGAAAATATATCATTAAACTTGGAGAATGGGAAAACGCGAAGTACACAAACAAATGGATATTTCGATATTCCAAATGTTTAGTAAAACCCTTTGTGCTAATAATTGTACAATCCGGTCCAACTGACCCCGCTGTTCCGACTTGGTTTGACCCCCACAATCCGGAGTATTGACCCCTCTATTTGAGGATAAATGTTAATAACATTCCGGGATACTGACCACCCTTCCGGGCCAAAATGATCACTGTCCATATCGTTTTAACCTATGCCATTCATAAAAAAAGCTCATAAATCATTGATTTACAGGCTTTTGTGAAGTAGCGTGAGGCGGGCTTGAACCGCCGACCTCAGGATTATGAATCCTGCGCTCTAACCAGCTGAGCTACCACGCCGGAACAGGTGTGTTGTGTGAGGAAGAGTTGGTTTGGGTGTGTGTATGCTTTAAAACGGACCGCAAATATAGTCCACACATCCACTCTCCACAACCTTTTTTTGCTGATACGATATTCGTTACAGCGAGGTTGATCGATCAAGAAATCAATCGAATTGTGGTCCACCCCTCAGCGCCCGTCATAATCACAGGCGCACCCCCGGATGAAACCTCCAAGGCATGGGCAGCAACTTCCGGCATTGCCTGGGAGGCACTATGTCGCCCAGGAGTGCTTCTGCAGATTCAAAAGGCATGGTAAAGCATTTGATAATACAGAGCATTCCCGTCAGGTCCATCCGTGAATTTTATTACACTATAAGGCCGCTCCGCCTCAGGGATTCCGGTTTTTTCATGCAATATCTTCAGATGGTCGGCATAGTCTTTTTCAAGTTGATCTTTATCAGTTGGTTGCGGGTATAGTACAACTAGCTTCGGTATTACATTAAGCTGGATTAAACAATCCTTCTCAAGATAAAGAAATCAACGTGCACAGAGGATTTCGAACTTTTTAATGATTTATAAGTTCCTTTATCGTACCATTCCTAACTTGGAGTCATGAATCCGATCATCTTAGGACTCATTGTCGTCCTTGCCATGAATCTGTTGATTTACCCTATCGCATTCAAGCTTCAAACAGATAAATTGACAGATATCACCTACTCTTTGAGTTTTGCTACTTTGGCGATATTTGGTCTTGTATATGCCAACGGGACAAACAGTATTCCCAAGATAATTTTATCCGCCCTTGTCATTCTCTGGGCAATCAGGCTGGGAGCATTTCTCTTGTATCGAGTGTCTAAATTGGGAAAAGATGATCGCTTTGATCAAATCAGAACAAATCCCGTCCGATTCCTTAGATTCTTCCTGATCCAGGCAATTGGGGCATGGATCATTGCCGTTCCATTTTTATACAGGCTACTTGAAAACCCCGGCACAAATACGAGTTGGGACTCTATTCTGACCATTGAATGGATAGGGTGGGGCTTCGCCCTGATAGGCCTGATCGTGGAAACGGTGGCCGATCAGCAAAAATCAAATTTTAAAAATCAACCCAATAATTCGAGCAAATTATTCACGGAAGGACTATATGACATCGTTCGATATCCCAATTACACGGGAGAGATCTTATTCTGGACAGGTATTTTTATTGCCAGTATGCCGGCTATTTATAGCCTGAGATGGCTTGCTGTTTCAAGTCCGTTGATCATCGTTTTTCTATTGGTCAAAGTCACCGGAATTCCTCCTATTGAGCGATCGAGGAAAAAGAAACTGGGAGATGATCCGGAATATCAGGAATATGTGAAGAATACGAAGTTGTTGGTGCCAGGTGTGTACTAATGTATTTTGAATTGTATTGTTACTTTTCCATTCGTAGAAAAGTAACCAAAATACTCGGGGAATTAATCCAACACCCGCAAGGCAGGCATCCCACAACCCACCAATTCCGCTTTGCCAGCCCTGCTTTAAGGTTACATTATCAATGTATAATCAAGTGTTAGGCCTACACATATTTGACCTCTATGGGATCAAATAGATGTAAACAACAAAAGCGCTGCTGGTTGGCATGAGAGGGGTAGCCATGCTCGCACCAGCAAAAAGTAAAGTGTCTTTAGACGAATAGAATATTTCAAATTGTACTACTTTTTTCAATATCTGATAATTTGAAAATGGTCCCTCCTTTTACTTTTTCAGGGCATTCAGGCGAGCGATTTTTGCTCATACTTTTTTAAAAAAAGTATGAAGAATAAGATATCGATTTTGAATGATTAATTGAGAACATCGAAGCAATTAGAAATCGCAGACTTCTTCTTATCAGGTTACTGATCTCAGCCTCTTCAACTCCTTCTTTCCCCTGGCTCTCCATGCAGCAGACACATTGTCCCAATTGTCCTCGATGATCGGTATGATTTCCTGGGCCAGAGAAGGATGCTTCATCGCTATGTCGGTGCATACGGTCATGGCAAAAACCCGAAATGCAACCGGATATTTGGGATTGGAAAAGTAGTCAAAGCATTTATCATAGATCGGTCCTTCCCAATCCTCAGGGATGTCCATAAATTGCCAGGTCCTGATCGTATTTCTGATCACGGCATCATGAACAGGGCGTTCCAAATTCTCCAACATCTGACCAATATACGGAACGAGCAATTGAGGATTAAAATCCGCAATCATCCCGACAGGCCAGGCCACCTTCTGGCAAATCACCCAATCATCGGAGAAAAAGTGACCCATCAATTCATCAATATCCACCTTGCCCTGAATGACATCCCGTGCTATGGCCTTTGCATCCGACTTGGTTTGCCCGCCGATAATCCGATCGAGGAGTTCTTTGCTCATCTAACTCAAATATTTACCAACTATGGGAACCCGTCTGCCCATACCAAAAGCCTTGGAAGATACTCTCAGGGCAGGAGCCGTCTGATATCGTTTGAATTCATTGATATTGACCAGTCGCAGGATTCTTTTGACCAGTGCGGCATCATATCCATTGGCTATGATCTCTTCAGGTCCAAGTCGCTCTTCAATATATTCCTTGAGAATCTCATCCAGGTCTTCGTAGGGAGGGAGACTGTCCGTGTCTTTTTGATTGGGTCGCAATTCAGCTGAGGGGGGTTTGGTAATGATATGTTCCGGGATCACCTCCTCATGTCGATTGATATAGTGCGCCAATTCATACACTTCTGTTTTGTAAACATCGCCGATGACCGAAAGACCGCCACACATATCGCCATAGAGCGTTCCATATCCAACAGCAGCTTCGCTCTTATTCGAAGTATTCAGGACGATGTGACCAAATTTGTTGGATACGGCCATCAACAGCATTCCACGAATCCGCGCCTGCAAGTTCTCCTCTGCTAAATTGAACGGCATATCTCCAAAAATCGGCTTCAAGGTTTCCATGTATTCATGATACACGTCCTCGATCTTAATGATGTCGTATTGGATGCCGAGGTTCTCAGCCAACCGAATGGAGTCATCAATGGAGTGTTGAGATGAAAACTGAGAAGGCATCAACAAGACCCGGACATTGTCCACTCCCAGGGCCTCCACAGCCAGGACAGTTGTAACCGCGCTGTCTATTCCTCCTGACAAGCCGATGACTACCTTGGAAAAGCCTAACTTGCCAAAGTAGTCGTGAATGCCCAATACCAGGGCATCATGGATTTCGAGTATTTTATTTTTCGGTTGCTGGACAGATTGTCTTTCCTTGATGACATCATCCAGCCCGAAGACCTTGTAATACTCCTGGAAATAGGGCATTTCTTCATAGATCTTTCCTCCCGGTCCCATGACAACGGAACCTCCATCAAAGATGATCTCGGTCTGTGCTCCAATATGGTTGACATAAAACATGGGAATTCCATACCGCAGACAGTTCTCACGAATAACCTCAAGTCGCTTTTCAGCATGATCATATGAAAAGGGAGAAGCTGAAATATTGATGATGAAGTCTGGCTTTTGATCAATCATATTGTCCAAAGGACAAGTGACATAAAGCGGATTTTCGTTGCCAATGTTCCAAATGTCCTCGCAAATGGTCAGGGCTATCCTTTTCCCATTGAAAAGAACGGTCTTGAATTCAGATCCGGGTTCAAAATATCGGTACTCATCGAATATGTCGTAGGTGGGAAGCAGAGCTTTATGTTGTACGTGCTTAATTTCCTGGTCCTCGATAAAGATGGCGGCATTAAACAGATCTTTTCCCTCGACAACAGGATTAACAACAGGGGCCCCGACAACTACTGCAATTCCCCCCGATGCTTCCCGTATGGTCTCCACGGCTTCGGTGCAAAGCCCAATAAAATTCCTGAACTCCAGGAAATCTCTTGGAGGATAGCCGCATACCGCCAATTCCCCAAAACATACGAGATCTGCCCCGTCATTTCGTGCCCGTTCGATATGCTTGATGATCCGGGCGACATTTCCATCAAAGTTTCCGATGTGATAGTTCAACTGTGCAAGGGCAATCTTCATCTAAAACGATTCATTCTGTGAGGAACCAAAGATACGTCACGTTCATCGAAGACGGTACTTATCAATTCAAAAACACATTAAAAGATATTGTAATATGTAAATGATTAATTATCTTTGTTTTCACTCTTCCCACCAGTAAAATTCCCGACCTGGAATACAGTGCTGATGCACAATTGCGCAAGAGCAGCTTAATCAGACTAATCATTTACCATGAATAAGAGATTTTCTCTGACAATCTTTCTATTGTTCTCTCTCATTTGGTTAAGAGGGCAGACCTGTAGTAACGATACTATTTTCAGCGATGTGATCTTTCTCGTAGACAACTCGGGAAGTATTGACAGTGCGGAATACGTGGCTTTTTCCAATACCATTCTGACTTCGGTAAACAAAGTACAGGCCAATTGTCCAAGAGCCCGGGTTGCAGTAGTGCATTATGGAGGAATGTTTGGCCAGGAGACCACAGTGGAATACCCGCTTAGTGACACCAATTCAATCACTGCAATAAACAGACAATATTGTACTTCCCTGAATATGTTCGGATTTTGCAACGGAGGAGGTGGTGATGATTTGAATTCCGCCATCGGAGACCTGATCACCTATCTCGGTAATGGTACCTTAAATCACAATACGGATAACAATTTGCGCCTGGTCATCTTTACCGATGCCTTTGATGGGGCCGCTTCATGCGGGCAACCCAATTGCTCAATACTCAGACCGTTCACCAACATTGACTTACTAAAAAATACGTACGATGCCAATGTAACCGTCGTTGGCGTTTCCCCACAGGCAAATGCCGCCCTGCTGCAGATCTATGCATCACCAGGGGGAAGTTACAGTCTCGTATCCATGAATCCGGCGGATTGTACCGGTACAGCCGATGGTTGTGTGCAGCCCAGAAAATATATACCGATCGATTTCAATTCTGACATCAACGTCACATCTGACAGTGTGACCAATTGTGTTGCCTGTCAATTCCAGGTAGTAGCGGGTATGATGGTAGAGGCTGGAGACATGCAGATGGTATGTGGCGACCTTTCACAGTCTGCCACCCTGACTGCAGCAGGAAGTGTCGGAGTGTTGCCGTACTCCTATGTCTGGAGCAACGGTGCGGGCAACACAGCCACCGTCAATGTCAGTCCGTCAGTTACTACCACTTATTATGTCACTGCGACGGATGCGATCAATTGCAGTCATGTTGATAGTGTTACTGTTAAAGTTGAAAACTGCTGTACCGGTTTCTCCGTGGATGCTGGCCAGGATACCACAATTTGTGGCAATCTCGGAGGGGCGGCCACCTTGAGCGCGATTGCAAGTGGAAGCGGAATATCGTTTACTTTTAACTGGGACAATGGCCTGGGAGCCGGTCCTTCGCATGTTGTAAGTCCTTCTTCTGCCACTACTTATTCTGTAACTGCCACGGACAACCTCGGGTGCACGACATCAGATGATGTTACGGTCAACGTCAACATCTGTTGCTCCGGCTTCTCAGTCACCATGGGCCCCGATATCAGTATTTGTGGAGACCTCATGGAATCCACTACCATCTCTGTAACGCCCACGGGAGGGACAGGACCATTCAGTTATTCCTGGGACAATGGCCTGGCAGATCAAGCCAGTCATATCGTAATGCCTTCAGTGACGACCACATACAACGTAACTGTTACCGATAATGCCGGATGCACGGCTTCAACACAGATCGCGGTTGTTGTGAACGCATGCGGGCCCAACTGTGACCCGGATACCTCATTCACGGATGTCATCTTTCTCGTAGATAATTCGGGAAGTATCGATGACAGCGAGTTTGCAGCATTCAAGAATATACTGGAAGGATCCCTGGCGGGGATCTGTGCCACATGCCCTTCTTCAAGAAGAGGCGTCGTTCATTATGGAGGAGCAAATGGCCTGAGTACGGCCATTGAGTATCCCTTAGGAACGGCAACTGAAACCAGCTCGATCAACCGGCAATTTTGTACCTCAAGAAATGGCTTTGGTCTGTGCGTAGGTGGAGGAGGTGATGATCTCAACAATGCAATTGGAGATATCATGGGTTATATAGACAATGGTATGTTGAGCCGAAATCCAGCCAATAAGCTGGCACTCGTCATTTTTACTGATGCTTTTAGTTTTGATACCTCATGCGGGCACCCGAATTGCTCCCTGATCCTGCCTACCACAAATATTGATCTGATGAAAGCCAACTATGGAGTGGATGTAGCGGTGGTTGGGATGTCCTCCCAGGCAGAAGAAACATTGTTGGGTATATATGCCTCCCCGGGAGGTTCTTTTAATGGGCCGCTATGGATGCCTGATTGTGGGACCTCTTTTGATGGTTGCGATACACCAAGAAAATATATCCAGGTAGAATTTAATACA
This sequence comes from Saprospiraceae bacterium, assembly GCA_028282725.1. GTDB lineage: Bacteria > Bacteroidota > Bacteroidia > Chitinophagales > Saprospiraceae > JAJRXG01. The sequence continues at coordinate 11,566 of JANQHF010000117.1, forward strand.
CCTCCTGGAGATGTGTCTGATATGATTACAGGCTTTGTGTCGTGTACCATTTCTATTGAACCTGAAGTTGTCGTAGATGCCGGGTTGGATGTGACCATCTGTGGGAATATGGGAGAAACGGCCACCCTGACGGCTACTGTATCATCAGGAACATTACCCTTTCTCTATAATTGGAGCAATGGAGCCGGAAATATATCTACGGTCGTCGTAGCCCCGGATTCGACAACACAATATTTTGTTACTGTAGTTGATGCGAACGACTGTTCTTCTGTCGATTCGGTTCTGGTCAATGTTATAGAATGTGATACATGCGCCGCTGATGCCGGAATCCCCAGACCACCTCTGGAAACGTGTTTGCTCAACGGACAGGCATTGCTGCCAGCTGTACGAAATATAGGAGTCGTCACCCCAACTGATTACGAAGAAGTATACATCCTGACGAATTCCGAACTGACCATCCTTGACTACAGCATAGGAACCAAGAATTTTATAATCAATCAGGAAGGATTGTATCGCATTCATATGTTGATTGCCGAAGTAAGTGATCCTTCAGATGAAAATTATCTGGATCTCAATATCATCGATGTAGGCACGTCCAACCTGATCATTATTGTGAATTGCATCAACAATCACGATATCTGTGCGGATTTTGATTTTCCTGGAAGGGTGCACCAGGTATTTGGTCCGGATGACATGATGTGTATGTCTTTTGAAAATTCAATCAACCTATGTTGGGATCGATTAGACAATGACGGAGACGGTCTGGTGGATTGTGCGGATCCCGATTGCAAGGAATTAGTGGTTTGCCTTGAGAATAATCTCCTGGCCTGTAATGACTTGACCGACAATGATCTTGACGGACTTGTGGATTGCTACGATTCGGACTGTTTTGAATTCACTCTTTGTTTTGAAAGAGGCGATCAATGTAATGATGGATTGGACAACGATGGTGACGGACTTGTAGATTGTGAGGATCCGAGTTGTGGAGATTCGAATTGGTGTTTTGAAGATTCACCGTTTACCTGTGTTGATGGGAAGGATAATGATTTTGATGGTCTGATCGATTGTCAGGAAGCGAGTTGTCAGAAATTCATCGTTTGCTCGGAATATTCAGAAGCCGCCTGCAATGATGGAATTGACAATGATAGAGACGGCCTGGTTGACTGCGATGATGGCCATTGCAAAGAATTACTCGGTGACATATGTGATCCATTTGAAGATAATTGGGACAGATGCAATGATGGGCAGGATAATGACGGAGATGGGCTGATCGACTGCGCCGATCCCGATTGTATCACCCAGGCACTGATCAATGTAGGCGACAACGTGAACATCGCAATCAAAATAGATAATGCCACTTGCCCGAATAATGATAATGGAAAAATTCGTTTTGTCGGGATTGCCCAGGATCCCAATTTTAAATATAGTATTGATGGAGGATTTACTTTTTCGGCAAGCTATGAGTTCTCAGGATTGGCTGTTGGACCATATAATGTGGTGATCAAGTCACAAAATGGATGTTTGTTAAATGTGGATGTCGATGTCCTGGGTCAGGCTTGTGAAGAAATTTGTCATAATGGTGTGGATGACAATGCAGATGGACTTGTGGATTGCTCTGATCCCCAATGTCAGAATCAACCCAATTCACATGATTTACAGATCGTAAATATCCAGGGAGCTGAATGTCCTGACTATAATTCGGGCTATTTTGCGATTGCCAATATGCCGATGAATATGAGGTTTAGTATCGATGGCATGAACTATCAAACCTTGCCACAATTCTCTAACCTGGCAGATGGCATTTATCAACTATACTATAAGGATGCATTTGGATGTCATGGACCGGTTGAGGTGGTCATTCCACAGGCAACTTTTGATTCTGACAACGACGGTATTTGTGATTCGGATGATCAATGTCCGAATGTCAATGATGCCTTGATCGGACTGTCTTGCAATGATGGAGATCCCTGTACGATCAATGATGTATACAATCCGGCATGTCAATGCAGGGGTGTTTTTGCCGATAGCGATAATGATGGCATATGCGATGCCGAAGACCAGTGCCCTGATCAGAATGATGGTATCGCAGGCATGTCTTGTGATGATGGTGATCCTTGCACCATCAATGATACGAATGACGGCAACTGCAATTGTGCCGGCGTATTTGCGGATGCTGATGGGGATGGCATATGCGACGCAATGGACTCATGTCCTAATGTGAATGACCAACTCATAGGTCAGCCTTGTGACGATGGTGACCCTTGCACGATTAACGATTCGTACACCGATCAATGTAATTGTGCCGGTTTGTTTATGGACTCGGATGGAGATGGCATTTGCGATGCCGATGATACCTGCCCTGACAACAACGTACAGGTGGGAACTCCTTGTGATGATGAGGATCCATGTACCGTCGATGATGTCTATACACCGAATTGTGAATGTGCAGGTCAATTCAAAGATACAGATGGCGATGGTGTATGCGATTTTGAAGATCGATGCCCCGGACAAGATGACGCCAATTGCTGGGAGGCATGTGATAATGGAATCGATGACGATGGCGATGGACTTGTAGATTGTGATGACCCGGAATGTGGATTGCATGATTTTACTGTGGTGGGAGATACTTCAACCTATATTTATCGGGCGGATGAATATGAGATATTCGAAACCGATTGCACAACGGGTGAAGGTGCCGTGCGATTTATAGTCAAGTCGGAGTACAACCTTATGGTTTTCTTATTTGACGCTCCCCATGTGTTTTCTATGGAAATGATCACCTGGAAGGGGGTTCCTTCCAAGGAATTTACCTTTTCGGGCCTGACTCCCGGAATATATACTTTTATGGCCTTCTCACAGGAAGGATGTGTCGATCCGGTAACCATTGTCATTCCCGAAGCCGAACTTTGTGTTGAGGACTGCTCTAATGGTATTGACGACAACGGGGATGGTCTCGTGGATTGTGAAGATCCACTTTGCTTGCCTAATTATAACATGGATTTTAGTATAACGGAAAGTGCATGTGACATAGCTTCGGGTCGCGTGCAGGTCAATAATCCACATCCGGACTTTTTCTACTGGTTGACACCATTTGAAGGAAATCCGGACGGCATTTTCGAACAGGTTCCGATTGGACATTACAGACTGGCAGCCATTAATGCATGTGATACAATGGATGCTGTAACCATATTAGTAACAGGTATCAATGGATGTGATGGAACGAATGTTGATTGTGAAAATATTCCGTCGGCCAACGATTCCGTACCTGGGGAAATTTGTGACAACGGAGTCGATGATGACGGTGATGGGCTGATAGATTGTGATGATGGTGACTGCTGTACGACCCAGGGTGTTTGTGCTGCAACACACCCGGATTACCAGGCACTTATGGACATCTATCATTCTACAATTGGGTCAAACTGGAATGAAAATGATGGGTGGACGGAAGGAGCTGCAGGAACATCCTGTGATCCTTGCAATTTCAATGGTGGCCAATGGTACGGTGTGGAATGCTCGGGAGGAAGAGTAACTGAATTGAATCTAAGAGCAATCAATTTGACCGGACACTTGCCAGGTACAATTGGAAATTTGACAGAATTGAAAGTGCTGAGATTAGATAGAAATGCAATTACAGGAAATATTCCGGAGGAGATTGGTGCATTGAGCAAACTCACTGATCTTGCCTTATATGTTAACCAATTCACCGGTTCAATACCAGTTAGCTTGAGTCAGCTCAGTAATCTGACTAACTTCGCACTTCAGGACAATAATCTGACATGCGAGATTCCACCTGAACTAGGTCTACTAACAAATTTGACAGGCGTATTTCAATTGCACGGAAACCAATTGACCGGATCAATTCCTCCGGAGCTAGGTAATCTCAGATCTCAGAATCTGACCTTGTCATACAACAAATTGACCGGTGTAATCCCGGAGGCTCTCTTTGAGAATCAGAATCTCAGTAGAATAGACTTTAACGACAATTTGCTGGAAGGTCCGATCCCATTATCAATAAGTAATTTGCCTCGATTAGAAGGGGCATTCTTTCACAACAATAATCTAGATGGTTGTTTTGATGACAGCTTGTTATCCCTGTGCGCGATGGGACAATCTTCGGGCTTTGGGGATAAAGGATATAATTTCCTGGGCAATCCACTATTGCCTTGGGAAGGTGATTTCGGAAGATTTTGCAATGGAGAAGGGCAGGTCGGTGCAATTTGTGATGAAGATAATGATGAAAATACGCATGATACTATAAACGAAAATTGCCTATGTACTGATAGTGCCCCAAATACGGGCGCTGCCGTTTCTGGAAATATGAATATCAACGTGATGCTCCAGGGTGCATCCGATCCTTTAACCGGAGCCATGAAAACCTCTTTGAATGAAGGAGGATACCTGCCTGGCCAACAACCGGTAACCTTCTTTGGAAAGGCCACACCGGCGGGTCAGCCTTTTAACACTGCGCCATGGTTCTATGAAGGAGCCGAAGGGACAAATCTCAAGTCTAAGAAAAAATCGAATGAACCTTTGTACGATCCGGAAGTCGTGGATTGGATACTGGTCAGTCTGCGTACTGCACCGGAAAAACCTACCGAGGTGTGGAGAGGTGCTGCACTTCTCTATCATGATGGATTCATTGAATTTTTTGATTCATTCAATGTCGAGAAACCTAACAGGGATGGCTACTATATCGTTATCGAACATCGGAATCATCTGCCAGCGATGTCACATGTTCCTGTACCCATAGTCAATGGATCGATTACATATGATTTCACAAAACAAAATTCGTTTACTTCCATTCTTGGAGTGGGACAGGTCGAGGACGAATTTGGCAACTATATGATGCTCGCCGGGAATGGTGAATTGATCCTCGAATTATCTTCGGATATTGATATTAATGCGCGAGATCTGACTTTATGGCTGCAAAATAATGGTGCGAACAGCTCCTACTTCCTCGAGGACTATGATATGAATGGCGATATCAATATCAAGGACCGGATACTGTGGGAAAAGAACAATGGCTTGTTCACAACGCTCCAAACGAAATAGAAGAAGAGGGTCAACATTATGATTGGCCCATGGTTTTAGATATATTACATTGAATTGGCTTCCCTGGAAGGGAAGCCTTTTGTCAATACAACTCGATGTCTTCGCTCAGGGAATTACAAAGTCCGATCCAACAGGAACTGAAAGAGTTTGAAAAGCACTTTGAGCAAGCCATGATCAGTTCTAAGCCTCTCCTGGATCGCATCACTCATTACATCGTGAAGAGGAAGGGAAAGCAGATTCGGCCAATGTTAGTTTTCTTATGTGCCAAGACCATCGGACCTGTACGATTAGAAACGCATAATGCTGCTGCATTGATCGAGTTACTGCATACAGCAACACTGGTTCATGATGATGTTGTGGATGACGCCCATATGAGAAGAGGATTCTTTTCCATCAATGCGATCTGGAAGAACAAAATTGCAGTCCTTGTCGGGGATTACCTCTTGTCTAAGGGATTGCTTCTTGCCCTTGAGCACGAGCAATACAAATCCCTGCAGATTTTATCTACAGCTGTGAAAGAAATGAGTGAAGGAGAATTATTACAAATAGAAAAATCACGAAAGCTCGACATCACCGAGGACATATACTACGAGATCATCAGACAGAAAACGGCCTCAATGATTGCCGCAGCCTGCGCAGCCGGAGCTGCCAGTGCTGGTGGTGATGAAGAACAAATAAAATCCATGAGATCCTTTGGTTATGCAGCAGGCATGGCCTACCAGATCAAGGATGACTTATTTGACTATGGCTATAGTAACATAGGGAAACCGACCGGGATAGATCTTAAGGAAAAGAAACTTACTTTACCACTGATCTATGCTATTGATCAAGCCGAACCTTCTGAAGGCAAAAGAATGATCAGTCTGATTAAAAAGAAAAATACCAAGCGATCGACTAAAAAGGAAATTCTCAATTTCGTCAACTTGCACGGTGGGCTTGAATATGCCGTTGAACAGATGAACCGATATAAGAACAATGCCCAGGAAATCATCTGCAATTTTCCAGAAAACGAAAGTAAACGATCACTCTATAATCTGATTGATTATATGATCAGCAGAAAAAGTTGATTACAAATGTACCCTTTCTATATGTGCACCCAGTGCATTCAATCGTTCGTCAATCCGTTCGTAGCCACGGTCAATCTGGTGAATATTATGTATCGTGCTGGTACCATCGGCTGAAAGAGCCGCTATTAAAAGAGAAACACCGGCTCGGATATCCGGGGATGTCATTTCAATGGCTCTGAGGTTTTGCGTACGACCAAGGCCAATCACCGTGGCCCTGTGGGGATCACATAGTATAATCTGTGCACCCATATCGATCAACTTGTCCACAAAAAACAATCGACTTTCAAACATTTTTTGGTGTATCAGTACACTTCCTACTGCCTGGGTTGCCACGACTAGTATGATACTTATCAGGTCCGGGGTAAATCCCGGCCAGGGGGCATCGTAAATCGTTAAAATCGAACCATCAATGAAGGGTTGAATATGATAGGAATCCTGCTGGGGAACGATTAAATCGCTCCCGTTCCACTTTGTTTGAACACCGAGGTTTTCGAAAACACTAGGGATAATTCCCAGGTCGGCCTCAAAAGCATTTGAGATTGTAATTTCGGATTTTGTCATTGCTGCCAATCCAATGAAACTACCGATTTCAATAAAATCAGGCATCACCCGATGCTCCGTACCTGACAATGCATCCACGCCCTGGATCGTCAACCTGTTAGAACCGATCCCTTCAATTCTGGCACCCATTTTATTGAGCATCCTGCAGAGTTGCTGAACGTAGGGTTCGCAAGCTGCATTATAAATGGTCGTCTGACCTGGAATGAGGGTGGCGGCCATGACAATATTGGCAGTTCCCGTTACTGAAATCTCATCCATGAGGATGTAACTTCCTTTCAGGCCATTTCCTCCCAGGTAGTATTGGTCTTTGGCCTTATCAAATTCGAAGGCTGCACCGAGCTTGTGAAGTCCATTCAGATGGGCATCGATCCTTCTCCTTCCTATTTTGTCACCACCGGGCTTCGGCATATAAGCTTTGCCAAATCTTGCAATAAGCGGACCTAGCAACATCACAGATCCCCGTATTCGTTTGGCATTCGCCTGGTAATCGTCACTTGCCAGGTAATCCAGATCCATCGTCCTGGCTTCAAAGGAGTAGCTATTCGTCGATATTTTTTCGATTTCAACACCGAGCCCGCTCAGCAGATCAATGAGTTTTCTGACATCGACTATATCTGGTACATTTGATATGATCACTTTTTCGGGGGTCAGCAGCACCGCCGAAATGACCTGCAAGGCTTCATTTTTTGCACCTTGTGGAATAATTGAGCCCGATAATTGAGCCCCTCCTTGTACTTTAAACGAATTGTATTCTCCCATTCATTTTTCCGGATCGCCTGACCTAATGCCAGGGATTCATTTTGAAACAATATTTAGAACTTGGAAATTGGAGAGATTATTTTAACGCCGTCTTCTTCCTCCGCCTCGATTTCTGTTACTACCTGATCGTCCTCCTTTCCGGCCATGTGATTTTCGTTTTCTCTGTTGGTAATTGCTCGGCATCGGAGCGGTAACAACGATGTTGTCATCGTCCGAGATTTGGATCTTCCCGCCGGACATATTGTAAAGATCTTGTTTGATCACATCATCGCTTACGAAATGCTCCCGATTCCACGTCCTGTAGGCCATCTTCATATATGCCGCAATGATCATGACAAATTCTGCCTTCTTCTCTTCATCTTCCATCGCGATGGCCTTTTCAATCAGTACCTGAACATTTTGTCCGTAGTGTCTGAATTTCTTGACGTTCGACGGATATTCGATCTTTCGTGGGGAGATTTTAGTATTTTCCGGTGTTGGTATCTCACCATCAGGAGGGACTACATTGATATCGTAATCCGCAATCCTGAACATATGTCTCCATAATTTCGTCTTGTACTCCGGATTATTTTTACCTGCAGGATTCATTTGATGCATAAGGTCGACAATGGCTTCTGCATATTCTTGCCTTGTCGCATCATCTTCTATGGCTTTAACGGCGGCAATCATATTTTGAATATTACGGCCATATTCAGAAATGACAAGATGGTCCTTTTGGGTATTGTATTGGATATTTTCCGTGCTCATTATTCTACTGTTACAGATTTTGCTAAATTTCTTGGCTGATCAACATTGCATCCCCTCATTACAGCTATATGATAGGCTAGTAATTGAAGAGGAATGACTGAAAGAATCGGAGAAAGGGCATCCATGGTTTTCGGAATTTCAATATAAAAGTCCGCGATATCCCTTATTCTTTGTTCTTTCTCATTTATAATCGCAATGATAATACCTTTACGGGCTTTGACTTCCTCTATATTGCTTAAAATTTTATCCTGAATGCTCTCGTTGGTTCCGATGACTATGACAGGCATATACAGATCGATAAGGGCAATCGGTCCATGTTTCATTTCTGCCGCAGGATATCCTTCGGCATGTATGTAAGAAATTTCCTTGAGTTTTAATGCCCCCTCAAGTGCTACCGGGAAGTTATAACCCCTCCCTAAATACAACGCATTGCTGGCGCTCTTGATTTCACCCGCGATGTACCTGATCTTATCGTTTTGTTCTAATATTTGTTCCGCCTTGGAAGGAAGTAAATCAATTGCCTCGATTAATGCATGATACTCTGTATCACTCACTTCATTTCTATATCGCCCGAGTTGTATGGCCATTAAGGTAAGTACAGCAAGTTGGCTCGTGAATGCCTTTGTAGAGGCTACTCCAATTTCAGGCCCTGCATGCGTGTACGAACCCGTATCGGTCACCCTGGATATGCTGGATCCTACGACGTTCACGATTCCATAAGTCATGGCTCCCCGTTCTTTAGCCAGGGAAAGTGCAGCCAGGGTATCTGCTGTCTCCCCTGATTGAGAGACGGCAATAATGAGGTCCCCTTCATCAATTATAGGATTTCTGTACCTGAACTCAGAAGCATATTCTACTTCACAAGGAATGCGGGCAATTTCTTCAAATAAATATTCTGCGACCAAAGCAGTATGCCATGAGGTTCCGCAAGCAACAAAAATTAGTCTCTTAGCTTGTCCTATTCGATCGATCTCCTTTTTTAACCCCCCCACAGAAATCCAACCATCTTTCCGATTGTACCTGCCCCTCATACTGTCAGCTATTGTTTGCGGCTGTTGATAGATCTCTTTGAGCATAAAATGAGGAAAGTTTCCTTTTTCCACTTCTTCAAGACGTACATCGATCCTGTGAATTTCACTTGATACAGCTTCGTTTTCAAATGAAGAAATCCGATAACCATTATTGCGATCAATCCTGATGATCTGATCATCCTCCAAAAAGATGAATTTATCAGTATACTGGCCGATCGGATTTACATCAGATGCGAGGAAGTATTCATCACTCCCAATCCCAAATACCATTGGACTACTCTTTCGGGCAGCCAGAATTGTATCCGGTTCGTCTTCATCTAAAATCACCAGTGCATAGGCTCCTACAATATGGGTCAGCGCTCTTCTGAGCGCCTCTTCTGTATTTATACTGTACTCTTTTTTGAAATACTCAATGAGGTGTGCAATTACCTCAGTATCCGTCTCGCTATCAAATTGAAAGCCTTTCTCTTCCAGGATTTTCTTCCAGGTCTGGTAATTCTCAATAATTCCGTTATGCACTACGCTGATAGATCCATCCCTGGAAATATGAGGGTGAGCATTGATGTCATTCGGAACACCATGAGTCGCCCATCTGGTATGCGCAATTCCTATGGTGCTTCCTATATCCTGGTCATCAATCGATTTTTGCAATTCTGCAACTTTTCCTTTGCACTTAAAAGTGTGCATCGATTTATTTTCGATCACCGAAAGTCCGGCACTGTCATAGCCTCTGTATTCAAGACGAAATAAACCATCCAACAATACAGGCGTTGCGGCCCTGTTTCCGATATAGGCAACGATTCCACACATAGGTTAAGATTTGGTGTATGTCAAATTTAATCTGGGTCTGTAGGTTGGGTGATTGGATCCGTAAAGGATGACGTTGTTAGGATTATCAACGCGGTTCCTGACAGTTAAGTATATTTTAGACTCTTCTGCCCCTTTCAAAAATTCCTTTATGTAGGTGGTTATATTCATTTCATATCGTACGACTTCCTCGTCAATATCTATATCAATTTCTCCATCAAAAAATCCTTGAACCTGCCCGATACTTTTTCCCAGGCTTAGATCAATAACATCTTCAAAGATTCCGTCTTCATTGAGTTTCAGAAAATCCAAGGCCGGAGGAAGAGCAAATTTGGAAGTATCTATAAATCCTTGTCTCTGGGCAACAACTTCTAATGTCGCAAAATTAACAAAAGGCTCGTCAATTTTAGTCAAATCACTAATGTCAAATTCAATCATTGTCCCGGCATGTCCTTGTAGATAGATGAATTCATCATCATCATTGGATTCGATGAGATCAGAAATGACTGACCCTGCAAGATCGTATTCAAAATTTAAGGGACGATTCCTGCTAAATTCGTACGGATAGATCCTCGAAACGTCACTGCTATCCCTGTAGTAAAAAATCATACCGGAAACCGGACTATTTAAATCTACCTGAACCAAAGCGTTATTTGATTCAGCCCGGATTAAAAATCCATCAAGCAAGGAGGCAAAACCGGATGAGGTTTTATTATTTGCAGTATCGGTAAAAATACGAGATCCGAATCGACCATTCAGCTTGATCGTTATCACATTCTGGAAAAAAACGGTATCCCTCAATTCATTGGTCAATGGTAGACTGTCCAATTGCGAAGGAACGAGCTTGGGCAATGTTCCAACCGGTTCGAATTCGGTGGTAAATACCTGGTCCGAAGTCGTACTATCCAAAATATCAATAGACTCCGTCAATGAAAACACAGATACGTCAAACAAAGCATCGGGATCACCATATATTCTCGAAGTATCAATTTGGAGCGCAAGAATAACAGAGTCGAATGTGCCTCCCCCAAACTCTGGTGGAGGAGAAAAACTGCTCAAAAATGGCCGTACATAAAAGGATGCGGTCATTTTACCAAATCGAGGATCATTAAGTGTACCCAGTGAGTGGAAAGACCCGTTCAGTGCTTCGACAGGTCGTGGACCTATGTGCCGGGTGGGTAGATTAAAGTCGTCCGAGAACCTTAATTCCAGGTCTTCTTCTCCCAATAATCCATATCCGACCTCGGTATCATCGGCACAGGAGGCAATAATACCCAAGGCATATATCCCTAGAATAAAGTACCGTATGTTTTTCAATGGATCTATTCAGCAATTAGTTTCGAATAAAAATCCAGACTATCCTGAAGAAATACTTCATTATCATGCTGGATCTTTGGAGCCGTACATTCGTCTATAGCTTTTTGAACGCTTGAATCATAAGATTCGCTTCCCAAGATCAGACCATCCACATATTTTAGAGCACCCTCGTGAAGGGCAATTTTTTTGCCCTCCCTGTAATCATCAAGATCTGATTCCTCTAAATCATTGATCCTGGCCTTTTCGAAGAAGTTGCTCTTAAATGTAGGACCATAGGAATCATTGTAAACGGAGTAGATCATCTTGGCATCCTGAAAAATAGGATCTTGCTTATATAGTTTTTGATGATACATTGGGATTAGACTCGTAAGCCATCCGTGACAATGAATGATATCAGGAGCCCATCCGAATTTCTTCAAGGTTTCCATGACGCCCTTACAAAAGAAGACCATCCTGTCGGTATTATCTGTAAAAGGCTTCCCATTTTCATCGTCGAATATTGCCTTTCTCTTGAAGAATTCTTCGTTATCCAAAAAATAGACCTGCATTCTTGAACCGGGAAGAGAGGCAACTTTTATAATCAACGGGAAGTCATCGTCATCTACTATAATGTTCATTCCTGAAAGACGCACAACCTCATGAAGTTTATGCCTTCTTTCATTGATCAAGCCATATCGAGGCATGAGAACCCTGACTTCAAATCCTTTATTATATACATGAGGTGCCAGCTGATTGACGATTCCGGAAATGTCACTCAACGTCGTATATGGACTCATTTCTTGAGTCACATACAAGACTCTTTGTTTACTCATAAAAATTCGTTGTTGAAACTGGGGTGCAAAGATACTATAAATTTAACATCATTTGACAGGCACCATTTGTTCTAACTTTCTGCAAATGAACGCATTAGTGATCATCATAAAGCGTATTCATGCTGATAATCAATCCTATCTGCCTTTTTTCAAGGTCTGTGTACAAAATGATGACATCGACCCTGTCACCGACCTGCCATATTGTACCACTATACCTTCCAGTGATTTTAAACCTTCCGGGATGATGTACGATCTCCTCCTGCATATCTTCATAAGCAACAAATCCGTCGGCCTGACTTTCAATCAATTCTATAAAGATTCCACGATCACTTAAACTCCTGATAATACCTTCCACCTTCATCCCGATTTTGTCTGAATAGTATTCAACCTGTTTATACTTGATGGATTCGCGTTCTGCATTTATAGCATCTCTTTCCTTTATTGAAATGTGCTGACATTGCGCTCCAAGTTCTCGTTTATCGACGCGTTCAATGCCGGAAAGATTTTTCTCCAGGATCCTGTGTGCCAAAATGTCCGAATAACGTCTGATGGGTGACGTAAAATGACTGTAGTAGTCAAATCCAAGACCGTAATGGCCAATATTATCCGCCGAATACTCTGCCTTGGACATACACCGAATGGCTATCGGACGCAATATTGAACCTATATCTTCATCTATTTCCTCCGAGCTCAACAGGTTCAGTGAATGAGTGATTTGTTTTGGTGAGTCAAAATTGAGCTTGATACCAAACTCGGATGCCAACAGAGACAAGTCCGCCAATTTATCATTGTCGGGCAGGTCGTGGACTCGGTAAATAAATGGTACCGGAAGTCCTCCGGATTTCTTCGAGACAAAACTTGACACTTGCTTATTGGCCAATAACATAAATTCCTCTACCAGACGATGGGCGTCCTGTCTTTCCTTTTTCAAGACACGTATGGGGTTTCCTCTTTCGTCAAGTTCAAATCGCACTTCATCTGACTCAAAATTTATAGACCCTTGGGCAAATCGGCTCCGGTTTAATATTCGGGCAATCTTGTTTACGATCTTTAGTTCTTCTTCAAAAGGTCCGCGCCCCTCATCAAGGACCTCCTGGGCCTCTTCGTAGGTGAATCGTTTGTTGGAGCGGATAACCGTCTTACCAATCCAATAATTCGTCAATTTCAGATCCTGATTAAAATAGAATAGAACTGAGAAAGTCAGTTTATCTTCTTCGGGTCGCAAGGAGCATAATTCATTGCTCAGTTTTTCCGGGAGCATCGGACATACGCGATCGACCAGATAGACCGAAGTCGATCTTTTAAAGGCCTCCTGGTCAATGGAAGATCCGTGCTGTACGTAGTGAGTAACATCGGCAATGTGCACACCTATTTCAATCAGACCTTCTTCGGTTCTTTGCAGAGATATGGCGTCATCAAAATCCTTAGCGTTTACCGGGTCGATGGTAAAGGTCAATAAATCTCTCAGATCTTTCCGTGTATTGATTTCCTCCTGACTTATTTGTTCTTCCAGATCACGTACGGCTTTTAAAACATTTTTTGGAAAATTAACCGAAAAGCCATTATTGACGAGAATGCTGCTCATCTCGAAGTCATTTCTTTCAGCACGTGGAATGATTTGGTCGATCCTGCCCTTATATTCTTGCCGTTTGGGACTGCCAAAGTCGGTCACTTCGACAATGACTCCATCACCACTTTTGGCAAGATTAAAATCTGCGGGAAGGATCTTAATGTCAAAAGACATTTTACCCGAATTGACAAATACATAGCCGTATTTGTTAAAATCCTGGAATACGCCAATGAAATATTTCTTTTTACGCTGAACAATTTTTTGAATCCTACCTTCTGGTCTGCGTCCGGGTCTTGGCTTAGTCGTAGTGACTATGACGGTATCACCTTGTAAAGCCCCGTATACATGTTTGCGAGGAATAAAAATGTCCTGATCCCGTTCCTTTACAATTACATACGCACCGCCTGAAGCCGTCAAATCGACGATACCCTCTAATGGGACTGAATGGGACTGAACACTATGCTTTGATTGATATTGATCCGGGGCAAGGAAGTATCTTCCATCATGCGATTGTTGAATGCTCCGTTGATCCACCAGGAATTGCAGTGCACTTTTGACAGAATCTTTGCTGTTTTTCGATTTAATTTTTGATTTGATGGTTCCTGCACTGTACTTTTTTCCCGGTTTTCTTTTCAGATATCGAATGATTTCACGTTGCAATTGATGCTGATGCATCTTCTTTTTTGATTTCATTTGGAATGTTCTATGGGGGTCCAACTATTGCTGAAGGGAGAATACGATTTCACCATTGGAGAGAATTTCCATAGACATGTGTTCGCTCTTTTTTGGATCATAATCAGCTTCATTTCCTTGTTGTGATCCGACTACAATAGAGATGATCCAGTCTTCATCAATGGTGGCAACAGACCTTTGCACGGCGGTTCCATCAGACTTTACTCCGGCAACCACTTTTTTTGCGATCAGAATGCCATTCAGATTGTAGGTACACAAAATAAATTCGTAGGATAGCATTTTGCCTCTCCAGTACACGAGGGCCACGATCTTACCTGTATCCGGTATTCTACAACATGGTACATACTCGGTATACTCGTCATCAGGCTCTTCCCCGGGTTTTATAAAACGTCTGATGTTTTCCTGGCTGAGCGGAGGATTTTTACTATCGAAATAGTGAATGTTTTCTTCCGATAGGGTTACAGGTAATTTTTCTTTTGAAAAATGCCTCACAAAATCTTTAAAAGACTGAGTTCTTGTCATCGGGATGCAAAGCTATATCATTGCCGGCAATTGTGTTTCTGAAGGATTTTTGGTCTTCACTTGTATAACCTGGATCAATGCTTTTCAAATAATTTTTCATTACCAATTGATCCGAATAATGGGCTGCCACAAATGATCGGCCATTCAATCCCATTTTCTTTTTAGCCTTTGGCTTGAGATTCATGAATTCCTGCATACACACTATGAGGCTTTGGAAATTTATTTCTTTCATAAGCAGGCCGTTATAACCATCTTTGACCACGTCCCTGCAACCCACATTATCCGTTGTTATTATCGGCTTTTCCATACTGGCTGCCTCAAGCAATATCCTGGAAATGCCCTCTTCATAAAATGAAGGAAAAACAATACAATCCGAGCGATCTATGTACGGACGTATATCCTCGAATGATCCGAGGTAATTCACCCAGCCCTGATCTTG
Organism: Saprospiraceae bacterium; assembly: GCA_028282725.1. GTDB lineage: Bacteria > Bacteroidota > Bacteroidia > Chitinophagales > Saprospiraceae > JAJRXG01. Next base: position 26,943 of record JANQHF010000117.1, read on the forward strand.
CCAGAATTCAAGATCGGATTGTCGTATAGAATCCGGATTTTTGGGATCTGTAAATCCTACTATCTCAAATTTAGTTCTCGGAAATTCCTTTCTGATCTGAATAGCCGCATTGAGAAAGATCAAAATTCCTTTTTCTTTGAGCAATCTGCCTGCAAATAAAAACCTGGTGATCTTTCCGGCAACATGTGATTGCCGGGATTTAAACTTCTCCAAATCAATTCCTTCTGATGGCAGAAGACGCGTCTTTGAAGTATTGACCAGGCCTTTTTGAATAAAAGCATGGCGATTTTCCTCATTTAAAAACCATACTTCCCTACAGCTTGATAATGAATATTGGTAGACTTTATTTACCATCGACTGTGCGAGCTTTGAAAACCTGAATGTTTTACCAAGTCCCGTAACAATGGCGAAACAATCAATGTTGAGAAACTTCGCAGCAAGGCAACCATAAATATTGGGTTTGATCGTATAATGAAAAATGATGTCTAATGAATATTGCTTGTATATTCTTGTCAGTTGATAAAAAGTCTTGAAATCAGACCATACGGAATTGGAATAATTCTCTAAATGAACCGGAATATATGAAGCGCCGATTGCAGTGATTTTATCCGAGTATGCATCTCGTGGAGCAATGGCATATACCCTGTGACCTTCTTTTAAGAATGTCTTGATCACATTCATCCTGAAATTATAAATGCTCCAGGATGTATTCGAAACCAATGCAATATGCAGTCTTTTTTTATTCATAAGCACCCTTGGCAAAACGGGTCCGGATTTCTTTAATCTCCTGTTCCTTTTCTCGCGGATAGATCAATAACACATCTCCTTCGTCCACGATTATAAAATCGTCCATATCCTTTATGATCACCAACTTATCCGGATCCTTTATTTTGATCAGGTTGCCCCTGGCATTTGACACGTGAACCTTATTGGAGAGCAACACATTATCCTCTTCAGCATTTGAAAGATATTGATATAATGAATTCCATGTTCCCAAATCCGACCATCCGATATCGACCGGGATGGTGTACACGTTTTTCGCTTTTTCCAAAATGGCAAAGTCAACCGAGATCTTCGTGGTGTCCGGGTATACCTGATCTATATAGTCTTGCTCCTCGGTTGTGCCAAATTTGGAAAGGTCGTGGGATAAGACGTTCAGAATGTTGGTATCTGAAGATGCAAAGGCTTTCAATATGGTGGCAACAGACCAAATGAAAATCCCGGCATTCCAAACATAGCTTCCTTGGGTCAGGTATTCCCTGGCTGTATCAATAGCCGGTTTTTCCTTAAATGAACGGACCTTGAATATTTCTCCTTCCCTGCTTTCTGCATCAAAGTCTATGTACCCATAACCGGTATCAGGCCTGGTTGGTGTGATCCCCAATGTAACTATGGCATTTTGTGATGCAGCCTTTTCAAATCCCATTTTCGTGGCCGAGATAAAAGTTGTCTCATTTTTTATAATATGATCGGATGGAAGCATGGCAAATACTCCATTCTCATTTTTAGCCCTGATGTGCAATGCCGTTAAGGCCACACAGGGGCCCGTGTTATTGCGCGAAGGTTCCAATAGCAACTGTTCAGGCCGCAATTGTGGTAATTGATCCAGTATAAGACTCCTGTATTTTTTATTGCTGACGATCAGGACATGCTCTATTGGCACGAGTTGGGACACCCTCCTGACCGTTTGCTGTAAGAGGGTTTCGCCCGATCCGGTTATATCAATAAACTGCTTGGGCATTGATTCCCGACTGGAAGGCCAAAACCTCGAACCAACGCCTCCCGCCATTATAGCCGCGAAATAATTCTTGTTCACCGTGAATTTTTGTAGTCAGTTGTAAAGGTACGTTCATATTAGATGAAAGGGATATATGATGAAATAATATTGAGGGTTATTTTATTCGATCTATCAAAAGAGCTTGAAAGGCAAGGACTTCAGCCATCCCATAAATCCAGAATGGCACAATATTTTCACATTCTTGACTGTTAATATATCGCAACGCTAAATTTTAGGACCAACATCACCATATGACGCACAACTACGTTTCAAATCAAGTAATTCGTTTTATTTACAATGAACTACCTGCTTTAGACCACCTTGAGACAGAATATGCGATAGAGCATGACAAGGAATGGAACCAATCCTATCAAAAGCTGAGGACAGCTTTTGATGCCCTTCCAAAAATTAAATTTTTTCCTTCTCAACGCGTGGTAAGATCGATTCTGCAATACAGCAGAATGACTACCTAAAGCCGGACGCAATGATCGGGTATAGAGTTTGTGAAGAGACTTGAAAGTCTCCTGAACAAGTCGTATCCATCGGGTTTACGTATGGCCCTGCCATCCAGTTCAATAATCGGAGTAAGCTCGCCCATAGTGCCGGTGCAGAATAGAAAATCTGCATTGTATAGTTCGGTAAGAGAGATATTTTTTTCCTGGATGGGGATCTGATTTTCAGTACATAATTGTATGATCATTCCCCGGGTAATTCCGTGCAAACAAGCATCGGCCCAGGGAGTACATACCACTCCATCTTTAACCATAAAGATGTTGGTCCCATTCAATTCAGAAGCGTATCCGTGAAAATCCAGCATAAGGGCAGCATCTTTTCCGGCAACGTTGGATTGTATCTTGGCCTGGATGTTATTCAAAAGATTGTTGTGATGAATCTTGGAGTCAAGGAATGACGGATTATTCCTTCTTATTGTCGATGTGATTACGGTAATTCCTGATTCATTGTCATAAACGGGGGACTTCCATTCGGGAAGGATAATCAAACTGCAGCCGTACTGGTTTAGCCTGGGGTCCATACCCGATGTGATCTTGCGTCCCCGGGTCAGAGTAAGCCGGATATGGACGTCATGAGTCATTTGATTGGCTTCAAGTGTTTTTTTGAGCGCCAGGACGATTTGATCGTTCTCGGGGACTTCCCGGAAGTCCAGGGCGTGGGCAGATTCCTGCAATCTTTGAAGATGTCTGTCCAAGAGCATAATTCCCTCTTTATAGAGTCGAAGGCCTTCCCAGACCGCATCACCTCCTTGAACAACGCTATCAAATACGGAAATCTTCGCTTCGTCGCGATGACAAAGTCGATCATCTATCCATACGAGCAGACCGGCATTACGGGGGTCAAATTTTTGAAGCATTTCATTCTGGGTTTCAATTCTTGAATACGATGCCGTCTTTCATTACGAAAATAACTTGCTCAAGTACAGAAATATCTTCCAGAGGATTGCCGGATACAGCGATGATATCAGCGATCTTCCCGGCTTCGATCGACCCGAATCGATCCGATATTCTCAACAGATTTGCTGACTCCATAGTAGCAGACTTGATCGCCTCATATGGATCCATACCGGCTTCCACCATATAGCCAAATTCTTTTGCATTCTCTCCATGCGGAGATACTGCCGAATCTGTACCGAAAGCAATTTTGACTCCTTTCTGATAAGCTTTCTGAAAGGTCTCCTGGATCTTGGGCCCGATTTCCAATGCTTTGGCACGGACCATTGGAGGGAAAAATTGAGGGTTGCTTGTTGCTCTTTTGTACACAAATTTTCCGGCAGATATAGTCGGAACATAATACGTACCTCTCTCAATCATCAAATCCATGATCTCTTCTGTCATAAATGTACCGTGCTCAATCGAGTGAATTCCTCCGAGCACAGCCCTTTTCATTCCTTCGGAACCATGAGCATGTGCCGCTGTAACAAATCCGTAGTCATTTGCTGCATCAACTATTGCCTGAACTTCTTCTATGGTAAACTGTGGACCACTTCCATCCTTGGCCACACTGAGGACGCCACCGGTCGCGGTGATTTTAATGACGTCAGCCCCATTTTTATAGCGTTGCCTTACGGCTTTTTTGGCATCATCTATACTGTTGATCACTCCTTCTTTCGGACCCGGGTCTTTTTGAAGATCTTTCCGTACACCGTTTGTCGGATCGGCATGTCCCCCTGTAGTTCCGATTCCTTTCTCGCAAGTATAAATGCGTGGGCCAGGAATGTAACCACTATTGATCGCATTTCTCAATGAAACGTTTACACCTGATCCACCCAGATCGCGAACAGTTGTAAATCCAGCCATTAATGTTGCCTTACAATATATAGTTGCACGGAGTGCAACATCCGCATCATTCAAACGAAATCCCTCTTCATATCTCCTGGGACTGGACTGCCCTTCGATATGGACATGCATGTCCATCAGTCCGGGTAAAACGGTTAGATTGCTGAGGTCGACTAATGTGGCTGTGTCCGGAGGTGTAATATATCCATCCAGAATCTCCAGTATCGAATTGCCCCGGACCACAATGGTCTGTTCACTTCTCGGGGCATCTCCCTTAGCATCCAGTAATGACCCACAGTGCAAATAAGTCAGCTGCCCATATGATTGGAGGATTGAAAAAGATAAAAGGAAATAGAGAATTAGATATCTCATTCTTCTGTACTTGTTATCAAGCAAAGAAAAGAATTGTTTTTACAATAGTAAGAGATTCAACTCCTTATCATCGAGGACTGACAAAGGAATATGTCGTAGTTTAGTGAGGACGGATATTCTGATGATTAAAAAGAACCCGCTGTTGACCGGAATTATGTTCTGCTTGTGTCTCACACAGGTATATGCTCAACAGACTCCTGAGTATCACCTGTATCTTACGGGAAGTATTGGAGAAAAACTTCCTGTTGAAAAGGATCAATACTTTTCAAGGTTACAAGAATTCCTTGCTCAGCCACTTCCTTCCGGCATACTATTTCTTGGTGACAATATCCATTATAAAGAACGGTCTGCCAGACATCAAAATCTGGACATCATCCTTGATATCCTTAAAAATTACAATGGTGATATCTATTTCATACCAGGAAATCAAGAATGGATGAATGGGAAAAGAGGAGGAGAAGAGGAGGTCCGTCGTGTTGAACGGCTCATCCAGAAAACGCTCGATATAGGTGATGTTTTTGTTCCGGATGATGGATGTCCGGGACCGGAGAAAAAAGAGTTGGGCAGGGATATCACATTGCTTGCTATCAACAGCCAGTGGATGCTCAATGATGTTTATTTTCCTGATGCTAATTCTGAAGATTGTAAAAACAGGGATGTAAGTGAGATAGTCAATGAGCTCATTGATCATTTAGATGATGCGAGAAATGAGACGGTCCTGATTGCTCAGCATCATCCGTTGCACTCATATGGAAGGTATGGTGGTCACTATCCGCTGGTTGATCATTTGTTTCCCCTGAGGACGATAGGTCCAGGACTCTTCATCCCGCTCCCAATTCTGGGTTCAATTTATCCCTTTTACAGATCCATCTTTGGTACCAACCAGGATCTCGTGCATCCCTCATATATGGCAATGAAGAAAAGAATCACAGAGGCATTGCAATTTCGCAGGAATGTCATTTATCTCTCTGGTCATGAATTCAATTTTCAATATATACGGAAAGAGGAGATACATTTCATCAATATAGGTTCAAGTGTAACCTCGAAGGGCCTAGTCAATAACGATGATATCGTATATGCTCAAACGGATCGGTCCCTGGCAAAATTGGAATTCTTCGAGGGAGGCCGGGTAGATTTGATCATCTATGCCTTCGAAGCAAATGAGTTTGTGGAGCAATTCCGATCCACGATCATTGAAAAGAGAAAGAATTTTGGGGATACCTCTGTACAGAGGGCCATTCATAACGAACCTCTTGTATCAAAAGCATCAAGCAAATATGAAAAAGGAGCGTTCCATACATTCCTCTTCGGACACCTGCATCGCGATATATGGTCAACGGAGGTACAACACAAACCTCTGGATCTATCCAGGGAAAGAGGTGGTTTTAGACCTTTGAGAATAGGAGGAGGGAAGACGACCAAATCTCTGCATTTGCGAGACACAACCGGAAAGCGATATGTGTTACGATCTGTTGATAAACGTACCTATCGCATCATTCCGGAAATTTATAGAAATTCTATAGTCGAAGACATCATTCAAGACCAGGTTATAGGTGCTTCTCATCCCTATGCAGCCGTTGTCGTACCACATTTAGCTGAAGCGGCAGGTGTCTATCATACAAATCCGGAAATATTTTTCGTGCCTCAACAAGGGACCCTTGGTGACTACAATGAGGATTTGGGTGACCAACTTTATCTTCTGGAAGAACATCCCGGTGGTGATTTTCATAGTGCCTCCTTCTTTGGTCAAAGTCGAAAAATTGTCTCTTTCAATAAAATGCTGGAAAACATTGAAACGTCACCGGGGCATCATATTCATCAAGAACAAGTGCTCAGATCTCGGTTATTTGATTTCTTCATAGGAGATTGGGACAGGCATGATGATCAATGGCGTTGGGCCTCTTTTAAGGAACCCAGTCATCTTGGGGGAGGTAAATGGCTGACTTATTATGAGCCCATTCCAAGGGATCGGGACCAGGTATTCTTTGACTACCAGGGTATGATCTCCTCAGTTGTCAAACTCGTCCTTCCGGAGCTAAGAATATGGCAAAGCTTCAAGGATGATATTGAGAATATGAAATACTTTAATTTCAGTGGCAAACACTTTGATCGCAGGTATCTGACCGAGTTGGAAAAAAAGGATTGGATTCGATTGTCCAATGATATATCTCATTGTTTTACAGATGAATTGATAGAGGAATCCGTAAAAAACCTGCCTAAAGAAATTTATGATCTTTCAGGAGAGGAATTATCCGACAAGCTCAAGTCTCGAAGAAACAATATCCCAAAGTGGGCGGAAGAGTATTATGATTATTTGGCAAAATATGTAGATGTCGCCGGAAGTAAATATCAGGATTTGTTTCAGGCAGACCGATCCATTGACGGGCAACTCGAACTAAAAGTTTATCAATTTCAGAAAAGCGGAAAGCTCAGGGACCTTATCTATCAAAGAAAATTTTATCATGATGAGACAAAGGAAGTGAGACTATATGGATTATCCGGTGATGATATTTTTCAAATCACAGGCACATCCGACAAAGGACCGCTGATCAGAATCATCGGAGGGGAGGGAGATGATCAACTTGATGACCGATCAGAGATAAATGGCAATAGGCGGAGTACGGTAATCTATGATTATCTCAAGGATGCCGGGATGAAACCCGGGAATGACAGTAGGGATAAAAGATCGAATCGGTACATAGACAATGTCTACGACAGGCACGAATTCTATTATGACAAAAACCTGGGCCTCCCCTTCATGGGGTTTAGTCGGGATGAAGGCCTGATGTTGAGGTACAGACATTCAATTGCCACATATGGTTTTCGTAAATATCCTTTTGGTGCAAAACATGATTTTGGCCTAGGTTATTCCTTTAATAAAAAGCAGTTAAAATTTGATTACACAGGCACCTTCACAGATGTTCTTGGAAAGACAGATGTACAATTTTCTTCTTATCTGCACCTGCCCAACCGGGTCACCAATTTTTTTGGACTGACCAATGAGCAATTGTTTAATGTCCGGGATTTCGATGATATCAACTTTTTCCAATACGATCAATTTGACGTACTGATTCATCCCAAATTACAATGGGCAGATCCGAATCGCAACTACGTCTTTAGCTTAGGTGCGCATTATCAATACCTGAACCTCGGTGAAAATTCCGGAAAATTCATTGCTCAACTTGATGATTCGGGACTGACCCCTGAAGACTTTGAATCTTCTCATATACTGGGTCTCACTGCAGGTTTTCAATTGTCCAAGGTGGACAATATTACTTATCCGACCAAAGGGATACATTTCAATATGAATGTATCAGTCAACGAGGACATTGGTCTGACACGTTCATTTTCCAAGTTTTACGGTTCATTGGTAATTTACAACTTTCTGTGGCTGCCTGAATCATTGGTATTGGCACATAAGTTAGAAGGAGGCACTGTTGCAGGATCTTTTAATTTCAACCAGGGTAATTTCATTGGTCAAAATAATGGTTTGAGAGGCTTTCGAAATGAACGATTTGGGGGTAGATCCTCCCTTGTATTCTCCAACGATCTGAGGTGGAAGGCAGGTGTAATTAAAAATGAATCGATTCCTTTAACATTCGGATTTATAGCCTCCTATGATATCGGACGAGTATGGAATACCAATGAAATGAGTACTACCTGGCATAAATCATTTGGTGGAGGATTTTTTATAAATCCCCTCGACGTACTGCCAATTTCAGTTTACTATTTGCGATCCACAGAAAACACCGATAATATTCTTATAAAATTAGGTATGGCTTTCTGACATTCACCCCAATAAAAAACTTTCCGGGATTAACATATTGCCTGCTTTTATGTATTATTAATATTCTTGTTCCATACGGACCCATCTTTTTTAAAAGGATTCAGTCATGCAAAATCAAATAAACCGTCTCTTCATTTCTCTTTTTCTGGTGCTGTCATTCACTTTGGAAATCGCTGCCCAGAAAGAACTAGACTATTCCGTATTTCTGATTGGGGACACCGGGGCTCCGAATTTGATGGGTGATGATGAAGTCTTTACCAATTTGAAAAAGAGACTTGACCAGGAAAATAAGAAGTCGGCGATTATTTTTCTGGGTGATAATATATACAATAATGGATTGCCTCCGGAAGACCGGACAGAAGAAGCGGAAGATCGCAAAATAGCAAAGGAGAAAATACTGCTGCAACTAAACGCACTTAGTGATTATAAAGGCGAAATTTATTTTATTCCCGGCAACCATGACTGGAACGATGCCAAAAGCGATGGTATTGATTATATAAGGGCCCAGGAAGAATTCATAGAATTTTTTCTTGACCGTGGCGATGTCTTGATTCCTGATCACGGCTGTCCCGGTCCGGAAAAGAAAAAATTGGGGAAAGATGTTGTGCTGATCGCAATGGATAGCCAATGGTGGCTTCATCCTCACACAGATGATCAAAGGGATAAAGCTTCCTGTAAAAACAAGAATACAGATGATATCATCCGGGAATTAAAGCAACAGTTAGAAGATGAGGAAGATAATTTTATCATCGTCGCCTTGCATCATCCTCTGTATTCGGACGGAGGGCATAATGGATACTATCAGTTGAAAGACCATTTGTTTCCATTTACTGCCTTGAATTCTAACCTATACATTCCCCTTCCGGTCCTGGGTTCTCTTCATCCTTTCTATCGATCATCCTTTGGTGCAAAGCAGGATATGCCACATCCCTTGTATCAGAATTTAAGGGATGAGATCTTGTCAACCATAACCACTAAAAGAAATATAATTTTTGCCTCGGGTCATGAACATAATCTTCAATATTTCTTCAAGCAAAACAATCACTTCATAAAGAGCGGATCCGGTTCTAAATCGTCCCCCTTGCCAGCAATTAATGATGCCGTATTTTCTAACGACTCCAAGGGATATGCAAAGTTGGAATTCTATAAAGACAAGAGTGTTCAGTTAAAATACTTCATTATAAAAGACGGAGAAGAGATGCTGAAATTCGATCAGCAGATCATAGAACCTTCTCCTGAGTTTGGGAAGAAATACGGAGAATATGAGATAGAGCTGTCAACGATAGAAAAATCAGCATCTTCCTTATACGACAAGGGATGGTTTCACAAAATGGTATTCGGCAATCTCTATAGGAAGGATTGGTCGACGCATGTGACATTCAGGCCCATCAATTTATCGGTTGAAAAGGGTGGATTGAAACCCAGTAAGATCGGCGGCGGGATGAGCAGCAAATCCATCAGATTAAAAGCCTCGAATAAGAAGCAATACGTTCTTCGATCAGTAGAAAAAGGAGTCTCCAAGGTTGTGCCTGAGATGTTTAAGAATTCTGTGGTTCAGGATATTTTTCAGGATCAGATTGCAGCATCGCAGCCATATGCGGCATTGGTTGTTCCGCCATTAGCCGATGCAGTCGGAGTATATCATACTAATCCGGAAATTGTTTATCTGCCGGAACAGGCTGCTCTTGGTGATTACAATGATTTATATGCCGGACAACTGTATTTATTTGAAGAGAGACCTTCCGGAAACCAGGAAGATGTTGAAGAATTTGGAAATAGCAGAAAGATCATCTCCTACTCCGATATGCTCGATAAAATCCAATCCACTTCAAGTCATCACATACATCAGGACCAGGTATTAAGATCTCGTCTGCTGGATATTTACCTGGGTGATTGGGACAGGCATGATGATCAATGGCGCTGGGCGTCGTTTAAAGAATTAAATCTGGAAGGGACGGAAGAACATACTTACTATGAACCGATACCGCGGGATCGGGACCAGGTACTCTTCAAATACCAGGGCTTAATGCCCTCCCTCAGCAAGATGCTGAGCCCGGAGCTTAGAAAATTCCAAACGTTCAAAAGCGATATTAAAAATCTAAAATATCTTGTTTACAATGCCAGACATTTTGACCGAAGTTATTTGAATGAGTTAGAACGAGAGGATTGGATTACAATCGCTGACAAAATGACGAAGGGTCTTACAGATGAGGTCATCGATGAAGCGATCCAACGACTACCTGCTCCCATATTAATTTATAGGAATGAAGAATATCGGAAGGCATTTATCGATAGAAGAGCCCAACTCAAAAAGTGGGCATTGGACCATTATAAATTTCTTTCCAAATATGTGGATGTCGTCGGTACGAACAAAGACGAATACTTCAAGGGTATCAGGAATCCGGATGGCACCTTGCATGTAGAGGTCTACCAGGTAAAGAAGAATGGGGATTTGGATGATAAAATATATGAACGCACTTTTTTGCCTGACGAAACTAAAGAGGTTCGCTTGTATGGATTATCCGGTGACGATCAATTTGTGTTGGAAGGTGAATCGAGAAAAGGGCCTTTGATCAGGGTGCTGGGTGGCAAGGGGAACGATAAAGTAGATGACAAGTCCAAACTCCGGGGAGGTAAGAAGAGCACCTATACATATGACAAACTTTCAGATAACGGCATGGAGCCCGGACCGGATGGTAAAGACGAACGTACAGATGATTATCATGTGAACCTCTATGATCGGAAGGAGTATTATTACAATTCCTCGATTGGAATTCCATTTTTTGCGTTCAATCCGGATGATGGCCTGGTTATTCAGTACGCCCATGATTTAAGAACCTATGGATTTAGAAAATCTCCTTATAATTCAAGGCATACGATTGGATTCAGATATGCTCTCAGCACATCGCAGTTTCGCTTAAATTACCAGGCACATTATAAGAATGTGTTTGGAAAAGCAGATTTTGCTTTAAACACATATTTCCATCTTCCGGACAATGTTTCCAATTTCTTTGGATTGACCAATGTGCAAAACTTCAATGTTTCCGATTTTGACGATTTTAATTTTTTCAGATATGATCAATCCGATATACTTGTAGAGCCTGCAGTTTTGTGGTCCTCTCCACGTATGTCATCTACGTTCCGGTTAGGCCCTTACTTCAGGTATGTGGATGTGGGGGACAATACGGACAAATTCATTTCGGATCTCGATGCTTCGGGACTTTCTGAAAGCCAGTTTGACAATGCATCATATCTCGGCATCAGGGCTTCTTATCAACTTACGAGAATTGACAATCCTTCCTATCCCACGATTGGTATCAATTTCAATTTTACCCCATCCTATAATTATAATCTGAGCAGTAGCGATGACAGATTTTTGTCCTTACATGGTGCGTTGACACTATACAACTACTTATGGATTCCTAAACCTTTTGTCCTGGCTACAAAAATTGAAGCGGGCATCAACTATGGGGATTTTAATTTCTACCAGGGTCATTATATCGGCCAGTCCAATGGTCTCAGGGGATTTAGAAATAATCGTTTTGGCGGGAAGTCTTCCCTTCTTTTTACAAATGATCTGAGGATTAAGGCATTCACGACGAAAGGCGGAGCATTACCGATTTCTCTGGGACTCATGGGTGCATACGATTTTGGGCGTGTTTGGAATCCGGGAGAAGGAGATACAAGATGGCATCAATCTTATGGAGGAGGCATCTTCATAAGCCCATTTGATATCATGCCAATTTCATTTTATTATTTAAAAAGTACCGAGGGCACTTCAAATTTCCTGATCAAATTAGGATTCGCGATATAGTCAAAAGAAGAGATTGGAATGAAAGGCATTTACCCTGATCCCTATGCCCAGGTAGTCATTTTTATCAATTGGATTTGATTCAAGGGACCTTCTTCTGTGCAGGAAGGTCAGATCAATAAAACCATTGGGGAGAAATTCATAATTGGTATTTATTTGTAGTCCAAATATGTCATTTTGATCTCCCTGGCCGGTGAAGTTGTTATAGTCGGAAGACCTGTTTTCGTAATTAGCCAAAATATCCTTACCTACATTTTCTAAATTACTGTCACCATAATTTGAATTCACAATAGAAGCATTAAATGCAAATTTTTCATTAAATCTATAATTGAAACTGACAATGAACTCTCTGAAATTTGCCCCATAAGGATGTGCCAGGGGCTGATTAAAATGGGAATAGCTGGCGGTCGGAATCGCCGAATTATTATCTGACCTGTGAGCATATGTGAAGGGTCGTACCGTATTATATTCCAATTGGAAGTCCAGATTGCCGATCTGAAAAAGATCATATTTTTTAAGTCCGATTTGATATGCGACCTTATTGCCCCACCAGCCGTCACCTGCGAAAGTTTCAGAAGTTTTTAATTCATCGATCAGCAACTGTCCATAAATCTGATATTTCTTTTTTGGGATCCACTGAATATTGAATCCGAGAATCGCATTGTCCGGACTGTCCAATAATTGCTCTACACTTCTGTAGAGAATTACGGGATTCAAGTAGTGAAATTCAAAATGATTTTCCCGGCTGAATACGATTGTTTCAAACAGCCCCAATGACAAATTCGGATGAACTTGAAAATCGAGATAATGAGTGGCCATGTACTTTTTAGGAAGAAGTGTGTTGCCGGGATTGTCCCGGCTTGACGTAGCACTCAATTCGGCAAATGTATTCTGGTAGTGCAGTTTCCAGATGCGTGTATTGAATTGAAGGTAAAAGTAGTTGTTTGCATAATCACTCAACAGCAATGACCGTATACCATTCCCTATGAAATGCCTGCCCTGACCAAGTCTTAGATCAATGGAGTTACTGATGTTGATACCTGCATAAGCCTCCGCATTCAGAAAATCCCACCCGTTCAATGAATTGATGATGCCACTTTGGTATGGTTTGTAAAAGCCTTGACCGGGTATGGCATTGGATCGCGCAATTTCATCTTCGATATAGCTGAGGAATCTCTGTTGATTTTCATAAATACTAGAGTAAAAGAAAACTTTGTTGTCAAGTATACCTCTGATTTTGATTCCCCGGGTGTTTTGAAAAATCAACTTTGAATCGTGTCGGTCATCCCCCAGCGCTATATTCAGGACTGGATCGATTTTCAGGAAGAAGTTATCCGTCTTAAGCAAGAATAGAGAATAGAGGTCCCTGTAAAAGGTGTTCAACCAGCCCTTTTGACTGAATAACTCCGAATCGTCCAGTTCAGGATTCAGGATGTAGCGTTCGGGAAAATTCTTTTTTAATGAATTCAATTCATATTGATCGGTCTTTGACAACACTTCCGTTGCCCGGGCAGCAGACAAAAGGTCCTCAATACTCAAATATCGAACCGAGGCATTGGGCAACTCGAAATAACCCATTGTTTTCATCCGGTCCGTGAATGCAGAAATTCTCGGATTGTAATCCAGATAGGCCGTCTGTGTCCAGGTCAAACCTGGACCGATCAACACTAAAATGAGAATGATGAATAGGGACGTCCTCACTCTACAAATGTCTGAAAAATATCCTTATATGATAAATTCAAGCATATGTTAGAGATTAATTATCAGTGTTTAAACTCCAGTAGCTGTTGTTTCATTAGTGCATTAAAGCCAGGACCATCGTCTCCGAGGAATTCTACTTTCAGGGGAAGAATGTAAATTGGTAATTTACGATTCAGGATAAATTCATGATGAAGGGCCAGGCGGGTTGCATCCTTTTCTGTAGTGATTATGGCTTTTCTTTCTTCAGGAATTTGATCAAATGTCAATTTTAAAAGTGAGATTTCATGGGGACTGAACATATGATGGTCTTCAAAGATCATCGTTTGTACATTCGCGATATTCGCTGTAATATATTTCATCAGGTATTCCTCATTGGCAATGGCTGTAAGGAGGATTATTGAATCGAAGGATGACAGAGTAACCCTGTGCCCGTCAATAATGTGGTAGAGTGGTCCGTAGACATATTTGCTAAAAAAAATCTTCTGATCTGACTTTATATTGAGACGATCAGACCATTCTGATATTTCTGCATTGGAAAGGTTTTCGGGACATTTAGAAACAATAATAACATCTGCACGATCCGCTCCATTTCGCCATTCGCGCAGTCTCCCCACCGGGAGTAAAAAATCCTCGCTGTAAGGGCGGTCATATTCTGTTAAGAGAATATTCAAATGAGGCTTTACCGAAAGGTGTTGATAACTGTCGTCCAGTAAAATAACCTGTGTAGAAGGAGCTTTTTCTAACAGAAACGGTATGCCAATGGAACGACTTTCAGAAACGGCTACTACGACTTTTGGATACTTCAGAAAGTATTGCAAGGGTTCATCCCCGACATCGAGTGCATTGTCTCCCGGTTTGACCAGTCGAAACCCCTTGGTCTTTCGTTTATAGCCCCTGCTTAATGTGGCAATTTGAAGATAGGGACTCAGTAAGCGGATTAGATATTCAATGTGCGGCGTTTTCCCAGCGCCCCCCAAGGTCAGATTACCGACACCGATCACAGGTATGTTGAATGAGATCTCTCTCAAGACTCCCGTCTTGTATAAACCGTTTCTGATCAATATCCCAATGCCATAAAGCAGTGAAACCGGAAAGAGCAGTACTCTGACAAGAAATACTTGAATCATGGGTCTAATATCATAACTTGATGACCGATTGAGCAATTCAGACACCTTCTATTGTCACAATAGTGTTTTTTCAGATGAATTAAGGCCTGAGAATCAGCAGCGTTCATAACATTCATACCCATTCTTTTCCATTCCGAAATGATGCTGTTCTTTTCCGGTTTTACCTTTTCCAGTACTTCAATCGCCTTCTGTTTGAACAAATCATTGCCTTCCAGTACCCCAAAAAAATACAGGATTGGTGATATACAATTGATGCCAATTCGCTCCTTGCTGTCAGTCCCGAGTCTTTTTTCCAACAAATTGCTTTTCGAGTTAAACCTGTAATGACCCTGCCAGAATCCCTGGCCATCTGCTACGACATCCAATCTTTCATTGATGGTCTCTGTGAATTCTCCAAAGATAATGTGTTCAATTCTGTGATTCTTAAAGAGGAAATGGGCAAACTGAGCAATTCGAATTTCCGGGAAGGAAACAGGCCTTAATCGGGCATGATGCCACAAAACAGGATTTATCGGATGCAATAGATACTTCTTTCGAAGACGCTCGTAAACCGTCTTTAATTGATGCACATAGCCTTCGGTGGTCTTCCCTGGAAGGAGACCGGATTGGCCAAAAAACAAAGCCTCCAGATCACGAATGTCCTTACTATGCCTGTCAATGATCTCAAAAGGGATGGATTTAGCCAGTTCGAGCATAGCATTGCCGTTTAATTGAAGACCAAATGCCCATGCGGACCTCTGATATATCAGTTCCCTGAGATCTTCCTGTACAGAGTTATAATGTACTCTTAGCTCCCTGGCTCTAATGTCCAAACGTTGACTGACCATTTGCGCCTTGACAGTTTCTTTGTAGATCTGTGATACTTCTCCAAAGTGTTCCTGGCATGGGATCCAGGCTTCATGAGATTTTAAAAAGTTGTAATTCTTAATGGAACCAGGGATGAGGAGTTTTTTTAATTCCAGGCAAGGAATCCTTGTACCATCGGAAAGCCGGATGACTTTGTCCTCTTCATAAACTACGTGCAGAATCACATTTTGATACTTGGGATCTTTAGAGTGATTGTGTTTGGTCCAATCTGAAGATTGGACATGCAGTTCTATACTTCCAGCCCACAGAGTACCTTTTATTTCAATTTTTCCATTTAAAAAGTCCGGCCCCTCATGTTGATTGAGGACACCGGGTTGATGGATAGTGATTTCGTCTCCCTTGGTTGTGACCAGTGATGCCCGTTTGAAATTCTGTGTACGCCACACATATTGCAGAAAATCCTCTTTGATCTGAACCATTGTCGATAACCTTTATTAATATATGACTCTACCCGGCTAGAGGTAACCCCTTCTTTGAAATGTTTTTCACAAGTAATGCAAACCACTAATATTGAACCTATCTTCGCGGATTGATTTGGAGACAACTCGCCCTAATTGATCGATTCATTAAATGTCTGTCATACAAGAAATACACATAAAGGGAGCAAAAACGAACAATCTGAAGGATATTGAATTGCGCCTTCCGAAAAATCGACTCATCGTGGTAACCGGTGTATCAGGATCTGGCAAATCTTCTCTCGTTATGGATACTTTATATGCGGAAGGTCAAAGAAGATATGTAGAAAGTATGTCTTCTTATGCAAGGCAGTTTTTGGGACGGATGAAAAAACCTGAAGTGGATTTCATCAAGGGGATTTCTCCAGCTATTGCTATTGAACAAAAAGTTACATCCAGCAACGCAAGATCTACTGTTGGTTCATTGACGGAGATCTATGACTACCTCAGATTGCTGTTTGCAAGAGCAGGAATTACTATCAGTCCCATTTCGGGATCAGTAGTCAAGCGACATCAGGTAAGTGATGTAACGGACTATATCGGTTCGCTTTCCGCCGGTTCAAGAATTCATTTGACTGCTCCGGTCTATCCCTATGACCCGGAGCGCACCTTCAGGAAAGAACTTGAATTGTTATTGCAAAAAGGATATTCCAGGATTTTCATTGAAGATGAATTGGTGAACATTGAAGATTTACTGGAGGATGATGCTGAGATCCTGAATTCCAGGGTGGGGGACATAGCTGGAAGTACGAGTATCTTGATCGATCGATTTGTAAATAATGATGATGAAGAAAATGTAAAGAGAATTGCCGATAGTGTGGGAACGGCTTTCTATGAAGGAGGAGGTGAGTGTAGATTGACTACGGAGACTGAAACCATCTCTTTTAACAATCGATTCGAATTGGATGGCATCACATTTTTAGAGCCCGCACCTCAACTTTTCAATTACAACAACCCCTATGGTGCCTGCAAAAAGTGCGAAGGATATGGTATGGTGTTAGGGATCGATCCCAAGAAGGTCATTCCCAATCCAGGTCTATCCGTATACGAAGGAGCCATTGCATGCTGGAAGGGTGAGTCCCACGGGCGGTGGCTGGATCGTCTCCTTTTCGTTGCCGAAGATTTTGACTTTCCGATACACAGACCCTTTAATGAATTGTCAGCAGCACAAAAAAAAGTCTTATGGAAGGGCAATGATTACTTTTCTGGTATTGAAGACTTTTTTGAAGAATTACAATCAAAGAGTTATAAGATTCAGAATCGGGTCTTGATAGCGAGATACAGGGGGCGTACGGTCTGTCCAAGATGTGAGGGAGGAAGACTGCGTGAAGAGTCAGGATATGTGAAGATTTCGGGAAAATCAATAAGCGAATTGATTCATCTTCCGATCAGCGAACTGAAGAATTTCATGGATCATATTGAATTGAATTCCTATCAAAAGGAAATTTCAAAGAGAATCCTGGTAGAAATTAAAAACCGACTGGATGTGATGAATGATATCGGTTTGTCCTATCTGACGCTCGATCGGCAGGCATCCAGCCTGAGTGGGGGTGAAACACAAAGAATCAACCTTACCCGGACTTTGGGAAGCAACCTGACCAGTTCGCTATATATCCTTGATGAACCAAGTATAGGACTCCACCCTAAAGACACGGATAAGTTGGTTTCAGTCTTGAAGAACCTGAGAGACCTGGGAAATACGGTCATTGTTGTGGAACACGAAGAAGAGGTGATCATAAATGCGGATCATCTTATAGATGTAGGCCCCGGTGCCGGCATCAATGGAGGTGAGATTATTTATGACGGCCGGTTTAAGGATTTAACGAGTAATGGTCATAACTCACTGACTGCCCAATACTTAACAGGAAAGAAAAAAATCCATACTCCTGAGGTACGAAGAAAAATTCCAAACAAACTATTCATCCGCAACGCAAGTCAGCACAATCTGAAAGGGATCGATGTCACGATTCCGCTTCAGGCATTGACAGTAGTAACCGGTGTTTCGGGCAGTGGTAAATCGACCCTGGTCAAACATATCCTTTACCCGGCATTGCTGAAGGAACTACAGATAAGCCACCCTTCCAGTATTGGCAGCTATGAATCCATTGAGGGAGATATTTCCCTGATCAAGGGAATTGAATTTGTCAATCAAAATCCGATTGGCAGATCTTCCCGGTCCAATCCCATCACCTACATTAAAGCTTATGATGAAATTCGCAAGCTAATGGTCAAACAACAGCTATCCAAAGTAAGGGGATATAAACCGAAGCATTTCTCCTTTAATACCGAGGGTGGCAGATGTGATAATTGCAAAGGTGACGGACATATCACCGTCGAAATGCAATTTCTTGCGGATGTAAAACTGATCTGTGAAGATTGCAATGGAAAAAGATTTAAACCCGAAATACTTGAAGTGCAGTACAAGGGAAAAAATATTTTTGATATACTGGATTTAAGCGTTCAGCAAAGCCTTGGGTTTTTTAAAGAAATACCGTCTATCGTCAACAAGATCCAGCCTCTCGAAGATGTGGGATTGGGATATGTAAAGCTCGGTCAGGCTTCGAGCACGCTATCAGGTGGAGAGGCTCAAAGAGTGAAACTGGCTTCTTTCCTGGGCAAAGAAAAATCAGCAAATAATCAACTCTTCATTTTTGATGAACCAACGACAGGATTGCATTTTGATGACATTAAGAAATTAATGTCCGCATTCCAGGCACTTGTCGAACAGGGAAATACCCTGGTGATTGTAGAGCATAATATGGAAGTCATTAAGTCAGCAGATTGGATTATAGATTTGGGACCAGACGGAGGCAATAATGGAGGATATCTCGTTTTTGAGGGAAAGCCGGAAGATCTGATCAAACAAAAAGACTCCCATACTGCTGTTTTTCTCAAAGATAAATTGTGATGCCCTCGCAAATTGTTATTCTCGATGGATACCTGGTCAATCCCGGAGATCTTTCCTGGTCACCTATTTCAGATCTTGGACAACTGATCATTTACGACCATACCCCTGAAGATCTGGTCGTGACCAGAAGTCTCAACGCTGATGTTTTACTCGTAAATAAGGTCAAGCTTGCATCACAGCATTTTAAGCAATTGCCCCGACTGAAGTTGATCTGTCTTCTGGCTACCGGATATGATAATGTAGATGTTGAAGCTGCAAGGCAATTTGGCGTAACCGTGTGCAATGCAACGGATTATAGCACAGACTCGGTAGCCCAACATGTATTCGCTATGATATTGACTTGTACCAACAAGGTGCAACTTCACAACCACTCAGTGAAGAGTGGGGATTGGAGTCGAAACAGTTGGTCCTATTCAATAGGCTCAATACGCGGGCTCAAGGGAAAGGTCATGGGAGTATATGGAGGAGGGAAAATTGGTATGAGGGTTGCCGCTCTTGCATCTGCTTTTGGCATGAAGATCCTGGTGTATAAAAGAACTATGCCCAAAGCTGGAATTCATCCATATCATTTTGTTCAACCATCTCAGTTATTTGAAGAAAGTGACATACTTACGTTTCATGTTCCCCTGACCGGTGAAACCCTGGGCATAATCAATCAACAGACTCTTTCCATGATGAAACCAGACGCCCTGCTTGTCAATACATCCAGGGGAGGATTGGTCAATGAGAAAGATCTTAGTATGCATCTTCTGAAGCATCCGGAATTTACAGCTGCCCTGGATGTCCTATCTGTCGAACCACCCCCTGCCAGTCACCCATTGATCGATCAGGAAAACTGTATCATTACCCCCCACAATGCATGGTCCAATATTGATGCTCGTACAAAATTGATACGAATTTGTGCCGAAAATATCAGACTGTATTGCTCTGGTGACCCACAAAATGTGATCGCCTAAATCTGGATTTTTTTCCATCTGCCCAGGCGAAAAACGTAAATTGCCATCAGAGCGAGGATCGATGAGGAAATAGCAATGGCAAGAAAGACTCCTGTTGACTCCAAAGATGTATAGTGAGACAATACATACGCTAATGGTAGTTGAATAATCCAAAAGGCTATGAAGTTCAGAAAGGTCGGTGTATATGTATCTCCGGCACCATTGAACGACTGTCCAATGACCATTTCGTAAGCATAGAAAATATAACCGGCAAAAACAATTCTCAATGCCAATACTCCATGCCTCGTTACTACCGGATCATCGGTAAATATCCTGATGACAGGGACGGCAAATATGATGAATATCACTGATATGATTGCGAGCAACACCATGTTGTAAAAAGATGCCTTCCACACGGTTTTTTCGGCTCTGCCAGGTTGTCCTGCACCGAGGTTTTGCCCGACTAGGGTTGCAGCTGCCATAGCAATGCCCCAGGAAGGGAGTATGGTAAAGGCGATAACCCTGAATGAAATGGTATATGCTGCCAATACCTTGCTTCCGAAGGCAGCAACAATTGTAACCATAAACAACCAGCTTGAAGAGGTTATTAAATGTTGCCCGGCGGATCCTCCTGTTACATAAAGCAACCTCTTAATTGTACTCCAGACAACTTTGACATTCTTCCATCCGAGTGTGATGATTCCCTTTCCATTGGTCAGGTGATAAAGTTGGTAGAGGACACCTACGCCTCTTCCCGTGCAAGTGGCTATGGCCGCACCTTTGAATCCCAATTCAGGAAAAGGACCCAAACCAAAAATCAGACATGGATCTAAAATGATGTTTAAGCCATTTGCCAGGATGAGCGTTCTCATTGCAATCGCAGCATCGCCGGCCCCTCGAAAGATAGCATTAATTGCAAATAACAACATGAGGACCACATTAAATGTGATCATGATCCGCGCATATGGTGTCCCCTGTGAGACGAGTTCTTCCGATCCTCCTAAAATTCTAAGTAAGTCCGGGGTATAGAAGTATCCTCCAACCCCAATGATGGCTGAAAAAGCGATGGCAATGAGGATGGACTGAAATGCAGCATCTGCCGCTTCTTCTGGCTTGCCTTCTCCAATTCTTCTCGCTACCATGGCAGTGGCCGCCATACTTACCCCCAAGGCGAGAGAGATTACCACGAAAAGAGAGGTCTCAGTTAACCCTATCGTTGCCAAATACTCTTCATTGCCCAGCAACGACACAAAATAAGCGTCGAATATGGCAAATAAAGCTTCCATACACATCTCCAGTACAATAGGAATAGACAATAGAAATAACGCCCTTTCCAAAGAGCCCTCGGTAAAGTTTTTTTCTTCACCTTTTACGGCAATCAATATGTCCTTTAAGAGATCCTTCAATGTGTGATAGCAACTGATCGGCGAAGATACATTGTATATCACCCTTCCAATGGATATTTTTAACTTGAGTGCGATGAAAATTGCTGTGAATGGAAGACATGTCCTGAACCACCTTGAAGGAATTGGTCATTATACTGTAGAGGTAGTTGGACGTTTAGCCGGGGAATATCCGAAAGATGAATTTCACATCCTATACGACCGAAAGGATCATGGGACACAATTGAAAGCGCCCAATATTATCGAACATGTAGTCTTTCCACCTGCTCGCCATCCCTTGCTGTGGAGTATTTGGTTCAATTCGAGGATACCGCAAATCATGTCCCGTATTGAGGCAGATGTATTCTTTTCTCCGGAAGGTATGCTTAGTTTGACCTCTGAGGTTCCGACACTCATGACCATTCACGATCTGGCCTACATTCATTTCCCGGAATATTCCATTGGATCTCATAGAAAATTTCTGGAAAATAATATGCCGAAGTTTATCAAGAAAGCAGATAAGATCTCCTGCGTTTCTCAATTCACGAAAAATGACGTACAGGCATTATTCCCGGCCGTCGAAAACAAATTGTCCATAGCCTATAATGGAGTTCGTAATTTGTTTGATCCGGTTACCGAGGAGAGCAAATTTCAAATTCGAGAAAAAGTGACGGAGGGAAAGAAGTATGTTATTTATGTTGGGTCCATTCATCCAAGAAAGAATATTGCAAAGCTGATACATGCATTCCTAAGGATGAATGCATCAATCGATAAACCGATGATGCTGGTATTGGCAGGAAGGATGGCATGGAAGTCTGATGAGATCAAAAAAACACTGAATCAAAAAGAAGTCATGGAGCATGTTTTGCACCTAGAAGGACTGAATGACAAGGAGGTGTCGCAATTGATTGCCGGAGCAGAAGCCTTATGCTATATTTCATTGTGGGAAGGATTTGGTGTACCGGTTCTTGAAGCCATGGCTTCGGGCGTACCCGTTGTGACTTCGGGAGAAAGTGCTATGGAAGAAATATGTGCACATGCCGCGTATTACTGCGATCCTTACAATGTGGATTCTATTCAGGAAGCTCTACTTTCGATTGTCGGTGATCAAGAGACGAGAAAAAAATACATTGTTGAAGGTTTCAAAAGAGCTTCTCTATTTAATTGGGATGAAACTGCTGATTCCATTTACCGATTGCTTACTGAAATGACCTGCAAATAACATCAAATCGTTTCCTCATTAAGAATAAAATTCATGTAATATTGATTGTCAAAAGAATTCTATGATATCAGAATTATTGGAGGATTACTACCACTCTGTTGAACAGTCTATTCATAAAGTTTGGTCTCATAGTGACCCTTTGACTTTCATCAATGGCCTGGCCGAGGAATTTACGTTAATCTCCGGTAAGGTGATTCATCTCGGATCAAGAGCCCAACAACAATTTGATGCGAACGAATTTGCTAATCCAATTTCGTTTATTCTATTTGTACATTTTGATTTTCTAAAAGAGGTTAAAAATTTTCTCATCTTATGGAGAGACGTCATGTTTCAATATCAAAAAGGCCTGGTACTTGAAAGAATCGGGACAATTGAAAAGCACCAATTGCAATATGTAAAAGAAGAATCCGGACAGATATTACAGGATGCTCATGAAGAAGTTAAAGGATATTCCAGGCGTAAGTTGAGTATCATCACTGACTCGGAGAAAACCAGCTCAAACTATGTGGATTCTTTATCAGGGAAGAACAATCCATGGCAAATCTATAAACAGCAAATTGAAACCTTGGATGCTCAGACTGATCAGATTGCTGACAATCATGTGCGCATTATTTCAAATGTAGATTTATTTATAGAGCATAAGATCGACCTTGAAAATTTCCTGAAAGACATGAATGCTGAATTCGTCAGAATTGGAGACCTTGCCCGTTCTACGATCGATAAAATATTACAGACTGAAGAGAGCTCTTATCACAAATTAATCCTTCAGTTGGAAGAAGTGATCGGTCAGATCGAGGCAAAAAACTTATTGCAAATATTTTCGGACAAATGTGATCAAATAATAGATTCGTTAAGCGACACTACTCAAATTTCAATTGGGCTAAGGAATAACCAACTACTATATAAAGAAATTGATTTTTCAGGTGCGTTGAATAGATGGATAAATGGCCAGGTGAAACCTTTGCTTACTGAATTACAGGAATTGCTGGATAGTGAAAAAGGGGCTTTGAATTTGAACCTGACTAATATTAAAAATAGACTGAGCCTTTCGATCAATGAATCATACACAGACCTCAACAGGGATATAGATCTGGAAGCTTTTCAGAATTCCAACAGGGCTATTTTGACGAGCATAGATGAAAGTTTGAACGAATTCAAATCAATAAGAAATTTAGTGGAGGCCAGGTATGAAGAGAATATGAACCTGAACGACTTGTACGATCTTCGAAATGATTTTTTATCATCATCTCAGCAATACATCTTTGAGCAATTTAAATTAGAGCGAGGTTCTTGGTTGAATAAAATAGGGCAATGGCTGATCAATGTAAAAGGCAGGGGGAAGAAATTACTGGCCAATGTAGCAGAAGAAGAGGCTCTCAGCGAATCAGAAAGAATCGTGCGGTATCTCGAAAATCTAAGGCCGGATGAGGAAAATTATCACTATAACAATATATTCAGCGGGCCAAGTATATATAGTGATTCATTTTGGGTGGGGCGGGAACAAAAAATTGAACGTTTCGAAAAAGTAGTTAAGAATTGGCGTCTTGGATACCAGGGTTCAGTCGTTCTGAGCGGGATGAGGTTTAGTGGGAAAACAACCTTCGGAGATTTAGTTGCACAGAAATATTTTAATAATAAAACGATAAGGGTACGACCATTTTCTACACTGAAGATTCGGGGTAGAAGCATAAATATCAAGGATGATATTGCTCCTGTGATGGAGTTCATTGGGAAGTATACAATTGGAGAGCAATTCCTGATATGGATGGATGATCTTGAAACCTGGCAAAGTGCTAAGATTTCACTACAGCAAAACGTAAAGACACTCTTGGCAGGGTTGAATAAATTGACTTCGAATGTTTTCTTTATGACAGCTACGAGCAATTGGGTGTTGTTCTATTTGGCCCGGATGTTTCAGTTTGATCAGGTCTTTCAAGCTGAGATTAATTTGGATCAACTGAAGGAAGATGACGTCAGAAAAGCCATTTCAATCAGACACGGTGTTACGCATAAGTATTTGAAAACTGAGAGTGGTCAAAGAGTTTCAACTGATGAATTCAGGCAGATCGTTCGCAATGTATATATACAAGCCAATTATAATATGGGTGATTCTTTGAATCTCTGGGTAAGCTCAATCAAATTTGACCAAGGAGATCATGTCATCTTTAATCCTTTGGCGAAATATACATTGCCGGATTTTTTGAATGAGATCAACAGAATCATTCTGCGATTCATAATTATGAGTAAGGGCACAAATGAATATATGATGAGAAGATATTTTGGAACGTCTTTTACAAATAAATATAGTGCGGAAATTCAGAGGTTAATCAGTCTCAAAATTCTTGTAAGGACGGATAAGGGAATGCTGAATATTAACAAATACTTAGTTAATGAAACAGCTCGCATGTTGGACGATTCTAAATATATAAGTTGTAAACGTTGAATGATTTTAACTCAATACTGACAGAGTATAATTGGTCCCATTTGATCATTATCTCAATTCTATTTCTCCTGATCTATATTATTTTCTTGTTTGTAAGAAGGGTAATTGTAATTATTCCCATGGCCAAATGGATAAAAATTAAGTTTATAAACTTTCTGAATATTTTCTTTATTTATTTCGGCCCTTTGGCCACGCTAATTTTAGCGAGCATATTTGTCCTGATTAAGCCAGCTCTTCATGGACTTATACTAGGTCTTGCCTTGTTATTGGCCTTCTCCCACATCAGGAACTTTTTGAATGGCCGGATCATCAACAGTAATGAAATGTTTTCCAAAGGTCAATTGGTAAGAATTAGTGACAAATCCGGAATTATAACAGAAATAGGAAAATTGGGACTGAGGATCAGAAGCGATGACGGATTACATTATTTTCCTTATCAGACCCTGTTGACGTCAGGATATACATTGTCTTCAGGGGATAAAATAGGGGGATATTATCATTTAAGCCTGCGTATGACTGAGCTTATGGATGAAGATCAAATGGAAAATTTAACTAATATTATTCTCTCAAGTCCTTATCTTGATGGGGATCATAAACCAGAGTTTTATCGTTCTTTGTCGAGCGAAGGACATTTAAATATTAAAGTATTGGTAAAAGAGGAAGTGCATCTGCACGAATTAATGAAGTTGTTGGAAGAAAATGGTTTTGATGCCACGTTGTCTAAGTCTTAGTTTATGGAAATATTTAGTTCATATAATTTAATTATTGCCTCATCGCTGATATTAATCGCCTCATTCTTCTTTGGTGAGCTTGCTAAGAAAACCAATATTCCGAGTGTTTTAATGCTTATTCTTTTAGGAATATTGTTAAAACTCGGATTGGATACGATGGATGGGGAGCCCCCGGATTTTCTGAAGCTCCTCGAAGTGCTGGGTATCGTTGGGTTGATCATGATCGTACTTGAGGCTGCGCTGGAGTTAAAACTTGAAAAGGATAAATACATCCCTATAGCCAAAGCATTTGGGGTTGCCCTGATCGGATTGTTCATATCGATTTGGGTAGCCGCCCTTCTTCTCAACTACTTCATTCCGGAAATGACCATGCAAAAAGCCTGGATTTATGCGACTCCGATTTCCATTTTGTCAAGTGCGATCATTATACCATCCGTTACTCCCTTAATACAAGTTAAAAAGGAATTCCACATCTATGAAGGTACCTTTTCAGATATTCTGGGAATTATGGTTTTCTATTTCCTGGTTGCACCATTTGAAAATGAAGGGACAAGTTCCGGTCTCGTTGGTTTTGGAGGAAATCTAGTGTTGACCATTGTAATATCCCTCGTTGCCAGTTACTTGATTTTAATCCTCTTTCAGAGGATCCACACCCATGTCAAGTTGTTTCTTCTGATCGCTGTGTTGTTGCTGTTATACGCTATAGGCAAGAAGTTGCATCTTTCTTCTTTGATCATCATACTGGTATTTGGTCTTCTTATTTCAAATATGAAATTGTTTTTTCGGGGTATTCTCAGACATTTCCTTGACAAGGAACAGGCGGAGGACATATACCGTGGACTACATGTATTGACTATGGAAACGTCATTTGTGGTGCGTACCTTCTTTTTTGTGGTTTTTGGTCTGACTATTTCTTTAGCTTCCCTGGCAAATTGGAAAGTCGCATTGGTAAGTCTTTTGATCATTATATCAATCTACCTGATCCGATTCTTATTGCTCAGGATGTTTATCGGAAGAGATATATTGCCCCAGTTATTTATTGCTCCAAGGGGATTGATCACGGTGTTGCTCTTTTATGCGATTCCAGTTGGAGCTCAAGTCAAAGGTTTTGAGGCTGGGATCTTACTTTGGATCATAATTGGAACAAGCATAATCATGACTTTTGCCATGATTTCGGATAAACGGAAAACCAACGCAGCCATCCAGGAAGCAAAAGATAATCCCGTTGGAAACGTGAAATGGAAGGCACCGAGTGCGGATTGATAATGCTTAACTCATAGTAAGTGTTGTTTTAGAGTGCGGCACTAGGAAAAAATCTATATTTGCACTCCCATTCATCAAAATAGATGAAGTTTAGCACTTGTTGCGGGTGCAATCTTGTCATCAAAGTAGCAAGTAAGGGTTATCCATAAAAGTTGGTACAGAATTGGATGTACCTAATTTGAATAGGTCGGGTGGCCGAGCGGTTAGGCAGAGGTCTGCAAAACCTTGTACGGCGGTTCGAATCCGCTCCCGACCTCAATCAGAAAGCCCCGAAGTATGAGCTTCAGGGCTTTCTCTGTTGAGCTGAAGTAAGAATTTATTCTTAATTGAAAGATCATAAAGAAAAAGCATGGTAAAACG
Organism: Saprospiraceae bacterium; assembly: GCA_028282725.1. Classification (GTDB taxonomy): domain Bacteria; phylum Bacteroidota; class Bacteroidia; order Chitinophagales; family Saprospiraceae; genus JAJRXG01. The sequence goes on from JANQHF010000117.1 coordinate 54,375, forward strand.
CATGCTTTCTGATTGAAAGTGACCCCTAATACCGAATCACCGAGGGTAATCCGCGACCTGGAACAGTCGGAACAGTAAATGATAATTACGGGAGCGGATTCTAGCTCTCCACCCGCGCTGGAGCGCGGTTCCTTCATTTCGGACAGTCTTTGCTATCCGATCGTCCTGGATTGGACGTCCATTTCGGAATGCTCCCGACCTCAAAGGTCTTCATATAAATTTATGAAGGCTTAATTTTTGTACCGATTTTCAATCAGTTATACAACATTTACCTTATGAGTATGGGATATGGTACTCCGAGAGGTATTCCAATGGCAAAATGAATTACGAATACTCCAAAAGAGGACTTCATGAAAAATGGAAGGATAGCTACGCAAGAGTGGGAAAAACTATCCAGGATTCTTTAAACTGGAGAAGTACACGCGATTGATTGAAAGGTACTTTTTTTTGCTCCTATTCAATTGTTTTATGATTAATGCATTTCTTAAAATTGATGAATAAAATCTAACCCATTCGGTTTACATAATTCTAAGTATTTCTTGTCGTGTATTAAACAATTGTAGGATTACCCGGATAAATTCTGTTAAGTTGGGATGTTGATGTAAACCCATTCTAATGAAGTATTTGCTCCCACTTCTCTCATTTTTCTTAATTGTCTCTTGCGCTACGAACTATTCAATTAAAGGTGAGTATCAGGAAGGGCCGTATATAGTATCCACATCAAAATCTTTTGAAGAAACCTGGGAATCGGTAATCGACCTATTTGCACTAGAAGGATACCCTGTTGCCGTATTGGATAAACAAAGCGGATTAATTGCCACTTCAACCATGGACTTCACAAGTGTTACATCATATGAAAAAAAGGGGGCGATTCAGGATATGACGGCATACATTATTTCTGAAGTCACAAGCACTGGAGTTATTATGCTCTATCCGCAAGATGTATCTGGACAATGGAATGTTCGGATAAAAGAAACTGGCAGTAAGACAACCGTCAGTATTAACATCGTCAACCTAAAAAGTGTTGCCTATGATGGTAACAATAGGATGATTCGTTACAAGGCAAAGTCTACCGGAACATTTGAAAGGAAAATAGCGGAATTTCTTACGGCTCATACCAGCACTTTAGATGTAACAAGTAAAGAACCATTAGTTGTGCGTCCATCAACTGCGAATGATATCTCTGACTCTGCGAGTAGTGATCAAGGTGACGAAGTGAATCAATCTAATGATCTCAATTTAATTCAAATTGATAATGAAAGAATTGTGGATTTAGAAAATCAAGTCAAAGAGCTTAAGGAGTCAAATGAGGCCTACAGAAGCATTTTTGACAAAGAAAATGAGATCTTGAAGGAAAGAATCAATCGCCTTGAAGTGTTGGCTAATGACTTGGTTGCACAGCAAAGGAATATTGAGACTGATCAGATTGCCTTAGAAAGTAAAATCAATAATCAGTCAGTACCCCAACCTGCCGCCGCTTCCCCACCACCCTCTACAACTGCGCTCAAAACACCACCTGCAAAACAACTAAGCCCAAGTGCAAAGAGCAAACCCTTCCGCACTATTCAGTTTATAGCCACAGGGCCGGGTAATACTTTCTCAGAGCTATCGCATTTAGGCCGCATAGTTTCTGAGAAGGTGCCTGGTAAGGATATTTTCAGGTATAAGGTAGTCGGCAATTTCGATGATGCGGATGTGAAGCAGGTTATAGCCGAATTGGGAAGGCTGGGGTATCGGGGGGCATTTGAGAATTAATATTTATAGCAAGACCAGAACGTACAATAGATTACATAATGAAAAGGGACATTGATTTAATTAAGGAACTCCTTATTCTTATTGAAAAATCTGCTAATGAGCTATCAACACAGATTATTGAATTAGATGGATTTACAGAAAACGAAATTTTCTACAATGTTGGACTTCTAATTAGTGCAGGGTTGGTTAGTGGAAAAGAGACAAGTACTAAAGATTCGAGGTCTTATCACTTTCTCTCACTTACCTGGGAGGGACATGATTTTTTAGATGCTATAAGAACCAATGTTGGTTGGAAGGCAATCAAAAAAGAAGTGAAAAAACAGGGGACATCTTTGCCATTCAGTGTTTTGAAAGCTATCGCTATTGAAGCTGTTAAAGGTGTTGTTGGTCTTTAGATTCTACAATTTTTCGTACCCCATAGCGTACCCCACTTTAACCTTTCCACAATAACTATTTGATTATCAGCCTATTAATGAAGTCCGCTCCCGACCTCAACAATCTGATTTTCCCTGATTCACTCTGAGTCAGGGGATTTTTATTGTGCGCCCGGCAGTGGGCGAGAAAGTCCAGGAAGGTATGGGTTTTCTTTGGTTAAACATGCTTTTGTAAATTGTTGAGAGCGGATTCTGGCTCTACGCTCGCGCTGAAGCGCGGTTTCTTCACTTCGAATAGCTCTGTTATCCGATCGTCCAATGGGAAAGAACTTCCATCACTTTCATAAGGGTAAGAAGACTAAGGCATACAGAAATCTTGAAATGTTAGAAGCGAAATATTTGTATTGGTCTGAGAAATGCGATCAGTGAATTATTGAGAAGTTTGGTTATTTTTTGTGAGGAAGGTGGCTAGATCAGGATTTTTTAATTCATAAGAATTATAACGGCGTGGATTCGGTCTAACAATTTGCATCTACCCAGGCTAAGAACTTAGTTTTATCATATTCTAATGTCTTTAGGCACGTACTAATGTGAACAAATGGAATGTCTTTTTTTGCGCCACGAAATATGATTGGTCGTCTTAGCCCCTTTTTAGTCCATTTATGATGAGATCCTTTCGACTTTCCTGAACTCGCATCCTACGGACTTTAGAAAGGACTCCCAACATTTAGTTCTAATTGGTCGAAAATTACCCACCTACCGAAAGTAATTCTTCCGAAATTTCGGTTTTTTCAGATAAATTGAAATTTCTAAGAACTCCTTCCTTATCGATATATGATCCTATAAATTTTTTGGAAGAGTATTTTGCTTTGGACCATCCATATTTCTTTAATTCACTATGTATCGCACTATTTGAAAGTGAAGAAAGACTAATGAAGACTTCTTCAAGGATGTCACATGCCATTTTATGAGACTCATATTTGGTGTCACCATATCCTGAAATATCTAGTGCCGGGATATAAGCTATATGGTGACTGTGATCTTCAAAGTAATAAAATGTAAGAATCGCATCAATTTTTTCTTTTGAAGGGTGTATTTTGAGTATTTGGGGCCCATTTTGGGCTGAGACTTTTGCTAATTTAAGGGCCATTGTAATTTTCCTTATTCAAACATATAAATTCTTTTAAAGACACAAACAAGTATTAACCAGAAGGTTATGCCGATGCCGAGTTAAATATTCAATAAAACTGTACTCCTATTCGTACCCCAAATATTATATTGTTAATAATATGCTGCAAATCAATTTGTTAATTCACTCATGCTCCCGACCTCAGGTGAGGAAGTCCAACTACGAATGAAGGTTTAATTTACCAAATGTGTTTTCGAATGTGACGGGTCAAACTAAAAATCCCTGTTTAGTTCCCACTGCCATGCGCTTTTCATGATGTCGTCAATGCCAAATCTGGGCATCCACCCCAGATGTTTCTTGGCCTTATCATAATTGGAGTATATGGCTACCACATCTCCCGGTCTGCGAGGGCCTATTTCATATTTCAGTTTTTGTCCTGTCACCCGTTCAAATGCCTGGATCGACTCCAGCACTGTTACTCCCTGGCCAATGCCCAGGTTAAAGACTTCATAATTACTGGAATGCTTGTTTTGTAACAGGTAGGTAAGAGCTTTTGTATGCGCATCTGCGAGATCCATTACGTGGATGTAATCCCTGATACAGGATCCATCTCTTGTATCGTAGTCATCTCCAAATACCACACATGTGTCTCGTTTCCCGGCTGCAGTTTCGGTGATGACCGGTACAAGATTCAGGGCAGCAACCCTGGGTGCTTCACCCAGTAGCCCGGACGGATGAGCTCCGGCTGGATTGAAGTATCGAAGTGACAGTGCATTGATCCCCCAGATTTCAGACAAATCCTTTAAAATGTATTCAGAGAGTTGTTTGGTTCTTCCATAAGGTGACTCAGCTTCCTTCATTTCCGTCTCTTCAGTAACGGGCAGATCCGTTGCCTGGCCATATACCGTGCAGGAAGAAGAAAAAATTACATGATCGATCCCTTTTCTATTGGCCTGATCCATGACATTCAGCAGCGAATTCAGATTATTCCGAAAGTAAAGAAGTGGTTTTTCAACTGACTCACCCACAGCTTTTAATGCGGCAAAGTGAATAATACCTTGTATGTCATCGTATTGATCAAATACGGTGTGCAAAGAAGGAGCATCACAAAGGTCGATGCGGTGATTTTTGACTTTTTTGCCAGTGATCTGGAATACCCTCTCCAGGGATTCTTCATAGGAATTACTCAAATTATCAATGGAAATTGGTTCATATCCGGATTCTATCAAACTGATAATCGTATGACTTCCTATGTATCCGCAACCTCCGGTGACCAGGACCTTTGACATGAAATTTTTACTTTTGGTCAAATGTAATGGTTCGCACCATAGGAATGGTTCGCAGGAGTCATGAATATAAGTCCTAACATCGTTCCGACATCGGACCAGATCTGAATGAAATGCTCACAGCAGTCATAATTACGTATAACGAATCCGGAAATATTGTTGATTGTATCCAATCCCTCCGGGATGTAGCAGACGAAGTAATCATCGTTGATGCAGAGAGTACTGATGACACAGTCAAAGAGGCAGAAAAATTTGAATCGGTCCGCATTTTGAAAAAGCAATGGGAAGGATATGGGTCGGCACGAAATTATGGTGCGCAACATGCGTCACATGACTGGATTGTTTCTGTCGATGCTGATGAGAGATTGAATGAAAAATTGGTACGAAGTATTGAAAATTCCGATCTATCTGAAGATACGGTCTTTTGTATGAAGAGGATAAATTTCCTGGCGGGCAAATCATCCAGGTTTGGGTTTCTGAAACCAGAAAAAAAGCCAAGAATGTATCACCGGAAAACTTCTGAATGGACACACCGGAAAGTCCATGAGCAATTGGTCCATAACAAAAAAATAAAAGAGTCAATCTTGGATGGCGAGTTATTGCACTATGCCTATGATAGTGTGGACGAAATGCAAATGAAAATGTCAGGATATGCAAGACTTACTGCAGAAGAGTGGCATTCAAGCGGATATTCCCCAGCCTTTATTCGTCGTAAGTTTGGGCCTGCCTGGCATTTCATTCGTACCTACTTGCTACAAGCAGGATTTTTGGAAGGTAGCAGCGGATATTTGACATCGAAGGCAGCATACTCCTACAGCAAGAAGAAGTACGAATGTCTTCGGGCACTTTCTCAATCATTGTAAATGATCACTCCTTCCGCCATCATACGCAATTCAGATTTAGGGGCAGTAATGGCCGCGATTTCTTCTGTTGATTTTCCTTTGTCTTCGGCATAATGTCTTTGCTCTTCCACTGATGTGATATTGTTAAACAGTTTACCCTGGACAACGGCTTTTTTCCCGGATGCATCCTTAGGTACAAAGAAGCCATAATCCTTGAATCGTATGAAAACCTCGGATTCGCCTTCAGACAATGTCATCCAACATCCTTTGGCCTGACAAACTTCTTCTATGGTGCCTTCCAATTTTACATTCAGGGTATCACTTGAAGATAGACTCGTGGTCATTCCCGATAATGGTAAGGCATCATCCGGAGAGATCTGATCCCCAAAAAAATTAGCTCCAACACTGGTAAATTGAGCGTCCCTGCCACATCCAAAAAAGCAAATGAGCAGGATAAAAAGGAAAAGAAATGATCTGTACATAGTTCTTAATAGTCGGTTACAAAAATATATTCAACAACGTTGTAATTGGTCGAATGTGATGCAAAAATCGAAGGATATTTTGTTTTTCAAAAAAAATATATCTTTGCGCTCCATTTTTGACAAGGTTATGAGACATTATGAAGTCACTTTCATCGTCGATCCCGTTCTGTCAGGCGATGAAATTAAATCGACAGCGAAGACCTACGAAGATATGTTGGTCACTGAAGGATGCAATATCATTCATGTAGACGAAATGGGTCTGAGACAACTCGCTTATTCTATCAATAAGCGTTCTTCCGGTATTTATTACACCATACAATTCGATATTCCTAACGGAGAGATCATTCCTAAGTTGGAATTATCCCTCCGCAGAGACGAAAGGATCATGAGGTTCCTTACTGTCAAATTGGACAAGTATGGTGTAAAGTATAATGAGGATAAACGCAATGGATTGATCGGAAAGGTAGAACGCAAGGAGAAAAAAGAAAATGTAAAAGATCGGAAAAGGGTAACGACTCCGGCAAAAAAACCGAAGGCTCCGGCTGTCGCGGCTACTGCAACTGAAACAAAAACCCAAACAGAAGAAGAATAATTATGGCTTCAAGAGACGATATAAAATTCTTAAATAATCCAAACATAGGCAGTCGGCAGAAAAAGTATTGCCGATTCAGAAAATTTGGAATTAAGCATATTGATTACAAGGACCCGGACTTCCTGATGCAATTTATCAATGAGCAAGGAAAGATTTTGCCCAGAAGAATAACAGGAAATTCTTTGAAATACCAGAAGCGCGTAGCGGTTGCAATCAAAAGAGCCAGGCATTTGGCTTTGCTTCCCTATGTAACTGACCTGCTTAAATAGACATTTAATATTCTGGAATTAATTCTGTAAACATGGATGTGATCTTACTAAAAAATATCAGCACTTTGGGCGACAAGCACGACGTCGTTTCTGTTAAGAATGGTTTCGGACGCAACTACTTGATTCCTAAGGGTTTGGCAGTGATTGCGAATGGATCAAATCTTGCCAAGCTGGATGAACTCATTGCCAAAGAAAAGGCTGAAGAAGATCAAAGGATAGAGGAGTTCAAACAAATCATCGAAAAAGTGGAGGGTAAAACCCTAAAAATCGGAGTGAAAGCAGGTACTTCAGGAAAGATATTCGGAAGTATAACCAATATACAATTGGCTAAAGCACTTACCGAACAATTGGATCTGGATATTCCAAGAAAAAAAATTGTCGTGGACGAGGAGATTAAAATGATTGGGGCCTATAGTGCTGACTTGAATTTACACGATGAAGTCCAGGGAAAGATCTCATTTGAATTGGTCAAAGAATAAATTAATTTCATCCTCAAAGAGGCCATCCTTAAATATCCCTCACCACCCAAAGTTTTTCAAGAAGTTTTATGATCTTTTCCTAAATGGATCCAAGATAATCTATGGTATGCTCTGATGAATCAAGCGCAATGACCCGATCTTTATATTCTTCATTGACTACATAGGACTGCAGTCCGATTCCACTTACTACAATTATGCTTTTTTCGAATTCTTTACACAAATTGACCATATAGGCATCCAGGTGCTCCGATTCCATGTTGTCAACTATTGTGAAGAGGTAATCAGGGACGACAATGTCCGAGACTTCGAATAAATCAATGATCGACACCTCTGTCCCTGCGTTGATGACATTGAATCCTTGTGATCTGATGAGATATTGAAGAAAAAGCAAGCTCAATTCATTGGATTCACCTTCGGGCAGAAAGATCAGGAAGGTCTGATCTTTCGTAACTTCAGACTGTTCAATCTCTACACTGCATTTTCGCTTGATAACATCCGATACAAATTTTTCATGGATGTTCTTTATGCTCCCTGCCATCCACATCATAGCCAATTTATCCAGAAGGGGATAAATAACCTCTAACATGGTATCTGTAAAACCTCTTTCTTCGATATTCTTATTGAGCAGTTGGATAAATTTGGGTTCATTCAATTCTAGCAAAGAAATGGTCAGCGCATCTAGTTGACTTTCAAATGAAACATCCACTTCAGTAATCTCGGCTACTTTTCTTTGAATCTCAGAAGGATCCATTTTAGCGATCTTCGAAATTTTGATGCCATTACGATTGAGCAATGCTATGTTCAAGACGTTCTTAAGATCTTCATCCAGGTAGTATCTGATATTGGTAGCTGTTCTTTTAGGATGGATAATATTGTATCTTTTCTCCCAAATCCGGAGTGTATGTGCTTTTACTCCGGATAGTTTTTCTAGATCTTTGATAGAATAGACAACCATTCCTGATTCGTGGCAAACCTGTTAATTCTAAACGTTATGTTGAATTATTGGTTTATTAATTGTGAATATGTAAAATTTTATAAGAATGACATAAGTTAGTCATAACAAATTGACTACTGATCATTTGTATAGAGACCAAGATTTATTAAATGAAAATAGGAATAGTTTGTTATCCCACCTTTGGGGGTAGTGGTGTCGTTGCGACAGAGCTGGGCATTCAGCTTGCTGAGAAAGGGCATGAGGTACATTTCATTACCTATGAGCGACCAGCTCGCCTCGATATCTTCCTTGGAAATGTGTTTTATCATGAAGTATTGCCCTTTAAATATTCGCTCTTCAAGTATACCCCATATGAAACGACACTTGCCGGAAGACTGGTGGATGTAGCGGAAAACGAAAAGTTGGATCTCTTGCATGTTCACTATGCCATCCCACATGCATCAGTCGCATATTTGGCCAAATGTATTTTAGAAAGCCGGGGAATCAAAATACCGGTAATCACCACCTTGCATGGCACTGATATCACTCTTGTAGGAAAAGATCCCGCACTAAAGTCAGTTGTAGAATTTAGCATTAATAATAGTGACGGCGTGACTGCAGTATCTCAATTTTTGAAGAATGCCACCTACATGAATTTTTCAATTGAAAAGGAAATTGATGTTATTTATAATTTTATCGATTTAGCAAAATTCCAAAGACGAGATAAAGATCACTTCAAAAAAGCCATTGCACCCGAGGGTGAAAAAATAATCACGCACATTTCCAATTTCAGAAAGGTAAAGAGAGCTGAAGATGCAGTTTTCGTATTCCAAAAAATCGGGGAAAAAATTCCTTCCAAACTGTTGATGATCGGGGATGGTCCCGAAAGGGCAAATGTTGAAAAGACCTGCCGGGAAATTGGGATATGTGATGAAATCAGATTTTTAGGCAAACAAGGAGCTATTGAGGAGCTGCTGTCAATTTCAGATTTATTCCTGCTTCCTTCCTCCAATGAGAGTTTTGGACTCGCTGCTTTGGAGGCAATGGCCCTGGAGGTACCCATTATTAGTACCAATGTAGGAGGAATACCGGAAGTCAATGTCCAGGGAGTAACTGGTTACTTAAGTGAAGTTGGCGATGTAGAAAATATGTCATCTAATGCCATTCACATTTTATCCCATCCTGAAATACATCAAGAATTCAAGCGAAATGCCTATCAGAAGGCGAAGGAGTTTGATGTAAAAAATATCGTTCCTCTATATGAGTCGATGTATCAAAGAGTAATGGCTCACAGTGTTTTGGCATGATTCCTTGAATTTTATTTGGATGTATCTTGCCGGCTCTTTTTCATTACCAGGACTTTAAAGTCTCTACAGTATGAGTCAAAGACATATTCTCAAAACCGAACAGAAAGCCTTGGAAATCAATCTGAATGACCGTGTTTACGGAACATTCGCTGAAATCGGGGCTGGTCAGGAGGTGGCCAGGCATTTCTTTCAGGTAGGTGCTGCTGCCGGAACCATCGCTAAAACTATGTCCGCATATGACAAGACCTATTCGGACAGAATCTATGGTGAGGAAGACAACCGAAGATACGTGTGCGAAAGTCGACTTTATAAAATGTTGGATCACGAATATGATCTCATTAAAGAACGGCTCATGGATAGGGGTGAAGACACCAATTATTTTGTTTTTGCAGATACCGTACAGGCAATAAATTATGCCCGAACTATAAAGGGAAATGGATGGATGGGTATGCGATTTCAGCACTTCCCGGGTTCTCCTCCGAATGACGTCGTCATGCATGTAAAAATGTTGGATAAGAATAACCGGCAACAACAAGAGGCCATCGGTATATTGGGGGTCAATCTCGTATACGCATGTTTTTATTGCAGAAGTGAACCTGAAGAATTTGTTCAGTCCTTATTGGATGGTTTGAAAAGTCGCGTATCCATTGATATGATCAGGATCAATGGAGATGCTTTTGAAAAGTACGATAATCGTCTTCTTTGCTTATACATGGTCAGGAATGACTTGACCGAAGTGGCGATATTCAATCATCAAAAGTTAAGTATTCACGCCTCCGAGTTTTTATATCGAAAAGAGGTCATGGTGGTTCGTGGGCATTTCCGTCCACCTACCCGGGTGACTGTCGATGCATTTGAAAAATCGTTTCACCAGTTTAAGAATGAAGAAGGGGTAAATCCTGAAAAATGCAGACTGCTTGCAGAAATTACTCTTGACAACCTCGAACGTTTCGGTCCCTTGAATATCAAGGATTTCCTTGATCGAACCGAGATGCTGTGTGCCTTGGGATTAACGGTCATTATATCCAATTGTAATAACTATCAAAAACTCATAAACTACCTTTCTGATTATAAAATTCAGAGATTGGGCATTGTAATAGGAGTGCATGAGTTATTGGAAATCATAGAAGATAAATATGAGAACAATAAGGATGGCAGGCTTTTGACCGCCTTTGGAGAATTATTTAGCAGAAACATACGGGTTTACGCTTATCCTGCGCTCGAGAAAGAAGGAGATGCCATGATTCATGTACGAGGTTTACCTGTACCTGAGGAAATTAAATTTTTATATCAGCACCTTGTCAACAATCGTCAAATTGTAGAAGTGGAAAATCCTGATGAAGATCTTTTACATATCATTCCTTCCAGGGTCTTTAGTCAAATATCCAGGGGAAGAGATGAGGATTGGCAACCGTGTGTGCCAAAAGAAGTCGTTAATAAAATCAAAGAGACTAATGCTTTCGGTTATCGTCAGGAAATTAATCCGTTTGAATATGATAAGAGCGATGGTCAGGATGCGCAGTACTACTAGTATGAAATGGATATGCCTCTTATGTATTTTTTACATACTTACAGCGCATTGTCAAATGAGTAAGACAGAAAAACAGATTGACCAACCAGATCAAGAGTTGATAATTCCGGAGTACGTGGATAAAGAATTTGTCATGGGACAGTTTGATCCAGAATTACATCAAATGTTCGTAGAAATAGATAAGGCCTATACGAACAGAGACAAAATTGTAATGCATCGGGAAGCTTACCATTACTTTGAAAAAATGTGGGAAGCAGCTAAAAACGACGGAGTTGACCTGATTATTCGCAGTGCCACAAGGAATTTTGATTATCAAAAGGGAATATGGGAAGGCAAGTGGACCGGAGACAGGACATTATCAGATGGTTCAAAGGCAAATGCTATTGCTGATCCGGTTGAACGTGCCAAAAAAATTCTACTATATAGTTCCATGCCAGGCACCTCCAGGCATCATTGGGGGACTGATATTGATTTGAATGCTTTTGAGAACGAGTATTTTGAAAGTGGAGAAGGGCTCAAGGTGTATAACTGGCTCCTCAATAATGCCTCAGACTTTGGATTCTGTCAAACATATACTTCGAAATCAGGAGGAAGAACCGGTTATGAAGAGGAAAAATGGCATTGGACGTATCTTCCTTTATCAAAATTATTTACCCACTTTTATAAAAGGCAAATAACAAATAGCGATATTTCGGGATTTGCTGGCGGAGAGACAGCGCAGGAGATAGATATGGTTCATAATTATGTTTTGGGTATAGATGTCTCCTGTTTGTAACCGTTTTTTGATCTTGGAGATTTCATGAGTTTTACAATTTCTGCAAACATTGGGTCCGATGTATTCCATGCCTGGGAGTACTATTTTAATCAAATTAATGGTTGGTGGCCGAAAGAATTCTTTACATCATCAAAAACGAAAAGGTTTGTCATTGAAACCGTAATTGGAGGCAAACTATACGAAGATCACGGAGAAGGATGTGGCTTGATTTGGGGTGAAGTACTGGGAGTAGATTATCCCAATTCCTTACAACTCAAAGGGTTTTTGACCCGGGAATTTGGAGGTCCTGTGTTTACTTATGAAAAGTTTACTTTCTTACCTGAAAATGGCGGCTCAAAGATTACTTACCAGGTAGATTTCATAGGAAAGATCGATCAAGAAAGAATGGACGCTCTAAAACAGAGTTGGACAGAATTGCTGCAGACACATTTTGTCAACTATTGCAAGGATCGCGAGTGATATCAAATTTTGATTTTCTTCTAAAGAGCCGTACTTTTGCACTCCTTTTAAAAGAAAAAACATGAAAAAAGATATCCATCCATCCAATTATAGATTGGTCGTCTTTCAGGATTTGTCTTGTGGTGAATCTTTTCTCACCCATTCTTGTGTCAACAGCAAGGATACCATTACATGGGAAGATGGCAATGAATATCCACTCGTTAAACTCGAGATATCTAACAAGTCGCATCCTTTCTTTACCGGAAAGATGAAATTTGTGGATACTGCCGGAAGAATTGATAAATTCAATAAGAAATTTGCAAAGTTCGCAAAGAAAAAAACTCAATCTGAAGAAAAAGTTTCAGAGTAATCTGTGACAACAGCTGTAAAGGAATACTAAAACCTCGTCTGAACGGCGGGGTTTTTTTCGTTATTTAGTTTTATGGAACATTTTATTCTATTTGAAGGAAATGAGCACGATTCGTTGTTGCCATTGACCTACCTCAGACCTGTCGGAGAGTGCAGGGTAGGCATGAGGTCCATCAAGGAAAAATGGGAAGATGAGTTAAAGGCACAAGCGTACTATTTAACGCAAAGCTACTTGCAACCCCTTTATCCGCTTCCGGACAATCACAATTGCACTCTGTATATCAATGCTTCCTTTCTTCCAGATCCGGCACTACTTGAAATGGTCCACGGCCTGGAAGAACAAATGGTTCTTCTTTGCGATGACAGACCGGTGGCATTTAAAAGTCATCCGGAAATTCGTGAATTGGATCTTCTTCACGCGCAATTGAAGAATTATCGGGGCAAACAAATACAAGCAAAGAGTATACGGTATCCCGAGGATATCCTTAATCTTGATCAGGAAGAATTTGAAGCAGAATATCTTAAAATCTCCAGAGGACGAACATCGAATACACCGGATCCTTCAGTGAGATTAAGAGGGGAGGCATTCTATATTGGTAATCAAGTCGAAATCTATGATGCTGTGCTCAACGCATCCAATGGTCCCATATTTATAGATGACCATGTAGAGATTATGGAAGGCGCTGTTATTCGCGGGCCAGCTTATGTCGGGCAATCATCTAAGATACATGTGGGATCAAAGATTTATGCCAACACCTATTTGGGACCGGAATGCAGAATAGGAGGTGAAGTGAAAAGAACTAATATTTTTGGATATTCCAATAAGGGGCACGATGGTTTTCTCGGGGATTCAGTACTTGGAATGTGGTGCAATTTAGGAGCAGATACGAACAATTCGAATCTAAAAAATACCTACGGACTTGTCAGCTTATTTGATATAGCAACAAATCAATTTAGAACAACCAACAGGCAATTCCTCGGAATGATCCTGGGTGATCACACCATGTCAGTTATAAATACTTCTTTTAATACCGGGACAGTGACGGGTATATTCTGCAATGTACTCAATAAAACTCCGGACAGATTCATTCCCTCATTTCGTTGGGGAGATGAAATGGACTATAGAGTTGATAAAGCTGTAGAAATTGCCAGGATCGCAATGGACAGGAGGGGCATTCAAATGTCTGATGCTTATGAACAGGTAATCAGGACGTTGGCAGGAAAATGATCTCAATCAATTCAATTCAAAAGCTCTTGAGCTATATTTGGGATGTTCAGATCGACTATCGCTATTCCGAAGTAAATGGAGACCTGATCGTCTATTTGGTCAAGGGAAAATACCAGTTGTGCACATCCAATGCGATCTACTCATATGAAGATCGATATGATAATTTTGGCAATATTTTCAGGAATCATATTGATCTCAGCCGTCTTCCTGGAAATAGGGTTTTAGTTCTCGGCTTAGGGATGGGAAGTGTTCCCATTATACTGGATCGTCTTTCCAAAGGAAACTGGGATTTTACAGCTGTCGAAATTGATCCCGTTATTTGCGAATTGGCAGCTTTATATGGATGTCCGAATATTCAATCTCCAATTCAAACCATTGTTGCTGATGCGAGTGATTACATAGTCAATTGTACACAACAGTTTGACCTGATTTGCCTGGATATTTTCCTTGATGATCTTATACCGGAAAAATGCTCCTCAGTTCAATTTTTAGATCAAGTGAAAAAATGTGTCGCATCCGGAGGACTCGTTGTCGCCAATACCCTGGCCTTTAATGAAACTCAAAAAGTAAAATCCATGAAATTCTATAAAGAGGTATTTTCCGCGACTTTCGAATCTTGTACTTTGATTCGGACGCATAAGAATTATATGTTGCTCAGTCAAACAGAACTACTGACCCAAAAATGAAAAGAAAGGAGGTGATGCAAATAGCACCACCTCTTCACTCTCTAATAGTGCGACGACCTATGCCGCAGCAACACTGGTGGATTCGGTTTTGGAAATCTTGAGAAATTCATTCACAACTACCTCGGTAACATAATGCTTCTGACCTGAGCTGTCCTCGTAGTTTCGATAAACCAACTTGCCTTGAACCATAATGTGATCACCTTTGCCGAGACATTGCTCCATGTTTTCAGCAAGCTTGCCCCATGCTACAAGGTTATGCCACTGAGTTTCTTGTACTAATTCACCTTCGCGGTTTTTGTAGTATTGATTTGTGGCCATTGCCACTCGAGCCAATTTGCGATCATTTTTTACACTTTTTAATTCGATGTCAACACCGAGATTGCCAATGAGTGTAACCTGATTTTTTAATGCATTCATAACTAAATTTTTTTATCACGTTGTCACGTGATGAGTAAGAAAAAAATTTACCTGATGCCCGGAAAAGAGTATTCGGGAGATCAAGTTGACGAAACAAAGTTGAATTCGTCGCACACATCTATTCGTAGGTTAATCGTTTACTTCCGTTTGTATGCGTTTGTAATGTATCCGTCCGACCAACCGCATCTTTTCTAATTAAGTGATACTTGGCACTTTTGCTGGAAAACATGTCGAAGGTAAATTACAAGGATTTTTTGGACAAATATGAACGATCCGGAATGACTCACAAGGAGTTCGGAATACAGGAAGGTATTTCTTCTCATATGGTGGGTTATTATTTAAAGAAAGCCAGGGATGAACGCAAGATGAACATTGGCTTTGCACGTGTTGAAGTGAAACAGTCGCCATCCGGAATGATCCGTATTAGTTGTCCCAATGGAGTGATTCTGGACATTCCGGTATAGATGTTTGGTCTTGGAGAACACCACCGGTATTACTTATATCGGGCACCTGCTGACATGAGAAAGGGCTTTGACGGTCTGAGTGGTTTGGTTCGTCAGAAG
>JANQHF010000071.1 GCA_028282725.1 Saprospiraceae bacterium
ACTTATTCTTGGTTAGGGCTCGATTTGAACGGTAGTACACCCAATACCCAATATTGCAATCAGAATAATATGAAAAGCATAGATGAGACGATTCATGGAGGTCAACTAATCGGCAATCATAACGGGAAACAAGGACATAGAGTATTCAAGATAACTCGGTTAGCAATTCCTTTGCTTTTTCTGATCCCTCTTCAGAAGAGGCTTTGATATCGGTTAGAAAGTCTTTCTTTCCTAGTTTTTGTTTGGTCAATCCACGATAATAAAGAGTTTCTGCATGGTTGATTTCCTTTCTTTCCCCCGGTATGGATTCAAGTGCAAGATCAAAGTTTTCAAGAGCCATTTCGAAGTCTCCCATTTCGTAAAGAACCCTTCCATATAATGCGTACCCTTTAGGTTTTCTTCGATTATTTGAATCATCGGGAGCAAATGTTCTTTTGGTAAAAAACTTCAATTCAAAAGCTGCTTTTTCCCATTTTTCAATTTCTATCAAGCATTCCGCTTTGCGCAATCGGGCCCTCCAATGCACAGATTCGAGTGCTACGGATTTTTTTATCGTCTTATCAAAGTTCTCTACCGCTTCTTCCAAATTTCCTTCGTTGGAGGCAATGATCCCCCTTCCGTAATAGGCAAAGGCGATGGAGTCATCAAGCATGATGGCCTTGTTAAAGTCATACAGGGCGTCACTGTAATGTTTCAATCTCAAATTGACCCATCCCCTTCGTTCATAAGCCTGTGCATGTTTTTCATAGGATTCAATGGTCTTACTGAATGCTTCCAGAGCTTCCGTATTCATAGATCCCTCCCTGAACAATTGCTCACCCTTTTTAAATTGTTTGACTACCGAACGGTCACTATCAGGCTGAATCGTAGCATGATTTAATATCTTGCCTGATTCGATCATCCAGGTTTGTATGGAACCGGCCACTGCAAATTGCGCACAATAATTCAGGAGGTCTATCGTGTTCTTAAAACTCTTTTCTGAAGCATTGCCGACGTATCGAGGAATATTCAAACTTAATTCCACAGGGTTGAAGACATCCTCGAGTTTTAGGATAATATCCCCTTTATAGTAGGTCTCTGTCCTGTACTCAAACATCTTAACTACCTTATCATAGCTCTTTTGAGTGCCGAATGAGAGTCTTCCCTGGATGATGGATTTATAAAACATTCGTATTGATACTGCAGAATTGACTGATGTTCATTCTCGACTTAATGATATAGAAGTAGATTGCATTACTGGCCCTAACAAAGATACTCGATAATCGATTTTTATCGAAAACGGATCTCAGTAGATTCCTTTAAAATATGCATGACCATTTATTGTAATATGATAAATAATCTCCTTCTGATTTTTTAGCCGGACAATTCATATCTCTTGTTTTGGTCGTGTCTGCTGATCAAAATGCTGATGCAAATTGAGAGGACCGTATAAGCGGTAAAAAAGAAAGCACCGGGAGAAAGTCTTGAATAATTGATCGTTTCTATGGCAAATCCTCCTTGATTTTGAGATATACTGTTCAATTGCGATGAAATGATTCCGTAAAATCCAATGTATGCCATAAATATTGCCACCACGAACACGTCGGCCATACTCCATTTTCCAAGATGGAAGATCACTCCTTTCGCGAAGTTGCTATTCTTAACTTTTTCAAGAAACAGATAAAATCCTGACAGAAGTAACTTAAAAAATGGAAAAACAATACTGAACAAAAAGACCAGCACACCGACCATCTTCAGATCCCAGGTATTTCCTTCTAAAAGCGTCCTCGTAACCTCGAGGATAGATTTGCTTTGATAATAAATGATTTGTTCCTCAAATTCTATTGGTTCATTAAATAACATGAACCTGAATGAGTTCATACGGGCGTCAATGTCGATCATCGGCATGGAAACGCCTAATACCAGAAAAATAATTGAACCGGCAGTCAAGGCGCCAACCATTGATTCAAATCCTATCCACCTACCCATAGCAACGGCTACCAGGATTAAAATGGCCATCATTAAACTCAAGCGAATCATCATGGTCTTAATTTCAGCATCCAGTCTTAAGACTTCACCACTTAGATAGTCATCCGTCTCCTGGAGATTCGTCTGGTTATATTTGGCATAAAGTGAT
Organism: Saprospiraceae bacterium; assembly: GCA_028282725.1. GTDB lineage: Bacteria > Bacteroidota > Bacteroidia > Chitinophagales > Saprospiraceae > JAJRXG01. The sequence continues at coordinate 2,117 of JANQHF010000071.1, forward strand.
TCTCTTCTGTCGCGGTAGATCCTGGTTTCCTCATCGATGACCAATCGAAGTAATTCCTGCTGCATATATTGTCTGATCAATGGCTCATTTTGCCTGACTTCATTTAGTATTTGTTCAGATAAAACGGGAATCTGTGGCCTCAAATCCAATTGACCGAGCAAAACCGGCACTTGTGTTTCTATCATTTTTAGCATGATGGCATTGACCTGTCCACTTTTTTTCACCTCTTCCAAAATGATGTCACTGAGTTCACCCCGTTCAAAATACTGAGTATACATAACACCTAAGTAGCCCCGGATCTGGTCATCGAGCACCTCGTATGTGGTAGGTGAAAGTTCAAATGTTCTGATTTTCTCCCGAATGATGGTCAGCGTCTTTTCTTTCCAAAGCTGCAAGTTGAACAGCTCATAGTTGACCATGTTGATCTCAGCGAAATCTTCCATTTTCTCTTTTCGTTCGTGGACTTTATGGTAGGTCTGCCAACCCAGAAAAATGGACAACAAGAAGGCCAGGACAAAAAGTGCAGCCAAAAAATACTTCATAGCCCAAATATAACGCAGACGAGGGTAGTCCTCGTTCGTCTTCGTCGTTTGCAGCATATTAATCTATCAATGGCTTAGTTTTGCAGCATGTTTGATCAATATGACATCATTATAGTAGGTGGAGGTCACGCAGGGTGCGAGGCTGCCCTGGCAGGTGCAAATATGAGCAAGCGCGTCTTGCTTGCTACAATGAATATGATCACCATCGGTCAAATGAGCTGTAATCCGGCTATGGGTGGTGTTGCGAAAGGACAGATCGTTCGTGAAATAGATGCATTGGGAGGGGGATCTGGAATTATCAGCGACGAAAGTATGCTGCAGTTCCGTATGCTCAATAAATCGAAAGGGCCTGCGATGTGGAGTCCCAGATCACAAAATGACAGGATGTTGTTCGCCTCAAAATGGAGGCAGATGCTGGAGAGCAACCCGAATATTGATTTCTGGCAGGAGATGGTGACGGGGCTGATCGTGAAGGAAGGTCGATGTATAGGGGTGCAAACAGGGATAGGTCTCGAGATCCCGTCTAAATCTGTCATCCTGACCAATGGTACTTTTTTGAATGGAATTATTCACATCGGAGAAAAACAATTTGGTGGTGGAAGGGCCGGAGAACGGGCCGCAACAGGATTGACCGAACAATTAGTGTCCCTGGGTTTTGAATCTGGCAGAATGAAAACGGGTACTCCTCCCAGGATTGATGGAAGAAGTCTCGATTATTCCAGAATGGAGGTGCAGCATGGAGACAGTGATCCCGGCAAGTTTTCATTTTTAGATACTCCAAGACTGACCAGGCAGTTACCTTGTCATGTAACATATACCAATCCGGAAGTTCACCATGCCTTGAAAGAAGGATTTCACAAATCCCCTATGTTCAATGGTAGAATCCGTGGACTTGGCCCAAGATATTGTCCTTCCATTGAAGACAAGATTGACCGGTTTGCCGAACGCGATCGACATCAACTTTTTGTCGAACCTGAAGGGTGGGATACCTGTGAAATTTATGTCAATGGTTTTTCATCTTCACTACCGGAAGATGTTCAGTTCAGGGCGCTTAGAATGGTTCCGGGATTCGAAAATATGAAGATGTTCAGGCCGGGATATGCCATAGAATATGATTTCTTTCAGCCTACCCAACTTTTACCCAATCTTGAAACCAAAATTGTGAAGAACCTGTTTTTTGCAGGTCAGATCAATGGGACTACAGGGTACGAAGAAGCGGCCAGCCAGGGTTTGATGGCCGGGATCAATGCAGCCCTCCAAATCGATGAGAAGGACTCATTCATTCTCAGACGTTCGGATGCCTATATAGGTGTGCTCATAGATGATCTTGTAAACAAGGGCACAAAAGAACCTTACAGAATGTTTACATCCAGAGCAGAATATCGCATTCTAATGCGACAGGACAATGCGGATCTGAGATTGACCAAAAAGGCACGTGACCTCGGAATGGGAGGCTTAACGGAGCGCATTGAGCGCATCCGTAAAAAAGAAGAGGCGCTCCGATCCATTTCGAGATATTTGACCAGGCAATCCGTGAAGCCCGCGGAGATCAATGAATATCTGAACCGGAAGGGATCATCAAGGTTGGTCCAATCCGTAAAACTGGATAATATAGTAAGGCGACCTAAAGTACATCTCAGGGAGTTGAGGGAAGTATTAACCTGTCTCGACGATTTCTTATCCGAATATGACGTGGAATTCATAGAATCTACGGAGGTTGGTATCAAGTATGAAGGCTATCTTGAGAAGGAGCATGAAATGGCCGAAAAAATGAACCGGTTAGAAGAGATGATATTGAAGGAGGACCTTAATTATGGAACCATTACTTCTCTTTCAGCTGAGGGCCGTGAAAAACTCAACACCATCAGGCCAAGGACCCTTGGACAGGCAAGTCGAATCAGTGGAGTTTCTCCCTCTGATATTTCTGTACTACTGATACATATCGGTCGATAGTCGTTGAATATTTGGCTGCTCAATTTATGCCGTTCGCACTTTTTTGACGTTATAGTAGCTATGAAGTATTACTTGGTTGTTTTTTTGATGATCGGTTCTTCTATTTATGGCCCTGGCCAATCTCTTTCGAATGAGGAAAGGAATCATTTAAATCGACAGATTCGATTCTTAAATGAGTCTATACATAGGATGGTCATTATTTTCCAGGTTTATGAAAACTATAATAGCGAAGTAACGCGCCACGTGGACCTGCCGACTAACGAAGGAATCAAGAATACATCTTCTCATTTGCCAGAAAACCTGTTTGCTGATAATAATCTGGTCAGAAGTGGAGATTCCCCGATCCAGATTTATCAGGAGTTACAAGGCCAACAACCTCCCTCCTTCCCGATCAACAATAGAAGTCTGATCAATCAAGTCTGGGAAGTTATAAATCTGCTCAATAAGGATCGAAGGCATTTGGATAACATTATTGATAATGAGGACCTGAACACCTTTTCAAATATTCAGGCCATTTATGAAGACATTGAAAAGGCGGAGGATCTGTTTGATCAGACCCGTACATCGGTGAAAATATTTGAAAAACTGATTTTGGAGCATTACCATAATGTGGACTTACCCGAAAAAGAAAAACAAGTCTATACTGCTTTCATAGAAGTACACTTTGACATCAAAAAAATCGTAAGGCAACTCTGGGCCGAAAATCAAAGTGAGATCTTCAACAGTGTTTCCAAACTGGAAAAAGAAATTGAATGGACCAAAAGATGTATACTGGAACTTTCTTCCGTTTCTCAGCAAAATGAATTATTGTCGACATTGACAACCATTGACAAGATCCTCGTCAACGTAAAAGATTATACCCGCGGCATTAGTGGTCCTCAGGCATATGAGCCTTTTGGAAGAGGATATTATTATCACAATTACGAGCTATTGCCCAAGATCAATCAATATGGTTCTGGATATACCTGGAAATTGGAAGAGTTCTTTCGCAAGTATAATTGGGAAGTCATCCACTTTTTAGAAGAACCGCATTATCTCAAGATTATTTACCCGGAGAGAATTCCTTTAGAGATGTTGAAAAACAAATCGCTTGACCCCGGATTGCGATTAAGCCAGATTTCGCCACCTGAACTTCCTGTCATTGAAAAAATTGTTGTCGAAAAGTCGGAGGAATTTACAACTATCCCAAATGCCGTGGTCGAAATTCCGGAGGAAGAAGAACCTGATTTGGATTATACGATATCCTATAACGAAAGGATCCGAATCGATAGTAGTCATGTGGATTTGATATTAATGGATCACCTGAGAAAGGATGGAGACAGGGTGTCCATTAATGTAAACGGAGAGTGGACACATCGACAGATCTCGTTGGAAAGAAATCCTCAAATCATAGAGTTGTCGATAAACCCTTCAGTAATCAATACCATTATCATACGAGCGGATAATGAGGGTTGGATGCCGCCCAATACGATTGGTATCAGGTATAGCAACAAGGATGGAAGCACCGATCATTTCATCAGACGAGATCTGACGTACAGCGAAGCCATCGAAATAAAAGTAACTAATTGAGTTTTGCAGATGTGCACATGGTAAAAGGGGGAACCTTTACGTCTATCAATTGCTCATCCACACTTCTTTGCATGGTAAAGTATCCCTTCATCATACCAATCTCCGAATTAAAAGGACACCAGGATTTGTAAGTATGAGATTCTCTCGGATGCAATATGGGTTGTTCACCCACTACCCCTTCTCCCTTCACTTCTCTTCGTACACAATTGGAGTCAAAAATGTACCACTGTCTTCTCAGCAACTGGACTGTATGATCGCTTTCATTTACGATTTCTATTTCGTAGCTGAATACAAATCGCCTCTCAGAGGAATTACTGTGCGCCGGTTCGAATTTGGACCGAACGCTAATTTTAATTCCATGTGTTATACATACATTCATACCCGAATCAAAATACTAGGATAAATAAAATTTATAAGACATTGGCTAGTTGCTCTTTGATTTTGTCCAACTCAACTTTCATATCGACAACGATTTGTTGTAGCAAACTGTTCTGGGCTTTTGACCCAATGGTATTGATTTCCCGTCCCATTTCCTGGGCAATGAAGTTTAGTTTTTTACCTGTATTCAGTACTTCACTTTGAGCTGTTTCAAGGAAGAATGAGCAATGTTGTGACAATCTGACCTTCTCTTCATGTATGTCCAGTTTTTCGAGATAGTAAATAACCTCTTGTTCCAGTCTGTTCTCATCAATGCTATCCGAAACTGCATAATCTTCTATGGATTTTCTCAACCGTGCAAGGAGTTCTATTTTTCTTTTTTCTTCAATGGCATCAACTTTCGATAAGAGATTTTCAATATTTTGTACCCTGGTATTCAGGTCGATGAGCATGGACTTCCCTTCTTCTTTCCGAAATGAATTGAGATCTTCTATAGCTTTTTCTACCAAACGAAGAACAAATTCCCATTCCTCTTTTGCAATTTCTGCTTCATTTACTTGTACAACATTGGGAATTCGAATGATCGTTTGCAGAAGATCCTGATGATGTAAATCGTACTTTGAAGCAACTTCCTGTAGTTGTTTGAGATAAGATTCGATCAGACTTACGTTTAATTTGTAGTCAGAATCGCTTTCACCATCGACGATCAAGATTGTACAATCGATTTTTCCCCTGATGACTGCCTCGAGAATGATCTTCCGAAGTTCAATTTCCTTTGATCTTAACAGAGTTGGTGCTTTTAGGCGCAGATCAGACAATTTCCCATTTAGGGTCTTGATATCTACTGTGTATGATTTATCTTGGTAGGAATCCGTGGCTTTTCCGTACCCCGTCATTGATAATAGCATGGATTAAATATATCTTTTATGGCGAGAATTATAGACAAATTCAAACATATTATAAGCAATCGTTATATGTAAAACGCTCAAAAATTTGCGGAAAAATTATGATAACTAATAAAATTTCCGAAATTTGTCGGGCTCCGTTTTATTTTCGACGAAATGTAACTTATTAAGAACCAACTATTTAAAGAACCCATGCGCAAAGCGGAATTAGTAAATATCATATCAGAGAAGACAGGCGTCCCAAAAGTAGACGTCCTCGTATCCATGGAAACTTTCTTTAACGAAATTAAAGATACCTTGTCCAGTGGAGAGAATGTATACATCAGGGGATTTGGATCATTCATCATTAAAAAAAGAGCCAAGAAGATTGGTCGTCATATCAAGAAAAATGTCTCCTTGGAAATACCCGAACACTACATTCCGGCTTTTAAACCAGCCAAGATTTTTGTGGACCAGGTGAAGGATTCGGTGTCATCCCTGCCCAAAGAGAATTCCGTGTAATCAAATATGATATTGAGTAAGGCACAGTTTTATTCCATACTTTTTTTCAGTCTTCTATTGCTTCTGCTCCTTTTTGCTTTTCGGACCAAACCGAAAGATTTGATTCAGAGGGAGAAAACCCGTTCCCTGAACTTGCAGTCAACTAATGTGAATATTTTAATTCAGGAGGCAAGAAGTGGAATGAGTGAAACGAGCATTTCAAGAGTACAAATCCTTGATGCACAAATGGAGCAGTCCGAAGGAGATGCAAAAATTGAAATTTTAAAAGACCTCTCGTCCATATGGTATGACGAAAATCAATTGGGAATTTCAGGTCATTATGCAGAAGAAGTAGCCATCCTGGACAATTCGGCGGAAGCCTGGGCCATTGCAGGGACGACCTATGCCTTATGCACTAAAAGAACAGAAAAACCAAAAGAACAGTCATTCTGTCTTACAAAGTCCCTGGAAATGCTTGAAAATGCAATCTCCTTGAATCCTGAGGAGGTCAGCTATCAGATCAACAAAGCGGTTATCCTGGCAGAGAATCCTCCCAAAGACAACCCGATGAGCGGGGTACAACAATTATTGGCCTTGAACAAAAAATACCCAAAAAACGTGTCTGTCATCAATAATATAGCGAAATTCGCAATCCAGACAAATCAGCTGGATCGGGCAGAGCAAAGACTATTGGGAGCATTAGAGTTAGAGCCTGATAATATTACGACGATTTGTTTGTTGGCCAATTTATATGAGGCAAAAGGTCAAGAATCCCAAGCTTTAACATTTCGGGCCAGGTGTAATAATTGAAAAAAGAAATTTAAAACATAAAAGAATTAAGTAATGCCGTGTGGTAAGAAAAGAAAACGACACAAGATTTCGACTCACAAGAGGAAGAAAAGATTAAGAAAAAACAGACATAAGAAGAAGAAGTAGACCACGGGGTTACTTCTTCATCCTTTTATTTAACAGGCAGGAATGTTTTATCAAATCAACCTTACCTAAAACAAAAATCCGTATCTCAAATAGCGGGTTTTATCACTCAATTAAGCTATCTCTCTGATCTCGAAGTTCCTGCCTTGGATGTTAACATCCAATAAATGAACAATAGAGTGGACAAAGAATTAATCATTAATTCTACAGGAGCATCTGTAGATATTGCAATTCTGGAGGACAGAAAACTCGTGGAGTTGCATCAGGAACAAGTCGGAAATGACTTTAATGTCGGAGATATCTATCTTGGCATAATCAAAAAAACGATGCCGGGTCTCAACGCTGCATTCGTTGAGATCGGTCATCCTAAAGATGCCTTTCTTCATTATACGGATTGTGGCCCAAAGTTGTCATCCATAACCAAGTACACAACTGGTGTAACGAGAAATAAGATCTCAACTTCCAAATTAGATAGCTTCCGTATTCCTCAGGATATAGATAAACGCGGAAGTATCGATCAGGTCCTGAAGAAAGACGACCCGATTTTGGTTCAGGTATTGAAGGAACCCATATCCACCAAAGGCCCGAGATTAAGTTGTGAACTTACCATCCCAGGCAGGTACGTTGTCATCAGTCCCTTTAAGAACATGGTGGCCGTGTCCAAGAAAATCTCAAGTGAAGAGGAGCGAACTCGCTTAAAAAATCTGGTAGAGAGTATTAAACCGAAAAATTTTGGAGTAATAGTCAGGACGGCAGCTGAAGGAAAAAAAGTGGCTGATATTCATGAAGATATTCTGAGTCTGACCAACAAATGGGAGCAGATCTTTCATAAATTAAAAAAGGCAAGAAGACATAGACTTTTATTGAAGGAGCTGGATAAAACGGAAACGATCTTGAGAGATATCCTTAATGAATCCTTCAATAACATCGTCGTTAATGACAAAAAAACCTTCAACAGTTTAAAAGACTATTTGGGCACCATTGCAAAAGACCGGATCAAGATCCTGAATCCCTACAACGGCAAAAGACCCGTGTTCGACCATTTTGGAATCACCAGACAAATCAAAGCTTCATTTGGCAAGTCTTATACCATGAAGAGTGGAGCCTATCTGATTATCGAACATACTGAGGCTATGCACGTCATCGATGTGAATAGTGGTCCAAAGATGAAAAGTATGGACCAGGAAAGTGCTTCGCTTGCTGTGAACCTGGAAGCCGCAGAGGAAATTGCACGCCAGTTGAAATTGAGAGATTTGGGAGGAATCATCATCATCGATTTTATTGATATGAGGATTCCTGAGAATAAATCAAAACTGGTAAAAGCCGTGAGAAGAGCAATGTCCTCCGACAGGGCGCAACATACCATCTTACCTCTTACAAAGTTTGGTCTCATGCAAATCACCAGGCAGCGTACCAGACCGGAAATAAATATCAAAACTGCCGAAGTATGTCCGAGTTGTAATGGAACAGGGACGGTTGCTCCTAGTCTGTTGATTACGGATGATATTGCCCGAAGTCTATCTCTTGTCCATAACTCACATCCCAAATCAAAGATCAGTTTGCATGTGCATCCTTATGTCAAATCGCATCTTACCAAAGGTTTTCCCAGCCAGAGGATGAAGTGGTATTTGCAATTCAATAAATGGATCAACATTAAGGCAGATGCCAACTTCGCTCTAAACATGTATAAGTTTTATGACCACAAGAATGATGAAATCAGGCTTGACTAATCTCCAATACATCTAATCTCTCATTGAGTGTCTGATCTACTCTCATTCCTGGACAAAACGACGGATCAGACCATTCTTATTGCTCCACTGAATTGGGGTCTTGGACATGCTGCAAGATGCGTGCCTCTTATAGAGAGACTGAAGGGGCACAATAGGGTCATGATCGCAACTGATGGTATTGCCCTGGATTGGTTACAAAATGAATATAACGGGTTGTCGTTTTTCAGACTACCATCTTATGGAGTCAGATACGATCACCAATGGATGTGGATGAATATGGTCCGGTACGGTCCCCGGATGTTACAAGCTATTCGCCAGGAACAAAAAATAGCCGATGATCTGGCCCATCAAAAAAAGGTCGATCTGATTATATCGGACCATCGATTGGGCTTTCGATCCAAACTGTGCCGAAATGTCTTCCTGGGTCATCAATTGACATTTCAACACAACAATGTCATTCTTGCCAGTTGCTCCACCTATATACAATCGAAATATATCAACCGATTTGACGAATTATGGATCCCGGATGAAAGCAACAAATTACTTTCCGGTAAATTATCTGAGCATGATCTGAATATCCCTGAACGTCATATTGGTCTGCTCAGCAGAATGTCCGGTAGTGACGATAATAAGATCTATGATTTTTCTGTGATCTTGTCGGGTCCCGAACCTCAACGAACAAGATTGGAAAAAAAATTGACCAATCTTGCCGGGAGTTATCAGAACCATCAAATTGCATTGATCCGTGGTTCGGACCTAAAGAGTGTTTCAACAGATCATCGGAAACATATCCATGTCTACGACTTGTTAAACACTTCCGGATTGAACGCAATTTTAAATCAATCTCACGTGGCTGTTTGTCGCTCTGGTTACAGTTCGATAATGGACCTGCACAAATTAGGTTTACCTGCCATTTTGGTTCCCACGCCGGGTCAGAGTGAACAGGAGTATCTGGCAAGACGAATGGATAAAACAGACAAGTTCATCATGATCAGTCAATCCGAATTAAAAGCGGAAACATTTGATTCAGCATTGAAGGAGATTTTGCGGACACGTAAATAAAAGTGGTATTTTTCCATTGAAGTATTTCTTACTATTATTCAAATAGTATATATAATACACCTTTAACATACACATAATCAATTAGTTATACACTATGATCAAGTAAATGTGTATTTAACCTGTTCTGGTATATCACTAAGGGTATACAATATATATTACGATAAAATGCTATGGCATCGTTTGTGCCTTATTCTGCATATAACCACGAATATTTCCGAATCATGAAGTGTGACAATGAATGGCAAAAGAGCTTTTCATTTTAATTTTTTACCACAAGTTTAATAACTGCTTATGGTGACACATTTACTAATCCAACCGAAACTCATTTATGATTCAAGAAGATCAGTCCATACAAAAGGATGCTCGCTTTTGGGTAGCACTGGCATTCTTTGGGGCATTACTCATTTTTTTAATAATAACATACCCTCATTGATTATTTAGATAATCTTGAGACTCAGGTCGAGGCTTTGAGCTGAATGAGTCAGGGCGCCAACGGATATAAAATCAACACCCGTTGCTGCAACTTCCTTGACATTATTCAGTTTAATGCCTCCTGAGGCTTCTACTTCTAACCTATTGGCTACAAATTTCACAGCTTTTTCCATGTCTCCGGTCGTATAGTTGTCAAGCATTACGCGGACCTCAAGGTTTTGATCCAAAGTTTCTTTCAACTCCTTTTGATTGCGCACCTCTACTGTTATTCCCAGATCCTTTCCGGTCTTTTTCAAATATCTTTTCACTTTATTGACTGCCGCAGTGATTCCTCCTGCAGCCTGGATGTGATTATCCTTAATCATGATCCTGTCGAAAAGACCATCGCGGTAATTGGAACAACCACCTACGGCAACCGCCCATTTCTCAAGAAATCGCAAGAGTGGAGTAGTCTTCCTTGTGTCCAGGATGGTTACATCAAAGTCCTTTACCCGAGTGGCAAACTTTCTGCTCAGAGTGGCAATACCGCTTAATCTTTGCATCGTATTTAAGGCTAGCCGTTCTCCTTTCAATAGTGCCTGACTGTTGCAGGTGAGATAAAATGCAATATCGCCTTGTATCACCCGGTCACCATCTGATATCAATTTTTCTATGTGACTATCAGGGTCCAGGTATTTAAAGATATCTTCTGCTATTTCGATGCCGGCAATGACACCTCGATCCTTGACCAATAGTTTTGCCTTACTGACTTGTTTGGCGGGTACACAAGCCAAGGAGGTATGGTCCCCGTCTTTTACATCTTCGTCAATTGCCTTTCTTATGAAAGCCTTTAATTTTCTCTTATCCAGCTGTAAGTTCATATGAACGAGTTTCTTATATAATGTGTCAATTCTTATGACGTTATTGAATGATTACAAGTTTCTCTAAATTTTATGAGAATCAGGATTTTACCAATTACATATTGCACGACGTCCATAATCTTGTTTTGTCTTCTTGGAATCCTGTCGTGTACCAACGATGGAAGACATTCGGAAGCGATTGAAGAATTATCACCAGTCATTACAGCTGAGATCGTTCGATTTGATCAACTCCTAAAATCGATACCACAAGATGACCTGCTTACAGGATTTCGAAGTCTTCAAGACCAGTACCCTCACTTTTCGAGAGTTTTGTTTCATGAAGTATTGGAAACAAGGACAGAGGACCTAGTCCTCAATGAACTGGAGATAATCACGTCGGATACAAATTATCTGCGACTATATAATGACGTTCAAGACATTTATGGTGACATGACTGAGGTGATCCCGGAAATTTCCCAGGCCCTGGAAAACTACGTCGATTTGTTTGGATTGAGCAATAACCAAATTCCGACCCTGTATACGTTCATCTCCGGATTTGCGAACCAGGCTTTTGTATTTGATGATGGCGGGCAAAATGGATTGGGCTTAGGGTTGGACATGTTTTTAGGAAGTGAATTCCCATATACCGTCATTCATGCTGCCAATCCTTCCTTTTCACAATACCTGGTGAGAACATACAATCGCGATCATATAGTGAAGAAAATTACCGACGTTTTGATCGAAGACCGACTACTACCACCGGCAAAGGCCGACTTTCTCTCTCTTATGATTTGGGGAGGGAAAAAGTTATACCTGGCAGATGAGATTTTGAATTTTGTTCCGGACACGATCGTAACAGAATACAGTGCGGAACAATTGCAATGGTGTCGAAATAATGAAGAACAGATGTGGTCTTTTTTCTTCGAGCAGGACCTGTTTTACGAAACGGATCTGAAAAAGTTTGCGAAATTAATTGGTCCGGCTCCAACCAGTCCTGGCATGCCACCAGAATCTCCCGGACAAACCGGAAATTATATGGGATGGCAGATTGTACGGTCTTATATGCGAAGAAACCCGGATATTTCGATCTTCGATCTCATAGAAAACCAGGATGCCCAGGACATCCTGATGAAATCCAAATACAAACCTGCCAGGCGTTAATTACTAAAGAACTGCAAACCTGTCCTGGTCCTTCAAGAAGGGAAGTTTATTCCTTACTTCAGTAAGGTGATCCTTCGAAAGAGAGACTGTGTGGACGGCCTCAATTTTTTCGGTGTGATAAATTACCTGATTCCAACCCGGATCTATCACACAACTGTCGCCATTATATTCGTGTCCATTGGGATCAGTCCCAATGCGGTTGACTCCGATAACATAGCATTGGTTTTCAATGGCTCGGGCGCGTAACAAGGTATTCCAATCATACATTCTCTTATTCGGCCAATTAGCAACAAAAATGAGAACATCAAAGGCGTGATCATTTCTTGACCACACTGGGAATCTGAGGTCATAACAGATCAATGGGCATATTCTCCATCCCTTATAGTTGACAATCAGCCTTTCTTCCCCGGCTGTGTACTTTTCATGTTCTCCCGCCATAGCAAATAAATGTCGCTTATCATAGGTGTGGTACATTCCTCCCGGATACATCCAAACAAACCTGTTGTAGTATTGTCCGCGATCGACAACCACCAGGGATCCGGCAATGACCGCATTTACTTTTTGTGCTTGTTCGGCCATCCATGACATCGTTGGTCCTTCCATTTCCTCTGCCGGGTTCTGAGGATCCATGGTAAATCCGGTCGAAAACATTTCCGGGAGCAATACCAGATCAGTAGATCCTTGAATTGTGGAGATTTTGCTGGAGAAAGCCTCCAGGTTTGCATTGATATCCAACCAGTATAAGTCCGACTGTATTAGGGTTACATCAAGATGATTCATATCTAATTCGTTCTTTTGGGTTTAAACAAATCTAACCAAATGAAATCGGGCGAGAATCGATTTAAGATCTAATTGACGCCATTTTAGCATAATTTCTTCATAGAGAATTGATTTAAGAAGAATTCACGAGGTTGGCTATTCGACCTGGTTGATCAATTCAGCTGCTTCGGCGAGTAATTCATCTGTTTTGGCAAAGCAAAATCGAATAATGTGCTCATCTGTATCATCTGAATAAAAAGATGATATCGGGATCACGGCTACACCTTTTTCAATGGTCATCCAACGCGCAAATTCCTGATCGGACAGATCTGAAATCTTCCGATAATATGCAAGAATGAAGTATGTGCCAAGCGAAGGAATAAGCTCAAACTTGCTTGAGGAGATGGCATCTGAAAAGAGGTCTCTTTTTTGCTGATAAAATTTAGGGAGGTCCAGGTAATGAGCGGGTTTCTCAAGATATTCGGCCAATGCATGCTGGAGAGGACGGTTGATACTGAATGTATTGTATTGATGTACCTTCCTGATTTCGGAGGTAATGGACCTGGGTGCTACGACATAGCCGATTCGCCAGCCTGTAGCATGAAATGTTTTGCCGAAAGACATAATCACCATACTTCTTCGGAACAATTCGGGATACAACAAAATACTCTGGTGCTCCAGGCCATCATAAATTAAATGCTGATATACCTCATCCGAAAGGATCAGGATATCGGAATCCTCTACGATTTTTTCCAGGGATAAAAGATCCTCATCCGAAAGGACGCTTCCGGTAGGATTATGGGGCGTATTGATCATTATCATTTTAGTCCTGCTCGTGATCTTATCTTTAACCTCGTTCCAATTGATTTTAAACTCCGGACTTTTTAATCGGATTGAAATAGGTCGGCCTCCATTAACCAATATGGATGGTATATAACTGTCATATGCAGGTTCGAATATGATTACTTCGTCGCCAGGGCTTATGAATGCTGAAATTGCGCTATATATGGCTTCTGTGGCCCCATTGGTAATCGTGATTTCATCGTCGGGATCAACAGACACGTGATAGAGCAGCTTTTTCTTTCGGGATATAGCTTGTCTCAATACGGGGACTCCGGTCATGGGAGCATACTGATTCTGACCTTGCTGCACATACTTGTTAACCAGATCCTTAAGATGCTGGTCGACCTCAAAATTGGGATATCCCTGAGATAAATTGATCGCACCATGTCGGGCAGCCAGAGCACTCATCACCGTAAATATGGTCGTGCTAACATCGGGAAGTTTGGATTGAAAATTCATAGATGAATTCCTCTTTCGTGCAAGATAAAGAGCTATCCTCTTGCTTCGTGAAATTCTATAGAGAATACTTTCTCAAGATCACATCCACGCGTCGATTGCCCTGCTTGCCCATCCATGTATCATTGGTGTACGATGGACTTTGCTCCCCGTGATCATATTGAAAAATCAACTCAGGTTGAATTTCGTCTCTACCTATATTAGTAAGAAGATAGATTACGGATTTGCAACGCATGTGTGAAAGATAGTGGTTGAATTCATAGCTTCCCACATTATCCGTATGACCATGAACTTCAATTTGATATTCGTGCAGATATTCTATGTCTTCAATGAATTGGATCAGACCTTCTTCTTGTTCGAAATCGATGTAATAACTCCCCCCTCCGAAATAGATACTGATCACCCTGTCTTCAGGTCCTACGTCCTGGGATGTAAGCAGTACAGGTGAAATCAATACGATAAGAAAAAATACAATTTGGTTGCAGGTGGCCATGATTTGAAGTTAAAGCAAATTTTCCGGATCCTACCGAATATTGAACATCCTGAGTATGAAATGTTCGACAGGACTACTTTTTAAAAATGGTCGGTGAGTTTTTTCAAAATCTCACTGTCCACTTCAGATGGAACAATCAGATCAAATCCAGGTGTGCGTTTCATTTCCCGTCGTAAGGCAAAAAGAGCTCCCTTATTTCTCGCCCAGGCCCTCCTGCCTATCCCATTATTGACATCATAGAACAACATGGATTTTAGTCTCTGATCGGCTTCTTGTGTGCCGTCCAAAACCAAACCAAAACCCCCATTGATCACTTCACCCCATCCGACACCACCGCCATTATGGATGGATACCCATGTGGCCCCTCTAAAGCTATCCCCTATGACGTTGTGTATGGACATGTCAGCAGTGAATTGGCTTCCATCGTAAATATTGCTGGTTTCACGATAAGGAGAGTCGGTTCCACTTACATCGTGATGATCGCGACCCAGGACTACGGGAGCGGATATCTGCCCCTTTCGAATGGCCTTATTGAACGCCCGGGCGATCCGGATCCTGCCTTCGGCATCAGCGTAGAGAATTCTGGCCTGTGAACCCACAACGAGATCATTCCTTTCAGCTTGTTCGATCCAGTGTATGTTGTCCAGCATTTGTTGTTGGATCTCCTCCGGGGCATCATTCATTATTTCCTTCATAATCCTATGTGCAATTTGATCAGTTTGCCTTAAGTCTTTCGGATCGCAGGAAGTACACACCCATCTGAATGGCCCAAAGCCGTAGTCAAAACACATGGGCCCCAGGATATCCTGTACATAGGACGGATACCTGAACAAACCATACTTGTCACCCAATACATCGCCTCCGGCCCTTGAACATTCAAGGAGAAAAGCATTGCCATAATCAAAAAAATATGTGCCATTGGCGGTGTGCCGATTGATCGCATCTGCCTGTCTGCGAAGAGAGGCCTGGACGGCAGACTTAAATGCTGCAGGGTCATCCCTGATCATCTTGTTGGATTCCCCAAATGAATAATCAACCGGATAATAACCTCCTGACCACGGATTGTGCAGCGAAGTTTGATCAGAACCTACATGTACTCTAATTTTTTCATCTGCAAACCGTTCCCATACGTCCACGATATTTCCGGCATATGCAAAGGATATGGATTCATGATGATCTACTGAATTTCTGACCCGGCTGACCAATTCATTGAGATCAGTAATGAGTACATCCACCCAACCTTGTTCATGTCTCTTACGTGCTGCTTTGGGATTGATTTCAGCACAGACAGTAATACATCCCACGATGTTTCCTGCCTTGGGTTGCGCACCACTCATGCCTCCCAGGCCCGAAGTCAGGAAGATCTTGCCTCTCGGGGTATCATTCGCATCCAGGATTTTTCTAAAAGCATTCATAAGGGTAATCGTAGTACCATGTACGATGCCCTGCGGTCCGATATACATGTATGACCCTGCTGTCATTTGGCCGTATTGGGTCACCCCGAGTGCATTGTACTTTTCCCAATCGTCGGGACTTGAATAGTTGGGGATCATCATACCATTGGTAACGACCACTCTTGGTGCATTTGATGATGAAGGAAACAGACCCATTGGATGACCGGAATACATATGAAGGGTCTGTTGATCCGTCATCTCCGAAAGATATTGCATGGTCATGAGGTACTGCGCCCAATTCTGAAAAACCGCACCATTTCCACCATAGGTAATCAATTCTTGAGGATGCTGTGCCACGGCAGGGTCGAGGTTGTTCTGGATCATTAACATAATTGCTGCAGCATGGGTGCTTTTGGCCGGGTACCAGTCAATTGGCCGGGCGAAAATTTTGTATTCAGGTTGAAATCTGTACATGTAGATCCGGCCAAATTCCTTTAATTCCGATGCAAATTCGCCTGACAATTCTCGATGCCATCGCTGAGGAAAATAGCGCAATGCATTTTGCACCGCCAATACCTTTTCTGTTATGCTCAAAATGTCTTTCCTCCGGGGAGCATGATTCAGAGAAGGTGAGGGAAATTTTTTTACCGGCAGATGATCTGGAATTCCTTGAGTGATGAGCTTATGAAAAGTCTCCTTATCCATTGTCCGATTGTTTTTTTAGGATGAAATCAATTGTCCATTCTTCCAGACATACTGGGGGGGTAGTTGACCCTGGTGATAAAGGATTTCCCTATAATCATTACAAGGAAAACCGATCATATCCGCCTTGCACCTTTCTTCCAGTTTACCGCGATCATCAAGTCGTAGTGCTGCTGCAGCCCGGAAAGTCATTCCTGCAAAAACTTCAGCGTTATTCAGTTTTTCATAAGCCCCGAGTATAGCTGCCGAGGTCAATAGATCTCCCATCGGTGCTGATCCAGGATTCCAATCACTTGCTATAGCCAGACTCCCGCCTGCGTCGAGGATTTTCCGGGCCGGGGCAAAACCGACACCGAGTCCCAGAGAGGCCCCCGGCAAAACGGTGGCAATTGTCTTGCTGGCAGCAAGCATTTCTATTTCTTTATCACCGCTCACTTCCAGGTGGTCGGCACTCACCGCACCATATTCGATTGCTATCCGGGAACCACCCGTGTTGAATTGATCTGCGTGGATGGTAATATCAAACCCATGATCCCGGGCTGCCGTCAGATAAGGAATAATCTCATCTGGTTGGTAGGCCCCTTCCTCGATAAATGCATCAACCCGATTGCAAAGTTGACGATCTCGAATGACCGGAAAAAGCTCATTGATTATTTGATTCAAATATGAAGTAGCATCGGGATATTCCTTTGGCACTATGTGTGCGGCCAGGCAAGTTGGAACCAAATCGATTGGAAGTTCGCTGTCCGCCTCATTTATAACCTCAAGCATTTTCATTTCCTCATTCACCGAAAGCCCATAACCACTTTTCACTTCGGCTGTGGTGACTCCATTGTGCAACAAATGAAGTGATCTTCGAATCAGTGTCTTTTTCAGTACATCCTTTGTACCATCTCTTGTTTTTTGAACGGTGTCCCAAATGCCACCTCCCGAAGCAGCAATTTCAAGATAGGTAGCCCCGGAATTGCGCAATGCATAATCAGAGGCCCTGCTTCCTGCAAAGCAAATATGCGTATGTGGATCTATCCATCCGGGCATCAGGACTGCGGGAGTGTCAATTTCAAACACTGAAGCGTTGAGCTCCTGTGCTCGATCCAATACTTCCTGAAATGCTCCGATTTTCACAATGACGTCTTCTCGCATCAGAACACCCGCATTCCTGATCACTTCTAACTCACTGTCTGCAAGTGGTCCATTCAGGGGCATTTTGGACATTGTCAAAATCTCGGAGAAAGGTCCTGTCACTGTATAACCGGTCATTGATTCAACGAATTTTTAAACTTTGAATAGCAGATTCGAAATTTTCTTTTAATTCATGAAATCTGACATGAATATGCTCCCTGACGACCCACTTTCCCTTGATAATTGTTCCCAAATTCATCGATGGGTCACTCGAATAGATGATTGTGTTCGTCAGATTGTCAAAGGTGGTATTTGCCAAAAGCGGATGACGGGCGTTCAGAACAAGGCAATCCAAAGGATGATCAATTTCAAAGAAATCACCGGAACGAACCCCTGCGGCAGCTCTTCCGTTCATCACTACCTTTTGAATGGCTACGGCACCTCCCGTGCTGTGTTGATCGGCAAAGGTATTCCTGTTATGAACTGTCAATCGCTGTCCATAATCCAATAACCTCAACTCTTCAAACATATTCAAACCTATGTGACTGTCAGTTCCGATACACCAATTCCCATGATGATTTTGAAATTCATGGAAATTAAAAAATCCATCTCCCAGATTTCCTTCTGTACTCGGACAGAGAACAACATTTGCATTGGACCGGGCAAGGCCTATTGTCTCATTGGAATCTAAATGAGTCGCATGAATCAAATTATAGTTTTCGTCTACATCAACATTATCGAGTAACCACTCCACGGGTCTGGATTTCAGATACTCAAGTGATTGCTCAACTTCTTTTTTTTGCTCTGAGATATGCAGGTGTACGGGAATTCCCTTTAGAAATACCCCGGAGATTTTTCGAAGATCTTCAGGTTCTACAGCGCGTAAAGAGTGTAGGCCATAGGCAGTTAGGGCATTTTCGTAAAGATCTATAACCTGATTGCTCGATTCAAAAAGTGTAAGATATTCGTCAATGTCATCACTTATGAATCTTCTTTGTTCCTTAAGGGGCTCTTTTCCGAATCCACCCTTTTGATAAAATATTGGAATCAATGTAATACGAATACCTGCACTTTTGGCGGCTGATACCAAACGCATTCCAAGTTCGGCTTTCTGCTCATACGGTTTTCCATTTACATCATGATGGAGATAATGGAATTCAATAACATGTGTGTATCCATGACGGATCATTTCTGAATAAAGCCATGCTGCAATATTTTCTAATTCCTCAGGATGAATTTTTAAGGCAATTTCATACATCCGTTGGCGCCATGTCCAAAAGGTATCAGCACCATTCACACTTCCATGATGTTCATTTAATCCTGCCATTGCATATTGGAAAGAATGACTATGTGCATTGACCATACCGGGAATTGCATATCCTTCAACTATCTGATAAGGTGTACCCTTGAACGGTTTAGTTGATATAGACCGGATAATTCCAAAATCGTTTACCGTAACATAGGCGGGCTCTATCCATCCTGTATTTTGCAGAAGCCCTCGAAATTGAAATCCCCTGATCATTTTATCAATATAGGAATAAGTTGCTCCAAAGTGGCCCTCAATATTTTTTTCATCTTCGGAGCTTTGGTCTGGTCCATTTCAATCTCCTGGTTGTCCAGGTAGCAATCTTTTGACATTTCCAGTTGGACCGCGTGAATGTTCTTTTGAGGATTCCCAAAATGACGGATTATATTTCCACCCTTGAACGGATCATTGTGGGTAACTTCCATACCTGAAGTATGCAATGAAGAAAGACATGTATCGATAATTTGTGAATCCGCAGAGGATCCATCATTGGTGCCGAGAATGAGGTCTGGAAAGGGATCAGGGGAAATCAATGGCAGGTGTCGGCGTATGGAGTGAGCATCCCAGAGCAATGCTGTTCCAAAATTGATCTTGAAATGGGAAAGTACCCTTTCTATCTCATCATAATATGGAAAGTAGAACAGCTTTAATCTTCGATTGACTTCTTCCGGCTCCGGCTGATAGTCGGGATCGCTGTAGATTTGTTGGCCCCGAAAATCGGTCAATGGCACTAAGCCAGTCGTCACTCTTCCATCATTGTACAGCCGATGGTCATTCTTATTTCTGTTCAAATCAATGACCACCCTGCTGACAGTAGCTGAGATTAATGTAATACCAAGTTCGTTTACAAATGAATACAATTGATCGGCATAAAAGTC
Organism: Saprospiraceae bacterium; assembly: GCA_028282725.1. Classification (GTDB taxonomy): domain Bacteria; phylum Bacteroidota; class Bacteroidia; order Chitinophagales; family Saprospiraceae; genus JAJRXG01. Next base: position 22,054 of record JANQHF010000071.1, read on the forward strand.
AGTATCATCCAGTGTCGACTGTATTTCAGGATGGATCAATGATTGAATAGCGGGAGGGATCATGGTCCCGGAATGCGGAACGCTCACAAGAATCGGTACGGCAGGGGCATTCGGTTGATAAAGATTGTACAGGTTCTTTGTCACATTTTCAGTTAGAAGTTCTCGAATATATCTTCAAATCCTGTCTCAATCTGATGCTTGTACTGGTCAGCAATTTTTAGGAGGGTTTTATTCCTTACCAGTTGGACGGCCTGCTCAATGTCCTCCTTGAATACCCTATCCGCATCAGCATGTGCAATTTTAGTTCGGATCAGGCTATGTACGCCATTCAATATGGTGCTTGACTTTAGGGGGTGATGAAAATCAAAAGATTGAGCTGCGCAAATCATTTCGATAGCTAGGATATATTCCAGATTATCAAGGATCTTAAGGGTTTTACGTCCCGAAATAGAACCCATGCTGACGTGATCTTCCTGGCCAAGAGAAGTGGGAATGCTGTCAGCACTTGCGGGAAAGCACAAGGATTTGTTTTCACTGGCAAGGGCAGCAGAAGTATACTGCAGCATCATAAATGCTGAATTTGTGCCTGTGTTTTCCATGAGTAGTTTGGGTACACCCTGAGCAACTCCCATCAGGGACAGATAAATCCGTCGATCCGAGATATTGCCAATTTCGGATCCTGCCACGGCGGCATAATCCAGGGCCAGTGCTAAGGGCTGTCCATGAAAATTTCCCCCACTAATGATCGTGGAGGAATCAATGATCACAGGATTGTCAGTCACACTATTCAACTCAATTTCCGTCAACTCTTTCAAGTGAAGCCATGACGTTCTTGATGCACCGTGGACCTGGGGGACACATCTCAATGAATAGGGATCCTGAACTCTCTCACAGTCTTCATGTGATGCTACAATTTCTGAGTTGTTCAAAAGTTTAAAAATCCTCCCGGAAACATGTTGATTTGCCGGGTAAGGTCTCAACTCGTGTAATTCGGGGTGAAAAGGATTTGATGAGCCTAGCAGGCCCTCTACCATCAAGGCGGCAATTAAATCGGATTGACTTAGACAGTTGTGCAATTTTTCGATGATCACAACTGCATGCGCAGCGATAAACTGGGTCCCATTTATGAGTGCTAGCCCTTCTTTCGGAAGCAATTCTACCGATGACAAATTTTCCAGTTGGAATAACTCTGAAGCGGTGATCGCCTTTCCCCTGTACACCACGGCACCTTCTCCAATGAGTGGGAGAAATAGATGGGCCAGGGGTGCAAGATCGCCGGAAGCGCCTACCGAGCCCTGACTGGGTACAATTGGGATAATGTCATTATCGATATGCCATTGAATTCGTTCCAGTACCGCTATCGAAATCCCGCTATGTGCCAGTGATAGGGCATGCATTTTCAGGATGAGCATCAATTTGGAAATCAAAGTGGATACCGGTGCACCTACACCGACTGCATGACTCTTTAAAATATTGTATTGCAGCAGGACTGTGTCTTCAGAGGATATACGTGTACTGCATAATGGTCCAAATCCTGTATTGATCCCATATACCGCTTTTTTTCCTTTACTAAAGTGATCAACTACTTGTCGGTTGCTTTTGAGTTTTTCCCTGATTTGATTACTCAATTCACCTTTGAGCTGTCCCCGGGCAATTGAGAGAGCCTTACCAGCTGTTAAATGATCTTCACCATATTGGAATATCAGTTTCCGTTGTGACATGGATGAATTTTAAATGAATTTAACCGATGTCCTTGAATGGGACAACAATTCCCGGAAGCTAAATAAAACTTTTTCGCTGCAACAATACGGTTGAGCATAGGATGATCACTGCTCCTAAGATCATATTTGGAGTGAGTGTTTCGCCCAAGACCAGATAACCAAGTGACGTTGCGCTGATGATTTCTATATAGGTGATCATTGAAGCGGTCGAAGCTTTTATATACCGCAACCCATAGAAGAAGGCAGCGAACATGATGATTCCAATCAGGGTACCGTGAGTGATTCCAAGTACCCAATCCAGATTCCGGGGTGCAGGTGAGTTCGTCAGGAATAGTGGAAGAAAAACGAAGACGCCCAGGATATTTTGAAAAAATATGGTTTCGAATGGATCGAAAGACACGGTTTGGGATTTAAAAATGATCACGGAGCATGCATAAAAGAATGCCCCTAATATTCCTGCTGTAAGTCCGAGGAAGTCACCGTCTTTTAAGGAAAATTCATGACCTGCATACACCACCAGGATCCCGACGAATGAAATCATCAAAAGGAAGATCTGCCTTTTTGTAACATTTTCCTTTAAAAACACGATGCTCAAGATCACAGCAAAGATGGGCCATGTATACAATACGATGATGGCATTGGCGATGGTCGTATGTATGTATGCCATGAAAAAGAAAATCATCCGGATGGTATTGAAGACGGAGCCTGCAAGCATCACGCGGTACCCGGTTTTCAGGATACTGCGTCCTCTCCATAACAAATAAGCTCCAATGATTAAGGAAGGCGTGGTCATCCTGATCCAGGCCATACTCGTGGCCGGAATTTGCATATGCTTGACGATCAAACCACTTACACCTGATAGCAAGGCTGCGAAAACAACAAGAGAAAATGCATGTTTTTGCATAAGCGCCGAAAGTAAGTAAATAACTTCCTAATCCTTTGTTCCCGAGTGAATGTCCTTCCATGACAAAGCGAGCAAGACGGTTCGATTATGCTCAGTTACGGGTTTGGAATGATCGCTCAGTTGGTCCAAGTCACTTTTGCGAAGAATATGGATCATTGGGAAGGGTGATCGGTTGGTGGCATTCTGAGTAGATTCTATTGGTGTGTCTCGATACTGGAAATCAGGATGAAAGGCGATCAATTTGACAAAGTCAGGCAATTCTTGTGACACCAATTCCTGCAGGTCATTTACAAAATTCAAATACTCCTGAAAGAGTAAATCAATTCCGGGAGTTATGATAAAGGCAGTATCCCACTTGTCTGTTTTGTTCAATAGATCAATCGTCTCAAGGACTTCATTGACTACGGGTATGGTACTTGGCTCTTCAATGACGACATACAGAATTCGATCCGAACCAAAGGGTTCTTTAGCAAACGGACAAAGATTAAGATCAATAACGATTTTTTGAATCCAATTTTTGGTCTTCTGGATGTAGGAAGAAGACATCAGCTAGAACAGCATATGCTCCGGCACAGGGGAATGTGCTATTTCATGACTCAACAACCATCTCTTCACTTCAATGCCCCATGCATATCCTACGAGTTTACCTTGTGATCCGATAACGCGATGACAAGGGATCACTATTGCAATTGGATTTTTACCGTTCGCTGCACCAACAGCACGTACCGAATTGGGATCTCCTAGTTTCTTGGCAAGATCCAAATACGAACAGGTTTTACCGTAGGGAATGGTCATTAAAAGATCCCATACTCTGAGATGGAATTCCGGATATCCTGCGAGATGCAACGGAAGATCAAACTCGTCGCGCAGACCTTTAAAATATTCGTCCAACTGACACTTTGTGTTGAGGATGATATCATTGGATTCCGGAGAAATGACTTTGATGTTATCAGCAAGGGATACTTCGGTCAGGCCAAGATCATTGGCTCGCAATAGTAAGTTTCCTATAGGTGTGGAAAGGGTGTCCTGGTATACGTTCATATAACAAAAATATGTAATCTGAAATATATGACTCTACTAATGAATAAGAAAATGTTGTCTTGAAAAATTTGCGCAAGTAAAGTGGCTGAAGATGTATTGAAATGAAATTGATCCTGGCGCTCTTTGGGCATAGAAAAGTGATCAATCAACCGCAAAGTGCGCCAAGGAGATCGCAGGGAACGCAAAGAGTTGGAATGAAGGAATTTGACAAATAAGGGTGATTTCAGAATTAAGAACCCTTCAGCTTGAACTTCAGCTTAGACTTAAACCTAAAAAGCCTTTCTCAGTCTGAGAAAGGCTTTTCCTTGTGTGTGGTACCTCCAGGAATCGAACCAGGGACACCAGGATTTTCAGTCCTGTGCTCTACCAACTGAGCTAAGGTACCGAGGGTCAGGTGTGAGGGTGTGTTTGAGAGTGGGTGTGCCCACTTAATCACGGGGCTGCAAATTTATTGGCTTTTTCATTTCATGCAAACAGAAGTAAGAATAATATCTTCTAGTCTTGTTGAGCCTCTTTGATCAATTTCTTCACATCATCAAGAGATAGAGCGGCCAAATCCTCTTTTTCAAGTTTTTTGCCATCCACTTTTGGTATTTTCAAACTCTTCTTTTTAACCCTGAAAAAAGGTCCCCATCTGCCATTTTCAATGGCAATTTTTTCTTCTGGCCATTGTTGGATATATCTGTTTGCCTCCTTTTCAATCTTAGCTTTGATCAATTCGTTGATTTCCTCTTCTGTCAGATTTTCAAAATCGTACCGCTTGGGAACATTGATAAACAGGTCGTTCCACTTGATGAATGGTCCGAACCGGCCCTTACCTTTTGTTACAGGTTTTGAGTCATACATCGCAATGGGAGCATCTTCCTTTCTTTTCTGTTCGATCAATTCCAATGCCGCCTCCAATGTAACTTCCATCGGATCTCTTCCTTTGGGAAGAGAAATAAATTTATCATTGAATTTTACATAAGGACCATATCTGCCTGCTCCGATAACCACATCCTTATCTTCATAAGTCCCCAGGTTTTTTGGCAGTTCAAACAATTTCAGGGCCTCATCGAATGTGATGGTTTCCATAGATTGACCGGGTCGAAGATTTGCAAATTTTGGCTTGCCTTCTTCACCTACTTCTTCAACGGTACCAATTTGAATGACCGGACCGAATCTGGTCATTTGTACCATCACTGTATGACCCGTCTCAGGATCTTCTCCTAAAGCTCTTCTTCCTTTTGCCCGTTCAGCCTTTTCGATCGTTTGCTCCACATCCGAATGAAACGGTCCGTAAAACTCACGGATCATTCCTTTCCATTCCTCTTGTCCTCCCGCTATCTTGTCAAAACGCTCTTCCATTTCCTTAGTGAAGCCATAATTCATGATTTCGTCGAAATGTTGACTCAAAAAGTCGGTAACGATCATTCCCATATCTGTGGGATACAGCCTGTTGCTCGAAGTTCCGGTTACTTCCTGGTTTTCTTTCTGAGTGATTTGTTGATCAATCAGTGAAAGTTCTCTATACGTCCGAGCCACTCCTTCACGACTTTCCTTGACCACGTAACCTCTTCCTTCTTCCATGATCTTGGTGATGGTTGGCGCATAAGTAGAAGGCCTTCCAATACCCAATTCTTCCAATTTTTTGACAAGAGAAGCTTCCGTGTATCTTGCCGGAGGTCTTGAAAACCGTTCCGTTGCCTTCAAGATCTGTAAATCCAGCATTTGGCCCTGGGACAATGGAGGAAGAATTCCTCTTGTGTCTTCGGGATCGTCATCGTCTTTTGATTCCATATATACCTTCAGGAAACCATCGAATTTGAGTACTTCGCCATATGCCTTCAAGATCCTGCCGGGATGAGAGGATATTGTAATGTCCACGGTCGTCTTTTCCAACCTGGCATTAGCCATCTGACATGCCATTGTACGTTTCCAAATCAATTCGTACAGTCGTTGCTGATCTCGATTATCGGTGACGACTTGTCTGTCAAAGTATGTAGGTCTAATGGCCTCATGTGCTTCCTGGGCATTAGCATTCTTGGGTTTATACTGTCGAGGATTCAAGTATTGTCCGCCGTAGTTTTTTTGCACCTCTCCTGCGATGCCATCAATTGCTGTAGCACTTAGGGCTGTAGAATCCGTTCTCATGTAGGTTATAAAGCCCTGCTCGTATAATCTCTGGGCATTGGACATGGTACGATTCACGCTAAATCCCAATTTACGGCTGGCTTCCTGCTGCAAAGTAGATGTGGTGAAGGGAGGAGCTGGTCTTCTCTGACTGGGTTTTACCTCGATCTTGTCAATTTTGTAATCCGACCCTTTACATCCCTCCAGGAAGGATTGTGCCTCTTCGATAGTCGATAAGCGCTCCGACAATTCAGCCTTCAAAATTGCTTTGAAGCCGTTGGTATCCTGAACTTCGAATTCAGCAGTGACTTTAAAATATGGCTTGGATTGAAAACTCTGAATTTCTCTTTCCTTTTCGACGATCAACTTTACAGCTACGGATTGCACCCTTCCAGCGGAAAGTTTGTTTTTTACCTTTCTCCATAAGACACCGCTCAACTCAAAACCCACCAGCCTGTCCAATACGCGTCTTGCTTGTTGGGCATTCACGAGGTTTTTGTCCACTCTTCGTGGATTTTCAATGGCTTTCTTGATTGCGGATTTAGTAATTTCCCTGAAGACGATTCTCTTCGTCTCACCTATATCAAGCCCTAGCTCCTCGCACAAATGCCAGGATATGGCCTCACCCTCGCGGTCTTCATCCGTTGCGAGCCATACTTCCTCCACCTTCTTAATTTCTGATTTGAGTTCTTTGACTACCTTTTTCTTTTCAGGTGAAACGACGTAGTGCGGTTCGAAATCATCCTCTATAGAGACACCTTTTGACCCTTTGTCCAGGTCGCGAATATGTCCGTAACTTGACTTCACCCTAAAGTCTCCACCAAGGTATTTTTCTATCGTCTTGGCTTTTGCTGGAGACTCAACAATCAGAAGATTCTTTGCCATGTGAATTTTTTCGGATTTATGGAATTTGCCGCAAATCTATAAATTTCCCTTACTATATTCCTAAGAGTTAACTGTAGTCTTGATTTGTAAGGAGGTGATCCTGAAAGTTTTGATCAGACGAATTCCACCGGTCAATGATCAAAAATCAATACACTAAGAGTTAGGGAATTTAAATAAGAAATTCTCCATTTTCATAAATGAGTCGATCATCTGCGTAGATCTGACCGCCATTCTTCATATCTGAAATTAAATCCCAGTGAACTACAGATTCATTCTTTCCTCCAGTCTGAAGATAGCTTTGTCCAACCGCCATATGAATCGATCCCCCAATTTTTTCATCAAAGAGAATATTTTTGGTTGCCTTCTGGATATTATAGTTCGTTCCAATTGCGGCTTCCCCGAAGTACCGTGCACCTTTTAATGACATAACTTCATCAAGTACCTCTTGTCCCTTTTCAGCCGACCATTTTTCAATCTTTCCATTTTTGACTTCAAATGATACACCGGATACCTCTCTGCCCAGGTAGATGGCCGGGTAGTCAAAATGAACCATGCCCTCAACACTTTCCTCAACCGGCCCTGTAAAAACCTCACCACTTGGCATGTTCACTCTTCCGTCTGAATTGATCCATGTCCGACCTTCGACAGAAAATGAAATATCCGTCTTGTTTCCTAAATACCTGATGTTTTGAACAGAGTTTAGATAATCGACAATTTTTTGTTGATCTTTCCTGATCCTTTGCCAACTTTCACCAGGATTGTCATCGTATAGATGGCATGCATTGAACACAAAATCCTTGTACTCCTCCAGAGACATTCCGGCTTCCTGGGCACTTGCATTAGTCGGAAATTGACATAGTGTTCTGCTCAAATATCCATCTGCTGTCCGTTGTGAATATATTTGATTGAGTGGATGCATGGCCTCTGATCTGATTTTCCGCTTGGATGGATCTATATTGCTATCTTCTTTTAAGTTGAAAGGAGCCCGAATATAGAGGTAGGCATCAAATGTTTTGATGATCATTTCATTGACCGGGGATACAAACTGCAGTTGGTCCTCCCGGGCGTGATCCATGAAGATTTTGTTTCGTTCTTGAAAGTCAAGACTGAACTCCACATGAGCTCCCATTTTGATGGCTTCACGAAAAACTACCCGCACCAACGGCTCAGCCAGAAGGGTGGATTGGACAAATAATTTATCACCCTTTTTTAATTCCAAACAATAATTGACCAGCAGTTGAGCATATTTTCGAAGGATTGTCATTAATCTGAGATTAGAAAGATTTCACTTTGTAAGGATACCTGATCTTATACTGTTTTTCGATTACTTCAGACATGAGCAATCGCAGCTTATCGATATTTTCTTTTTGTAATGCAGAAATAAAAATAACGGGGTGATTAAATTTATTAGACAACTTGTCTTTTAATTTATCCATGATTTGATCGCGTACCTCGGTCTCAAGATATTGATCAAAATACAGATCTCTATACTTGTCGATCTTGTTAAATACCAGGATTTGGGGCTTGTCTTCCACACCCAGGGATAAAAGCGTTTCATTAACGGTATCGATATGATCTTCATACTGAGGGTGAGATATGTCAATGACATGCATGAGGATATCACTTTCCCTTGTTTCATCAAGAGTGGATTTAAAACTCTCTATTAAATGATGCGGGAGCTTCCGGATAAAACCTACGGTGTCTGAAAGAAGAAAGGGCATTCTGTTAAATACCACCTTTCGTACTGTCGTATCCAGGGTTGCAAATAATTTGTTTTCAGCAAAGACTTCGGATTTGCTCAATAGATTCATGAGTGTCGATTTACCTACATTCGTATATCCGACGAGAGCCACGCGGATCATATCAACCCGGTTGTGACGTTGTGTGCGATTTTGTTTATCTATTTTTTCGAGCCTTTTCTTCAATGTGGCAATTTTGTCTCTGACAATCCTTCTGTCGGTTTCGATTTCCATTTCACCAGGACCTCTCATTCCAATCCCTCCGCGTTGCCGTTCCAGGTGAGTCCATAAACCTCTGAGTCGCGGTAGCAGGTATTGCATTTGAGCCAGTTCGACCTGTGTCTTAGACTGTGCTGTCTTTGCCCTTGCCGCAAAAATATCCAGGATCAGAGAACTGCGATCAATGATTTTTCTTTTGAATATCTCTTCGAGAATGGATGTCTGCTTCGCAGTCAGATCATCATCAAAAATGGCCAGGTCTACCTCATCTTTCTCAATGTAGGCGGCAATTTCATCCGCTTTTCCAGGGCCGATAAAAGTCCTTGGGTGAGGGTGTTCGAGATGTTGTATAAAAGTTTTCACACAGTTAGCCCCCGCTGTTCGCGCCAGGAATTCCAATTCATCCAGGTACTCTTCTACCTCTTCCCTGGACTGTCCTTTTTTAACAATGCCAACGAGCACAGCCGATTCAGGGTCCTTCGAAAGGCCTTTTTGTTTGATTTTACTAACTGTCCACTGATTCGACATATGTCACCTTTGCTTGAGCCAAAGTTCGGGATTTACCCGATTTTGATCGTCCCAGATTTCAAAATGAAAATTCGCCGGATTCTTTCCCGACGACAAATAACCCAAAATCTGCCCTTCTTTAATAGGATCTCCTGGCTTTAAATTGGATCGTTCGAGATAAAAATATGCGCTTGTATAATCGCCATGTTTCACGGTTATGATCAAATCATAGGGTGCCTGGCGCATGGACATAAGAACTGTCCCATCGTGAATAGCTCTTACTCCAAGACCCGCCGGGCATAACATATCAATTCCAAAATTTTCACGCCGAAGACCTCGGGCTGCAGCATTTTCCCTGACTCCGAATCTGTCTGTTATTCTGCCTTGATAGACCGGCCAGGAATGCGAGCCTTTCCTGGCTAAGAAAAGACGGTTCATGGTGGACCGATCCATATTGGGTTGCGGGACAGATGCCGTATTATGTTTTACCAGAGCCTTTTCTTCGACAGGCTTATTTTCAACGGGCTTGTCCTCAGTTCTTTCATTTAAAGGTTTTTCATCTGACCGCGCTACAGTTGGAGGAATTGAGGATGTTACTTTTTTAGGTTCTTCCGGCAGATCTGTTTTTACTTCCTTTATTTCGGTTGAGGGGATGGGTGATTCATTATTCTGGGTTGTTTGTTCCTTTTGGATTTCTATATCGGGAATCAAACTCGTCGGTGGCCCGGAAGGAGAAGTTAACAAAGCCAAAGCATTGCCAGCTATTGAATCGGTAGTAGCCGTTGTATCAATACTCTCATCAACAACTGCAAGAGTAGAATCAACAACAGGAGTTTGAATAGGCCTCAATTCTATAATTTGTTTTTCATTATCGGTAATGTAATGTTTCAAGTGTGTCCAGTATCTCCACTTCCTGACACTTTTGTTCCAGCTCGAAAAACTCAGATATTTGGCCCATGAAGGGGTCATAATCCGATGATAGTAAGTCTTTCTAAGGATCGCGTTGAGGTATTCCTCTTTTCTATACGTCGAGGATTCTCTTTCTTCCTCGGGATTCGGTACATCAATTTGGTTGCTCTGACGAACACTGAATTGTTCCTGCACTTCTTTTTTTGATAATAGAGAAGACCCTGCACTGGTATCTGATTGAGAGGAAGGCGGACTAACCAAATCCAGGTCCTGAGCGTTGAAAAAGGCTGCATTAAGGAATATGAGTATAGTGATCAGGCACTTCAAATCTTACTTCTTTAGGTATATTCAATTCAATATCCGACAATTTGAGAGATATAGATGATCTTCCTTCATCGGGGACATCAATGTCAAAGTCTTTTTTTGTTGCGAAATTATCCGCATTATAATCTGTAAAAGTACCGCTTATTTGCCGACCGAACGTATCTCTTATGATGATGCGATAAATATTGAAATCTTCCTTGACCAGATATTCATATGAATCCATATCATCCTGGAAGATGATATGGTGAAACTGACGAGAACCAAACGAGGTGACGGACTGTTTTTCCGGGATTGGAAAATTACCAATCAATAATTCCTGAATTTCCCCGAAAGGACGAAATATCTTGAAATGGTCTAAAAAATCTTGCGTCGCTCCCTTTTCATAAATGTCGTCAAGTCGATATAATATTTTGCAGGAATCGGGAGTGATCAGGGCTCGTGCGCCCTCAACACTTAATTTTTTGAAATTGATCCATATCATGCTGTCCTTTGCCATGATAATTCGACTTCTACCTCCGACTTTGGATTCGATTCCATTGAATTTGATTTTAGCCCTTGCAGAAAAAAAATCATAGTCGATATGCCTGGACTTCAGACCTTCCAAAACCTCGTTCAATGGCCGAGGGGTGACATCTACCATCGTTTCTTTGGAAGTGTGACATCCCACTATGATCATGCTCAAAAGGAATATCATAATGGCAAGAGGCCATAATTGGTTCATATGGATTGGATCTTGAGCGTGATCCTGCTTTGATTGCCTCCCAATTTTAACGCTTCTTTCCATGCTTTTTCCGCAGCGATTTTGTCAGAATCATTGATGTAGAGGTCACCCAGCAATTCCATTAAGGCAGCAGTTCGTTTTATCCGGGCAATGGAAGTGATCATTGAAATTGCTTCTTTTCTCTTGTCCTGAATCTCCAGGATTTTTGCCTGAAGGATCAGGATGTTTTCAGATAAATTGCCCTTGCCGGCTTCTGAAATAAACATGGCCTCTTCATTTACCGAACTGGCCTCTTCGATATTTCCCTTTGAAAATAAGCTCAAGGCATAATAATGGTAAGGTCCGGCGTGATTTGGATAAAAGTCCATTGCTTCCTTTGCTACTTCACCCAATCTTTCATAAGATTCATCGACGGCCAAGGTTAAAAGTAGCTGCTCCCAAACCTGGAAAACGGATTTGTTAATGTCCAGGGACTTCTGATATTGCTGGCTCGCTCCCTGCACATCATTTGACATCCATAGCGCATCACCATAAATGGCATGGGCTTTGGCGCTTTGAGGATATTGAATTGTGAGGGACTGACAGTGGTTAATTATTTCCCGTCCCCCATTTTCAAGTAAAGGCAGCAGGGTCAGTATCTTATTGTCAATGCCGATTCGGGGATCATTGATCAGAGTGCCGAGATCAGATTCAGAATATTTCCGGGTGGCCGATATATACATCAATGCTTCTTCAAGGTCAGGATTGATTTCCAAGACCTCCTCATAGATCTTTTTGGCTTTTCTAGCATTTCCCCTGAAGTCGTGATATCGTGCCAATTTGACCAGGTATTCCGTATTTCGGGGTTCTCTGGTTGACCATTTCTTCACCTCGTTCAGGGCATCCTTTTCTTTACCAAGACTAAGATATAGATCGACCTTTTCATCACTTCGAAGCTCATTCCAACCGTATAATTGATCTGCAAGATCATATACCCCGATGGCTTCAATTCTCTTTCCAGCCTTGATCAGGTTTTGAGCTCTTCGATCGTATAATTCTTCGCGGGAGTGAGACTTCATAAGATCAGCCAGCAAGTCCGCCGCTTCTTCATGATAGGAAAAGTCTTCATATATTTCAACCAGAGTGAGTTGAAACCAATGATTTGAAGGATCATACCTCGTGGCTTTTTTGCCTGAAGCAATAGCGAGATCTGCATCTTTTTGTGCATGATAGATTCTAGCCATGTCATGATGTACAGATGCATTCACTTCATTTTTATCAAGAATCTTTTTGTAGATCTCCAGGGCTTCATCGTACTTCTGAAGAATCTTTTTCTGTTGAGCGGCAATATACATTTGCTCCAGTGAAATTTCATTCTCGCTGAATCGCTGTCCTTGGGAAATAACAAGCTGACTTTCCTTAATCTCCTGACTATAAAGATTTATTGACCCAATAAATATCAGAAAGCCGGTATAAATACTATTCACTTTCATTGAATCACAACTTCTATGAGGTAACGCTTGAATACTACAAGGCATTGCAAATGCCATTATGTCTATTCCACGATGGTAATTTTCATTGTATTCGTTATAAATCTCTTTTCGATGGGCATAGCAGCCGTGTTAACCACTGCATCACCTGGTTGAACAATATCATGTTTCTTAAGAATGTCTATCGTGTCCTCAATAGTTTCATCAGTGGTGGTAAATTTTTCATAATAAAAACACCGAACACCCCAAACGAGGTTTAAGGTTTTCAAAGTTGTATGCGAATTGGCAAAAATGCATATCCGACTGTGTGGCCTATAGCTCGAAACCTTAAAAGCCGTATAACCGGATACCGTAAGACCGCAAATAGCTGTAGCACCTATCTTTTCAGCCGTAGCGGCGGCCGTAAGGCACATAACATCACTGTAATAGGTTGGTGAATCCTTGCTTGCCTTGGGTCGTTTGTCCAGCAACTGATAATTGTTTTCTGCTTCACTTACGATTTTGTTCATCGCAAGGACTGTCAATATCGGATGTTGTCCGACAGATGTCTCGCCCGAGAGCATCACTGCATCCGTACCATCCAGGACTGCATTTGCTACATCGGCCACCTCTGCTCTGGAGGGGCTTGGTTTTGTGATCATACTCTCCATCATTTGGGTAGCAACGATTACCGGTCTGCCCCTTTGAATACATCTTCTTATGATGTCCTTTTGAATGGTGGGTACTTGTTCCATTGGCACCTCTACACCCAAGTCTCCCCTGGCAACCATGATGCCATCCGAAGCCTTGATAATGCTCTTTACATTTTTAACCGCATGTGGTTTTTCGATCTTTGAAATAATTTTAGCATAGTGGCCTTTGCTCTCAATGATGGACCTCAATTCTTTCACTTCATCTTCTCCCCGGACAAAAGATAATGCGATCCAGTTGACCGGTTTTGTGAGGACAAAATCAAGGTCCCTTCTGTCTTTTTTGGTCAAGGCAGGAAGAGTGATCAACGTATCTGGCAGATTGACACCTTTATTGGATTCCAATGTTCCGCCAAAGAGAGTCTTCAACTTTACCTTTGCCTTACCATCAGTTTCAAGTACTTCAAACACAATTTTACCGTCATCACACAATACTCTCTCACCTACTTTCACGTCACTGGCAAATTGAGAGTAATTCATATAGATCCGGGATGAATTTCCAACGCACTTCCTGTTAACAAAAAGGATCTCATCCCCTGTTTTTAAAAAAATACCTCCTTCCTGCACTTGTCCAATTCTCAATTTCGGCCCCTGGAGGTCGGCCAAAATGCCGATATGGGTATCCAGTTCTTCATTGATGGCGATGATATTGTCGATTACCTGTGCATGTTCTTCGTGGGTCCCATGTGAAAAGTTGAGCCTAAAAATGTCTACCCCTGCATGTACCAATTCTGCCAGGGTCTCGCGATGCCTTGATGCAGGACCAATAGTGGCTACAATCTTCGTCTTCTGATGTTTCTTCATTTCAGTGATTCATTTACCTATCGGGCTTCGGCAGAATTCACTTCAAACAGACATAACGCTCATTTGAAAATTTTGTGATGGGATTTCTACCTAATTCAATCTGACACCTAAATGTATAAAAAGTAAATTACTGGAACTTTACTTTGCCAGAATGCCTTTTTATCTCGTAATTTCGCATTTCAAATTAAATATCACGATTATGGCAGATATTGCTGCAAAAGTTAAGAAAATCATCGTCGACAAACTAGGTGTTGATGAAACAGAGGTATCTGAAGACGCGAGCTTCACCAATGATTTAGGAGCTGATTCGCTCGATACCGTAGAACTGATAATGGAATTTGAGAAAGAGTTTGATCTTTCAATACCAGATGAGGAAGCTGAGAAAATAGAAACAGTTGGTGATGCGATTAACTACCTAAGTGCTAAATAGTAAGCATTTAAGTTTATAAACAATATCCACAAGCTTTATGATTAAGTTTGTGGATATTTTATTTGTATCAAAACCTAATTGACTTTAATCGATGCAAAGAGTTGTAGTTACAGGTATTGGCGCACTGACTCCGATAGGAAATAATATAGGTGCTTATAAATCAGCTCTGCAACAGGGTATAAGTGGAGCTGACTATATTACGCATTTCGATGCTTCTGATTTCAGAACCACATTTGCATGTGAGGTTAAGGACTTCAATATCGAAGACTTCTATCACAGGCGTGAAGTGAGAAGGATGGATCCCTTTTCCCAATATGCTATGGTAGTTGCGGATGAGGCGATTGCGATGAGTGGCTTGGATAGTGAACAAATTGACCCTACCCGGGCAGGTGTGATCTGGGGGAGCGGTATCGGGGGGTTTGAGACGTTGGAGAATGAAATCAGCAATGCAGCCAGGAGTGAAGGTACTCCGAGATATAATCCTTTTCTGATCCCAAAATTGATCATTGATATAGCCTCGGGTCATATTTCAATGAAATACAACTTGCAGGGACCAAACTATGCAGTCGTATCTGCTTGTGCCACATCGACGAATTCCATAGCAAGTTCTTTTGATACGATCAGGTTGGGAAGGGCAGATTTAATCGTGACAGGTGGATCAGAGGCGGCTATTACGATGACTGGTGTAGGTGGTTTTGGTTCGATGAAAGCCCTTAGTGCCCGCAACGATGATCCTAAGACAGCCAGCCGTCCGTTTGACAAAGACAGGGATGGATTTGTGCTCGGAGAAGGAGGAGGGGCTCTTGTGCTTGAATCCTTCGATCACGCCCGGGCCCGGGGAGCAAATATTCTCGCGGAGATCGCAGGATGCGGAATGACGGCCGATGCACATCATATTACGGCACCTCATCCCGAAGGACATGGGGCAATCCGTGTGATGAAAAATGCATTGGAGGATGCTAAAATGGATCCTGAAGATATCGATTATATCAATGTTCATGGCACCTCGACTCCTCTGGGAGATATTGCTGAGACCCTGGCCATAAAAAATGTATTCAAAGACCATGCGTACAAGGTGAATATCAGTTCGACCAAATCCATGACTGGCCACTTACTGGGAGCCGCCGGAGCTATTGAAGCGATTGCTGGAATATTTGCTATAAATGATGGATTTATTCCGCCAACTATCAATCATTTTACAGATGATCCGGATCTCGATAACAAATTAAACTTTACTTTTAACCAGGTACAGGAACGGAGTGTAACTGCGATCCTGAGCAATACATTTGGTTTTGGAGGACACAATGCTTCTGTTGTCATTAAAAAATTTGCAGGGTAAGATTGCTTTAAAAATTGATTAGGGAGACATATAATTACTACATATCTACAGACCGGGCACTGGCAAAAAGGCTTAGGAATATTCTCGGTTTTACCCCTAAGAGATTGCAGTTATTCAAACTCGCATTTTATCACAAATCGATGAACAATGAGCAAACCCAGAACAATCAGCATAATGAACGATTGGAATATCTGGGTGATGCTATTCTGAGTACCATTGTTGCCGAATACCTTTTTAAGAAGTATCCGGGTAAGAATGAAGGGTTCTTGACCAAGATGAGATCAAAAATTGTCAAACGAAAGACCCTCAATTCCCTGGCACATGAGATGGGCTTGGATCTCATTTTGAGCTCCTACAGCCAGGGAAGAATGAGCAAATCCATGATGGGAAACGCTTTTGAAGCATTGGTTGGTGCCCTGTATCTGGAAAAGGGATTTGTCAAGACAAGGGACTATGTCATCAACGAAATCTTATTAAAGCATTTGAATATTCACGACCTCGAGGAAATGGATGATAATTTCAAGAGTCAGTTGTTGGAATGGGGTCAAAAGAATAACATCAACGTTGACTACAAATTATTGACTAAATACAAACAAGATAAGAGGGACCGGTTCAAAGTGGCTGTAATCGTAGATGGGAACGAGATCGCCAATGCTGATGATTACAATAAAAAGGCGGCAGAACAGCATGCCTCGGAAAAAGCCCTTCAGAAACTGAATATCTCCAATTGATTATTTCACATCTTTTCCATTTGATTTTGTGTTGTATCAATTAAATCTTTGCACAACAGATGGACTCCCTCACACAAATAACCCTTGGAGCAGCGGTCGGTGAAATCGTTCTGGGCAAAAAAGTAGGGAACAGGGCAATTCTATGGGGAGCGGTAGGTGGTACCATCCCGGATCTTGATGTAGTGACCGGAGCCTTCCTTTCCCCGATTCAGGAATTAGCAGCGCACAGAGGCTTCAGTCATTCCATAGTATTTGCGGTATTAGGTGCATTTCTTTTCGGATGGCTCATTCACAAAACGTATCAATCTTCCTATCATCGCTATTTCGCAGTGGTCGGCTGGATGTTTATTCCTGTCGGAGTTATTTTTTTTGTTTCAAGAATATTTGACAATGCTTCATTTGGACTCTCTTCCTCCTTGTTTCTGGGAGCGGTTATCTTAACTGCGCTGTATCTTTTGTTCTCCAGGTATTTCAAAAAAGGTGTTGAAAAGCCCGATACATCAATCAGGGAGTGGCAATGGCTCATGTTTTGGTCATTATTCACCCATCCTGTACTGGATTGTTTTACAACATACGGAACTCAGCTCTTTCTTCCGTTTTCAAATTATCGGGTTGCCTTGAACACCGTTGCCGTCTTTGATCCCTTTTACACAGCACCTTTTCTGATTTGCGTCATTGTCCTTTCTTTTTTGAAAAGGAGTAATCATAAACGGCGTGTATTTGCCTGGGCAGGGATTGGGATCAGCTCAGCGTATCTATTATTTTGTATAATTAATAAACAAAGGGTAAACAGTATATGGCTAGAATCGGTTCGGGAGGATGAAATTGCTTATAGTCGTTTTATGACATCTCCTTCGATCATGAGCAACTTTCTGTGGACATGTATTGCTGAAACCGAGGATGGTTACGTATCGGGTCAGTATTCTGTTTTCGACAAAGAACCTAAGGTACACTTTGAATTCATCCCTAGAAATCCAGATGGGTTAGACGTCTCACCGGATGATCCGACCATATCCTGTATGCGTTGGTTCAGTAATGATTATTATTCCTTGATCAAACATTCAGCAGGCTTTCAGTTTAATGACTTGAGATTTGGTTCGGTCAGATTTGCCGACCAGGCTCCTCACTATATTTTCAACTTTGTCGTTGAGCAGAAAGCGTCAGGAGAACTGGAAATGCTCGGTTCGAATGGAGGACCTCCTCCAGGGAGTGAACGCGAAATGATGTCTATGTTGATTTCCAGAATAAAAGGAATTTAAACCACACTACTTTTCTCAATAATCTTAAGTAACACCTTTTCAAGCTCACGATAGTTGTCTCTTGACATTTTATGTAAAGGGAGTCGCACCTCATTTGTACAAAATCCAAGAATTTGCATAGCTGATTTAATACCGACAGGGTTGCCTTCGATATATAGCCATTTATGAAGGTCATAGATATCTTCATTTAATCGTCTCGCCGTTTCAAAATCTCCTTGTAAGGCACTCCTGACCAGGCTGGAAAAAATATCCGGCAAGGCATTTCCGATCACTGAGATTCCACCATGACCACCAACTGCAATCATGGGCAACGCCACTTCATCGTCT
>JANQHF010000102.1 GCA_028282725.1 Saprospiraceae bacterium
GAGCTAAAAATTCTTTGTAATTAACTTTGCCCATATCTTTTCGGACAAGATCAGAACGATCGGTCAATTATAAAATATGTGGTTGCTCGGACGGATACGTTGATCTATCATTGAATTTAAACTCCAGGATAGGTTTCATAATCGTAGCTGATTATTTTTCGTCCTCTTCAAATGTAAAGGTGTTGAGAGGATGGCGACCCGATTCGACTGGCGCGAATCAATTGGCCACAATTCATGATTCCGGATTTATATTTTCCGCAGGATTAAAATACACATTATAAATTCAAATTCTTGATGAAGAAGTCATTTCTACCTGGAGATGGTGCTCGTTCCAAATAGTCAGGCGCAGTAAATTCTTACCCTGCGTTTCAAATCACCAACTGCAATCGAACTAATGTGATCAGGCCTCCCACTAGTTATTACACGGAATTGCCTTCAAAAAGACATTGGATGTCTTGGCAATTTCAAATGTCTGTTTGATATCGAATCCCGTTCCTGCACGCAGTGTGACATTTGCTCCTGCCGCGACACTACTGTTTTCTATGGTGACCAAAGTGTTCACCCGTTTATTGGTATTGTCAGGTATCGGTACACCGGTAAAGGTGAGTGTCTGGTCATCACATGGGCCAAGATTTTCGTCAAAGCAACCGGCAGGACGTTCATATGATTCGACACCATCTGTCACATCAAATACACTTCCTTGCTGGGCACCAACTCCGAGCCCCCGTCTTGCAAAAGCTCGCCAGATCTGACATTGGTTGTCCCCACCAAAAAGCGCCTGGTCAGCAGCAAGAATAGCGTCCCTTCCAGTTACAAAACCAGGCCCGCAAGGCTGTAATTTCAGAGCTTCAACGACCAATTTAAGTGCAATCCCATTTCCTCCATTTGTAGAATAATAATCCGGGTCAAATCCGTGCTTGTCGATCAGTTCCCAGGTCATATCCCATAACATCGTGCACCAGACCGATCCGACTCCGTGAGGGATGGAAATGCCACTTCCTATGGAATTATAAGTAAACGGATTGAGAAACATATTCGTAGAATAGGGAAAGGGTCGAATCCCAGTACCTGTCGGGACATCTCCCTGAACATAGGTACCAATTCCACTTGGATCCGGACCCATATCGCCTGGTTTCAGTTGAAGCATCAGTCCAATATAATCGCTCCATCCTTCTCCCATTTGTTCGTCACCAAAGAGACAGCCTGCTGTTGATGGACCCCCTGTCAACCTCGTGCTGAGTCCATGAGCGTATTCGTGAGCAATGATACCGTTATCCAGGTCAGAGTCTGTATTCGCTTGATCTACCAAATTCATGGTCACATTCAGTCCGTTACCGATCTCTACTCTTATGGTCTGGCAATCTTCATAAGACATCATTACCGATGGTATCGTTATCGTTGGATCACTCCCACCCATTCCAAAAATTCCACCACCGGGAATATTATTGCAGATGATGACAGCTACAGCTCCCACATTTTGTGCATTTTTTACTTTTTCTGTGAAATTGCAGTTGCCCCGGTCAATCAAAGCGATATTTCCGGACAGAGCGGCGCCATTGGTTATAGGATTGGGAGTACAAGCTTCAATATGATCCGATGCGATGACCTGTCCCGTAACCATACCTGTCTGAGGACCGAATCCGGAAGAGGTGGCTGCCTGATAAACTCCGGCAACGGATGCCGGTGCATTTGCCGTAACGGTTGCACTTCCCAGGCTAGGAACCCATTCGTACATCTCCATGCGTGACTGTCCGCCGTCTGCACTGGTAAAAAAACGAGCGTTATTGGTGTCTGAACCATCCTGGGCTTCAGCATTCAATGCATCATTACCAATCCCTGTGGCAGCACCGTAAGAATTGGTTTGAAAGTTACCTGCAGGAACATCAAATCCATATTGGAACAAGACATCGTGGACTATATTATTCATATAAAACAAATTCACGATGGCCCCATTCGTATAGGTACCTGGAGCCATAGTGATATCGAGAGGAAAATCAAACATTAAATTTGCCCCACCATCCGGAGAAGTTCCTATCGTCCCGTTAATTCCATCTCGATCTTCATAGGCATAAACGTTATTCCCCCGTGTAATGGTAAATTCCCGACCTGCGATACCATCCGTATCATGCCATCCGAAAGGAGAAGCATTCAGAGCCTGGTTCCAAGGTTCCGTTACCACAGATCGGTTTCCCTCATTTGGTGCTTCCAACGGGATGGCGAATACGTTGTATGAATTGTTCACAAAGTATCCGACTGATTTATCGGACACATCACTCAATGATTTTACTTGTGATGGCTTATGTGCAACGCATTCATGAGGTCTTCCAAAATCACATTCAATGTACATAGCGACCTTGTCAATGACCTGGTTGCTTTGAGCATCAATGTATACGGCCCATTTCTCATGCAAGTCGTCCATATCCAAAATGACCTCCCAACTTAAAACCAGCTGGTCATTTTTGCGAATGTAGGCAAGGCGTCCCGGAATTTCATATGATGAGAATCCCGCATTTCTGAACACTCTCTTTTGACTGACTTCTCCTTCGTCACGTACCAAAGTCGTTTGACGCAACCGGGGTAAATCAAAATGATCTGCCGCAACACCGACGGCAGTCAGGGCATTTCGCGTCACCTGTTGCTGAATCCGGAATTGAGAAGGGCGGATCAATCGATTAGTCGTATGAAATATTTCATTATTTCGATCTACATGCACACTCGCCATGGCGTTTACCACGTCAATTCCGCCTACGGTCTGTTGAAAGTATATATGGGCAACGTCGGATATCGAACTGATATGTGATGATGCAATATAAATATCATTTGATCCTGTTTCTTCTTCGGAAAAAATGCCCTGGTGGTTGGTGATAAAGCCGGTAGCCATCGATTTTACTTCGTCGGATTGGGCAATGGTCGACTGTACAAATAAACTGGCGAAAAGAGTCTGAATGAAGACGCGCTTGAACATATCTATGCTTTGCTCTAAGAATTTTAACAGCCATGAAAGTAAGTAGAAATGTACTCTCGATAAGAGGGTAATTAGGACTTTTTTCTGATAGGGTTATAGAGCTGACAGCTACTGCCAATGCACTTGATGATTTTTTGGTTATTTCAATATACGATCATAAAGCCACTAAGTCCCAAAGACACTAAGGTAATCTCATGACCAACTTCTTTTTTTCTAAAGCTTGATCGGCATATATATCGGTAATATTTCTCAATCTAGTCAATTAATAAAACGACAGATTCCATTTTTGATCAATGGTACATTAAAGTTTATAAGGAAACCTAACGACAATCCTGTCAATTTCAAATGACTAATAATCTGTGCTTCCCATACCGAATGTATATGTTCCTGAGCTTTGAGTTCACAAACTATCATGCCTTCGACCAGCAAGTCGAGCCTTAATCCTTCGTCAAACTGAAGTGAATCATAGACAATGGGTATAGCAACTTGTCTTTGAACACTCAGTCCTAATTTGTTTAATTCATATGCAACGCATGCTTCATAGACTTTTTCGAGTAGACCAGGACCTAATGTTTTGTGGACTTTGTAACAAGAGTGAACAATAGACTTTCCGATTTCTTCTTGACGATAAACTCTATTCATATGTTCCTTTTTTTAATAATGACTTTTTTGTCCTAGAGGTAACCACGAATGCCGAAGAAATTTCGAATATCCTTCCTTGAACAACCAGGTATATCTTGAAGCCAGATAAATGAAATGGTAGAATGATCCAATTAAATTCACTTTGAGTCTTCGTGTCTTTGTGGCCCACTTCGATCAACATTCAAATGACGTGGTGCACTTCTAGAAATGGTACTAGAGAATATCGACGGTGATTGAGCGGAGTCAAAATCACTCTCCAAACAGTGGCTTATTGAGTACATCATACTCATCCCTGCCCGTGATCCAATGTTTCAACGTAGCCTGTGCCAAACCATATGCATATCCAAAGAATTGCACAAATGATGTTAGAATTGAAGCGATCCCGACCATCAGAGACCGGTTTAATAAAGAAGAGGTAAGAAACAAGGCTAGTATGTATAATGCCAGTAGATACAAAGGCCAATAAATGTTGAAAAAAGCGAGCAGGACGGAGAATGCGACATAGAGCACAAAGGCAAGAGGGAATAAGTACGTGATCTTAAATGTGTAGGGATACAGTCGTGTTATATAGTACCGAACTTTGCCAAATTTTCTGACCTGGTGATAGAACTGTTTCAACGTGCTCCGACGCTTGTGATAAACAAAAGCGTCATGTATATATTGCGTTTGATAGCCTCGTCTGATCAATTCGATACCAAAAACCATGTCTTCACCGGGATGCATTTTAGTCAATGGGAACCCACCCATTTCCATAAAGGTGCTTTTGCGAATGCCCAAATTAAAACTCCGGGGATAGTACCGCTCAACGCTCTTTTTCTGACCCCTGATACCACCTGTGGTCAGCAGATTGGTCATTGAAAAACTGATGGCTTTCTGCAGCGTGTTGAATGATTGATGTGCACGGTCCGGTCCTCCGAATACATCAGATTGTTCCTGTCTGGCATGTTCGATGATGTCCAGATATTTGGGGGGAACGATGCAGTCAGAATCAACAAAGATCAATATTTCACCTCTTGCCAGTTTTGCACCAACATTCCTTCCGATGCCAGGACCTTCATTCTTTTTGAAATGGTAGATAATCGACAGTTGATCTTTGAAGTTTTCCACTACTTCATCAGACTTGATGGCAGAACCATCTTCAACGATGACCACTTCAAAATTGGTGAAAGTCAGTGCGCTCAGACTCAGTAAGTTTTCTGCCAATTCATCAGGACGGTTATAGACCGGAATAATGAAAGAGTACTTCGGTGAATTCACATCGGCAATAATAGATATATTTGCTCATATATAAATTTTCCTAATCTATGAATCGTTCTGCATTCTTGAAAACCGTGCTTCCTCATGTTCTTTCGATCCTTATTCTGCTCGGTACGATTTCCATCTATTTCGGACCTCAGTTCAATGGAAAGATCATTGCCGGTACTGATGTCGTATCTGCCACTGCCTGGAGCAAACAGGTAGAGGATTATGCAGATAAAACGGGTAGATTTTCCCATTGGAATCCCTCCATGTTTTCAGGAATGCCCTGGGGCCTGTTGACTGCAGGCTATCAATATAATCTGTTAAGATCTGCTGATAAGATGCTCAGATTGGGAGTGAAGCCCCCAATGGGCATAGCAATTAAAGCCGCCCTTCTTTGTTATATATCGCTGTTGTTGCTGGGAACCGGACCTATGGTGGCCCTGTTCGGGTCTATGGCTTTTGCCTTCAATGTCAACTTCATGGTTCTCCTTGAAGCAGGCCATCAGTCCAAGTTCAGCGTGATCGCCAATTTCCCCTTGATCCTTGCTGGCTTGATGCTTTGTTGGAGGAAGAAATGGAAGTGGGGTGCTCCTGCAATTGCTTTTGGAACGTCCATTGCCATTGCCAACAACCATATTCAGATGGTATATTATTTACTTCTGTGCTTTGTAATTGTCGGATTGGTATACCTGGTATTTGCTATTAAGGAAAAAAGCCTGCCCACCTTTGCACGGATGAGTGGTATTGCCTTGGCTGCGGCAATTATTGGAGCACTTTCAAACTACTCGGTTCTTCAAAGCGCAGATGATTTTTCAGAAGATACGATGCGAGGTAAACCAATTTTAGTACAGGCTGCAACTCCTGCTGCGCCGACGAGCAGTACTGAAGAAGGATTAGAATGGAATTATGCTATGCAGTGGTCTAATGAATTGAAGGATCTTGGGAGTATATTGCTTCCGCGGATTGTGGGCGGTTCTTCTTATGAAGAAGTATCGCCATCTTCCGAGACGGGTAGATTGTTACAGAGCAATAATGCACCCAGGGGTTCGGATAATACTTACCAGGCACCCATGTATTGGGGTGGATTACCGTCCACAAGCGGTCCTTATTATTCTAGCATTGTCCTGATCTCCTTATTCATATTATCTTTTTTCTTTTTACCAAATCGAATAAGATGGTCCTTCGGACTCGCCTGCCTCTTTGTCTTACTCTTGTCGATGGGTAAGCATGCAAGTTGGTTGAATCTTCCAATGTTTGACTTGCTTCCCCTGATGAATAAATTTAGGGCACCATCAAGCGCAGTGACGATCCTTCCTTTGTTCATGACATTAATGGCCGGGTTGGGTTTGTCATATTTTATCACACGAAAAAAGCGGTCAAAGCTCGTCCGGCCAGTCCTGTATGCCGGAGGGGGAGTACTGGTGATGAGTTTGCTACTTGCTCTTTTGGGACCATCTATGTTTCCTTTTGAAAATGCTGCCGACGGAAGATATTCCGTAGAAATCAGGAACATTTTCGTCGATACGCGGAAAGAACTTTTCTCAGCAGATGCCTGGAGAAATGTTGGTTTCAGTTTTGTGGTTTTGGCTGTGCTTTATGCCTATGTCAAACGCTGGATAAAATCCGGATTGGCTCTGACCGGAATATTAGTTGCACTCATATTCGTGGATTTGCTGTCCGTGAACAGACGCCATCTGGATCGGGATAATTGGGAATCAGCACGCCAGTTTGATGGAAATTTTAATCTTACGGATATAGACGAACAGATATTTCAGTTGGAACCAAAGGGAAGAGGGTATTACAGGGTTTTTGATATTCCGAATATGAGGTCATCAGTGCCTTCTTACTACCACAATACTATCGGGGGCTATCATGCGGCAAAGTTGCAGAGATACCAGGACATGTTGGATTATCACATAGACAAGGGTGATCACGCTGTGCTCAGTATGCTGAATGCCAAATACTTTATTACGAATGACAGACGACTTCAATTAAATGACCAGGCCCTGGGCAATGCGTGGTGTGTTCAGGATGTTCGTTTTGTCAATACGGCCAATGAAGAAATAGAGGGGATCACCGGGATGAATACGGCAACCACGGCTATCGTGCACCAGGGTGATTTTCCGCAAGCCCCTTCAGTAATCAATCCGGGAAATGCCAATTGTACGATTGAAATGACAGATTATGCTCCCGATCATTGGACCTATTCTTTTAATAGTACGTCGGACCAGTTCGTAGTATTCTCGGAGGTCTGGTACAACCAGGAAAAGGGTATGACGGCAAAGATTGATGGTCAGGAAGTCGATTTCTTCAGGGTGAATTATATTTTGAGAGGCTTACAGGTACCGGCAGGTCAGCATACCATCGAATTCACCTTCGAGCCAGTAATTAAAGGAGCGGCCATTTCTGTTATCGCATCTTTGCTCATCCTTGCCATGATCCTCTATAATATTCTGGAGTCAACGGGAAGCATGGACAAATTGCTTGGAAGAGAAGTCAAGAAAAAGAAGAAGGTCAAGGTTAAAAAGAAGTCTTCTTGAGTGTTTGGGTGCTTGAAGGATCATTTAAATCTCTTCAGAGTATTCAGGCGAATTTTCTTGTGCAAAGCTCTTTGAATCCTGATCCATAATAGGACAGAAGAAAGATATTTGAATAGATATTTAAAAAATCCCGGATAGAAAATTCTGATTTTCCTGCCCTTATAAAACGATTGTTTCAGACCCTTTCCAACAAAGGATTCAGGTGTTGTGCCGTAGGTAGACATATAGTAACCATAAGGGTAGGTATTTTCCTTTGTCTTCGGGGAGAGAGCGGGATGTTTGATCATTGAATATAATTCTTCATAGGAATCCGGGTGATAAACAACATCGAGATATTGAAAAAATGCTGTTCCCAGTAGAATTGATGGAGCACCCCAATACGTGGCTTCTATCCCGGTAGATGAACCAAAGGAAATGACCTTGTCAGCAACATTCATTAAAGCATAGGTGTCCACGACATCCTTTGGTGGAATGATATTCAGATTGGGAAAACTCATTTCCTGAATTTCCTCTAATTGCTGATTCTTCACACTCGAGAGATTTGGGTGTACTCTCAAATGAAATTGGATTTGGGGATCTTTACGAAAATGTGCGACGATGGTCTCAATAGCTTCATTTTGACTTGAATACAAATCGCTGATGGACTCTTTTAAAGCCTTGAATTCATCTTCAGAGGAATTGAAAATGACAATATTGGTTTTCGATTGATCAAAGCTCTCAGGTAGCTTTCCTGTAGATTGCAAATTCGTATACTGTTTTTCCTCAGTATTGGATCGGTTTCTTCTGCGTTCAAACCAAAGTTTTGCCTTTTTGTCTCTATCTGCAGGAGCTGCCGTATTCCAACGATCCATAATCATTCGATGACGATTAGAAATACTATGCGGAAGAGCGTTTTTGAATAATTCATATTTATTGGGACTGCCTGCCTCGATACAATAAAAGTCAATGCCGTTCTCTTTGGCAAGAAGGGTAACAGGCCATACTTCGCTGAATCGTCCATTAAAGAGATAAATTTCTTTCGGGCCGAACTCTTCAATCACTTGTTGAAAATACATAAGGACATTGATGCTCTTTTTCATCTCAATTTTAATCAACTCCTTGAAATGATGGGAGTCAATTGAAAAATTCCGGGTGTATGAAATGATTGATGACGCAACTCCTCTGCCAATATTATGGGAGGCAAAATTGTAGTCAATCAATTCATCCAAATGATTAAAAAAAGGAAGTTCAATTTTCTTGTCTTTCAAAACATTTTGAAGAACTACGATTTGCGTTTTCTTAATTCCCGCTATTGATAACAGGTGATTTTGGCGGGATTGACAAAGTGCACACCCAATTGGATTGTGAGTCTGGTTAAAAAAACAATTACTCAATATATTATTGCAATGCACGACCATGAGATCGCGAGAACCGTCATTCAACTTTTCAATCACTTCCGTATTTATTCCGATCTGCCAGGAAGTGAGTCCTGTATTTGTATAGATGAGGGTCTTCATGTCAGTATACTGAGGCCAATCTATCACTGATGATATCCGAAATAACTGCACACTGCTCTGTCCTCGACTGACTGCCATAGGGAATTTTCGTCTCATCATTACCACTTCTTACCAATAGTTGTGCTTCTGTGTAATAAGCCAGGTAACGATATATTTCCTTCTTGAAATCCTCTTCTGTAAGATCAAGTAGTTCTACAATGGCCCTCTTGCATTCAGGTACACTTCCTACCGTCCTTGAACCCCGGCATGCCCTGTAATAAGCGTCACCAAATGCAATTACCGGTATTCCTCTTTGAATACCTTCCCACCCAACTGTGCCCGTCAGCGTGGCAACAATCTTTGCATTACTTATTAAGTCCTCAGCAGGATATCGCAGCGGTATAAAGTAAGCATTGGGTAACTCGAGAACTGTTTTGTAGAATTCGAGGTCTCGAAAATTCTGATTGGCAATTTTCCTCACATTGAATTGATTGGGGTGTTCCTTTATATACAAGGACCATCCGTCCGGGATAGATTGAGAAAGAATGATGATCGAACTCAGATGATGATCCATTTGTCTTCCGAGGGGTAGGGTGGTCTTTTCCGGTTGCATATGCAATCCGTAGAAAACGTATGGCTTAGAAAGATCCTGTTCCTTTGCAATTTTATTATAAAAACGATTTTGCTGATAGGTCGGATATAACTTCTTATTAATTGTGCGACGATATTTGAACTCGTTGTGGATATTGTTTAAGCTGGTAAAATGGCGGATGTGCTTTTTGTAGATAAATGGAAAGATACCGATGATTAAATTGATAATATATTTCATTGCAAATTTGGATGCGAGTCGTATGTCTCCGAATAATCCATGAGATACCAATTGTCGTGATTCTATCTCAGTCGCATCTTCAATCCAATAACTTTTGTCCTTAACCTGTCCCAACAAATGCTCCGGCACCTTTCCTCTGATCTCTGCGACCGACGCATCTTTCATATAGTCTTGTGGAATCTCCGGCATTTCGAATGTATCCAGAACAAGACTATAATCAGCAAGATAGTGGTGCTCTACCCTGACAACAGGGATTCCTTTCTTTTTCAGTACTTCATGAAAGATGCCAGAAAAGAACGCGTGGGGGGTATCAAAAGCAAAGGCATGGGTAATGCTATACTCCTCAATTATATTCAAAAAGTAATTCAGTAATAACTGATAATACTTTCTTCTTTGATGAACCGAAGTAGGAATGGCGGTTGATCTATCTGACATCTTCAAAAATGTCATTTCCACATTTGAATACTCTTCGAGAAGATCATTTGTTACCAGGAATGGATATTTCGCGAGTTTATTGATTTGATCCGGATAGAAAAAATCTTCAAAGGTATTGGTCTTGCTATTTTGAAAGATCTTTTTGGAAATATTCAGAATCACGTCCTGATCTCCATGAAAATTGTGAGGGACACCTTTTATGGCATATGATATATTGATGTCTTGCCGGTTAATGAGCTGTTCGACGATTTCAAAATGAAATTGATGATAGATATCAATAAGTGCCAGGTTCATATATTCCTATTTTTTTAAGAACCGACTTAATTTAGATTTAATCAGACCTTTGATGTTGCGTTTAAGTCTTTCCGATCTTTCTGCTTTTACATCGGTCAGGTACTTGGCGTCATCATAATTCAACGAAAACCTTGGATGATCTTCTAAAAAATCAATATACTTTTCACCTAATTCATTTTTTGAAAATGCATTGACCGGGTTAAAATAAAGACAGTTGGTATATTCAATTTGCAGTAGTAGCCGATGACCTCTTTGTACAGGCATCCCTTTGTGAAAACCACTTGTGTCTTCAAGTATTACTGTCCCTTTTTCTCCGATCATCGAAAGGACATTGTCTTTTCCGTACTTATCTAATATATCACTGTCATTAATTCGGCTTGAAATTTTATAACCAGGATCAGATTGAAATTTGTTATCCCGGTGTGACCCACGCACGTACACATGTGCGCCATTCTCTTCATTCACGTCATTCAAGTAAATGAAAACTTTCAGGAATTTAATGAATTCTTTGTCCTGGTGGAATAATTGAGCATTGGCACTCAAAGCGTGCTTAGTTTTTTCAAAATTCGTACTCCACCAACAATTTGTTTGTACGTGAATGGGTGTGCTTCCAAAATAATTGGCCACAATGTTTAAAATAAAGGGGTCCATTGAAAGGTCTTGCACTTCCGGAATTGTGAGAATGTCCTGTTGATCAGATACCCAGGCGGTATTGCTTGGAATCTGCTCTGCCCTGGAAGCATGATATCCGGACAATCTTTTCAACCTTCCTCGCATAAAGAATCGGACATCCGCTAATCGATGGATAATATTATCGACGATATCTGCTTTCAATTTTTCAGGGACGATCCAGAATCCTTCTTTTTCAATTTGATCAACGGCTGAATCTACAGCGTCCTTCTGGTCTATATTGCCAAAAAAGGCACTTGATCCTTCAAATGTCTGTTGAGGATAGATCATGGCAAGGATCTTTGATACATCCTCGGAAAATGAAAAGTCAAAGAGTTGTTTGAATTTATAGGTTTGATTGAAATGATTCTTTTCGAGGTATGATGAGGACGCTTCTGCTTCAAGTATGTCGATGATTCTTTTCAGGTGTTCATCCCGATCCTGGTAGTGATTAAGGATAGATTTCAGGTCTTCTATTTTATGACCTGGTAATCCGATGTTTTGAGCACTTTTTACAATTTGTTCAATCATTTGTAGTCTATTTGTTGATGCGTATACAAAGGATGAGGTCACTGGTTTTTTCAGGACAGACATCCGTGACATCATGATTGTATATTACTTGTTTGACATGACCTTTGAAATATCCCAAGACCTTTTCATTTGAATCTATTCTCTCGCTTGCCCCAGGCGTGTAGCCGACACGCTTCTTTATTTCTTCTACAGAAATGGCCATATATTGAATTCCGGTGATTACGATTGCATTTTCACGTGCCACACGAATCACTTCTTTGCAGGCTCTTTGTGGATCATTGCTATAGGCCAGTACCCATCCAAGAACAATGACATCAAAGCTGTCATTTTCATAGGGCATATGATGCATATCCCCTAGATCAACCAGATTAGAATATGATATTAGGTCCAGGCACCTGATGTTTTTTTGACGGAATCCATGGGATCGAGCGATGAAAATTTCGCTTTCAGCTCTCGGACCAATGATCAAGACCCTGCTATTCTTGCGATCAATAGATTCGATAGAATTTATGATATTAAATAACCGTGCAGGTCTGTAACCACTGAAAGCACCTATACTGAAAAGGGACAGACCTTTATAGTTATGTTGGATGGTCTCTTTTGCAATTTCACCAGTATCGACTGAATAGAATTTCAATTTTCTTAAAATTTTAGAAAGAAATAAGTAGCGGAACCAGGAGGTTATTCCTACCCATAATCTGAATCTCCTGAATGTAGCGAATGCTTGCTTTGAAAGCAGGATGATGTCCTTTGCCAGGAAGAAAAATCTCCTGATGACCGGGTTCCTGTTGATCGTTTTCTTCATTACTTGAATAGATAAATGGGTCGTCCTTTCTCGTAATTGAATTGAGCCTTTGTGCCCAGCAATGATTCATAATACTTGGGATGAAGCCCATCTCCCGGTCTGACCACTTTTATATTCTCGGGTGAGAATAGATCCCCTGCTTTTATATTTTCGCTTGCATATATCGACCTTTTGAATTGTCGACTTTTTTCTTCCGCTTTTTGACTTTCCAATTGAACAGTCCCCAACGCTTGAAAAGCTTTTTCTGTTTCGATAACAAGATTCAGTAATTCCTGCGGTTCCAATGAAAACGCACTGTCTACACCTCCATCAGCTCTGCTTAACGTAAAATGTTTTTCAATTACCCGTGCTCCAAGGGCTATGGAGGCCGTTGCTGCTCCCACTCCCATTGTATGATCAGACAATCCGATGATACAACCCGGGAAAATTGACTGTAATACGGGAATGGTATTCAAATTGGAATTTTCAGGTAAGGCCGGGTATGTAGAAGTGCATTTGAAAATTACAATTTTATCAGCACCGTGAGACTGTAAATACCGAACCGATTCCACTAACTCGCTCAAATTACTCGTGCCTGATGAAATGAGCACAGGTTTGCCTGTTTGAGCCACCTTTTTCAAAAGCGGGAAGTGGTTACTTTCAAAGGATGCTATTTTGAATGCAGGCACATCCAATTGTTGTAAAAATTCAACAGCAGTTTCATCAAATGGGGATGAGAAAGCCAACATTCCTCTTTTTTTAGCTCTTTCAAAAATAATCTCGTGCCAATCCCAGGGCGTATGTGCTTCCTTGTAAAGTTCATATAGATTCTTACCGTGCCACAAGGAATCCTGATCCTTTATATCGAATAGGCCACCTCGTTCATTTAAGGTTATCGTATCGGGTGTGTACGTTTGAAGTTTAAGTGCATGAGCTCCAGCTTCAGCAGCAGCGTCCGCCAATGCAAGTGCCCTGTCCAAATTATTATTATGATTACCGGACATTTCTGCGATGATCATTGGAGGATGATCCCGGCCTATCATACGATCACCAATTTGGAATTCAATCATGACATGGTGTATTTAAATGTATTCTCATAAGTTGTCGTTTCATCCTCGTGGAAATTCAAATTTTGAAATGCCTTTCTGGATGCAATGTTATTGGCTTTGACAAATCCGGTGATATCAGTGATTTCCGGGTATTCGTTCCGGAAAGAATTGATTCCCCTCTTGAGCAAAAGTTGTCCCAATCCTTTGGATCTGAATTTTCTGTCCAGTGAGTAACTGATATTGGCCGTGGCATCATCAATGTCAAATCTGACTTGCCCAATGGGCTCCGACATTCTTTCGATTACATATAAAACGGAGGTTGCGGATGCCAATTTGGATTGAAACCACTCTTCGTGTTCGGTTAGTGATATAACATCGGAATGAAAAGATTGTTTCCTTGTTTCATCATCATTAACCCATTGAAAGTAAAGGTGACAATCCCGGCTCGTGGCTCTTCTTGTACTCAGAGTATAAAATTGAACAATCCTGGTGATCCGTCGATCTTGTTTTCCATCGAAAATCAAAGATTGATTTATTTGACATTGATCCAGGAGTTTTTCAAAATTGGTATGATTACTCAAATCGTCATTTAAGCAAAATGCCAATTTGTTTGTAGTCAGATGATGATATACAAACTGCTGATTATCAGCAGTTTGTTTTATAAATAACAATCCTCCGATGGACATGTATTCATAAGAAATTGTACTAGGAGGTGTAATGGCCAGGCTGCATTTTTTCATCAGTTTACACAGTTCGATGGCACTAAGATCACTGTACAGTTGAAACGGTAAATGGAATGTTTCCAGATATTCGCTTAATTGATCATTATACGTATAGCCTGCTCCCAGGACGATATGAAGGGTCGCATTTTCAAAGTGTCGGCCACATTTGTCCAGTACTTCTAACAAGTCATTGTTGGGATCGGATCCGCCCATGCAAATCAGGATCTCCTGATTTATGGTTAAATGATCTTTTCTATTTAGTGCGGCATCGCGAAATGGTTTCCTGATTAATGCATAAAGAGGGCCGAGAAACAATTCGGTATAAGATTCACAGGTATATTGCTCTGGTTGGATTCCTCCGGCATGATTGATGACAACGTCAGCAACAAATCTGGACTTCATAATATCATCAATGCATATGATTCTACAATCGCGGTCTCGTAAAATTTGTTGATATGTTGTATCAAACTCATAACCGTCCAGGACGATTATATCACCAGGTAGTAGAACATCCCTGGTCAAGACTTTTGCTTCTTCGTGATAGTTCTCCGAATTTTTCAATCGAATCAGACCGTCACAATGATTTTGAATTGCAGCTTTTAATTCAGGCAAAGGATCTCTAATGAGGAAGTGACAGTCAAAATACTCTTTGACCATTTCCGCCAAAGACAAAGTCCGTATCACGTGACCTAGTCCCATTTTGGAATTCCCGTCTGCTCGCAGGTATAATTTAGCTTGGATCATCCAAAAGAAGTTTGAATTTGAATTCGGCAATTTTCCAATCTTCGGGATTATCGATGTCATGAGCTTGCATTTCGGAAATAACCATTCCTCCGGAATTCGAAGTCCACAGTCGTCGTTTATCTTTTAGCACGGTGGTTTTAAACCAATAGAATTGGCCACTGTCGTGATATGCCTTTTCGAGATCCTGAGATCTCGAATTCAAATATTCCGGTTGAAACATTCGAACGCGCTCATCTTTTTCCAATTTAAGTGCCCGCTGAATAGGAGACGAAAATGGCAGAACGGGAAAAAGAGTGTCATAATTTTTATCTGAAAATTTTTGAAAGGATTCTCTCAATAGTTGGGGTGTGACAAATGGTGCGGTAGGATAAATGCAGCAAGCGATTTTAAAATCCATTGAAAGACGCTCATAGCCTTGAATCACCTCCAATAAGGTGCTGGCAGTAGTAGCAAAATCGCTAGAGTTTTCTTCACTGCGTTTGAATGGAATATTTGCACCATATTTTTTGGCGACTTCCTCAATCTCCTCACTATCAGTAGAGACCATTACTTCTTCGAATAGATCGCTATTCAAAGCAGCTTGTATGGCATATGCGATTATCGGTTTACCAAGAAATGGTTTGATATTCTTTTTTGGTATCCTCTTGCTACCACCTCTGGCCGGAATAATGGCGATCATACTAAGTATTTATTGTGTTTATACTTAAATGAGGATCAAATATCCGGACCGGGTGACCATGATCTTTTAGTTTGTTCTTGATATCATATGGAGTATACTTTGTAAAGTAAAATATACTGGCTGCCCCAATTCCAGACACACTCGTGTTGTCCATAAGTTCAGCAAAATGACTGGTCTTACCCGCACCTCCTGAAGCTATAATCGGTACAGATGCATTTTCACTAACCTTACTGAATAAGTCTGAGTTAAATCCAATCATCATACCGTCATTGTGAACATCGGTAATGCAAATTTCACCAGCACCTAAATCTTCCATACGTTTGACGAAGTCAATGGCATCAACTCCGGCAATATCTGTATCAAAGTGATGAATGTGCAAGTCATCATCATTTGTGACGACATCCACAGCAATAACAATCGCCTGGGATCCAAAGATTTTCACTGCCTCCTTTATGAATTCAGGTTTTTGCAGGGCAGCTGTTTTAATAACTACCTTGTCGGCTCCAATCCGCATCAAATTCGAAATGTCTTCGATACACGTAATCCCACCTCCGATAGTAACGGGCATGAAGCATTCGTTAATGACAGGTTCTACAACTCTTAGATTGATTTTTCTTTTTTGCTGTGAGGCAAAGATGTCAATGAAAATCAACTCATCTACATTTCTCGAATTGAATACTCTCGCCGACTGAACGGGATTGCCTACCATCCTGGGGTTGGAAAATTTCTTGGTTTTTACAAGAGCAAATCCATTGAATGTCAATATGGGTATTATCCTTGCCTTAAGCATAGTAAGTGAGAAAATTATTCAAAACGTGTAATCCTGAATCCTGGCTCTTCTCCGGGTGAAACTGGGTGCCGACAATATTGTCCTTCCATACCATAGCGGTTAAAGGTGATCCGTACTGCACCGTGCCTATTCTGTAGACTTGATCACCGACATCAAAAAAATAGCTATGAACAAAATAAAAATTGAAATCTTTCACATGAGCAAAGAATGGATTTTCAGCCAGATCTATTTCATTCCATCCCATATGAGGGACAGGCAAATTGCCATTTGGAATCTTGATAACATTTCCTTCAATAAAACCGAGGCCTTCGGATATGCCATCTTCAAATCCCTTTGAAGCCAAGAGTTGCATTCCAAGGCAGATGCCCAAAACGGGTTTCTTCTTGATCATTACTTCATTAATCAAAATATCAAATAACCCCCTTGATCTTATATTTTGCATTGCCACCGCAAAAGAGCCAACTCCTGGTATTATTATATAGTGTGCATTTTGAATCTCATCCTCTTGATGAGTTATGACACAATCATAATTTAATTTTTTAAGTGCTTTTTTTATTGAAGCAACATTACCCATCCCGTAATCAATGATCGCTACCATCAGTTGATACTATAATTTTTGATCAGGTTTCCACCTTCATCCCGCAAAAATCGTCCATCCTCATCATGGGCAAACAAAACAGGATTGGTAAATGAATCTATGATTTCATCAATTTCTTCTTTGGTCATTCCACTGTATTCTATAAATGACTTGATAGCAAAATGTGGATACTTGCCATCATATTTATCCACTAATTGCTTTCCTTCCTCCCTGGTGATTCTCTTATTTCTAATATCAATACATGCATGATCGGTAGCCCGGCCAAATCCATATTTTACAAATTTCAAATAATCATGGAGGCCGACTAACTTTTCGTCTAGATTCTCATAATTTGTATAAGTACCTTCAATGGGACCATCTTCCTTAACCCTAAAACCAGTTTCGTTTTTTATAATTTCCAATTGTTTTCGCGCATCCCAAAAAAAGTAGTGCCCAAGAAATATACCTCTTATCCCGACCCGTTTTATGTCTTCGTCTGAAGGATAAAAATAAGGGGTCAATTCCTTTGCGGTAATACCTTCCACTCCGATCATGTCCTGAATTCTGTTTCCTAGCAAACCACCGAATTCCTCTAGCCATTGTCGGGTCAAAACAGGTATCCTTGTTGCTTCCATAGGACCTCCATATTCCTGCTGAGGATTTTCTCCCCATATGATTAAAGGAATATTAAATTGAACTGCGACCATAATTGGAATTGTAAAAATTCCGATGTGATTTGGCCACATCTCGTCGCCAATTCTTTTGAATGAATTAATGACCATTTTACGATACACTTCGTAATTTTTTTTGAAGTGAATCAAGTCGATGCCCATCTTTGATATATTATCAATATTGTGACTGCCAAGTTCGGTCACATAAGTAGTCTCGAAACAGACGGCTAATGGATTCAAACCATATTTTTTGGCCATATAGCACTGATATGTACTGTCCTTCCCTCCGCTAACAGGAATCAGGCAGTCGTAACCAATGTCGCCTTCTTTCTTTTTGTATTCATTGATTATAGAAACGAAGGCCTTTTCCTTTGCATCCCAATCTGTTTCAACGTCCTTTTCCAGTGCTGCCTGACAAGCTGAACAAATACCTTCTTCATCGAAGAAAAGATCAGGTTTGGTCTCCGGGAAAACACAGTTTTTACAAAATCTAATTTGAATCTGGTCTGACACTGTTCTATTTTCTATTTCTATTTTTCCAATAAATACATATGGTCCACATTGCCGATCTCAATATCCTTGACATATGGGAATTTTATACTCGAGATAAGTTTTAGATCCGGAAAGCGTTCCATAAACATTGACGCATAATCGGCTTTCCACAAGAATCCTTCATTTCCCCTGTAATTGATGTTGGTCACCTCTTCAGCAAAATACTCCCAGCCCCAGATATAACGATTTGAGCATCGATACATCTCATCCATTATTTGAGGCAAATCCTGGGGTGAGATATGAATCAGGACACCATTGGTACAGGTCATTTCAAAAAACCCATCTTTAAACGGGAGATCAAATCCACTGCCACAAATAATGTTGATTTCATTTGTAAAATCTTTCGCTTGTTCAACGGCATACTTTTGAATTTCTATTCCATATAAATTTTTAAATCCCATTTTTTGCAATCCGCGTAATTGCATCCCCGTATTGCAACCCACTTCCAGGATTTTGATTTCTCGGTCAACTCCCGAAAGAGATCGCTCATTCATTTCCAATCTGGTGACTCCCCAATTTTCTATATAAAACCGATCCCAATCCTCAAAGGAATGAGTATTCCTGTCTGTATATTCAACACCGAAAGTGCTCGACCAAAATTTCTCTTGTTTTGTTAACATCGATTCATGATTTTATTTCTCTAACTAAAGAATTGAGTGATGGTATTGATAACGTATTCTTGCTGCTCGTCGCTCAAAGAAGGATACATGGGAATACTCAGACAATGTGCATAATAGTGTTCTGCATTGGGAAGCGAGATTTCCTCCTCTTCCAGGCTCCTGTAATATGGCAAGGTGTGAATTGGGATGTAGTGAACCTGAGTAAAAATTTTCTTGGATCGCAAGTAATCGTACAATTCTTTTCTATTATCCACTCTGATCACATAAAGGTGGTAGGCATGGAATATCCCTTGTGGAATTTCCGGAGTTTGAATGGCATCTATATCTGAGAATGCCTCAGTATATCTGCGGGCAATTTCATGTCTTCTGTTCATCCCGGTCTCTGCTCTGGATAGTTGAGAGATGCCCAGTGCACAAAGAATGTCGGGTATGCGGTAGTTATATCCTAACCATTGCATTTCGTAATACCATCCACCATGGTTTTCCCGAAGGAATTTTGGATCCCTGGTGATCCCGTGGGTTCTTAGAATTTTTAACCGTTCATATAGATCAAAGTCATTCGTTGTGATCATACCTCCTTCGCCACTGGCTATATGTTTGACCGGATGAAAAGAAAATATGGATAGATCAGCATAGACCCCATTTCCGCAATTCTGCCTGATTCCGGCACTATCGGTAAACCAGCCTCCGGGGGCATGACAGGCATCTTCAATGATCCATAGGTCATATAGATCGGCCAACTGACGAATTTGTTCAAGATTGACGGGAAATCCTGCCAGGCTGATAGGTATAATACCGGAGAAGAATCCTTTTGGACAGGTCTCCAGAAGCTGGCGGACGTTGTCGATATCAATCAATCCGTTCTCTGGATTTATATCAGCAAAGTGAATATGACCTCCGCAGTATTTAACACAATTCGCAGTTGCTGCAAATGTGATAGGAGAAGTAATGACATGGCTGTCGTTGTTTACCCCGAGTGCCAGGGCACACAAATGGAGGGCAGCTGTTCCATTCGATACAGCCACGGCGTATCCGGATCCGATATATTCCGCAAATTTTTCCTCAAATGCTCCGACGGTAGGCCCGGTAGTGAGATAATCGTGCCTGAGTGCTTCAGTTACAGCGGCAATATCTTCCTCTGAAATGTACTGTCGTCCGTATGGAATGGGTTTCATTTCAATAATTCTCAATTTTGAAAGTGGGGTCCACGTGTTTCAAGATCAAAGGGCGGAGGTCTTCTGCAGAAACCCAATCTTGATTCTCACCAGAATTATAGCTAAAGCCTTCCGGTACTTTTTTAGCATTGAATGTTTGTATGAAATCTTCAAGCTTCCAATTGGTCACAGTGGGAAGAATTGTATAATACTTCCCCAGATCATAAGTATTAAAAGAGTCCGAAGGTGTGATCATTTCTTCATGGATTTTTTCTCCGGGTCGGATACCAACTTCGCGATGTTCCACATTGGGAGCAATAGCCCTTGCCACTTCAGTAATCCTGTAGGAAGGTATTTTCGGAACAAATATTTCACCGCCCCAGGCATTCAGCATTGCATGGAATACCATATCTACACCTTCATCCAGGCTGATATTGAAACGAGTCATACTGTTACTGGTAATTGGAAGATAGCCATCTGCTCTTTTCTTTATGAAAAAAGGAATCACAGAACCGTTGGAGCCCATAACATTGCCATATCGCACAACAGAAAAAATGATCAGGTTAGATCCCCGAATGTTATTCGCCGCTACAAAAAGCTTGTCAGAAGTTAGTTTTGTCGCTCCATATAGGTTGATCGGAGCACAGGCCTTGTCCGTGGAGAGTGCGACGACTCTTTTGACACTGGTTTGAAGACAAGCGTATATTACATTTTCAGCTCCCTGGACATTGGTTTTGATACATTCAGAAGGGTTGTACTCAGCGATTGGGACATGTTTCATTGCTGCCGCGTGAATCACATAATCAATGCCCATCATCGCCCTGACGAGACGTTCTCGATCGCGAACATCACCAATAAAAAATCGAATGCATGGATATTTATCATGAGGATATTGGTGGGCCATTTGATATTGCTTCTGCTCGTCTCTCGAGAATATGACCAATCTCTTGATGTCCTTGTACTCTGTAAGCAATCTTCTTGTTAATGCTTTTCCCAACGAGCCGGTTCCGCCAGTGATCAAAATAGCTTTATCATTCATATGCCAAAAATAGTTAATATATCCAAAATTTAAGGCTCAGTGTTTTGGTTTTGCCTTTTGCAAATACTTATGGGAATTATAAAGGGAGCAGGTCTGATTAATGTTGTAGAATTCTTTCTTTGATCAATTCGTCATATTGATGTTCTCCGATGATTTTACCTTCGTCAATCTCATAAATGCGATCACATTTTTCCAGTGTTGTAATTCGGTGTGCAACGATGATCACGGTCTTGCCTAGTTTGGACAAGTGGTTGATGCTTTCAACTACTGCCTTTTCCGTTTCTCCGTCCAGTGCGCTTGTTGCTTCATCAAAGATGAGCACCTTGGAATCTTTATATAATGCCCTGGCAATTCCTATTCTTTGTTTCTGGCCTCCGGATAAATTGACACCATTTTCTCCTAACGTCAATTGAAGTACTTCAGGCTGATTATTTACAAAAGTCTTCAATTTTGCTTCTTCGAGGCTTTGCCAGACCTTCAGTTCATCAGCTGTATCTTGTCCGAAGGCAACGTTGTTCAAAATTGAATCATTCAGGATAAATATTTCCTGTTCGACATAGCCAATCATCTTTTGATAGGCGGCTTTATTGGATTCATTTATTTCCTGACCGTCAACAAGCAGACTGCCTTTGTTTTCTTTTAATAATCGCAGCAATACCTTCAGCAAGGTGGTTTTTCCGGAACCGGAAGTTCCGATAATGCCAATGGTCTCACCCTTATTGATCTTCAGGCTTAAATCATTCAGGATGCTCCTTTCTCCTTCAGGATAAATATAGGAGACGTTTTTCAACTCCAGGGAGTGATTAAAATCCAACGGTTGCACCCTTTCAAATTCAGATAATTGGGTGTTTCGTATCTTATTTAGTTCATCGATAACAAATGATGAATTTTTCATAGTGAGCAACGTAGCCATCATCCTGTTGATCGATGGAAGGAATTTATATGCTGCAACGGCGAAAAGTGTCAAAAGTGAAAGTACCTCGGTGGTACCCATTTTGAAAAAGTGCGCATATCCAAAAATCACCAGAATACCCAACCCAAAAATAATATCGTTGGTTCGTTGATTCAGTTTTTGGTAAATACCGTAATATAGGGTGTCCACTCGATTGATCATTTTTTGAGTTTCACCATATTTGGCAAGCATTTCATTTTCGATGTTGCTGAGTTTGACATCCACAAATCCATTCATGGCCTCGAAAACGCGACTATAATTTACAGGTGATATCTTGTTTCTACGGTACCCTATCTCACGCGCCTTGTTTTTTGAAAAGTTATAAATGAACAGAAAGGTCGGCACGATGGTAATTCCCAGGAGGACTACAGCCAGCGGATTCCATAAGAGAAGAGCGATGGCAATGATGAGCAGAACAACGATTTCTGTACCCAATTGCAACAAGGTATTCAAATAATGAGAGGCAAATCTCATTGGAACGTCCACGATAGAATAAACCTTTTTTCCCGAGGTAGAGTCCTTAATAAACAGATATCCCTGGTCATAGTAATATTTGAACATCTTTTTGTTCAATCTCAACGAAACATTATAAGCATATCTCGACTGTATATAACCGATATAGAGACTGATTGCATTCTTAATGAGGAAGGCTGCAAAAATTGCAATGGACAAGTAAAAAAGAAAAGTGATGTGGTTGGTAGCGCCAGAAGTATCATACAAATATCTCAATCCCCGGTTGAAGAAAATGGCAGCCTCGCTTTCCCCTTCCAGGGGTATGTATGCAGCACCTTCAAAAATATTGGATTCTATAGCGCTAATGATCAGTGCCCCAATTGTTGCTAATCCGGCAAAATCAAAAATTGCATTGATTACCAGAAGAACGATCATAATCAAAGCTCTTCTTTTTTGATCGTAATCAAGAACTGCTCTCACATGTCTGAGCGCATTACTTATGGGGTTATTTGTAAGGTATTTTAACAAATATTCTTGGCATAAATTAAATTAAGTACAAATATAAATGGTTATGGACTAGTGCGTACTATTCTCGGCTTTTCTCCTAAGTGTCCATAACAATTGAAGTAATTGCCTTAAAGAAGTGCAGGGTATAACTTCACCATTGAGAATTCGGTCATAACAAATTGTATGTAAGTCGTCAAATTGATTATCAAGTTCCACCGCTTCACCATCAATCAACAGAGATCGCACTGAACTTTTGCCTTCAGGAAGATCCTCGAATCGGGTACTCAACAACCAATCCACTTTCGCACTTTCCAGAGTAATCGAACCTTTGATCATTTTTTGATATGTTTCTATACTATTCACAGATGTCAGATCTCCAAACAACCAAATCAATACGTCGAATAAGTGAATACCAATATTAGTAATGATTCCTCCGCTTTTTGATACATCCCCCTTCCAGGATTGCTGATACCAGTTTCCCCTCGGAGATACATAGTTTAATTTCACATTATATGTTCTACTCTCCTTTTCAATCTTTTTTTTCAATTCTTGAATCGAAGGGTGATACCTGAGCTGCAGGATATTGGCGATGCGTTTTCCCGAAGTATTTTCGGCCTCTATAAGCGCTTCGAGATTCCACGGGGTGAGTACAATTGGTTTTTCACAAATTACATCCATTCCCATTCTGAGTCCAAATCTGCAATGAGCATCATGCAGGTAATTGGGCGTGCAAATTGAAAGATAATCTATATTCTGACCGACGCGATTTTCTTTCGCCAGGAATCTTTCAAATCTTTCGAATTCTGTAAAAAACCGGCATTCAGGAAAATAGTTGTCCAAAACCCCTACGCTATCATGTTTGTCCATAGCTGCCACAAGAGAATGTCCTAAATCATGGATCGCTTTCAAGTGTCTTGGGGCGATATAGCCGGCTGCACCCATAATTGCAAATCGTTTAGAATTCACTCGAGGAGGTTTTATTTCCATCTTTTCCTACAAAACCGTGGTGTCTGGCGGGATTGCCGTAAACAAGGGCAAAATCAGGAATATCCTTTGTAACGACACTGCCTGCGCCGATCATTGCATATGTGCCGACCTTGGTGCCACAAATGATCGTGGCATTTGCTCCAATCGTGGCGCCTTTCTTTATCAGAGTCTGTTTAAATGATTCTTTTCTGTCAATAAATGACCTGGGTGTCAGGACATTAGTGAATACGGCTGAAGGACCTATAAACACATCATCTTCAATGATCACGCCTTGATAGATTGAGACATTATTTTGAATTTTCACCCCATCACCAATTCGCACACCTTTACCAACAAATACATTTTGACCCAGAACACAACCATCACCGATAACCACACCAGGCATCAAGTGACAAAAGTGCCAGATAAATGTATTCGAGCCAATGCGAACTCCATCATCGATCACAGCTGATTTATGTATCATTGGGTCAGATTAAATTGTATTAATGACGGTACATATATACTCAATTTCTTCTGATGTCAGGGTGCTGTTCATTGGAAGAGAAAGGGAACGTTCACAAAGCAGTTGTGCATTTGTATCGCTGTGAATTCTTGCTTTACCCTGAAATGCCTTTTGACGGCTCATCGGCAAGGGATAATAGATCATGGATGCAATACCCTTTTCCATTAACGCAAGTTTAATCCTGTCCCTGTACGGTCTATCGCATTGAATCGTAAATTGGTGGTAAATATGATTTTCGTTATACTCCGGGAG
The DNA here is from genome assembly GCA_028282725.1 of Saprospiraceae bacterium. Lineage (GTDB taxonomy): Bacteria > Bacteroidota > Bacteroidia > Chitinophagales > Saprospiraceae > JAJRXG01. The sequence goes on from JANQHF010000102.1 coordinate 24,657, forward strand.
AAGAATATTATGGTTGGATTCGAAGTATTTTGCATAGAGAAGGGCATTGTTTCTTCTTTGTCGATTGAACTGGTCCAGATAGGGTAATTTGGCACTTAAGATTGCAGCCTGTAATGCGTCCAAACGTGAATTCAGGCCTATTATATCGTGAAAATATTTGCGATTCTGACCATGTGCTGTGAGCATTTTCAATTTAGCCGCTAATTTTTCATCGTTCGTACACAGGCTTCCACCGTCTCCGAAACACCCCAGGTTTTTTGTAGGAAAATGGGAAAAACATCCAATAGTTCCTACGGAACCCGCTTTGTGCATCGTTCCATTGATTTGCACATCCGCTCCTGCAGCCTGTGCAGCATCTTCAACAACATATATGCCATGTTCATCAGCCAAAGCAAGTAGTCGGCTCATGTTTGCAGGCAGGCCAAAAAGATGTATGGGAATGATACATTTTGTACGGGACGAAATAGCATCATTTAAAAACTCAATATTCAAATTATAGTCCATCCCAACATCGACAAAAACCGGAATAAAACCCAGAAGGATAGCCACCTCTGCGGCAGAGACATAACCATAAGAAGGCATGATAATCTCATCACCAGCAGATAGTTCAAGAGCCATTAGAGCTATTTGTAAAGCATCGGTTCCATTGGCACAGGAAATTAAAAAATTTGAGTTCAGGTAGGCCGCCCATTCGGATTCAAACCGTTCGATATATGGTCCTTGGATATACCGACCACTCTCCAATATTGTCTGAAGAGAGGGTTCAATCTCGTTCTTCAACAACAGATATTCCCTGTCGAGGTTTACCATAGGTATGTGTATAAAAGACTCTTTGATCAATTGAAAAAATTGTATTAATCAATACTCAATAATGAATAAACGAAGTAGCATGATTCTTTAGATATACACCTTGAATTGGGACCGAATTTGATTGTACAGATCCACGAGACCTTCTTTCAGCCCGATCGACGCCTTCCAACCTAATTGATTAATTCGACTCACGTCCAGCCTTTTTCTCATCATTCCGTCCGGTTTCGTAAGATCGTGTTTAAAAATTCCTGTAAAGCCCGTTATTTGTTTCAATAGTTGGGCCAGTTCAAGGATTGAAATGTCTTTTCCCGTACCAACATTGATATGTCCGGCGTCATCATAATTCTTCATAAGAAATAATGCGGCATCTGCCATGTCATCTACATGCATAAATTCTCTTCTCGGTTTTCCACTACCCCATATCTCGACATATTCAGCATCTTTTGCTGCAGCTTCAATGAATTTGCGAAACAGCGCAGGAAGAACATGACAATGATGAAGATCATAACTATCATTTGGTCCATAAAGATTGGTAGGCATGACAGAGATAAAATTACAGCCATACTGGTCCCTGTAGGCATCGCACATTTTGATACCTGCAATCTTTGCGATCGCATAGGATTCGTTGGTTTCCTCAAGAGCACCGGTCAGAAGAGCTTCTTCCGAAATGGGTTGTGCTGCCATTTTCGGATAAACACACGAGGATCCTAAGTTTAAAAGCTTCGTAACACCATGTCTAAATGCCGAATGGATTACATTGGTCTGGATCATGATGTTATCGTAATAGAATTCTGCCCTAAGTGTATTGTTGGCATGAATTCCCCCAACTTTTGCGGCGGCAAGAAAGACGTATTTGGGGCGGTAGTCATAAATGAAATCATCCACTTCTGACTGAGATCTTAAATCAAGATCTTCTGATGATATCATCAATAGGTTATCATAACCCTCATTTTTGAGTTTACGCACGATTGCAGATCCCACCATTCCTGTATGACCCGCAACATATATTAATGCTTGCTTATCCATTGCTTCATTTGTGAGAAAACGAAAATTAAATTCAAATCCGCCGTGTGGTCATTCCAAATTTCAATGTAATCACATTTCTTTGCAAAAGAAACAAATCAGTTAGAATAAGAAATTATCGAATTTTTAAAATGAATCAATGAAGATACCTTTTTATAAATACCAGGGTGCTGGGAATGATTTTGTGATCCTGGATCAACGTGAACAAGTGTTTGTAAAGAAGGATGCTCAGAGGATCATTTCTAGGATCTGCGATCGAAAATTTGGTATTGGGGCTGATGGATTGATCATTCTTGGAAACTCATCTGGTGCAGATTTCAGTATGGATTATTTTAATGCCGATGGAAGGCCCAGTTCAATGTGTGGAAATGGAGGACGATGTATTGTCAGTCTTGCATCAAAAATAAATGTCATTCAATCTCAAAAATGCATATTTGAGGCAGTGGATGGCCAACACGAAGCTACGTTGCTGATAGATGACCTGGTTTCGCTGAAAATGAATGATGTACAGCACATTAAAGAAGATAGGGGGGATTTTATACTGGACACAGGGTCACCGCATTTCGTCCGGTTTGAGCAAAATCTTGAATTGCTGGATGTTGAAAAGGAGGCTAAAAAAATTCGGTATAGCGAAGAATTCAGCTCACAAGGTATTAATGTAAATTTCATTCGGGAAAATGACCATCAACTGGAAATTCGAACTTATGAACGAGGTGTCGAAGCAGAAACCCTCGCCTGCGGTACAGGTGTAACGGCCGCCGCTCTCGTTGCAGCTGCAAGAAATGGGATGAGTACGGGCAGTTACGATGTAAAGGCCAGGGGAGGAAAACTGACAGTCTCATATGAACGTGATGGATCCGGATTCAAGAATATTTGGTTGACCGGACCTGCTGTATTTGTATTTGAGGGAGTCATCGAAATTGAATAAATAAGCAGTATTCAAGAAGGGTGACGACTTTAAGTGGGGTGACGACTTTAAGTCGGGTGTCATTTTCGTTCAAAAGCCCATTTCCAACTCAAAATTCATCTTGGCATTCATCAATTCAGATAATGCATGCTGGTCACCTAACTTCTGAGCAATTAGAATGCCCTCTTCATAGGTCCTGGCCGCTTCTTTTACCAATTCAAGTTCAGCATATGCAGCGGCCAGATGATAGTAAAGTCCGACATATTCAGGATTCATATTTTTTAATTGGTTGTAATGGTCTATAGCTGTTTCGAGTTGCTCCAGCTTGGTGTATTCCTGGGCGATGGCAAACAGGAGAAACTCATCGTTGGGATCCTCCTTTAACATTCCCGTCAACTGTTGTAAGCGCCAATTATCCATCTGTACAGATATGCCAATTTAGATTTACTTTTGCGGGATCAAAAATATCAGATTAATTCAAATCAAGAGGTAGATGAAATTACTGGTCTGCATTACAAAAACACCAGAAACCACCGCAAAGATTGCTTTCACAGATGGTGATTCCAAGTTTGATGAAAACGGCGTCCAATTCATAATGAATCCATACGATGAATGGTATGCTCTGGTCAGAGCACTGGAATTAAAGGAACAAGCAGGAGGCACTGTTACTGTAGTTAATGTGGGCCCTGCGTCCAATGATGTAATCATTCGAAAGGCATTGGCAATTGGAGCGGATGATGCAGTGCGGATCAATGCCGAACCCTTAAGTGCGGAGCACGTCGCCGCCAATATTGCCAACTATACAAGAGACAAAGGATATGACATCATTTTTAGTGGTAAGGAATCAATTGACTATAACGGGTCCGAGGTGGGTGGAATGATTGCAGGTCATTTGGATATTCCTTTTGTTTCATATGCTTCTCATATGGATCACGACGGAAGCTCGGCAACAATTTCAAGAGATATCGAAGGGGGGGTCGAAGTATTGAAGATCGAGGGAGCTTTTGTGGTTTCTGCAGCAAAGGGGTTAGCAGAACAGCGAATTCCAAATATGCGCGGTATCATGATGGCTAAAAGAAAACCACTCGAAGTGGTCGATCCTACAGTCTCGGAATCAAAGACAAGTGTAGTGGGCTTTGAATTACCCCCGGTAAAAGGAGGAATTAAAATGATCGATCCGGAAGATATGGATGAACTGGTCAGATTACTACACGAAGAGGCCAAGGTCATTTAAAAAAAGTAAAAATTATGTCAGTAGTTGTATTAGCAGAACATACAGGAGGAAAATTCAAGAAAGCTGCATTTGAAGCAGTGCATTACGGCCACCTGACAGCACAGAGTCTTGGTGGAAATTGTATTGCCGTGGTTGTCGGTAACTCCGACGATGCCCGTCAGTTAGGTGTATATGGTGCATCTAAAGTTGTCAAAGTACCTTATGAAGGTCCATTTGACAGCAGGATATATGCACACGCTCTCGGTGCTGTAGCAAGTCAAAACTCCGCTCACACAATTGTTGTGAACCATTCTTCGACGGGCAAATCTCTTTGTGGTCGGTTGTCTGTTCAATGGGACGCTGGAAGTCTCAGTCAGGTGAATTCGGTGCCTGTTACCAATGAAGCAGGAATTTCTGTCAAAAAACCTGTTTTTTCAGGAAAGGCAGTTGCAACTTTCAAAATAGAAGGCCCAAGGCGTGTATTGTCCCTTATGGGCAATGCCATTGCACCACAAGAAGTGAGCAGTCCATGTCCTGTGGAAGAAAGTGCAATTGAACTGCCAGACAGCCAGGTGAGTGTGGTTGAGACCAAAACTGTAGATGGCGTAGTGCCGTTGCCCGAGGCAGAACTGGTTGTCTCTGCAGGACGCGGTATGAAGGGGCCCGAAAACTGGGGCATAATTGAGGAATTGGCGACTACCATTGGGGCCACTACAGCCTGCTCACGTCCTGTGGCGGATACGGGATGGCGTCCACATCATGAACACGTAGGTCAGACAGGAGTTGCTATTCGTCCCAACCTTTACATTGCAGCTGGGATTTCGGGAGCCATCCAACATTTGGCCGGGGTGAATAGCTCCAAATGTATTGTCGTCATCAATAAAGATCCTGAAGCACCTTTTTTCAAAGTGGCGGACTATGGTGTTTGTGCCGATCTCTTTGACGTGGTGCCAAGGTTGACCGAGGCCTTCAGGAAATTCAAGAGTCAGTAGAAGTGAATATAATTAACTCGTTGATCGGTTAAGCAGCCAAAGCATGTTTGGTTCTGCTGATTTTCTTTAAATTTAGATGATTCCAATATTGTTTAAAAATCATAGCTGCTATTTTAGATTTAATTCTTGATTCAAGACCGGCGTATGACTTGGCATAGTTTCTCTTCAAGATGAGATCGTCAGAGTATTGACTGAATACTGTTTTGATTCTTTTTCTCTGAATTTTCAAGTGATAGGGATATTCTTTGTACTCTTTTTGATTTGTTCGATTTGGCAATGATAAATTGGTTTCCCAATTGGTGAATAGGTTCGATTGTACAGGTTAGACATGCTCATTAAACTGGACAATTTGTACAAATGAGATCCTTAAGGTGCGGTCGCCCGCGGAATAAAAACCATCAGTGAGAAAAAAATGAATGTTCCATTCAAAGGACAGATAAACGTCTGAAAGGGAATGATCAAAATTCCCGTACTCATTAATAGGTTGGAAACGATCAAATTTTGATCAGTCGTCTATTTCGAATGATAGATAATCCGGATGCACGGCAAGCGTCACCCAACTTGAAGTTGGCACCCGACTTAAAGTCGTCACCCGAATTAAAAATAACCTTATTTACATCAAATTCAATAGTACAAATTGTTGTTTGGGCTTTTGGACGTCAAGATGGTCGATTTTGGTTGCTTTCGGTAGGAAATGGTTTGTTTGCATAATCAGAGTTTATAGTATTCGGAATACTTCATTACCTTGTAAAAAAGGATCGATTTTGATTGAAGAATATGTAAACAAACTCAAAGAATGGTTCGCTGAGAAAACAGGAACCATTACGGCATTTTCTGGTGGAGTTGATTCAACGCTTGTTTTGTACTTGTCGAACTATTTCATGGGCTCAAGGGGTATTGGATGCATTTCTATCTCTCCAAGTCTCAAAAGGAAGGATTATGCATTCGCGATCCAATTTTGTGAACAATACGACATAGGATTAGAGCTTGTCGAGACCAGGGAACTCCTGGATGAAAACTACTTCTCCAACCCTGGAAACCGATGCTATTTTTGCAAGAGTCATTTGTACAAGACGCTCGAAATAATCAGTGCCAAATATCCGGGTTACCAAATCTTAAATGGTACAAATACCGACGACCTTGGCGATTATCGCCCCGGACTCATTGCAGCGACTGAAAATCAAATCCATTCACCTCTGGTTGAATGTTCCATCGATAAACAAACAGTCCGGGAGCTTGCCAGGCATTTTGGATTACCGAATTGGGAGAAGCCAGCCAGCCCATGTCTCAGTTCACGTGTTCCTTATGGTGATCGCATCACGTTAGAGAAGTTATCCCAAATTGAGAAAGCCGAGGCGATCCTGAACCGGTTTGGTTTTGGCGATGTCCGGGTCAGACATTTTGGTAAGCTTGCTAAAATTGAAGTACCCGGTTACCAGATATCTGAATTGAATGTGCGCATAGAAGAAATTTCCAAGAAGATACTGGAATTGGGATTTGATGAAATCATTGTCGATGAAGAAGGTTTGGTTTCCGGCAAATTAAACAGGGCGCTCAATATTTGATTTGATGAAGACATTCAATATTGACGAAGAACGCCATCAACGGATTGGATTTCCGGAAATCGTATACGGTCGATCCAAACCATTGGACTACGTAAGGAACATCCTGGAATATTATACCGACAAAGGAGAAAATACATTGATTACAAAACTACAAAGCCAAAAGGCCGACATACTTTCGGAAGAATACCAACACTCCTTTTACGACCCCGTATCTGAGGTATTCATCCTTCGAAAAACCGAAAATGATGATACAAATGCAAAAGTCGCTATTCTTTCCGGAGGCACTTCGGATGCCTTCATTGTAAATGAGGTATACTATACGCTTTCCTTCCTGGGCGTTCCATCTGAGAGGATAATGGATATCGGTGTCTCCGGTATCCATAGACTCCTTACGAGAGTCGAAAAAATCCGTCAATATGATGTTTTAATTGTAGTGGCCGGCTTTGAAGGTGCATTACCCACGGTGGTGGGAGGCCTTTTGCCGCAGCCCGTGATTGCCGTTCCAACCAGTGTAGGCTACGGAGTTTCAAAAAATGGCCAGGCAGCTTTATCCACGATGCTCTCGAGTTGCGCCAACGGGATTACGGTAGTCAATATTGATAACGGCTATGGAGCAGCCATAGCAGCTATACGAATTCTGAATATGATAGGGAGATGAGCAGAAATTTATACATCGAACCATTCTCAGGAGCATCAGGCGATATGTTTCTCTCCGCACTATGTTCTTTGACCGAATCTTATGATCTGATTGAAAATCTACCTGAACTCTTGAATCTGAAGGACGGCAAAGTGGAAATACACCAGGTTAATAAGAATGGCATTGTATGTAAACATGTGAAAATAATTGACTTAAATCCCGAAGCGGATCATCATCACCATCACCACGATCATGGCCATGCACATACTCATGATCATCATGAGCACAGGCATCTATCGGATTATATCAAAATTGCGAGACATAAGCTTGCTCACATTTTTGGGATCCATCATCACCACCATCATGAACACGGTCACCACCACAGCCATACCCATCATCATGAACATCAGCGAGGATTGCAGGAGATCCATGATATCATCGATAAGGGAGAAATCACAGACGGCGCCAAAAAGATTGCAAGGGAGATCTTCCAGATTGTGGGCAGGTCGGAATCAAAAATTCACCACATCCCGATTGATCAAATCCACTTTCATGAGTTGAGCGGAGTGGACTCTATCCTGGATATTGTGGGATGTGCGGTTTTACTGGATAAGCTGGATATTGAGAGATCCTATTGTGATCCTATCTGTACCGGATTTGGAATGGTAAAGACACAACATGGCGTTTTACCGGTACCCGCACCAGCTACTCAGGACATTTTGAAAGGTATGCCCAATTATAAAGGCAGGGAAGAAGGTGAAAAATTGACACCAACGGGGGCGGCAATCATAAAGTACTTGAATCCCGAATTTCGCATCCCGTATTTTCAAACCGTCAAGTCGGCATATGGGCCAGGTCAAAAAGACTTCAGGAATGCCAATGTAATCCGACTTTCTACAGTAGAGATCTCAGAAGTAGCCAATGATCAAAAAAATGGTGAACATAAAATGTTTATGATAGAATGTAATATTGATGATGCTTCACCTGAAATCTTAGGAGCGGATTTCCAGGAAAATTTGTTTGGTCAGGGGGCCGTGGATTTTGTTATAGAATCGACGCAAATGAAAAAAGGAAGGCCGGGATTAAAGCTGTCCGTCCTGACCATTGATCAAAACCTCGACAAGGTTGCTGACTTCATTCTCGAGAATACGACCTCGATCGGAGTCCGGTATTACCCGGTCAGGCGTAAAACTTTACTGCGAAAAATGTTGACTGTAGAAACCAAATATGGTCCGGTAACTGTAAAAGAAGTGACAACTCCTTCCGGGAAAAAAAGACATAAGATAGAATTTGAGTCCATATCGGAAGTTAGAAAAAAACACAAACTGAATTTCACGGATTTGCAGGAAGAACTATACCGTGAAGTACTCAATCAATTGCATCAATAAAAATTGGAATTTCAAATTGTCCTATCATGAAAGAAAAGAATAAAAAGTCCAGGTCTCCATTATCCAGAAGAAATTTTATTGCAGCTACGTCGGCTTCGGCGGCGGGTATTGGCCTAAGCAATATTTCTACAGCTCTTCCTTCGGTGAGAGAAAGTCATCGATCAGAATATAGACCTGAAGAAGTTATCAAGGACTGGCGAAATCAGCAAGAGGGTATGGCCTATCGTCAACTCGGGCGGACCGGGATGATGATCTCAGAAGTTGTCAACGGGGGTGATCCGGTGCGCTCGGATAACTACAAGCAGGTCGAAATGGCCATTGAAAGAGGGGTCAATTACCTGGATATGGCTCCTGCCTATGGGAATGGAGACTGCGAAGTGGCCTACAGTAAGGTGATCGACAGCTCTTCAAAAAGATTGAAGGTATTTATGACTACCAAGGTAAGTGGCATTCAGAGTGTACGGGACAACATGTACCGGGACATATTTAAAGGCTTGCCGTCCGAAAAGCAGAATAAGATAATGGCAAGAGCTGCGGAAATCAGGGCTGAAAGAATGGTGGACAAACCCGGATATTTTTTACTGTATTGGCCCGGACAGGACAGATCAATGGATGCATGTTTTGTATCCAATGCCATGGCTCCTGATTATGCACATAAGGTGGACGGGAGTAGGGAATATGGAGAATTCATGATGAAGTCAGTAGAAGGCAGCCTCAAACGGGCAAAGACCGATCACTTTGATATCCTTATGAGTCCGCATGGAGCGAATAGTGCTGAAGAGGTAGAAATACCGGAAATATTCGAATCGTTTGACCGATTAAAGCAACAGGGGAAAGTGAGGTTTCTGGGAGCGTCCACACACAATGATCCGGCAGGAGTATTGCGTTCGGCGACTGACTCTGAAAAATATGATGTGGTGATGTGTGCTTACAATGTCATCAATGGAGGATACCTCGATGAGGCCATCCGGAATGCTGCACTTCAGGGTGTTGGTATCATTGCTATGAAGGTAGCAATGGCTGTTGCCACTCATCACGAGGCCATCAAACCCATTCCAAATTGGAGAATAGAAAAAATCCACCGGATCATACCTGGAGAAATGAAAGCACCGATGAAGGCTTACTTATGGGCCTTGCAAAATCCCAATATATCTGCGGTGATCTCTAATCTATGGAATGAGGAGTTCATCAACGATAATCTTTCCATTGTTGGAAAGAAGGTGGAGTTGATGCCGGGATAACTCGCGGTTGTGGAGGTTTCGCTGCTCGCGAATCCTCTGAGAGCGATAAACATTCGATGTCAGGTCTTATAGTATTCCACTTTATTTCCATCAAAGTGTGCCACGGTGTCGATCAGTTCCTGGCGTTCTTCTTCTTTCATACCATTGAAGGCGAGAGCAATTTCCACCTTCTCCTGGACCATTTCTGCTGATTCTGCACCGGTAACGATAGTACTCACTGGCAATGACCAGACAAAATGCAATGCCTTTTCAATGGACGAATATTCAGGTACGATCTTTGGGTTAGGCCCATGATTGAAATGGGTGGTGCCACCAAAAAAACCACCATTGGCCAATGTCTTCATGGCGATGATACCCAAATTGCCATCAATCAACTTAGGCAATACATTGCGTATAAAGCTTTTATAATTAGGATCGTATAAATTCATAGGCATTTGACATGTCTGCAATTGGTCCGTCTTTTCCAGCATGCGCAAATGTGCCTTGTAACTTGAATGCCCGGTAAATCCCACATGCCTGACTTTTCCGTCTTGTTGAGCTTTGAGCACGACGTCCAGGACTTTGTTTTCGATTCTTCTGTCCACATCTCCCGGATTGGTGATTGCATGTATTTGATACAGGTCAATGTAATCCGTATTGAGATAGCGCAATGATTGTTCAAGATGACTTTGGGCGGCTCTCGCACTACGAGCCGTGGTCTTTGTCATGATGTAGGCAACATCCCTATACTTAGGGCTGAGGAATTTGCCATAGTAGCGCTCGGCTCTGCCTCCATTGTAGGATTCTGCATTGTCAAAAAAGCGTATTCCGCACTCAAGTGCTTTTTCGATGATGCTTTGGGCTGTGCGCTCAGTGGACCGACCGACATGAGCTCCACCGATGCCTAACATGGTCACTTGCTCTCCCGTTTTCCCCAATTTTCTCAGTGGCAAGAGCTTTCCCAATCGGTCCGACTGTGAGGTGGAGTCATAGGGCAGCAAGGTTCCGGCAGTCAGCGCCGCAAGGGATTTGAGAAATTCTCGTCGATACGACATTTTAAAATTTTACCATTAAGTTAATGGAATTAAGAATTTTGAAATCATACCTCCCGGGTTTTATCTTGTGAATTATATGACTCATCCATGTCTGCTGCCAAAATAATATCATTCACAATTGCTATCCTGGCACTTTTGTTCGTAGCTCTGTCATTTGATTCAGATCAAGAATACATGAGTGACACATCGAGGATCCCTTCAATGAAAGGACTTTGTTTCGTTGCTGGAGATTCCATTGCTGCCCATAACATGGAGCAAGTATTGGCCGTCGGTGCCAACTGGATTTCCCAGACACCGTTTGGTTGGATGAATGATCATGATTCTCCTGAAGTGGTTCTGAACAATAAACGGGCATGGTGGGGAGAAACCGATCATGGTATTGCTCATACTACAGAACACGCACAGGAGGCGGGAGTCAAGACTATGCTAAAGCCACACATTTGGTTGAGGCGAAGCGAGGACAAGTGGAGATCTGATATTGCAATGAATAGCCCGGAAGAGTGGGACGCATGGTTTGAAAGCTATGAGCAATGGATCGTTCACTATGCCCGGCTCGCAGAACAACAGGACATCGAGTCGCTCTGCATTGGTACCGAATTGTATCAGACTACCTTACAACATCCGGACAAATGGCGAAAGGTCATTCAAAAAATCAGGGAAGTTTATAAAGGCGAGGTTACCTATGCAGCCAACTGGTATAAGGAGTTCGAGGCAATTGCGTTTTGGAATGATTTGGATTACATAGGTGTACAGGGCTACTTCCCATTGAGTTCGTCAGAAAATCCTTCTAAGGCGGCCCTTGTTAAATCCTGGCAAAAACATAAAAGAAAGTTAGAGCGGATCGCTAAAAAATATGACAAAAAAATCGTCTTTACCGAGATTGGCTATAAGAATACTGCGGATTCGGCCAGAGAGCCGTGGACCTGGCCACAGGACCTGGATCATTCTGTGAATGTGTCCAATGCCACGCAACAGGTTTGTTACGAAGCTATGTTCGAAGCACTATGGCATGAGCCCTGGTTTGACGGACTATTTATATGGAAATGGTTTCATACCACACATGCTTATAAAAGCTATGAGGAATTTTTTGAAGCCAGATCTGAACGGAGGAAGGAACGGGCCAAGCGCAGGGGTTGGGATCTCGGTCCTCAGGTTTATTTTACCCCGCAGAGGACTGAGGCGATGGAAGTTCTGAAGGAGTGGTATCGGTAGAGAGGGGAGGAAATGTATATAGGATTACTTATTGGGCAATGTATCGTCCAATCTTAAACGTTAATCCGCGATTGTTGATAAGGACAACTTGTTCTTCACTTCCTCCAAGTTCGCTTATGAACTCAATACTTCAAGAAGACAGCAGATAAAAATGAAATATTTCATAATCGAAGGTTCAGAGTTGTAGAGAATCGTTGTTTGAATCTGTTGTGAATTGATGACTCAACAATCCACTCTGATGGGCCATAACGGCAAGGTGAACTGTATTTCGCGCTTTCAGTTTGTTGATCATGTTTCTTTTATGAGTTTCAACTGTATGCTGTGAGATGTAAAGCATGTGACCAATTTCTTTACAGGATAATCCCTGGCAGATTTTGATCAGTATTTCTCTTTCTCGTAAAGTGATATGCATGGCGGTAGATTTAATGATTCAATGATTTTCTGATTCATAACTCGTCCAGATCATCATTTTTCATATGACCGGAGTCGACGTGGCAGTTGTCCCATGTATTCAATCAGTTGATGGGACAGAGTTATTCAGCACATGTTTTCATGAATCCATGTGCTTTCTATTCATACTTAAATTTAGTGATACCCGGCATCAACCGGCAAACGTATTTTTTTGTATTTTCCTGATATAATTTAATTGCATATATTTTTTATTAATGTGTACATCAATGGTTCGCTAGTAATTTAAGCGGCTATTTTGCCAAAATTCAGAAGGTGTCTGTATGCTGAGTTTATTTTTATCAATTTATGGTCAAACCCATAG
>JANQHF010000106.1 GCA_028282725.1 Saprospiraceae bacterium
GAACCGTACGTCCGGTGGTGTGAGAGGGTAAAAGTAGAACATACTCCTTTGCGGGTTCCCGTAGGTCTAAAAGATTGTTTTACTTTACTCTACTCGATCTGCCTTGTCTACCTTGCTCCGAATGTGAGCGATAGCAATCAGAATTTACTGATCATATATAACGGACGTCTTAACCGGAGAAAATTCAGTATTTCTGATATCTGAAACGGCGAAGATTTTATCTTGGAGTTATGAAGATACCGAGATCAAATGTCGACGACTATACGGCAGCGATGTCCGAAGAACGCAGAAGATTCATCCGGACGAACTCAGGAGCAAACCTGGATCACGTAGGACAATTCAGTGGCGATCCGGCTCTCTATTCGGGCAATATCGAACACTTTGTCGGGGTAGCCCAGGTCCCATTGGGGATTGCAGGACCCATTAAAATAATCGGCGAACATGCACGGGGAGATTTCCTGATACCATTGGCCACTACCGAAGGCACCTTGGTGGCGAGTTACAACCGCGGAATGAAGTTAACCCGGAATGCTGGTGGAATAACCGTTCATGTTATCGACGACAAAATGAATCGGGCGCCGGTTTTTGTATATAAAAATGCCGGCCGGGCCCGAGATTTTGGTCATTGGATTGATCAAAATTTTTCAAAAATTAAAGAATTGGCGGAGTCTACTACAAGGGCCGGAACATTACTTAGTATCGAACAATATGCTGCCAGTAAAATGCGATGGCTGAGGTTTAATTATCAATGCGGTGATGCAGCCGGCCAGAATATGGTAACGCGGGCGACCCGGGAAGCATGCCAATGGATCCTTGATCAACAAGGGCAGGGCCTCGAATGGTTTTCCCTTGCAGGTAATCTGGACACGGACAAGAAACATTCCTACATAAATTATATCAATACAAGAGGTAAAAGAGTGGTGGCTGAAATAACGATCCCCAATGAAATGATCAGGACGTCATTTCGTACTGACGCACACACCTTACATTACCAGAGAAAGGTATCGAATGTCGGCGCCATTATGGGAGGTTCAGTCAACAATGGTGCACATGCTGCCAATGGATTGACCGCAATGTTCATTGCAACAGGACAAGATGTGGCCAATATTGCAGAATCTTCGGCTGCCATTGTTCATGCCGAAGAAACAGCCCCGGGAGACTATTATTTTTCAGTGACAATTCCTTCCCTTATTGTTGCATCTTATGGAGGCGGTACCGGATTGCCAACACAACGTGAATGTCTTGAAATGATCGGATGTTATGGTGCCGGCAAAGTGAACAAATTGGCAGAGGTCATGGCTGCTGTCGTGCTTGCAGGCGATTTGTCTTTAAGCGCCGCTGTAATGACAGATGAATGGGTATCCAGCCATGAACGCCTGGGAAGAAATCGTTGACCGGATTAATCTCCAGGTTCTTGTTCGACGTATTCGCCATATTCGATCCTGGCCATTCTCTCTTTGTGTTCGTAGTGTAGTTTCAGACCCTTATGTACGAACGATCCAATGATGGCTACCAGGGGAATAAGAACCCATATCACTGATGGGTCTGCGAATGATCTGAGCAGGTCTATCATCTGTATAAATATTTTGTAGTAAGAGTAATACCGAAATTTAAAATGATAGGTGGACGGACTGAATTTATTTAGACCAACGAACTCATTTGTTCGCTGTGCTCCGATTGAATTCCGCCAAAGCAGGGATTGGGCGCAGTTCGACTCGTGATAACAGGTAACTTCTGAAATTCAGTGCGAAGTGACGCATTCGTTCCAATTGTTCCTTACTAAAATTATCAACAAGAGGATGATAGGTCATATGATTGGTAGTGGCCTTAGGCGAGTTGAAACCCATAAGATCCAGGTTGATCGGATCGAGTTCCCATGGATGACTCAGTCCCAGAAAATGACCCATTTCATGCACGAGGGTTGTTTTACTGATGAGTCCCGGGTAGGAAATGAACAACCTGTCAAATCGGGGAGCAGAGTGTTCATATCCTTTATAGTAAGCACTCAATACAGGTGTAAAACCCATCATTGCTCCTAACTTTTCATCGATCGTATATGTGTCAAATAAATAGACGTTGATGCTTCCTGCCTGTTCTACAGGTAAAATCAGGTCATCTATGTGATCCCTGTCCTGAGAAAGATGATCCCGGTGAAGATCCGGAATATAGGCGTGATTTGGATCCATTACGAGATGGTTCAGCTCGAATATCACTTGTCCCTCAAACTCCTGATTTAAGTATTCGATATTCTCACCAATCTGGATGGTAATGGAATTATCAATCTCTTCCATGCCCATCAGATAGAAATTGAGATGAAATACGGGCACCTCCTGGAATACCTCCTTCACGTTTTCGCCATTGATCGAAAACATGATCGAAAAGATGATCAAAACAGCTTTCAAGGCAGCAAATTTGGTTTATAACTGTCTGCATTAATCACTTATTGCAGTAATCGTATTAAATAGACAGTTCTCTTTAAACGTCTCAAATATTATGCTTGAATAGCTCTTCTCCATTTCTGATTTGGCAATTGGTTGACAAATACGAATTATATTCTTTTGAATATTGAATGGATTCAGGTGATTCTGGATGAGTTCCGGAACTACTTCTTTATTGCAAATAAGATTGGGTAGTGCAATAAAGTCGGTCTTGATCAAGGATTTGCCAATGAAATAATTAAGACCTGATGTCTTGTACCCCACGATTTGTGACACCTTGAATAGTGCAGCTTCAAAGCTTGCCGTGCCGGACGTGACAAGGGCCAAATCGGTAATTGACAGCAGATCATAAAATCTGTTCTCGATGATCCTGGCATCAACAGACTCCCGAACGCAGATCTTTGAGATCAGTTCTTTTTGCCCCCCAACACTGCTGATACAGATCTGGTAATCAGATAGATCCCGCACAGCCCTGAGGTAGACAGGAAGACAATATTTTATCTCAGAAGTACGGCTCCCGGGCAGGATGGACAGTACTTGCTTTTCATTGAGGGCCTGGGTCATTCTGAATCCGGGAGTGGGCCGAAATTGAATCACCTCAGAAGCAAACGGATGGCCGTAGTACTCCGCCTCCAAACCCTGCTCGTTGTAATAATCATGCTCAAAGGGAAATAAAACAATGATCTGGTCGCAAAATTGTTTGATCTTCTCAATTCTATGAGTACGTGATGCCCATACCTTGGGAGGGCTGTAATAAATGATCCTCGTTTGCAGGTTTTTTGCCCATCGCGCTATGCGCAGATTAAATCCACCAAAATCAATCAGGATCAAAATGTCAGGTTGAAACCTTTTCAGATCGGCTTTGCACTTATTGAAGAGTTGTACAAATAGAGGAATCTTTACAACTACATCCGTCCAACCCATTACCATGAAATCGACATGATCTTGCACCAGGGGAATGCCTGCCTTTTTCATTTGTTCTCCTCCCCATGCCTGTACCTGGTGTCCTTGCGACAACAATGCCCGCCCTAGAAATGCACCTAAGCGGTCTCCCGATGATTCACCTGTGATGATAAAATAACGGGCCATTCAAGTAGTATGCAAGGGACGATTAACTTGCATAAAGATCACTATAATAGTAAAGAAACCAAGCCAGAGAAAGTAGCATCGTGCCGATGACAACACCTCTCAGCGTTTGTGCGGTATGGGGCTGATTGAACGATCGGATCCAGTATATATTAGAACAAATACCGATCAGAATGATCGTTCTCATTCGCTTGCCTTTGATACCCATGTCAGCAGGATCCATAAGCCCGGAGGATACCATTAAATCGAAGATGCCATAAACAAGGGAAAATCCAAATAAAGGAAAGAGTAAACCAATTCCCAAGCCGAGAATGAGGCTATTCCTTTGTCGCAAATTCATGTGAAACGTTCTCTAAAGGTTTCAAACTGCCCAGGGCGCTGTAATGAGTCAGATCATGCATTGAAGGAACAATGGAAACGTAGCCGTTGCGCAGAGCCCATATATCGGAATCCTCATCTTGAGATTCCAGGAAAAATTCTCCCGTCATCCAATAGTATGACTCTCCACGGGGGTCTTTGGATTCAATAAACTCCTCGGTCCAGTTGCCCTCTGCCTGGTGACAGACCTTAATCCCTTTTATTTCATTCAATGGTAATTTCGGAATATTGACATTGAGTAGTTTGGCATCCCCGAAGCCATTTTGCAGGGTAAATTGAATGATCACTTCGGCATAGTATTTTGAAGCGTCGAACTCTGCTTCAAACGAATAGTCCAGATAAGAGAACCCAATCGATGGAATGCCTTCCACGCTGGCCTCCATTGCCGCTGACATCGTACCGCTGTAAATAATGTTAATAGATGCATTCGAACCATGATTAATACCCGAAACACACAGGTCTATTTTGCGGCCGTTCAGAATAACGCTCTTTGCCAATTTCACACAATCAACCGGTGTACCCGAACATTCGTATGCTAAAACACCTGGGAATGCATCCACTTTGTTCAGACGCAGAGGCTTGGTAATAGTGATCGCATGACCTTGACCGGATTGGGGTGAATCGGGAGCAATGACGACTACTTCTCCAAATTTAGAAGCAACTTCCACCAATGCTTTAATTCCCGGAGCAAACATTCCGTCATCGTTGGTAACCAATATCAAGGGTTGGTCCATTATTTGAATTTTTCAGCCGCAAAGGTATTATTTCTCAATCCTTTTTTTGGAATGTTCGAACCACCTGCTCACGAAATCGTTGTACATCACGTAGATTTGGCCAAATGAAAAGAAAAGGAGTCTTACTCGTCAATCTTGGGACACCGGATTCACCCACCTGGAATGGACTTCGAACTTACCTGAATCAGTTTCTGACGGACAGAAGAGTGATTGATCTCCCCTGGCTATTCAGGAATATACTTTTCAAAGGCATTGTGGTCCCGATCAGGTCAGGAAAGGTAGCCAAGCTGTATCGAGAACTTTGGACAAAAGAAGGATCTCCTCTAAAGGTATATGGCCAAAAAGTGGCAACGGGTGTTCAGGAAGTGTTGGGTGAAAATTATTTTGTCGAATTGGCGATGAGGTACCGCAAGCCCTCGATCAAAAGTGCAATACAAAAAATGATATCGGAAAATGTTTCTGAGATCATAGTCTTTCCATTGTTTCCACAATACTCGTCCACTACGACCGGAAGCGTTTTCGAAGAAGTCATGAACGTTTTAAAGACTTTGGAATACATTCCGGAATTAAAATTTGTGAATTCCTATTATGAACATCCCGAAGTCATTCAAACATTTGCGGACCATGCCAGAAGACTGGCCTATAAAGAGTATGATCATTTTATATTTTCTTTTCACGGTGTTCCCAAGAGATATTTGAAAAAAGACAATGACTATTGTGAGTGTAACACTCAGTGCTGTCAGTCCATTCAAAAGGAAAATCAATTTTGCTACTCAGCGCAGTGTTTTGCTACGGCCCATGCGATCGCACGGGAGCTGAAAATTTCACAAGATCAATACACTGTTTGTTTTCAATCCAGATTTGGCCCTGAAGAATGGATTCAGCCCTATACAGATGAAGTCTTAAAGGAGCAGTTGGAGAATGGAAAAAAGAACATCCTTTGTTTTTCACCGGCATTTGTGGCCGACTGCCTGGAAACTACTATAGAGATCGGAATGGAATACAAAGGCGACTTTATCGATGATGGAGGGGAAAGGTTGGATCTCGTAGAAAGCTTAAATGACGATCCGAAATGGATCCATGCAATAGCTGACATTGTCAGCAATACTTAAGCAATGGGTATGAAGAAAAACCAAGACAAAACACTATGGCAGAACCCTTGTAGAAATCACCCTCCTTCTTTGAATCTGTCTGTCGATTAAGTAGAGAATCGTGATCGAGATAAGAATACAGAATACATACATGTATGACGACAAGGGACCTGGCAGGGTCATTTGCAAATTTGGCAGAATGTCAGTAATGTAGTTATCGACTAGATACTCGTATTGACTACTTACAGGAATTTTCAACAATAGAGCAGTAACTATTAATAAAATACTTGCTGCTGAGAATATCAGCAAGTGTGATTTGGGTATGATTTTAGTATACACATGAGAAAGCGCCTGAACTCTTTTGATAACCCGGGATTCAATTCCCTGAGGTGCAGAGGTCAGAGATTTTTGAGCGATCGTTTTATGAATGACCTTGCTTCTCTCCAACAATTCCGAAAACGAATCATCCTGAAGTTTTTTGAGTTCCACTTTGGCATATTCGGCATCGGTGCAATGGCCCTCCAAATATTTCCAAATAAGATGATCTAATCCATCGTTCATTTCCATGCAATTAATTTAAATAATTGGTCAACTTAACATGAGCAAATCTATCTCTCAATGATTTTCTAATTCTGAATAATTTCACCTTTACATTAGAAGGACTCATTCCTGTTATTTCTGAAACCTCTTCAATGCTATATTCATTCAAATAATATAGTCTGAGCAATCCTGCATCTCGAGGATTTAAAAATTGAATAAATCGTTCAATTAAAATTACAAGATCATTTTGTGTCAATTGCTGATCGATCAAAAAGTTGCGGTCAGCCTGCTCTTCAATAATATTCGTTTTGATGTTTTTCTTTTTTAAATAGTCCAGACCTGTTCTGTATGCTATTGTGTATAGCCAGGTGGAAAACTTTGATTTTTCACTATATGTATTGATCCTTCGAAATACTTTCACGAAGGTGTCTTGACAGGCTTCTTCAGCCTCTTCATGGGAAATCATAGATACCAGTATTGAATAAACATAGTCCTTATAAGCCGTCATTATCGCATTCAGTGCCTTCGAATGACCATTTTTAAGTTGCCTGATTATGTCTTCTTCATGATACATGAAAACCATTTATAAGACGATCTCTGTGCATTTGTGGTTACACCACTTAATGTTTCAATAATTTCTGTAACCACTTCTTGGACTGATTCGTCTAATCGACAAAATCTTCATTATAAAAAAACAAAATGGGACAGGAAATATTAGTTTTTATCGGTTTTTTCATTCTTGTAGCCTTCGTAATCTATTTGTACCTGACGACAAGACATAAGGAGAGAATGTCATTAATAGAATCAGGAAGAGATGCCGGATTATTTAAGGGAGGAACTGATACCCAGCATATGGGTGCATTAAAATGGGGATTGCTCCTGTTGTGCCTGGGAGTAGGTGCCGCAGTCGGTATTAATCTCGATATAAGTCGCGACAGCGATGGGCCGCTATTTACCTTGCCCATGTTGCTTGGTTCGGGAGGTGTGGGCTTGATCATATATTATTTCATTGCCAAGAATCAAGAAGAAGAAGAGGACTAATCTTTTTTATGATTCAGATGTTTGGCTTGTGTGAAGCATAGAAAGCCATTCCTGCCATCAAAAATTCGCCCTGTTTGTAACCGATCCTTTTTTTGGCGTAAAAAATGGCAAAGGAATTGGCATGAGGTGAAATATTGCTGTCAACGTTATCGCCGTTCTGTTAAATCTTCTCATCAATGACCGGAATTGATGGATGCCCCTATGGGTGGTGTTTGGTTTCAGGCACTGTTGATCTTCCTCAAGTGGATATTTGAGGTGTCTTGCAGGAAAGCAGTATATACTCAAAACTATACCGGGGCCAATCAGATCAATCGCCGGGAATCGGGGCGTGGAATTTCGGTTCAATCCTGGAATATTTGCAATCGCATCAGGATTGCAGATCAATTATTGATCAGATTTTCCCCGGGGAAAATCGGGTCTACGAATCACACCCGGAACTTTGCTTCCATTTCCCGGACAAAAATCAATCAGTTCTTCATAGTAAAAAAACAGAAAATGGAATCCGGCAAAGACTCGAAATATTATCACAATGGTACCACAAGCTTCCTTCTTTGTTTCAACAATCGTTGATCAAATTCAAGAGGAAGGAGGTGGCCAAAGATGACCTTCTCGATTTCATGGTGCTTTGACGGACAGGAACATTATCCGGGGAATATGATCTTGTGGAACTGGCTCCGAAAAAAAGGACCGAATGAATATATTTATGTATATGGTTATCGTCAATCCATATGAAAAAGAGATATAACAAAATCCGCATGATCCTGGGGGATCAATTAAACCCACTGCACAGCTGGTTTCAATCCACAGACACAGACGTCCTTTACGTGCTTATGGAGATCCGTCCCGAAGCTACCTATGTCGCACACCACATTCAAAAAATCATTGGAATATTTCGGGGAATGCGAATGTTTTTCGATGAATTGAATGAAATGGGTCATGAAGTCCGGTACTTCAAAATTTCCGATCCTGACAATCAACACTCATTTTATGAAAACTTAAAATCACTGATTCATGATTTCGGTGTTCAATTCCTGGAATATCAGGAGCCTGACGAATATCGATTGGATGAATTATTTAAAAGTCGATTTGCTCACCTTCCTGTACAAGTCGAAATGGTTAGTTCTGAGCACTTTCTTACATCCAGGATTGATCTTAAAGAGACATTTAGAGATAAGAAGACTTTTTTAATGGAGTCGTTTTATCGAAAGATGAGGAAGAAATTCGGTGTGTTGATGGAAGGAGACCTCCCAATTGGAGGGAAGTGGAACTACGACCATGACAACAGAAAAAGATTACCTCGAGGGCATGTTGTCCCAGTACCCTATAAATATTCACACAACGTTGTCGATCTCTATAATGAGATCAATCGATGTGAAATCGATTCCATTGGTTCTGTAGATGCGACGCAATTCATTTGGCCTGGCAACAGGAAAGAAGCTTTAGATGTATTCGAATATTTCCTGAACCACTTGTTCGCACAATTCGGTAGATTCCAGGATGCAATGTCAATCAGTCATTGGAGCCTGTTTCACAGTCGGATATCATTTGCCCTGAATGTAAAGATGATCCACCCCCTGGAGATCATAAAAAGGGCAGAAGAATACTGGTTTGAACATCAGCAACAGGTAAGCTTGGCACAAGTCGAAGGATTCATCAGACAAATCCTGGGTTGGCGTGAGTACATGCGAGGAATCTATTGGGCTCACATGCCTGGATACGAATCTTTGAATTTCTTACGTCATCGCAATCCACTGCCCGAATGGTACTGGACTGGCGATACCAAAATGAATTGTATGAGCAAGGCAATCGGTCAATCTCTGGAATATGGATATGCCCATCATATTCAGCGTCTGATGGTGACCGGTAATTTTGCTCTGCTCGCAGGAGTTGATCCTGATGAGGTGGATCAATGGTATTTAGGCATATACATTGATGCCTTTCAATGGGTAGAAATTACCAACACACGGGGTATGAGTCAATTTGCCGATGGAGGTATTGTAGGAACAAAACCTTATGTTTCCAGTGCTTCTTATATCAATAAGATGAGTGATTATTGTATGCAATGTCATTACAATCATAAAGATAAGACAGGGGACAAGGCATGTCCATTCAATAGTATGTACTGGAATTTTTTGAACCGTCATCGTCCCTTACTTAACAAGAATCCCAGGATGACAATGATGTACAAAGTATGGGACAAGATGTCTTCTGAAAATCGGGAAGAAATCCTTCAAAAGGCACAAAATGTATTGCTCAAAATAGAAGAGTTATGAAATCTTCTATTCGTTGACTATGATGAGTCGTTCAGAAGTATTGAGTTCTCCGCGGAACAACTGCAGGATGTAACTACCTGTTGGCAAATTCAAGTCTAAGGCATTAAAATAGAATTCATTATCAGTGGGCGTGGAAAAGACCCTTTCCCCATTGGTCGTATAGATGCTAACCTCAGTTTCCTTGCCGTTCAAAAATCTTGATATCAGGGAAATATTGTTCTGAGCTGGATTCGGGATGATGTTAATACTACTTTCTTCCGGTTGTCCTTCACAGTCAGGTGAAAGTGGATAGTAGAATTCTCGTTTAGAGGTTATATCATTTCCGTTGTCGTAAATTTCTTCAACTATTTGTCCTGCACAATTATAAATGAACACATCATTACTTGTCCATTCACTCGTGATTACATCATCTTCGGTTTGAACTGAATGTGTAAGTCGATTTTCGACCTGACCGTCGTCCCTGTAGGTAGTCGTGCTTTCATGGATCCTGCACTTGCCGTCTATTGAACAGCTTTCGGTCCTGGAATAAATCAATTGATTGTCCTCGTTAAAAGATCGATCCAATGTGAAGCTCAAGTAGCGATTCCCCAGGGTGTCATATTCGTATCCTATACTTTTTATCAAATTGCGTGACCTGTCATATTCCAATATTTCCATCGTTTTCTCGACGGTGAAATCGTGTGTAAAAATGCGTTTGATCGTGTCTTCCAGACCGATTCTGTTATAGGAATAGAATGTCTCAAATCTGTAGGTAATTCCGGGATCTTCAATGAGTTGATCAGAATATATCAATTGACCCCTGCTGTTATATTCCATCCGTCTTATCTGTCGATACACTCCGAATGTATCTGCCAGGCCATACTGATTCTCTTCATAGGTCAGGAGTCCAAGATTGTTTCGTTCCGCGACATATGTGGAATTCAGAACTCCATCGACATAACTTTCCTCGCTGATGATTTCGCAATTTCGGTCCATGTTACGGAAAGTATGATAGACAATCTTCCAATTTTCTTCTGCCAGGTTAATGTCTGTATTTCTTTCGTCTATAAACTCCACCTCACACTGATTTTCATCATAGATTATCTCAACTCTTCCTGCTTCAAATGAGATGACTGTCCCGGATTCGTCATAGGATGTTGCTGACCAAAAATCACGAACTCGCAGATCGAGTTCATTATATGTCTGTCTATTCTCCGAAATGTAAGAGATCTTGCCACTGTTCTCTCCCCTGAAGTAAAAGATCGATTTTCCTCCAATCCTTCGTCCTGTATCATCAAAGAAATTAGTTCTCTTTCGAAATGGCTCCCATTGCGGATTTTTCGATTCGACGGTATTTTGAAATTCTATCGTCTCGAGCAATATCTGTTCTGACAGATGTTTAAAAGTTCTTTTTGACATAGGTATCAACTCACCATCAATAAGACCGTATGAAATTTCGCTGATTGCGGGAAGGTTTTGTGCCCAGACTTTTGAAATTGAAATATTGAGTATAAAAAACAGAAATCCAATAAAGATTGTAAAGAATGATCCCACTCTTTTTATTTTATCCGGATATGAAGTCATTTCTTTTTCACTATGTAATCAAAATAGATTTCTTCATATGGTTCATTGAGTAAGGTATAATGCCACCATTCTTTTGAATAGGCCTTGAATCCAGCTGCGAGCATAACCTCCTTTATGATCAACCGGTTTCTGGCTTGTTCTTTTGTAATGTCATCATAAGCATGATGAGATCGTTCACCAAAGTAGTCATATGGACCTCCCATATCTACCTCCAATCCGGTATCCAGCGAATACAGTGTAAGATCGATTGTACTTCCTCTTGTATGCCCAGACCTGGAAGAAATATATCCCAGGTCAAATAGTTTCGATTTATCGTGCTCCGGGTAATACGAATGCCTGTTTACCGTATCAGTTGGGTCCTTTGCCCATTTCATGAAATGATTAACGGCACGTTGGGGTCTGTATGTATCAAATATTTTCAGGCCCAATCCCTTTTTATAGAGGATTTGTTCTGCCTTTCTAAGTGCCAATGCCGCCTGGCGGGTCATAACAAGGCGATCAGAGTGATACCCCTTAATGGGGCTTCCGATAAAATTATTGGGTCCGGCATAGCGCGCATCATACAGAGCGTGTTGCAGTACCGAATCCAAAAACACAAAATCGTAATCCTTCATCCATGAGTTATTGCTTTGGGCATTCGCCGTTAACATTGGAATGAGGAACGCAAAGAGTGTGAGTTGAACACGTAGATATTCAGTCATCGATTATTTGAATAGGTTAATTGTACGATAATCGAAGGCAAATTCCGTGGGTCCATGTTTCCAAAGGTGATCCAACCGCCTTTTCCCTTCATGTTCATCCGGAAAGTCATCTTCCCGTGTCCACCACAGAGCCATATGAGGTTGGTCCATAAGTAGAAACCACTCCTTTCTTCTTTTTAAAAATTCCATATGCTCAGATCGGTAAACGAATTTTTTTAATGATTCCAGATCTCTCCAAATGGACATATTGACAATATACTTTCCATTGCCATATGGATTGAACGATGTGGCATTGTTTTGATCATCCTTGAGCCTCCAGACAAAGCCGGGACTATTTTCCGCAAGTTCATTGATCTGATCCAGGTTATTCACGAAGTCCGTAATTGAAGGATGATCCAAGGGTGCTTTGAGTTCTCCAATATTGATTTGAGCAAGAAATCGATTCATGGATTAAATATAGTTCAAACTACACGCTTTGCTTAAACAACGGAGTTGATGAGGCAGATGCCGGGATTACATTGATCCGCTAGTTCGTGGACCTTGAGGACAATCTTCGTGCTTCACTGATAATTCCTTATCTTAACAAAGACGCACCATTCTTGAATTGAAGAATATTCTTTGATTGAGAAATGCGGAATTATTTTCAATCAAAACCTATCGTAATGAAGCATCACCGTACCAGGATTGTCCTGAACCTTTTCACTTTTGTAATTTGTCTGTTGACATCTTTATTGGCAGTAGCCCAGGCCCCGTCTGCATTTAATTATCAGGGGCTTGCCAGGGATGGCGCAGGGACTGCCATTTCGAATCAACAGGTGGGATTGCGAATAAGCATCCTCAGTGATTCAGAAAACGGATCATTGGTTTTTCAGGAAGTGCAGACAGTTACAACGAACAACAGGGGACTTTTCACGGCCCATATTGGCTTTGGGACGGTGATCGTAGGAAGTATTTCGGAGATTAATTGGGGGAGCAGACCTCATTTCATCAGGTCGGAAATCGATATCAATGGAGGGAATCAATATGTGGATCTGGGTGCCGCTCAATTGCTCTCCGTTCCATATGCCTTATATGCGTCCAAATCTGGTGATGGTCAAGGAAGTACAACATCCGATGATCAGGTCCTTTCTTTTTCCGGCACCACCTTGAGTATTGAGGATGGGAATAGTGTGGATCTTTCCTCCCTTGTCAATGATGCAGATGCGGATCCTTCAAATGAATTACAGACCCTTTCCATAAGTGGAAACCAGGTTTCACTATCTGGCGCCAATAGTATCGATTTACCGGTAAACTCTTCTCCGTGGAATGAAGTAGGCAATTCTATTTCATATGGGGGAGATGCGATCAGATTTGTCAATGATGATTTCAGCAGTGCTGTGAGTATGACAAAATTTGCAGAAGGCGCCGGATTTGTAAATATCGGGGGAGGCAACAGCGGATCCATATCCATTTCGGGCTTGACCGGGATACAGTACAGGGATGAAAATGGAACATTGACGTCCTTCCTGTCAGAGACGGGCGGCGGTGGATTTTTCTCGATTTACGATAATGCTGAGGTCGTGGTGGACTTGAGTGGTGATTTTAATGGACATGGGTCAGTGGAGACTTTTAACAATATGGGCCAGTCAATAGTCAAGTTAGAAGAAGACAATACAGGAGGACTCGTTACGACATCTTCAACGAACAACGCTTTTTATTCGGAAGTTCGGCCAGGCAGCTATTCTGTGCAAAATGGTACCGAACTACTTTCGTATTTAGGGGTGACCAATGAGCCACATGGTGGTCTTTTTGAAATTCATAAAGGAGGAAACAGGGCTATAGCGGGCTCTGCGGGTTCTGGTAACGAAGGACTTTTTGCAACCTACGGTCCCAATGGAAATGTCAATGTCCTAATGACTACAACAACGGGAATTGACATGGATTTCGGATCGGTCGGAGCAGCAGGCGACGATGATATAATTCGCTCAGAAGTTTATGTTGCACCGGACAATTCAGGCCAAATGCTCACTGCAGGTCCCAATGGTTCAATCAACGTACTTCTGAGAACTTTTGCTGATGATGCTCTCGATTTTGGTTCAGTTCGAACCTTTGGCTCTGACAATACACTAAAATCATCTCTCGCCACCTCTCCCAACAATTCAGGTCAATTTGGTACATGGGGCCCTAATGGCAACAGGAACATATTTGGATCAAGTTTTCTGGACAACTTTGATCATCCTGTACTGGCCTTCTATAACGCCTCTGAGGAGACTCGGATTTTGCATAGTGTTGCCTTAAGTGATGCAGGCGACATGCGTATTTATGGACCAAATGGAAGTGAAAATGCCTTAGTATCTGCTGTATTTGGAAGTGAAAATAATGGATACATCGGTGTGCAGGATCCTAATGGCTCCATCCGTGCCGGAATGTTTGTCAATGATGATGGTCAGGGAATTGTCTTTGCAGACCAGGTAAATAGTTTTGTTGAAAATCCTGAAAAATCGAATGAACGCATCGTTTATTCCATGATCCAGGGACCTGAATCCGCTGCATATCTACGAGGAACAGCACAACTCAATGAGGGAAGTGGATCCGTTGACTTTCCCGAGCATTTTACAAGACATATAGAATCAGAGGGTTTGACAGTAATGCTCACACCTCTCTCCGCTGATTCCAGAGGCATTGCTGTTACCAAAAAAGGAAGTTCTGGTTTTCGTGTCCAGGAACTCCTTGACGGGAAGGGCAACTATGAGTTTGATTGGGAAGTGAAGGGCGTGCGTAAAACCGGCAGGGCATTTAAGGCTATGAAATCTACACCACAGGCCATACCGATGGATACTTATATCGATCCTGGCGAAGGAAATACCGAGAAGCCATTTCATCTTAAAAATTCTTCTCAATCGGACCGGCCAACGAAGAGAATAAGTACGGATCATCATTAATACTTATCAAGATGAAATCTATTATCGCTCTTGTATTAGGATTTATTCCTTGGCTGTTGTTATCTCAAACCATAAGTCCCGGTGTCCTGGCAGTTACCGGTCAGACTTTTTCCAATTCCTCTTTTTCAGTGCAATGGACTTTGGGGGAGGTCGTCGTGGATCAGTCATCAAATGGTACTGCACAATTGGACCACGGATTTAATCAATTACTTTCCGATGAAGTGAATACTGCAGTCAGTGAAATTAAGCTGGACGTTCCGGTCAGCTTGTTTCCAAATCCGGCGTTGGACAGGATTATTGTAGAAATCGCTGATCAGGAAAGCTATCAATACACCATTTATTCGATGACAGGTGAGCGGCTGGCAGAGGGATGGATTCAAAATGGAATTCGCCTGGACATTGCGCATCTGGTACCATCGACCTACTTTGTTGAATTCCGGGGACTCCGAAACGAAAGAGGCATTTATATCTTCACGAAACAATAAATCCTGAAATAAGAATGATATCAGTTGAAGCTTCTATTCGAGTACCTCTCTCAAAGGTTTGGAATATGTGGACTGAACCTCAGCATATCGTAAACTGGAATTTTGCCAGTGACGACTGGCACTGTCCCAGTGCGGAAAATGATCTGCGACCCGGAGGTACATTCAATTATGTTATGGCTGCAAAGGACGGGGCGATGAGCTTCAATTTTGAAGGAATATATCCGGATGTCCAGCATTTGAAAAAGATAGATTTTGCATTGTCTGATGGAAGGAAGGTGCATGTAGAATTTTTTGAACAAGGAAGTGATACGAATATCCGTGAATCCTTCGAACCGGAAACTCAAAACCCACGCGATCTGCAAGAAGCCGGATGGCGGGCGATATTAAACAATTTCAAAAAACTGGTGGAGGAGAGTTGATCGAAAACAGGCTTTTATTTTCTAAACAGGCCTGATTGACTCGTGACTTGAACAAACATAATTCTGTGGCGTTAATCAGTCATAATCAGTAAGAAATGTTTGGATTATTCAAGAAGAAGTCACCCGCGGATCAATTGAGAAGTCAATACGAGCAGCTTTTAAAGGAAGCATTTCGCTTATCAAAGATCGATCGAATGGCTTCAGACCAAAAATATTCTGAGGCCAATGAAATCATGAAAAAGATTGAGGCATTGGAAGGTGCTTGATGAATGATAAAGCGTTATACCCAAGCTCAAATTCTCTTTTCAGGCGTCACTTCGTCAATTCCTTAAGCGGATATAAATCTGCAAATCTGGTTGGTATCATTTCTCCGGGCAGTGGCCGGAAAATGACATTGAATAGCGCTTGTGTTTTCTGACGATTGATTCTTCACGCTTACTGAGGATCCCATTCCATCCTGAAGTGATTGGGTACCATTGAATATTTATTTTTCAATTTTGAGTTGATGACCTTATTGGTGACAAATCCAAGGCGCTCATAAAGTTCTTTGGCCCTTGGATTTTCTTCTGATACGTCAAGAACAAAGCGATGTCCGGATCCGGGATTTGCCTTTTGGATGAGCAGTTTGACCAGTTGTGTTCCTAGTCCTTTTCCTCTCAATTCTTTGGTAACGGCCAGATGAGCCAGTGCTATTTCATTATCCACAGGTAACCTGATGATCTTTTCAATATTGAGCCCGTTGAGTAAAATCCTGATACTGTTGAGCTTATAAAATTTTAGAATGTTCAAGCCATCCCTTACCGGAAACCTGGATGCTCTGGCAGCATCAAAAAAACTTCCGATACCGACCATTTTATCGTCGGCGTACAGGGAGTAGTGATTGTCATAGCTGAACTCACCTCCTTTATGGATGAAGGCGTAACTAAGGAAATCCTTTGCGGTGTATTTGTGATTCTGAAAAACATATTCAAATGCCGCCGGACCTGAACTGTAGATCAGCGGGACGGCGATTGATACTTCTGAAGGCTGTGATCTTCTGAGCTGGATTTCCATGAAGAGTGAAGCTACGAATCTTCGGTTATGTTTTTTGGATTGGAGATGTCAATGGGTATGGAGAAGGATAGTTTTAATGCATTGTACCCGGAGCCATGCCCTTCACCGGAGTTTCGGCAGACAGGCGGGAATTCCCTCCGCTTCACTGCGTTTCGGAGGGGATAAACTACTCTTCCCGCATGGCAGAAACAAATTATAACCACCTCTGATTTGTTCTGTACCCGGAGCGGGAATAAATTAGGTGTTGATAATCAATTATTTATGTAATGAAGGTAACATAATAGTAACAATCAATGTAAAATCGTTGAAATACTCAATAATTTCTCAGAAATGAAAATTACCTTTAATTAGATGATTTGTTTGAAGTCATTTAACGATTATATTCAGTTTTTCAAATACTTATAAATATTATTTTTAATTATATTATTGATTTAAATGAAAGAAAAGAATATTAACAAAACATTGAGGTACAATTTTTGAACTTATTATAGGTTTTAAATGATATATTTATGAATCCAACCAAGGGAGGTTTCGAATAATTAGGGATAAGCATATGAGTACAGCCATCTTCAATGACCAACTTGAGGTTTTAGCTAGTGAATCTTGGAAACAGCGGAAGGATATAAAGTTTTCTGACGATGTATTAAATTTTGTCATAAACATTTTTAACCAGGGTAAAGAAGCAGGTAGAAATGAAGCACTTGAAGTCAAAGAAAAACTGATTTTAAAATCTGTACAGGAAAATCTAGATTCAGCATTTAAATTATCCGCAAAGTTTTTTGAAGAAATAAAAAATCATTTCGATATAAAAGAAATGCGCTTATTTCTAGGCATAGTTAACGCCACAACTTTTAAAACAATCTTCATAATTCCTGAATATGTTTTTTCATCTGAGGCCTATGATGAAATGGTAAGAATGGCTTATTCTTTTGAGAGAGAGCAAAAGAGTGATACTTTTCAATATAATATCTCTTTTGTTCCACAGAGAAAATCTCTAAATCTCTCAACTATCACTTCAGATTATAACTTTGAATTTGTTGGTGAATCTTAGATGGCGAATAGACTTGATCATGCCAAGCACAACAAGGCGGTTTGCCTTTTTCTAAAAGAAAATACCGATTTTAATGACTGGATCATAACAACAGCATTTTATTCGTCTGTTCATTTCTTACGGCATAAGATTTTCCCTTTTCATTCTCACTACTACAAGACTAAATATGAGACCTTTGATGATTATTGTGCAGATCCAGTGAATCGAGGTGAAAACAAGCATACACTGCTACAAGGAATTGTCGAAGAAAAGTGTTCAGAGGAGACTTCCTTAAATTTTAGAAAACTAAAGGACCTTTGTTGGAATGCGAGGTATTTAAATTATAAGCTTACCCAAGGTGATGTTACCCGCGCATTAGCTTATTTGGATCAAATAGAATCTGAATGTACAGCTCCGAAAAGAGTTAAGAGAAAAAGAATAAAAAAGAAATAATAAAGTATTCCTATAAGTTTTCTCAATATCCATTATTAAATCTCTATCAATTTGTACCCCCTACTAAAACTAGGGTTATCAAAAAATTGGGCGATGGCAGCGATCTATTACCGTCCAGGTCTGAAATTCTTAGTATTGAACAGTCTTGACTTTGACCTATGGCAAGAGAGATTAGGCGTGCAAATGACCAGAGGTTAATATAATCGTAGCAATTATGAACTTAGACTTGTAATTGCATCATATATATCAAGCATATCTCGTAGTGCTTTTTTTTGTTTTAATGTTATGTTCTTGTCTTTATAATATTGAGATCCGTTAAACCGTATTCGAGCAGTGTTGGAGTTGGCAATTATCAAAAGTTTATCCATGGTTAAATCATTCAAGGATATGTCGCAGTATTCCCATATCTTTCCTGAATCATGATCTCTTTCCCATTCTCCAGATGTATAAATGGACATTTTCTCACCATCCACTAAAAGCTGAACATTTTCTATAAATAACCAATCATCTGCGTAATACTGTATTGCTAATCTAGGGTTATTTACCATTGTACCTTCTTTATTTCCTCCGAAATACATAAAGAAGCCATTCATGTTTATATAACTTGGCGAATTAGGATGTCTGTAAAAACAAGTTTCTTTAAAATCATCGCATTTCTTTCTTAAAGATTGGAGTCTAGACAAAGCTTTATTTTTCACCTCTTGTTTCGTATCCGTCCGAGCAACCACATATTTTATAATTGACCGATCGTTCTGATCTTGTCCGAAAAGATATGGGCAAAGTTAATTACAAAGAATTTTTAGCTC
>JANQHF010000109.1 GCA_028282725.1 Saprospiraceae bacterium
GAGCTAAAAATTCTTTGTAATTAACTTTGCCCATATCTTTTCGGACAAGATCAGAACGATCGGTCAATTATAAAATATGTGGTTGCTCGGACGGATACCGTCCGGCGCACCTTTTTGTATCACACAAAAAGTGTGACAGATGGAAAAAAGCATTCACAATTCATTCTCCACAGATTAACAGATTGGAATGCATGAACACCGAATGAAGGGGAGAATGTATGGGTGTGACAAACTAAAGTTTGTGGTTCGTAGAATGTGAGAGTGTGCCTTTTTGTCAAGATCAATGGCATAACCCCTTGGATGTGTTTCGCAAAATGATGCACCCTCAGGAGAGTATCGATGACATGTCGATCTTCTTATTGACAATGGAAGCCACCTCCTCGATCTGAACTCGTTGTTGCTCCATGGAGTCTCTGTCACGAATAGTCACGGTATTGTCTTCAAGGGTATCGAAATCTACAGTAATACAATAAGGAGTCCCGATTGCGTCCTGTCGACGATATCTGCGCCCAATCGCATCTTTTTCATCATACTGTACATTCATATATGGCTGAAGTGTATTGGCGACATCCTGTGCTGCATTGACCAATTCTTCCCTATTCTTCAAGAGTGGCAGAACAGCACATTTTACAGGGGCGATAGAAGGATGTAATTTCATCACAACCCGTGTAGAATCCTTGCCCTCAGCATCGGGGACCACCTCTTCCTGAAGGCCAAGGCTGATCTGTGCCAGGAACATGCGGTCGCAACCTATGGATGTTTCCACGACATATGGGACATAACTCTCACTGGTTTCCGGATCATAATATTGCAACTTTTTGCCAGAAAATTCTTGATGGCTTGCAAGATCAAAATCCGTGCGGCTATGTATTCCTTCTAACTCTCTAAAGCCAAATGGAAATTCATACTCGATATCAACGGCCGCGTTGGCGTAGTGTGCGAGATTATCATGATCGTGAAATCTCAATTTTTCCTCCGGTACACTCAAAGACCGATGCCACTGCATCCGTTTGGCTTTCCATATTTCATACCATTCCAGCTCAGTTCCCGGTTGTATAAAAAACTGCATCTCCATTTGTTCAAATTCCCTCATGCGGAATATGAACTGGCGGGCGACGATTTCATTTCTGAAAGCTTTCCCTATTTGGGCAATTCCGAAAGGCAATTTTTGCCGTGTTGTCTTCTGGACATTCAAAAAATTGACAAAAATTCCCTGGGCAGTCTCTGGTCTCAAATAGAGTTTGCCTTCCTCACCTGTGATATTGCCCAGTTGAGTGGAAAACATCAGATTAAACTGACGTACATCTGTCCAGTTCCGACTTCCGCTTTCAGGACATGCGATTTCCAACTCCTCGATGAGGCTTTTAAGGCCTTCCATATCACTCACCTTTAAATGAGCATTCATCGTATTGATGGCATGATCAATTTTTGACTGTCTTTCCAGGATTCGCCCATTCGTCGTACGAAATTGTTCTTCATCAAAGGCATCACCAAATCGCTTCCTGGCTTTTTCTACGTCCTTTTTAATCTTTGCTTCGATTTTCTCGGCATATCCTTCAATGAGCTGATCTGCCCTGTATCTCTTCTTACTGTCCTTATTATCTATTAAGGGATCATTAAAGGCATCGACATGACCACTTGCCTTCCATGTCTTGGGATGCATAAAAATGGCTGCATCTATCCCGACTATGTTGTCATTCATATTGACCATGGCCTTCCACCAATATTGCTTGATATTATTCTTCAATTCAACTCCATAGGGTCCATAGTCATACACGGCTGCCAGCGTGTCATATATTTCCGAAGACTGGTATATAAATCCGTATTCCTTACAATGTGATATGATGTTTTTGAAATCCAAAATCTTTGTTTTATAAGTTTAATCTGTTTGAATAGTTTTATTAGTTCGGAGTAGCTCTTATTTAATGGAGTGCAAATATTTTAAAAATCCCCTGACTTGCCGCAGACATTTAATACAAAGTGATACTAATATGTCAAAATCTTCTTGTCTTATTAGGTTCAAGTGAGGTGCAGAATACAGCATACTTTTCACCTCGGAGATCGAACCACTTGAATATTCAAGAAATCTGATTCGATCTTTAGTTGAATTTCGTTCAAAGCCTTCAGCAATATTATTAGAAATACTAGGGGTGGCTCTTTTTAACTGATCTTGAAAAGCAAATTCGCTCTTGAACTCATCACCTTTTACTATTTGAAAAATCATGACCAAAAGCTCCTGGCTGGTTTGCCAACAATCTGGTTCTTCAAAATTTGTTATGGTCGCCATGAAATAGAGCTTTATGAATTAATATAACTTTCAAAACTCATCAAACCAATCAACCTTTAGAAAGCTCTTCTGCCCTCATCAAAGCTGCCAAAACTCCTTCCTTGAATCCCATATGGATCGCCCTTTGATTGAATCCCTCGATAGCGGCTTCCGTGGTTCCTCCTTTGCTGGAGACTTTTTTGATCCATTCTTCGCATGAAATATCATACTTGTTGAAAAGATCCACGGCACCCTTGAAGGTCTGAAACGTGAGCAACTCAGCTTCAGATTGCGAAAATCCGATTTCTTTTGCCGAATCGATAAGAGACTGCATGAAGTAAAATACATAAGCGGGTCCCGAACCGGAAATGGCAGTAGCTGCATTGATCATATCTTCTCTTTCAACATATATGGTTTTGCCACTGGCGCTCAAAAGGTTTTGGACAGTTACCAATTCGATTCGTGTCACATCCTGACTTGAAGTATATACTGTCATGCCAACACCTATTTGGGCAGGCAGATTGGGCATTGCCCTGATGATCTTCGTGGCATTTAAGCCTTGTTTGATAGACTCGATCTTCACCCCAGCCATGATGGAAAGAATGAGTTGCTGAGGATCAATAAAATTATCAATACTTCCAAAAAGCGAAGACACATCCTGTGGCTTGACGGCAAGAACGATCAGATCCATCTCCTGGATATAATCACCGGGGCTTCCAAAGACCCGTCCTATTTCAAGAGATTCAAGAACATCCGCTTTCTCCCTGGATTTCTCCAGGATGTACAGATTTTTGGACTCAACTATGTGAGATTTAAGGAATCCCCTGGCATAGGTCATCCCCATATTTCCACCTCCGATTATGAGTATTTTCATTGTTTGACTTTATAAATAAAATGTAATGCAGAAAATATGCCGAGTTGAACTCAGAATTCACTGGTAAAATAGAAGGAGATATCGGGATGGTTTTCCTGGACGGTTTTCAGACCCCATGCACTCTCTGCCATGTATACCGGTTTTCCATCTTTGTCACGAGCAAGATCCTTCTTTCTTCTGTTGACAAACTCTTTCATCTTTTGAGGGTCTTCACAAGAAACCCAGCAGGCCTTGTGAAAATTCACAGGCTCATATGTGCAAGAAGCTCCATATTCATGCTCCAATCGATACTGTATCACGTCAAATTGCAGGGCACCTACGGTGCCTATGATTTTCCTTTGCGAGGTTTCCATGACAAAGAGTTGTGCAACTCCTTCATCCATTAATTGGATCAATCCCTTGTTCAATTGTTTCGTCTTCAAAGGATTGATATTTACAACATACCTGAACTGTTCGGGTGAAAAACTGGGTATCCCTTTAAAATGCAATTCTTCCCCAGCGGTCAATGAATCTCCAATCTTGAAATTGCCCGTATCGTGTAATCCTACAATATCACCGGGAAAGGCCTCTTCCACTACCTCTTTTCTTGCAGCCATAAATGATGTTGGATTACTGAACTTCAGTTTTCGTTTCAGACGGATGTGTTGGTAGTTTTTATTCCTTTGAAATTTTCCGGAACACACACGTACAAAGGCTATTCGATCTCGATGTCTCGGATCGATATTCGCGTGAATCTTAAATACAAATCCCGAAAAATCATCTTCCGAAGGGATGACCACTCGTTCTTCAGTCTGTCTTGGTAATGGTGTTGGAGCAATCTCTACAAAGCAATCCAACAGCTCTTTTACGCCGAAATTATTGATTGCACTCCCAAAGAATACAGGTGATTCATCTCCTGACAAGTATGTCGTTCTGTCAAATGCCGGATACACCTCATTGATGATGTTGACTTCTTCCCTTAATTCTTCAGCAGCCTTTTCACCGACAATTTCGTCTAATTCCGGATCGGCAAGATCCGTAAAAGTTATCGTTTCCTCAACTGTTTGTTTACCATGCGGATTGAACAGGCATAGCTTCTTTTCATAGAGGTTATAGACACCCTGGAATCTTTGACCCATTCCAATTGGCCAGGAAAGAGGCACCACGCTCAAACCAAGTTTTTCCTCAATTTCATCCAACAGGTCGATTCCATCCTTTCCTTCCCTGTCTAATTTATTGATAAATACGATGATCGGGGTTTTTCGCATCTTGCAAACACTGACCAATTTCTCCGTTTGTTCCTCCACTCCTTTGGCCACGTCGATCACAACAATGACACTGTCGACAGCTGTTAAGGTCCTGTAAGTATCCTCGGCAAAATCTTTGTGTCCCGGCGTATCAAGGATATTTATTTTGCGGTCGCGATATTCAAAAGCCATTACTGAGGTAGCCACTGAAATGCCCCGTTGACGTTCAATATCCATGAAATCTGAAGTAGCTGACTTTTTTATTTTGTTGGACTTAACCGCCCCTGCTACCTGGATGGCTCCGCCAAACAGCAATAATTTTTCAGTGAGCGTAGTTTTCCCGGCATCCGGATGTGAGATGATTCCGAAGGTGCGTCGTTTCTGAATTTCCTCTACAAGTGTCATACAAGAGTCCTGAATAAGGCGTGCAAAAGTAGTTGATTTGAGGGGAAGATGTCATCCGATGAGATCACTCGTACATCATTAATAAATGTTTTATCCTTTTTTAGAAAAAAGTATGAGCAAACCTGTCCACCGAAGCGTAGACCTTGCAAGGCAGGCGGATCGGACGCAGACCTATGTGTGTTGTGTGGGTCACATTTATAATATAGAATTACCAACCCTAACGATTTTATCTACACTTCATCCAATTAGAATTCAATGGACACGTGCACAAAAAGAAGCGCTGACGGCGCATTTGGTGGGACGAGGGATGCCTGCCATCGAGGGTAGGATTAAATGCGCCAGATTTTTGCTTACTTTTTATCTTAAAAAAGTAAGAATATAGAAATTCGCTTTCCTCCAGAGCTGAGAAAATCACATTATAACGTGACTGCCGGCTATCAGGAAAGGAGATGCTTTTT
>JANQHF010000001.1 GCA_028282725.1 Saprospiraceae bacterium
CTCCACACTTTGTAGGCCTGGGATAGAGTGTTCCTATAGTTATCACACATTTTTCGCCAGGATTAAGAGTTTCGTTCAAGTTGTATGGAGGATACAAGCCCTTGTCAAAATATCTCCGTAATTCATTAAGTCGTAATTCATAAGTGGTGGTGTCATATGTTACTTCATTTTGAGTCAGTTCTTTTGGCAATAAGAATACTTTAAACTTATGATCACCATATCTTGAGGGATAATCGTATTCACCTGATAAAGCCAGGTTAAGATGGATTGGGAATATAGTGTCATTGGTGATCGTTATCGGAATATTTCTGTAACTATATTTAGACCCCAGAGTATCCGTATAATTTAATCCTCGATTAGGACTATTGTCAATCTGCAAACCAAGATTAGATAGTTGTTTGGCATTATTCGATTCTTCTTGAGACCATAGAATTACGGGCAGCAAGAAAGCCAGAAAGCATAATAAGTCTCTAATCACTTGATTTCCAACAATTTGTCATTCAAAATTGTGAGGCAGTTTTGAAAAAACGGGTCCTCAATTGTAAATAATTGTAAATAGAGGTAAATTCTTTGAAGTCGAAAGATGGGAGAGTATCATAGTTCACTCATAATTGTTGAATTGACCTTTTTCTTTTCACAACCTAAGACAGCTGACAGGCCCCGAAGCAGAGGAATCGGGGAATATTCCAAAATATACCGGAAGTGAAAGATTCCTTATTCTATCCAATTGAATTCTTTTGATTGTCATAATTTTGAATAGAATCTTCAAGATGAACATTCCTGATGCTTCCAAATATCTTTCGAAAGAGCAACAAAAAATGCTTTTGCAAAGAGATGACATTAAGGGATTGTTGGCGGTATTCACTGTCTGGTTGATCATTTCATTCGGATTTGGCATCGTGTTCTTCTTTCCCAATGTATTGACTGTTTTAATTGCACTTTTCATTCTTGGTGGTCAGCAGCTGGCTTGTTCCGTCATCATGCATGATACTTCACACAAGTCTCTCTTTAGAACCAGCTGGATGAATGAATTTTTTGGAAAATGGTTTGGAGGCTATCCGGTGCTCAATGATATGTTGAGATATCGGCCCTACCACGTCAAGCATCATGTGAACACGGGACTCGCAAATGATCCTGATATCAACCTGACAGTTGGATATCCTGCAGGTAAGAAGAGTTTGATGAGAAAGATTGCCCGTGATCTGAGTGGTTTGACCGGGATAAAGACGACTGTAGCTTTAATTATGATGCATTTGAATTACCTGGAATATGACCAGGGAAACAATCCACAAAAAATTGATCAGTCAAACAGAACCTGGCGGGCGTTCTTTCAAACTGCAATACAAAACCTGAGAGGGCCCATAATTTCCAATGTGTTTCTCTTCCTGATCCTGTCCCTGTTTGACCCAAGATTATACCTGCTCTGGATTGCAGCTTATTTGACTACGTTTCAATTTTGTATTCGGGTACGGTCGATTGCCGAGCATTCCATGGTAGACGATCGAGAAAATCCTGAAGTAAATACGCGTACTACTTATGCCAACTGGTTTGAAAAATTATTATTTGCACCTCTGAATGTGAACTACCATCTCGAACATCACATGCTCATGGGTGTCCCGTGTTATAATTTACCCAGGATGCACAAATTGATCAAAGCAAATGGTTTTTATGAGAAGGGAACTTTAGCAAAAGGATACCTCGAAATTTTGAAGGAAGCAGCTAGATAAAACAGGCAATGAAGCAGATGTTCCTCCTCCTTCCATCCTGCTGACGAAGTAGTATTTGTCATCTATCAAGTTCTTCGTCAATACTTTCTTGAACCCTGTTACAATGTTTTCTTATGCAATCTTATCTGCTTGTTCCAATTCTGCCATCCTTCATCGACAGATGTTTGAGTATAGGAAATGATGCAAACAGTGCAAATCAGAATAGTTGTAAAGAAACCTCTCATAGTACTCATTTACCTTGTATCCCATTTCATATGCATTGTGAAAACAAGGAACGAAGGATTAATTTAAAGGAAGCATTAATTCTGACTTCGATATTGCGAAGGAGACATGCCTGTTTTTGCTTTAAAAACTTTGCTAAAATGTTGTGAATATTCAAATCCCAATTCAAAGGCAATTTCACTGATTGAGTCCAATGATCCCAGCAACATATTCTTCGCTTTATTGATCAAAAAATCATCAATGTGTGATTTCGCATTTTTACCTGTCTCTTTCTTTAATAAGTCACTCAGGTATTTCGGGGAAACGTTTAGTTGATTTCCACAATAATTAACTGTTGGAATTCCCCTGACAAGCTGATCACCTTCCTGATAATAGTCTATAAGCAGGGCTTCAAACCTGGATAGAACATCTCGATTAACATTCGCCCGTGTGTAAAATTGGCGGTCATAATATCGAGTGCAATAGTTCAGTAACAGTTCAATATTCGAAACAATTAATTTCTGACTGTGACGATCAATAATATATTGAAATTCTTTTTCAATTTTTCCAATGATCTCAGTCAGCGTGTTTTTTTCTTCTTCTGAAAGATGCAATGACTCGTGGATATCATAGGAAAAGAAAGAATATTGACTAATGGAATCTGACAGTCGCATACCTCTGATCAAATCCGGGTGAAATATCAAGGACCAACCACTGCTATGTTCACCGTGCGTCGGATCTTCTACAGTAATTACCTGTCCGGGACTCGTAAAGATCATTGTACCTTCTTCAAAGTCATAATAGTTGCGTCCATATCCCAGTCGTCCTTCAATACCATCTTTCATAGATATGTGGAATAAATTGAAAACAAATGGTGTATTTATTGGCATTTGGACAAGGTGTATTTCACGGGCGTGAATGACCGACACTAAAGGGTGCTTTGGCTTCTTCAATCCCATGAATTCATGGACCTGTGTGATGGAATTTATACTTGCAAATTCACTCATCTAATAAATCTAGTCAATTTGATTTCATTTTCGGATTCCTGGCGTCGATCGTTTTCTATCCATCTCTAGCTTGACCCGGAAATGTTTCTAAACATTCGCATAATCATTCGGTCGAAGCTCTTATCACTCAGCCATCTCCTGCCTAACAAGGTTTGTTTGGCCATCTTACCGGCAGCATAGCGCGTCTTCGGATCCTTACTTCGTATTGCCTTAGAGATTACGTTAGCGATTACGGACGGTTCACTGTAATTCCCCGGCTTGTAAACATTTGTCATCACTCTGGCCGTAGTTTTTTTCAACTCTTTATAAGGACTGTTCTGTTCTTGTTCAAGTTGTTGATCCATAGCCAGGTCAAACTCCGTTTTGATGGCCCCAGGCTCTATAATGACCACATCTATTCCGAATTGTTTCAACTCCAGGCGCAGACAGTCACTCCAACCTTCCAGTGCATGTTTTGTAGCGTGATACCATGCTCCAAGAGGACTGTAAAT
Source organism: Saprospiraceae bacterium (assembly GCA_028282725.1). Classification (GTDB taxonomy): domain Bacteria; phylum Bacteroidota; class Bacteroidia; order Chitinophagales; family Saprospiraceae; genus JAJRXG01. The sequence continues at coordinate 3,427 of JANQHF010000001.1, forward strand.
CTTGCCCCCGACAGAAGAGACGTTTACAATTGTTCCTGATGATTGTGCGCGCATGGTTGGCAATACAGCCTTGGTAACTTCCGCTAATCCAAAGAGGTTAACATCAAATTGTCTTTTCGCCTGTTCGTAACTTATTTCTTCTACCGGACCATATACGGCATATCCTGCATTGTTGACCAATACATCTATTCGGCCTTCATTGTCAATAATCCTTTTTATCTCGGCTTGTACTTGTTGGTGATTGGTTACATCGATCTCGACGGCCGACCCTCCGGCCTCAACGAGGTCCTGCATTTTGGACAGTCGGCGAGCGGCTCCATATACGATGTGACCCTCACGAATCAATTGTAATACAGTGGCCTTTCCTATCCCTGAAGATGCACCGGTGACTATAATTACTTTTTTCATGGCTGTAATGATTTAAAATGATTTCAGAATGATTTCAAGTCACATGAGTGATTTTCAAATCATCGCGACTTATTTGCAAAGTTGGACACAGCTGAATGTTGTCCTGTATACAAATCACAGAATTCTGTATACATATTCCATGTTGAAAGAGTACTTACGTCTATTGTCTGAGATCATTATTGACTCTCATACCGGGACAAGAATTTTTTGATTGACGGTCAGAATCCCATCTTGTTTAATAACTGATATTAATCACGCCAATTTGATCGGTAATTCCGTTATCCGTTGCCCTGTCGCCTGGTAGATCGCATTACAAAGTGCAGGAATGAATGGAGGGACAGGTGGTTCTCCGACTCCTGTTGGTTTTTCCTGGCTGTCGATAATATGGACTTCAGTTTCATAAGGGGCGTGCTGTATTCTTGCGACAAGGTAGTTATCAAAATTGTCCTGAACAACGGCACCATTTTCTACCGTTATTTTACTCATCAATACCAGGCTGGCGCCAAATGCAGCACCTCCTTCAAATTGCGATTTTATCCGCTCAGGGTTGACCGCTACACCACAATCGACGGCAAAATGCACCATCGGAATTTTGATTTCGCCTTCATCCACTTCAACCTCCACAGCACATGCTACGTAAGTCAGGAAACTGCGATGTGCCGCAAAGCCAATTCCCCTTCCTTGAGGAAGATCCTTGCCCCAGCCAGATTTCTCTTTAACTGTATTGATCACATTTTTGAAGCGGGCGGTGCTCCACGGGAAGTTTTCGATAGGTTCGTTGTAATTCCAAAATCCATCGACCATCGATCCAAAATCTATATTCCGGTCTGGTCCCAACAAGTCCAGCATGTTATCAACCGGATCCATATTTCTGGCTTCCGCGACCTGATCGATCATACAACCTACTGCAAAGGCATGGTTGATATTTGCTACGGACCGCAACCAGCCTATGCGGATCTTTGCGGGTGCCTCATTGGTTTCACAACTGACATTTTCGATATCAAAAGGCATATCCAGCATACCCATACAAAGCTCGAAAGTAGAAGCCTGTTTGCCATTCGGGTCGGCAGTTCCTGCGATAGGAGGAAAGATGGACCGGTGCAGCCATGCTATGACTTTATTGTCCGCATTGATACCGACTTTCATATGCTGTGCACAGGAGAAATGATAAAAATCAAACTGGATATCGTCCTCTCTCGTCCAAAGCAGCTTGATCGGACCTCCATATTCCCGTGATGCTAATGCAGCTTCTACGACGAAGTCCGGTTTAGACTTGCGACCAAAGGCTCCCCCTAACAACGTCACATTGACGGTTACTTTTTCCGGCTCGATCTCCAATGCCCCAGCCACCGCACGATGCGTCCATTGGGGATCCTGAACGGGTGCCCAGATTTTACAAGTCCCGTCTTCTTTGAAGTGAGCCGTGGCACAAGGAGGCTCCATAGGAGCGTGGGAAAAATGAGGAATCCGGTAATCCTGTTCGATCACCTGTGTAGCACCGGCCAATGCCTTCTTGATTTGTCCTTGTTCTCGTTTGATAGAACCGTTCTTCTTTGTAAGACCTGACATATCGCCAATGTAGTCGGCTGAGTTATAGTCGTGATTTGCCCCACGATCCCATTCAATGGACAAGGCATCCCTGCCTTTAATCGCAGCCCAGGAATGATCGGCGATCACGACGATGCCACCCAAAGGTCGTTCGTAACCCATAGGAAATCCGGGGGCATCCATTTGATAGATTTTCTGTACGCCCGGGACACTCAGTGCAGCATCTGCATTGTACGATTTGATGCCTGCACCAGCCTCCGGATTTCTTCGTATGACAGCTACTTTGGCATTTGGAATTTCTACATCCATTCCAAAACCAGCCTTGCCCGTCACAATGTCTTCGAGATCGTAAATCGAAGTCTTCTTCGTGATGTATTTAAAATCCTTTGGGTCCTTTAATTTGATCTGGCTTTCATCGGGCACCGGAAGTGCAGCCGCCTTTTCGGCAAGGTATCCATAGCCAAATGACTTTCCTGAAGTGTGGTGTACCTGGTGATTTTTGGCAGTACATTCCGAAACATCTACTCCCCATTCATTCGCAGCGGCCTGCTCGAGCATGAGACGAGCCGTGGCTCCTGCCTTTCTCAATTGTGGGTAAAACATTCGGACACTATAGGAGCCATCGGTATTCTGATCACCGTATTTGGCATCACCTATAGCCTGTTCGAGTTTGACTTTGGTCCAATCCGCTTCCAATTCATCGGCCATGATCAATGGAAGGCTGGTTCTGATCCCGGTTCCCATTTCCGAACGGTGAGCGATCAGGGTCACCTCACCGGTTCCGCTGATACTCATGTAGACATTCGGAGCAAATGTAGCATCCGGGTTACCTGTGAGGAATTTGTTTCTGTCGGTACATGACATTTGTATGCCCAATAGAAATGCACCTGATCCCAATGCAGTATTTTTTAGGAAATCCCTTCTTCCCGGTTTGTATATCGAGGTATTGTTCTTTTCCATCTTAGCTAAGTTTGGCGGCTTTCTTAATAGCTCTTCGAATGCGCACGTAAGTGCCACAACGACAAATATTTCCGGCCATTGCCGCGTCTATATCTTCATCGCTCGGATTCGGGTTGGATTCAAGTAATGCGACTGCGGACATGATCTGGCCGCTCTGACAATATCCGCATTGTGGGACGTCTTCCTCCATCCAGGCTTTTTGAACAGGGTGTAATTTGTTGTCGCCCAATCCTTCAATGGTCGTAATGGATTTATCAGCCAGGCCGTCGATGGTGACGATACAGGACCTCATCGGAAGTCCATCGACATGAACAGTGCAAGTGCCACAAAGTGCTTTTCCGCAACCGTACTTGGTACCGGTCAGGCCGAGCAAATCCCTGAGCACCCAAAGCAAGGGCATATCCGGGGTGGCTTCGACTTCGTGAAGCTGATTATTGATTTTTAGTGTGTATGATGCCATAATGTATAATCTTACCTGTAAGATAGTGATTCGCATGACATTCACCTGGCTAGATCCATTTGTAGTCAGGATGAACGAGCGATCTCAAAGAGTCGGGTATCTGTGAAGGGTTGCAAGGGACTGCGTATACCCGGTTTGGGATGGAGAAGAAATATTACCTCACAAGAAGGACATCTCCTGCCAAATGAATTTCTTGATTTGGTCCTACATCCAGGGTATAGGTGATCAACCATGTATAGACTCCGATAGCAGCATCGTTTTGATCAACAGTCCCATTCCAGGAATCGTCGGTTGAGTTTGAAGTGTAAACTAATTGACCCCAACGGTTGAAGATGTCAAACCGGAAGCTCTGAAGACTATAAGGAGAATCTACTGATACGGACAGTACGTCATTGGTGCCATCCCCATTCGGTGAAAACACATTTCCAACAAATATATCGGCCAGGCAAGTTGTCTTGTTGATTTCCAGCTTGATCGGAACAACTACACATGGCAGTATCATTTCAATTTCATACAGACCGGATTGATCCAGGTACCGGCTGATCTCTTCAGATCCATCTGACCACAGGTAAGTGGCCTTGTCAAAAAAAGGACCTACGACAATGTCTTCAAGATGAACGGTCACTCCTTCCTCACAAATGATATAAGTTGAATCAATCGACTGAGGTATTTTGTAGAGCTTCACATTGTCAATGGCGTGACCTCCGAAATAAATCCTACCCGGTTGTTCTTCAATAATGCAATCAATTGTATCGGTAGTTTTTCCAAATGTGCCGGTGATGGCCATATGTTTTTCAAATCCTTCTCCTTCGAAGCAATTCCAGAATTCATTCCATTGGTTGGTTCTGAACCCGTCAATATTGGGTGCACTATCTGTCAATTTTAATTGAGCATTTGACGTAATTCCAGTGGTGAGTATTCCGTCGGGGGTGAAAACGGTCTCCGGGCTGATGTTAATTTTATCAGATGAGAAGTAAACATTCATAAACCTGGTTGGCATTGGCTCGCATCCTTCATCCGGAAAGTCTGGTCCCATAATCTCGGGGTAGTGAATGGTTTGCATTTCCAGGTAGTAGAATGTGCCTTCTTCGAGACTTTCTGTCAGCTCGATCCCGGTACCTTCGGATGAAAAAAATCCATTCGTTGTGAGACCTGCTTCGAGAGAGGCGAAAGCCACGCCATCCTGGGCTGTCACAGGCTGATTCAGGGCATTGACATTTCCAGTGACCGTTTGGTCCAAGGGACACTTTTCGCTGATATAGTAGAAGTCCGAATTAATGGCATACCAGGTCGGAGTCTCTGAAACGCTATTGATCGGATTTTCCGGGCACTCCATTTCTTCAAAACTTCCATCCACCACCAGGTTTTGCGCATTACTTCTATTTGCACCGATTAAACACAGTATCAGGAAGACTTCAACCAATCTTTTCATTGCGAATATTCACATGGGCCGTACTTCTAAGGTAGCTTTTTGAAGTTTACTATGCTTGTTATTCGGATGGCGACAAATACAATTTCTCATCAGGACATTATAAAGTATTGCAACAATGTTGCAACAATTAATAATCTGTTTATTTTTGCAACATTGTTGCAAAAATGATCTTTGACTCATGATATCCGGGCTCATGAACAGGGATCTGCTAACAGCTAACCAACGATTTATAGATAAAATTTAAAACGATAAATAATGATATTAAAAAATGAAGTTGAAAATGCCCAAAACTCCTGGGGATCTGGTGTTGTTAAAATCGGTGAGCTCATAGGTGAGAGAGAAAAATGCGAAGCGTATACGCAGGAATTTGTAAATGAGCACTATGACTTCGACAATAAGGAGGTGCTATTCAAACCTACTAAGGCTGCGATCAGGCAATTTCGACCTACGAATGAAGGAGCATTGTCATATTTTATCGGCGGTAATGCCGAATATCCTGAGGATGGAGGATTTGCTTTACAACCCTGGACCAATGTCCGTTTTGAAAATGCCACAATCATACTTGAGGAGAGTAGGGCATTGGCAATGGGCAATTATTTCTTTACTGACCTCAACGGAGGTGAAACAAAAGTAGAATACACCTTTGGATATGTAAAAGGAGATGATGGAAATCTAAAGATAGACGTTCATCATTCTTCATTGCCTTTCAATCCTACTCCGAATGCCTGACAAAGATTTGGGCAGTGTGCTTTGTAACAGGCTATTCCTGATTTGTCCCACGGACTATATAGAGCAAGCAATTCAAAATCAGTTTAATGGTGAAACCTATTATTATACAGCCCTTGGGGTTTATTTTGAATGGGACCACAAGATTGAATCCTGGCTTTGGGAATTAATATGTGAACAGGGCATCGACCAGATCGTCATTGTTTCTGCTATTGATAATATCTTTTACAGTGGTGATTTAGACAAGAATAGTAGACGGAGTTATCCGATTGATGAAGCAGTGATCGAGACCAAAAAAAAACTGTCCAAACATCTGATGCAACCAGAAATTTTTTCTTCGAATTTACATCTCCTGGTCGCTCGTCATTTGGCCAACCAAAAACAGCGGTTTCTGGAAACAACTTCTTTGGGAAGTAGGATTCGAAGTGGAGGAATTGAGGTGAAAGCTTATGTATATCGCCCTCAAGAAGAGACTTTTTGTTCTCTTGAAGAATGTATTCAAAGAGGCAATTTGTTAAGCAGTGTTTCAGTGAATTGAAGTTTTTATTTATGGGGTATGTCGAGTAGCAATAAATATCAATGAAAGTGACGTTACAATCAGACGTTGTTGGTGCCACAGCAAGTGGACTTTGCGTAATACATTGCATGATGACTCCTTTACTTTTCCTGGCACAAAGTGGATCTATTGATGGGTGCGCTCATCTCGGACCTGAGTGGTGGAGCTCGATAGATTTTTTGTTTATTGGGGTAACAGCCATAGCCGTATACCAGTCCGGGACGAAAACGAGCAAAGTCATGGTGAAGTATGCTATGATCGGAACCTGGGTCATATTGTCACTCTTAATAATCAATGAAAAATTGAACGCCCTGTACCTACCCGAAACACTGAAATATGCAGTAGCATTTGGGTTAATCATTTTACACTTATATAATCTGAAGTATTGTCAATGTTCGGGGGATACTTGCTGTGCTCCCTAAGACATCTACAAAGAATTATGGAAGAAAAGAATGAAATAATTAGTCCAGTAACCATTCTAACCGGTTTTTTGGGAACGGGAAAGACTACTTTTCTCAATCATCTACTTCAAAATAACGCTGAGACGAGATACGCCATAATTGAAAATGAATTTGGCGAACAGGGCATTGATAATGAACTCGTAATACGGCCAGACGAAACCATTGTTGAATTAAATAATGGTTGTCTTTGTTGTACTCTTAATGATAATTTATACGATATTCTAAATGAACTTTTTGATCGTAGAAATGAATTTGACGAAATCGTTATCGAGGCCACAGGTGTTGCTGATCCAACTGGTCTGGCGCAACCTTTTATCATTCACCCATTGATTAAGAAGCATTTTCCACTTACCGCTATCATTTGTTTAGTGGATGCTGAATTAATAGAAGACCACCTCGAAGAAACAGAGGAAGCTATCAATCAAATTGTATATAGTGACATTCTTCTTATCAATAAGATCGACCTGGTCAGTGTGGATTATGTACCTGTCCTGGAAAATATGTTGCAACAATTAAACCCGTTGGCCAACATTGTTAAAGGACATAAGAATAATTTTCCACCAATTGAATTCTTTAAAGACCATGAAAAACTTGAGAATCTACTTGGTGATACCTATAAAGATCTTGAGCATGATCGGGAGGAATTGACATTCCCGGTTCAAAAGCCCCATGCCCATCATCATCATAAACATACGGAAGAAATCCGCAGTCATACTTTTACGTCAACCATCCCTTTCAATTTTCAGGTATTGCATCAACAATTCTTGATTTATCTCTCTTTTCAATCGGTCGGATTGTATCGAATTAAGGGTTTGATATGGTTGGAAAACGAAGATGAACAGTATGTTCTGCAGTCGGTTGGTAAGCGCTTGAACATTGAGAAAAAACGAAGATGGCAGCAGGCGGAGACAAAGGAAAGCGTGATTGTGTTTATTGGGAAAAATTTACAAAGACAAGGATTACAAAGGTTGTTAAATAGATGCTATGCTCGAGTAGCGAAACAAACTTATTGAGATGTCATTTAAATCGAATTCTATCCGGGGTAATACTGCTACATCTGACTTGTTAGGATCCGCAGCCAGTGCTCTATGTGCCATTCATTGTGTCCTGACTCCCATTTTCTTTGCTTCGAGACCCATAATTGATGGAATTGCCAGTCAGCATAGTCACGAAGGCCATTACTGGGTAGCTATGGACTATGTTTTTTGGATCATTAGTCTGGCTGCTGTCTGGTATTCAGCGAGGCATACCAGAAACAGAACGATTCAATGGGTTTTGTGGATCTCTTGGCTAGTGTTTTCCTGGGGATTATTGGCTCATATAAATGAGTTAGTCTTCGGTAAGGGCTTTATGTATATAGGATCTTTTGCTTTGATCATCGGGCACATGTGGAACTATAGATATTGCCAAAAATGCTCAGATGAAAAGTGCTAATAATGTTTCAAAATATGGTTCAGACAAATAACATAAAGTATCGATATCCCGGTTCTGGAATGATCAATTTCCCCGATTTGGAAATAAAAGCCCGTCAGGCTCTTTTGATCAGCGGAGAATCAGGTTGTGGCAAGACAACATTGTTGCATTTATTGGCTGGCCTAAGACGGACTGTGAGCGGGCGCGTTCTTGTGGGTAGTGACGAAATTTCCAGTTTATCTCCTGCAAAGTTGGATCGTTACAGAGGTCAAAACATAGGCATCGTATACCAGCAATCCTACTTCATTGAGTCTTTAACCATTTTAGATAATTTGCTGGTCTCACCATATGCTAGAGATAAAAACAGGGCCCGGCAAATTGCCGATCGCTTGAATATTGAAGGCCTTTTGCACCGATACCCGAAAAAATTAAGTGTAGGACAACAACAAAGAGCAACGATTGCAAGGGCAGTAATAAACGGACCTAAGCTCATCCTGGCTGATGAGCCTACAAGTGCCCTGGACAACAAGAATTGTACCCAGGTTATAGAGCTGTTATTAGAAGAGGCAGTAGCTAACGATGCTGCCCTTATTATCGTGACTCATGATGATCGATTGAAATCCGAAGTAAAGAATTGGGTCGAATTAGAACCTCTTGACAACTAGCTCTGAATTATGCTTGGTAAAATTGCCTGGAAAAATATTACATTCAAACCCCTCAATACGGCATTGTGCGTCAGTCTGCTTCTTTTTGGCGTTGGAATTATTTCTTTGTTGCTGTTGATCCAACATCAATTGGAGCAAAAATTTCAACGGGACTTAAAAAATATTGACCTGGTTGTCGGAGCCAAAGGAAGTCCATTACAACTTGTCCTCTCTGCGGTATATCATCTCGATGCGCCCACGGGAAATATCAAATTGGATGAAGCGCGTCAAATTATGGATGGCCCAATGGTAGAAGAGGCCATACCCCTTGCCTATGGTGATTCTTACAGGGGTTATCGAATTTTGGGTACGACGCACGACTATATCAAAAAATACGACGCTCAATTGGCAAGTGGAGCAATGTTTTCAGATCCAATGGAAGCCATCCTGGGCGCTGATGTTGCAGAAAATACGGGATTAGAGGTTGGATCTGTTTTTCTGGGTACTCATGGTGAGGTGCAAGAAGGACATGTACACGACAACCATCCTTACACAGTGGTTGGTATTTTACAAAAAACGAATTCTGTCGTCGATCGTCTCATTCAGACCAATATTGAGAGCGTATGGCTCGTCCATTCTGATCATGGTCATGATCATTCTGCCATTGATTCTATACACGCTGTTGAATTGGATTTCAATCATGACCATGAGCACGACCACGATCATGACCACGACCATGCCGAGCATGTCATCACTGCCGACAGTATGGAAATCACGGCGATTTTATTGCAGTATAAAACAAAAATGTCCGTGCTTAATATGCCAAGGATCATTAATGATCAAACAAAGATGCAAGCTGTCTTGCCTGCCCTGGAGATCAACCGGTTGTTTTATATGTTAGGCGTTGGTGCTACTACCTTAAAGATGATTGCCGGGGGCATTATGTTCATGGCAGGATTTAGCGTGTTTTTTGTTTTGTACAGTAGACTGAAGGAACGCAAGTATGAGTTAGCCCTGATGAGGTCTGTGGGATATCGCCCCAGTCATCTGTTTGGATTATTAGTGTTGGAAGGATTGATCCTGGCAGCCCTGGGATACGTCTCAGGCTGGTTGCTGAGCAGGGTTGGAATTTATTTTGTTAACCGACAAGCGGAAAGTGATTTTAACATGCAATTTGACTTCGCGTGGGTGCCGGGAGAAGAATGGTTACTATTGCTTACATTTTCAGTTGGAGTTGTTTCCGCATTATTACCTGCCTGGCAAGCAATGAGGATGGACGTTTCCTCAATTTTATCGGAAAGTTGAATTTAAAATGAAAAGAAATTTAGTCATCATAATTGTCGCGATTTTAATAATACTCCTGTTCGCACAAGACAATATCCGGGATCAGTTTGGATTTGGACGAGAGGCAGACGAGGAGACATCATCTTCTGAAGGAGGAGATAGTGAAGAGCTTTCAACAAATAGAATCCTCTTAAGAGATTCGTTTATTAATGAAACGATTTACAGGTGGGATGAAACTATGTTGAATATGGTGGTGGTAGAAGATATAAAGGATTTTCCCATTCAATTAGCAAATTATACGGATACGCAAAATTCATTATCAAAGCCCATCGAGGTAGATTGGAACGTGTTAATGGATATAAAATACAGGCTTAAATATATTGATGAAATAGGTGCAGAAATGTACTCTCCTATTTTCTCTGAAGCTGTTGAGGCACTCCACGAGAAAGAAATAATTATTGAGGGCTTCGTTATTCCGTTCGACGAAGAAGGAGAGATCCTGTCATTGTCCATGAATCCTTTTGCCTCCTGTTTTTTTTGTGGAAAGGCAAGTCCGGCCTCCATAATCAGTATGTATCTCAAGGATAAGGGTAAGCGTTATAAAATGGACGACTTCAAAAGATTCAGAGGGACCCTATTCTTGAATTTTGATGATCCGAACGAATTCTACTACATCCTCCGGGATGCTGAAGAGGGATAGGAATACATTTCATTAAAGATCGGGATTAATTGGTAAGTTCAATAGGTCCCTGCGATTTCACATTTTTTCCATTCCTGGTGAAGCTGATATCTATCCTTCCGAGATTTATTCCGGCCCATCCTACTTGATTGATAATCGTTGTAAATCCCTCATCATTAGTGAGTAAAAGTGGTTCTTTCATGAAGGTATGTGTATGCCCACCTAAGATGACATCGATCTCACTCACTTCCTGGGCCAGTCGCATATCTGAAGGACTTTCGGGTCGCCTATATTTATAACCGAGGTGAGAAAGACAGACGATCAAATCACATTTTTTCGCCCGAAGATCTTCAACCATTTCCTTCGCGATAGAGATCGGATCCTGGTAAACCGTATTTCCATACATTGCTGCATTTACCAAACCCTCGAGTTCAATGCCCAATCCAAAGACCCCAACTTTAATTCCACCTTTTTTGAAAATCTTGTATGCTTGCACTTCACCAGCCAAATTGGTCTTCGAAAAGTCATAGTTGGAACATAAATATGGAAACTTGGCAAACTGCATTGCATATTTCAGTCCATCCATTCCATTGTCAAATTCATGGTTTCCAATGGTGGTTGCATCGTAATTCATTATACTCATCAATTTCAATTCCAACTTACCACCAAACATATTGAAGTACGGTGTTCCTTGAAAAACATCGCCCGAGTCAAGTAATAAGACATTATCTTCTTCGCCTCTTATTTTATCTATTGCACCTGCACGTGCTGCCATACCTCCCAATCCTTTATATCGACCTTCTTCAAAAGGATCAATATGAGAGTGCATGTCATTGGTATGAAGGATTGTGATCTTCCGCTTTTTAAGGCCGAGAACGGTAGGGCGATCAAAATAGGGTGAGACAGCCATTGATGCTGAAGCTGATAAAGATTGAACTATAAATTGTCTTCTCTTCATTTTGTCAAAACGGTGACTGAGTTTGATAATTCTTCCTTTATTGAATCGCCCCTTGCTGTACGTTGCCTGATCTCCAACACGATTAAATCCCTCATATTGACCGGTTCAACATCCAGTCTTTTCAGGGATTTTAACATTCGAAATCCACCACCACCGTTAGCCAGATAGTCACTGATTGATAGCGTATATGTTTCATCCGGATTTATTTCCTGACCGTCAATCCGAATATTTTGAACACCAGAGTCTGTAATTTCAAAACTTGCTGGCCATATCATGCTTCGGCCTGATTTAGCAATAAAATTCACTACCTCCACTAAATCTTCGCCAGGTACTTCCAACAACAAAACATTATTTTCAAATGGCAACATTTCATACACCTCTCCCAGTGTAATATCACCTTTATTGATCGGGGCTCTCAATCCACCTTTATGATTCATAATCGCTACGTCTACATCTCTGATAAATGTGGATCGTGATTGTTCTATTAAGAGCTTGGTTACAAATATCCCCAATAAGGACTCATAGTCTCCTTCGGTGGTCAAATCATGTGCGGCATAACCGATCACCTCATCCATTATGGAATCCAATTGAACCCGGTAAGGAGCAATTACTTTTTCAACCCGGTTTGAGCCCTTTATTTCAGAATTAATTTCGACGTTCGACCACGAATAGATCGGCTCGTAATCACTTGGGTTGAAACAAGAAACCATGGCGACAAGTAGAAAACCCACCAACATTTTTTGACCGATAGGAGAGCTTGACTTCATATCATTATCAGCGCTTGATTATTAGTCAAGATACTCTTAATTCCTTCAAAAGGAGGCATTCGAATTGTATTATTAAGGGATTTAACAGCAACTTAATATTGGCCAAATCTGGTTTGATAAATCCGCAAGAAAGAGAAGAGGCTAGCCATTTTATTTTTCTGTACCGGCCTAAAAATAAACAGCAAATGTGTGCAAATATTCATTGATACAAATGGTAATTTCACGCAGTCCAGCGTAATCCTCGACTAAAAAAAGGCGATAGAGTGAATCAATTGAGCAACGGCCTCTCCAAAAATATAAGGCAATGTCCGGTATAAGGCCCACCACCAGTAGAGAGCGTCTTGTCGTAGTGGATGCTCTAAGAGGCTTTGCTTTATTTGGAATTCTATTTGCAAACCTGTATAGTTTCATAGGATACAACACATACACACCTGAGGAGATATTGGCGTTACCGATTCCGGATAAGGCAGTATTATTCTTCATCGACTGGTTTGTAGAAGGAAAATTTTATAGCATCTTCTCTATCCTTTTTGGTGTTGGCTTTGCACTCCAAGCTGATCGATTCAGTTCTACCAATGATAGCTTTTTTGCTTTTTGGTACAGACGGATGTTTGTTCTGTGCGGCCTCGGCTTATTCCATATGTATTTCGTATGGAATGGAGACATCTTGACACTTTATGCAGTTCTTGGTCTTTTGTTACCCTTGTTTATTCATACTTCTAATAAAGTCTTGCTTAGGTGGATCATAGTTTTATTGACGCTACCATTATTACTTTACTGTATTGTTTACATGACTTCAGATGCTTCTTTTTGGGGATCAATGCGTCAGATTTCAGATCATCTTAGAGCCCAATGGGGGTTTTCTGATTTGACCCTTTTGGAAATGCGAACTTCAGACCAGAATATAGAGGTCTGCGCAGTTAATGTACTTTATGCTATTCCACGCCCCATGAGCTATCTGATGTCCGGGCGCTATTTCCATGTCCTGGGCCTATTCCTCATTGGTCTGTTGCTTGCACGTCTGTGGATACCCAAAATCAGGGGTACGAATATCACAGTCCCCAGAAGTTCCATTTGGTTAGGTATTGTTGGATTGATCTGTTCATTTGCATATGCCATGACCAAATTAGTCATGGGGTCTGGTTACGAATTGAATACATTAGGGATTGTACAAGTGATCGTTTATAATGTTGGTTCCACAAGTTTAGCACTTGGAATCGCCATGGCCTTCGTCAGTCTGTGGGTTTCTGGTCGCGCGAAAAGTGCCTTCAAAAACCTCGCCGTATTAGGACGCATGGCATTGACGAACTACATCGTGCAGAATGTAATAGCAGTCTTGCTGTTTTTTGGTTACGGACTAGCACTGATGCGTGAAGTACCTTTTGCGTATTTGCCGTTTTTTGCTTTTGGAATCTTATTATTTCAGGCGGTCTTCAGTAGGTTATGGTTAAAGAGATACAAGCAGGGGCCTTTGGAGTTTCTCTGGCGCAAACTGACTTATCGCGCTTCAAAAGAATAGTATGATCCAGGCAGGCCGTCCTATTTTGAAGATTGCATACAAAGTATTGCTTGCCTAGAGGCCATTGCTGTTGATCAAAAAAGTATCGAGCTAATCGATTTCTCTTTATATTTGCAACGATGTTGCAAAAAGATTAAATTACATTTCATATGCTGATCGCACGAGACCTTTGTAAAGATTATGGTAGCACAGTTGCTCTGAAGAATCTCAACCTTCAGGTGCGGCCGGGAGATATTTATTGTTTATTGGGAGCCAACGGTGCAGGAAAGACCACGGCCATTAATCTATTTATGAATTTCATTGAGCCTACATCAGGACAGGCAATAATCAATGGCATTGACGTTACAGATAATCCGCAATCGACAAAAAAGCACCTGGTTTATATTCCTGAAAACCTCAATTTATATGGTAATCTAACAGGCCTGGAAAATCTTCGATTTTTTGCTGGGCTTGGAGGAGCGCTTCCGGATAAGAAGACTGCCTATGCGCTATTAGATTCTGTCGGACTGCAGAAAGAGGCGATTAGCAGACGTGTAAAGGAATATTCAAAAGGGATGCGTCAGAAAGTTGGAATCGCGATTGCCCGGGCAAAAATGGCAGATAACCTTTTGTTGGATGAACCCACTTCCGGCCTTGATCCGCAAGCGAGTAATGATTTCGCCAAATTGCTCGAAGAATTACGTCAAAAAGAGGTGGCCATTCTGATGGCAACGCATGATCTGTTCCGAGCCAAGGAAACGGGTACACATATTGGGATAATGAGAGCTGGTGTTCTCATACATTCTTTGAAAGCAGATGAAATCAAATTAAATGAATTAGAGGATCTCTATTTAGAAACAATGAAGTCCAACCAATATGCAGCGACTGATCATTAGGAAAGAAATATTGTCATCGGTCAGAGATGTCAGATTACAAGTAGCTGGAATTTTTCTTTTGTCCTTAATGTTAGTTGCAGTCCTGGTAGGGCGCCAGGGGCAACAACAAATACAAAAACAGAGGGCAGAAGCTCAAGCGACGATGTACGACAAATGGGTCAATCAAGGATTGAAGCACCCTCATAGTGCGGCCCACTATGGTCAATTTGCATTTAAACCAAAATCTGCGCTCAGTTTCCTGGATGTGGGAATAGATAATTATACCGGTGTTTCTGTTTTTCTTGAGGCCCATAGACAGCATGAAGTGTTATTCAGTGCTGCCCAGGATAGCAATGGGATGACCCGCTTTGGGGAAATGTCTGTTGCCCTGGTACTACAGGTACTCCTTCCCCTGCTCATCATCTTTCTGACCTTCAATGTATTTACCAGGGAACGCGAAGAAGGCACTCTTAAATTGGTTCATGCTCAGGGAGTTTCCATGCGTCAGCTATTTATGGGTAAACTATGGGGGACTTATTTAATGGTCCTTTTGATTTTTATACCTGTTGTCTGCATCGCCTATTTCGTGCTGAACCGAGAGACTGCAGGACTTGATCCGCATAATACCGGAAAGTTTGTTGCACTCACATTGAGCTATGCATTGTATTTTCTTGTCTTTATTTTATTATGTATCCTGATTTCCGCATTCTCGAAGAGTTCTACATTTTCTCAGCTGGTATTATTGGGATTATGGATTGTTGCCTGCATTATTTTGCCTAAGGCAACTACTAATCTGGCTGATAAGATTCATCCGATCCCCTCACAATTTGAATTTCGAGAATCGATTAAAGAGAAGGTCAGCAATGGAATAGATGGTCATAACCCTTCGGATGTTCGTCTGGCCGAACTCAGGAAACAAACACTCGAAGAATATGGTGTCAGCACGATTGATGAACTTCCTGTGAACTGGAGTGGCATAGCTATGCAAGCAGGGGAGGAATATACCGATCAAGTTTATGATCAGGAGTTTTCCAGGATTGAAGAAATTTACAAAAAGCAAAATCGTTTGTCGGAATGGGTGGGTTTCATCAATCCGTTTTTAGCCATCCGAAACCTTTCGATGGCAATTGCCGGAACTGATTTTCAACATCACGTTGTGTTCACAAGGGCGGCCGAGGATTATCGCAGGGCATTTGTCAAGAAAATGAATAAGGATATGGAAGTAAACCACAAACCTGGTATAGCATACGGTGACTATAATGTAGGAGAGGAGATGTGGTCCAGCGTCGAACCCTTTGCTTATCATTTGCCCAAGCTCGGAAGTATTTTAAAGAATCAATGGCGTAGCGTTAGCGCTTTGAGTTTGTGGCTGGTAGTTTTATTTGCACTGGTGCCTCTTTACATTGCCAAAGTTCCCAAGTTGTGAATGTCCTCAATCATATCATCCGCTTTGAACTCATGAGTCTTTGGCGGGATCAGACGCTTAAGTTACTTCTGGTCATATTTCTTGCTGCTGGAGTTTACGGTATCTATTTTGGGAAATTTGAAATTGAAAAACAGGAAGCCCGAATCGCTGTTGTTCAAGGGCTGGAGCGAAATCAATTCGATAGTTTAGTAGCGTGGGTAGGTCTGGATACCACGATTCATGCGAATAAAAAGAATTTTGAAAGAGCAATCTCACCAACAGGCGTAGGCAGGGAAAGACATTTCACATATTATGTAACACATGATACACCGCCATTGGCTGGTCTTTGCCTGGGCCAGCGAGATCTGTTTCCAGTATATTATGGAATCAATATTACCGATCTTGCGCGTCAGGTTAACGTAGGTGAATTAGCAAATCCCATGAAACTATTGACAGGGAACTTTGATCTGTCATACGTGTTTGTCTTCTTGCTTCCCTTATTGCTGATTTCTCTTTTTTACAACCTATATGCCTCAGAAAAAGAAGGGGGGACTTTATCACTGCTTCAGGCTCAGCCAGTTTCTTTAACAACAATATTTCTTGGAAAGGGAATCCTCCGATTGTTGATCGTATGGGGTGTGAGTGGTCTGCTTTTACTCATTGGCTTTGTTCTCCAGGGAATATCCCTGACAGAAAATATAAATCTATTTTCCAGGTGGTTGTCTGTCATATTTGGATATTCATTACTATGGACAATTTTGATGTCGGGGATTGTTGCTTTAAGGCGAGGTAATTCTCTGAGTGCCATGATGGGATTAGGACTATGGCTGGTATTTACTTTGATAACGCCAGCACTTTTGAATCTCCTTGTGAATATAAAAGAGCCCGTGCCTAATCGGGCAGAAGTAATACACGCCACACGGACGTTGAATGATCAGATTTGGGAGACTCCCAGGTCCTTTGTTATGGATAGGTTCAATGAGAATAATCCAGAATTTGGCCTTATAGACACAAGTGATTTCAATAAATGGTACTATGCCGGTCTTACCCTGCTTGACGAAGAGGTGAAAAGTCGAAATGCAGATATTGAAAAACAAGTCACGAGACGTCAGGAATGGTTGAGCCGATGGGATTGGCTCGCACCCGCAGGTGTTGTGCATGAATACCTTTCCGAATTATCTGAAACAGACAGGGATAGCCATTTGCGTTTCATCACATTCTTGCATGAGTATCATAATGATCTCAAGACCATATATTACGAAAAGATCTTTTCCTCTCAAACATTTAACAGAGATGATCTGGCCGCATTACAGAGTAAAATTGGGGATTAGTAGCATCTGTTTTGCGACACAAATGTCCTGAAAGCCGGTAGATTAGATTTAGATCCAGGATACCCCTGATAGTAATTACGAATGTTTATTGGCAGATCAGGTATAGTTGATAAATGGATGTTCCGTCACGGACAATGATGAGATTGGTTAATTTCAGGAATCTTAAATAATGTGATATTGGACATGTTAGGAAGACCATTCTTTGAGCATTTGAAATATCTTGTGTCCATAGGCATCGTCTTTTTGATGCATCCTGGAAGCTCACAGACTTTCTTTCACTTTCAGGGAGTAGAGGTTGCCTCCGGCACAAGGAGTCATTTTTATTTTCCCATATCCGGTGAAACGGATACGACCAGTATTCCCATAACAATTTTTAATGGGAGCAGTGAAGGTCCGGTTCTTGGAATCACTGCTGGTGTGTATGGATATGAGTATCTCCCAATCATGGCAGCACAAAAGCTGATCCATTCCATAAATCCCATGGCGTTAAGCGGTGTAGTGATCCTCGTTCAAATTGCAAATCTGGAAGGTTTTACAGGGCGGTTTCCCTACCTTAATCCATGGGATGGTAAGAACCTGAACCGAGCCTTCCCCGGGAGCGTGGCAGGTACCGACACTGAGAAGATCGCCGGTTTTATCACGAATCAGATCATTTCCAGATCTGATTTTTTCCCGGACATGCACAGCAGTGGTGATGCCCCTGAAGATTTGATGCCCTACGCTGCATACTACACCAATGAGCCGATGCCTGCTATTTCCAAAAAAGGTGAGGCAATGGCGAGATCATCAGATTATGATCACATCGTGATCTTCAATACCAGTGAGAAGGAATACATGGAAAAGGATCGGCCCAGTCTTTATTGTTCAGCCGAAGCTTTTAAAAGGGGACTGCCTTCAATTGATATTGAATGCGGTCGTTTGGGATTGGTTCAACCCGCACTTGTTTCAAAAATTGAAAAGAGTGTCATAAGCCTTCTGGCTCATTTACAAATGCTTCCTGATGGATCAGAAAGGATCAACCAGGGTAATCCATTGATCATTCACGAAAGGACCTACATGAATGCAGAATAGGATGGAATATTTTACCCTTCAAAGAGATCTTCTGACTATGTGACACAAGGAATGAAGCTGGGTCACATAACTGATTATTTTGGCAAAACCCTTCAAGCCGTCTATGCTGAAAAGAATGGTATCATCCTGATGATTATCAGAACACCTCCAATCAATAAGGGAGAGACCTTAGTGGTCATTAGAAAAGTAGATAGATGATTTGTTGATATTATTGGCAAGCAAAGTAGAGTTTGCTTCTTACCTTTTTGTGAGCATCATCAATAAACAGAAGGTTTCCAGTATTCAGCCGGATGAGATTTCTTATTGACGCAAATCAGGTCATAAACACTTTGACGCAAGTCCCTTAGGACTTGCGTCATCAGTGTAAAAGTCGAAAAAAGCTATTCTTACTGTATGTTAATCGGGAAAGTGATATCGACGTCCGTTCCTCCGGTCGTCGCATCGGATGTGGCCGTTTTTAAATCAGGTTGATGTTTCAGGATGACCCGGAAATTACCAGCGGAAGCCGTAGCTCCACCAGTGGTCCAATTTGTAGATAAACCTACGGGGAAACCATTGTCATCCATGTCGTTGTAATTGATTGCATCGTTTCGATTATCCACGTTACCGTCTCCGGAAGGATCTGAGAAAATATCTGTGGTAAATTCGAAGAAGAACATATGCTCATCATCTTCCTCCTGAATCTCTGCCGTAACGTCCTCATTTTCCATACCCAGGGTATTTGTGAGTGTGATGGACATTTCGTAGGCCGTATTGGCAGCTAGATTGATATCGTCAATCATCGGATTGCCAACACCATCTCCATCAGCATCAAACCACGTGGCAGTTACTGCATCACCACCACCGGTAGGAGTGAAGGTCAGAACGATTTGATTGATCACCTCTTCCTCTTCATTGTGTCCATGACCTTCCTCAACGATTTCTAATGGGAAGGTAATATCAACATCCGTACCTCCGACGGTTGCATCAGAAGTGGCGGTTTTTAATCCGGGTTGATGCTTCAACACAACGTTGAATACTCCCGCCATTTCCGTATGTTCCCCGGCTGTCCAAGTAGTTGACAGACCCACTGGGAAGCCATTGTCATCCTGGTCGTTATAGTTGATCGGATCATTTCGATTATCTACGTTGCCATTGCCCATGGGATCAGAAAATATTCCGTCTGTAAAGGAGAAAAAGAACATATGTTCATCATCCTCCTCCATAATTTCTGCTGTCACATCTTCGGGCTCCATGCCTAATGTGTTGGTCAACGTAATCGCCAGATTATAAGTGACACCTTCTTCTAACTCAATTTCATCGATCATGGGATTACCCACACCATCTCCGTCTGCATCAAACCAGGTAGCGGTAACTGCTTCTTCACCATTGTCCGGGGTGAATGTCAGGAGAATTTCATTGATTACTTCTTCCTCTTCATTATGTCCATGACCTTCCTCAACGATCTCTAATGGGAAGGTAATATCCACATCTGTACCTCCGACAGTTGCATCAGACATAGCCGTCTTGAGATCTGGTTGATGCTTCAACACCACGTTGAATACACCTGCCATTTCCGTGTGTTCCCCGGCGGTCCAGGTAGTTGACAGACCAACCGGAAGTCCATTTGCGTCCTGGTCGTTATAATTTATTGGGTCATTTCGATTATCTACATTGCCATCGCCCATAGGATCAGAGAATATTCCGTTCGTGAAGGAGAAAAAGAACATATGTTCATCATCTTCCTCCATGATTTCTGCCGTCACGTCCTCGGGCTCCATCCCTAACGTATTGGTCAGTGTAATTGCCAAATTGTAAGTAACACCTTCTTCTAACTCGATTTCATCAATCATAGGATTACCAACACCTTCGCCATCTGCATCAAACCAGGTAGCAGTAACTGCTTCTTCACCATTGTCCGGGGTGAATGTGAGGAGAATTTCATTGATTACTTCTTCCTCTTCATTATGTCCATGACCTTCTTCGACAATTTCTAATGGGAAAGTAATATCTACATCCGTACCGCCGACAGTTGCATCAGAATCGGCCGTTTTTAGTCCGGGTTGATGTTTCAATATGACATTGAATACACCCGGCATCTCAGTGTGCTCGCCAGCTGTCCATGTAGTTGAGAGACCCACTGGATTTCCGTTATCGTCCTGGTCGTTGTAGTTAATGGGATCGTTTCGATTATCAACGTTTCCATCACCTGTAGGATCAGAAAAGATGCCATCCGTAAAGGAGAAGAAGAACATGTGTTCATCATCCTCCTCCATGATTTCCGCCGTCACATCTTCATTTTCCATACCAAGGGTATTGGTCAGTGTGATAGCCAAGTCATATGTAACACCTTCTTCTAATTCAATTTCATCGATTGTGGGGCTTCCTACACCTTCGCCATCGGCATCAAACCATGTGGCAGTTATGGCTTCTTCGCCATTATCCGGGGTGAATGTCAGCGCGATTTGATTGATCACCTCTTCTTCTTCACCTTCTTCAAATATCACTAACGGAAAAGTAATGTCGACATCCGTACCACCAACTGCTGAACCAGAGCTTCCTGTTTTCTGGCCATCAGGCTGATGCTTTAGAATAACATTAAATTCTCCCGGGGAATCTGTATGTCCACCCGCAGTCCAGATCGTCGATAGTCCCAATGGATTGCCATTGGCATCCTGGTCATTATAATTGATGGGATCGTTTCGATTATCTACATTACCATTGCCAGTAGGATCCGCGAAAATGCCATCAGTAAAGGAGAAAAAGAACATATGATCTTCGGCCTCTTCCTCTATCTCCATTGTAACGTCTTCAGGAGTGCTGCCAAGTGTATTGGTCAATTCTATAGTCAGGTTATAGGTTACGCCCTCGCTTAATGCTATGTCTTCAATGGTTGGTGCGCCACTCCCATCACCATCTGCATCAAACCAGGTGGCCGTTACAGTTGCTGCACCATTGTCTGGAGTGAATGTGAGCAGGACCTGGTTGATGACCTCCTCTTCTTCGTTGTCCATCATATCCATAGGATCATCATCATCATCTCCACAACTAACTATAAGTCCTAAACCGAGCAACAGGAACAAATAAAATAATGGATTAATCTTTATCATAATTTTAATTAGCTTTTTTGAAATTTGATGCAATATAATTGCATTAATCGATCTAATGCAACAAAGGTGTAATTAAAAATCAATGCCCAGAGTCAAGGTGAAATTCCTTCCAGGTGCATCAGAAAAATATCTCAACCGATCTGTATATGAGCGATACGTTGTATTTAAAAGATTATCTACTATCAGCTCTACATTTATTGACTTGACGTGATAACTTACCTTGCCCCCCATGAGGAAATAATCGTTTGGAACGGCCATGAAATCAAATATTTCATCCTGACTGACTTCTGCGCCACCATTTTGAAATGCGGCAGGTTCGATTACGCCCGGAGCGTGCCACTGCTCGGCCATGTAATCTAGATTTAATCCCAATCCCCATGATCCCTTATTATATTCAATGGAGTAATTAATATTCAAAGGAGGAATTTCAATGAACGGCTGATCATTTTCCGTTTCTGTGGCATAGACGTAAGAGATCTTGGTTTCTGAAGTCAAATGCTCAGAATGCCGATACCGGATGTCCCAGTCGCTACCCAGGAATAAAGCATTGGTTTGATTAAAAATGAAATAAGGAAATGTGCCGGCAACATTGGTGGTAATGCCAAATGGTCTCAAATAGATAAAATCATTGATTCGATTCACATAAAAGATGAACTCGGCATCCATCCGTTTGTTCCTGACCTCTGTTCCCGATACCCATTTCAGGCTTTTTTCCGAAGGCACTTGTCGATCTGTCTCATCAAAGACCCGATCGAGAGGGGTTATGATAAAGGGCTCAAAATTGTATCTCCATAGTCCAAATTGAATTCGGGAAAAATGATAACCGAAGGAGTATAACTCTGAGACATTTGGTGGTCTCCAGGCCGAACCGATATTAGAAAATACAGAAAGACTTTCATTGATCTCTTTCCTGAAACCCAATGTAAATGTGGCATTGGTAAAATCCACTTCATTGGAATAGATGGTGACATCTCTTATTGTGTCCACCACATTAAGTGTCTGATAATCCAGCCGAACACCTAACTCCAGGATGGATTCATCAAATTTAAGCGATTGAACAGTATACGCACCGATATTCAGTACATCATAGTCCGGAACAAAATTAATAGGATTAGAGCCAACGACATTAATACTATTTTGTGAAAACAACTGGAATCCGGTATTACCACTCCACTTCCCCCGGTCGGCTTGAATCCATTCCGTCTCAAATGTATGTGACCATAGTTTCAAATCAATCACAGGACGTTCGTTGAGCTCTCCTCTCCTGACGTCAAACTCTCTCCTGATGTTCCGTTGGATGCCGTATTGAACTTTGATGATATGATCTCCCAGGTACAGTGAAAGATTGGATTTGAGTAAGCCATGTTCGGTGTCGTGTTTGGGATTCTGTATGTCATAGGTTGGTTCGAATGTAGGGCTTGGAATACTGCGCTCAATGGCATTTTGTAAATCCTGAAGATTTCCTACCAGGGATCCGCGCAGTATACCCAATTCTTGATTCAAATAGCTTCCGGATACAACGAGTTCGAATTTAGGTTGGTGGAATAAGGCATTAAAACTTCCTCCAGATTCTTTTTTACCAGTATTGGATAAGTTGTAATCGGGAGCCTCGAGGTCACCTCTGATGATACCAAAACCACTGGCATTCCAGGCGAACCTGTGAGAACCTTGCTCCAGATGGATCTGGGAACTGAATGCCCGGCCATTGGTTTGAAAGGAAGAACCAAATGATCCTTTCAAAGCTTGGTCGAGGACCGGTCTTTTCGATTTATACAGAATAACACCTCCCAGCGCTTCCGGCCCATACTTGACCGTTCCTGCCCCTTTAACGACAGCAATTTCATCCACGTGAGAAGGGTCAATTTCTGGAGCATGTCCTGCCGCCCAACCTTGATATCCATGTCTGATGCCGTCGTTCATCACCAGGACCCTATTGGAATGCATGCCATGAACCATAGGTTTCAAAATATTTGAACCAGTCTTGAGCAAGCTAATTCCTGACATACTTTCGGTAAGATCGCCAATTGAATTGCTCAAGAGGGACACTTTATTGATTTCCAGGTTCTGAATAGCCACCGATTGAAAGGCATCCAAGCGAGATCCTTCGATGACGACGCTTTCCAACAAGGTCTCATCAGGTGCTAAAAAAATCATTGGATCACCGTGATGAAAATCATGATGGTGCTCTGTTGTTTTGTACCCAACAAATCTCACCTCTAAGTGGACCTCTTCCTCACAAATCCCTCTAAGGATAAATGCTCCTCTTTCATCGGCTACAGTGCCCTGGCCAGTTTCCAAAATGCTGATGGTGGCGAAGGGTAGAGCTTCCTGGGTAATAAGATCAAGTACTTTTCCTGCGATCACTTGATCACATGCAGTTTCCTGACCAATTAAGAAAACTTGAAAGGAAACAACAAAAAACGGGAAACATGCGTATCTGAAAATATGTTTCATTTTGTAGCTGGACGGCCCAAGCCAGGAAGAATACAATCTAAGCCACACAGGTTCTACAGGTTCCCTTCAAGATAAGATTAGCTTCTTTCACTTGATAACCCGGGATTTCAACAACAGGGACATTCTCCTCAAGGCATTCAATATTTCCACATTCGTTACACTTGAAGTGCATATGATCGTGATAATGATCTTCAGAATCACAGGTGTCGTGACACAGGCCGTATGTGGCAAATCCACTGTCATCCGGGATCTTATGAAGTACACCATGTTCTGTAAATGCATTTAAGGTTCTGTAAAGGGTTACACGGTCCGAATCTTTGAATTCCTCTTCGAGATCCTTAAATGACATTGTTCGTTTCTCACGTAAAAAAAACTCCAGGACATCTATCCTCCTGTCTGTTATTCTCAATTTATGTGACTTCAATATTTTTTTTATCTCACTATATCTCGCCATTGTTCATAAATATAGGTTTACGCAATAGAGTTGCAAAAATGACCTTTTTGTAATAATTATGGGACAAACTTCAGCAATTAAGTGTAAAAAGCCAAGAAAATGCGCTAAATGCAACATCAGGAGTCTGTTGTTGAATTGCAACTGGAAAAGGGTATCAAAGGCAAAAGATTTGATGAGCGCGAACGTATTTAGGGTTGTTTAATTCTTAATGCAACAGAATTTGATCACTTAAGTTATATATTCGAGAAGGCTCGTTTTTTAGGTATCAACTAATCAAAATCTCATGAACAAGCACCTTTGTCTATCACTCTTAATTTCAATTATTATTATATCTGGTTGTTTCCACCATAAACATGATCCAAAGATGCAAGAGGCATTTGAACTCCATGTAAAATCAATGGAAATTGCTAATGACTCCAAAGAGCTACTTGATCAAATCCCCGCTGGACATGAAGAAAAAAACAGACTTCAGGCAAGGTTAAAGGAATGGAATGACAACATCATCGAAGTACCCGGTTTTGAGCACCATCATCATCATGGTCATAGTCATGATCATAATCATAGCCATAGTCAATTAGAACTTACCCCGGACGACATGCTCATCGTTCAAAAAGAATTCCTGGATAGTATCCAATCGATTCAACGGCGAATTCTCAACATTCAGCCAAAGTAAATTCGAAATTCTAGGCACCCCTCGATACTATTGCTCCAAATAGGCTGACGTCAAATCTGAATATCAGCTTTTTGCAACATTGTTGCACATATGAATTATGTGTCTATATTTGCAACCTTGTTGCATTATGCATCATTCAAAGATTTATGAATCCTCTGGTCAACCCAATTCTCCAAAGCTATACTGCTTAATCATTCTAATAACTTAAATACTGTCATGAGAAAAGATTTCTACATCGTCTTACTGCTTCTTTTGTATGCGCAATTTGGATTTTCCCAAAGCATTATTCGTGGGACAGTCACAACTAGTGATAATGCTCCCTTACCCGGAGCCAACGTCCTTCTATACAATCAAAATGATCAGGAAATGGCTACCATAACTGATCTCGATGGAATTTTTGAATTAGAAGCAAAAGCGGACGGAACATATACAATTGAAATTAGCTATATCGGATTTTATGACTATTCGCAAGAAGTTAGTGTAATGGCTTCTGAAGACATTTCATTGGGATCAATAATCATGACAGAGTCAGAAGAAGTTTTGCAGTCAGTAGAAGTAATAGGAAGACGCAGAAAAGACTATAATAGTGAATATTCATTTTCCGGTACTAAAGTAGCGATACTAAATAAAGAGCTTCCACAGTCTATTTCTTCCGTCACTAAAGAATTTATAAGTGATAGACAAGCTTTTCAACTCGCAGATGCCGTCAAGGCAGTAAGCAATGTCGCTCCCACAGGTATATACAATCACTACAATATTAGGGGTATTACGCAGGCAGATGATGGTCAGGTGGTAAATGGGTTGCGTACGCGTCAGTATTACTTTTTACAACCCATCACATCACACCTTGAAAGAGTAGAAGTAATAAAAGGACCTTCTTCGGTAACTTTCTCGAGTGCAGACCCTGGTGGTACTGTAAATATGGTAACGAAAAAACCATTAAAAGAAAAAAGAGGAGAGGTTTCCTTATCCGCTGGGAGTTTTTCGACATTGAGAGCAGCCGTAGATTTCACTGGACCATTGAACCAGGAAAAAACCCTGCTTTATCGTCTCAATGCTGCCTTCCAGGAAGCTAAATCATTTAGAGACTTAGTGAACAACAATGCCTTCCTAATTACTCCTTCATTAAGTTATGTTCCCAATGAGTCTACGGCACTAAATGTTGAAATGATTTATAACAACAGTGTCGGGAATCTAGATAGAGGCCAGCCGATTTTTGGTGCAATTAATGGTGAATTTGATATTAACAGTACGCCGATATCACTGAATGTAGGAGCAGCAAACGATCATTACGAAACAAATGAACTTATGTTCACGGCCAACTTTAGTAAAAAGTTTGGGGACAACTTTGGTTTCAATGCGCAGTACATGAAACAAACCTGGGAAGAAGATTTGGCGGAGCATAGAGTTGATGGTACAGCGGTTGACATTGATGGCAATGTAATCCCCACACTTGCAAGATTGAGATATGACAGAAGACAGCAGTTTTGGGAAACAGATAATTTGAGTGCCTATTTTGATTTCGATATTAAAAGTGGAAACATTACCAATAAAACATTAGTAGGATATGATGCTACACGTTGGGAAAGAAAAATTGGTGCAGGATTCTTACGTGCTAGAAGATACTTGACCAACAGTGGTGGTCAGTCTAATTTTAATCCAGCAAATGCAGATAATTTCCAAACAATGGTTGTAGACGGAGTAACCATGCCGGTCCCCGCTGTTCCACATTTCAATTTAGAAAATCCTTTTAACGGTGCTAGAAATACAAATGCCTATAATCTCGCTGAATTATCTATTCCTGCTAATTTAACTACCTCTAGTGGTATCTATCTTCAGAACCAATTCAAAGTTGGAAAATTTTCAGCCCTCGTTAACTTGAGATACGAGTCGTTTACGGATATTTTTAATTATAAAAAATCAGAAGATGAGTTAAAGACCAATGCCTTTGTACCCAGATTGGGTTTTACGTATGAGGTAACTAATAATATTAGTGCTTACGCTACGTATTTAGAGGGTTTTCAACCACATACAAATACAGTATCATTATCACCGACTGCAGAAGGATTCTTCTGGGCGGCATCACCTGCTAGATTTGACCCTCTTGAGAGTAGCTTAAGAGAAGTTGGTTTCAAAGGTGAATTTATGAATGGAAAGATATTTGCCAATTTAGCCGTATTTGATATTACCCAAAAGAATATTTTACTAGGAGATACGTACGACTTAGACAACTTAACGACTCGAGGTGAGCAACGCAGTAGAGGTTTTGAGCTAGATATTTCTGGATATGTGACTCCAAACTTTCAACTTATAGCGTCCTACGGTTATAACAATGCTGAAATTGTAGAAGATGCTATAGAGGAATTTATTGGAGAAAGGATCGGAGGATCTCCAAGGCATAATGCAAATTTCTGGGGACGATACGATTTCACTAGTAAGACCTTGAAAGGAATCGGAATCGGTTTTGGTGCTCAATCTGTAGGCGATAGATATACTTGGTACAACCCTACATATGCGACTGCTAGAGTACTTTTGCCAGCTTACACAGTATTTGATGCTGCGATATATTATAAGCCGGATAATACGAAAATGCAGTTGACTTTAAAAGTCAATAATCTATTTGATGAAACCTATTGGCTAGGTGGTCTTAATCCATCTAGATTGGGTCCTGGAGCACCTCGAAACCTCATCCTAACGGCCAACTATCAATTCTAAATGATCAGATTTGCTCAGATAAAACAGATTGCGAGGATACCATCCCAATTAATCTCCACTATATTGGGTATCTACTTCTAAATTCCACTCGAACATGTTAGAAGCCTGATTTATGAGGTTTGAGAAGATATCACTATTAGCTAATCATACGATCAGTAGTATATTGAAGGAGCCCATTAATAAATGGTTGGTGGGACTACTCTTCATTCTAATAGCCTTCTCCCTGACTTCCGCATTTACGAGTTACCTGGATCATAAACATATCGTCGATCATTACAGCGAGGATGTAAGAGATCTCTGGGAGAACAATCCTGACAAACATCCCCATCGTATGGCTCATTATGGATACGTGGTTTTTAGAAGTCATTATCCGATGAGTTTTTTTGACTTGGGCCTGAATAGTTTCCTCGGTAATTCGGCCTTTCTTGAAGCACATCGCCAGAACTCCATAAATTTCTCTCGTGTAAGTTTGTCCAATGGACTTCTGAGATTTGGTGAATTGTCTGCCGGTCTGATCTTGCAATTACTATTACCACTCGTCATATTTTTCTGGGGATTTGGTCTTGTAGCGGGCGAAAGAGAATCAGGTATCCTGAAGTTAATAATCGGCCAGGGAGTATTATGGTCTGAAAATTTAATCGGCAGGGCATTCGGTTTATTCTTGATAGGACTGTTAATATTCATCCCTACCGCATTAATTTTATTTGTCTTATTGCTATTTACTTCCACGAGTGATTTCTTTCCTGAAATCCTCTCGAGCTTTGGCATCACTATCTTGAGTTATCTGTTGTACCTATTAGTTATGTCACTTCTGGCAGTATGGATTTCTGCTGTCAGCAAAACAAAAAAGGCAGCCTTGGTCAAGCTTATTGGTTGTTGGCTATTCTTTACTCTTATTTTTCCAAAAATATCGCAGGTAGCCGGACAGGTATTTCATCCGACTCCTTCAAAAATTGCATTTGATGCGGCTATCGAACAAGACATTGTAAAACAAGGTGACAGTCACAATCCTGATGATCCTTTGTTTTCCAAATTGAGAGATTCTGTACTCGCAGTTCACAACGTAAGTTCCACTAATGAACTTCCATTTAACTATAGTGGATTCATCATGAGCCAAGGTGAGCAATTGAGCACTATGACATATCGTGAACATCAAGAAGAGCTTATGACGCTTTATGATAAACAAAATCGTCTTATTAGCTGGACAGCACTTCTCAATCCATACATCGCCATTAAAAATATTTCAATGTCATTATCAGGGACTGACTTTTCGTCTTATCGTCATTTTGATCAACAAGCCGAAGAATACAGGTATCAACTTGCTCAGACTATGAATAACCTTCAGATGAAATATATCAGTAACGTCATTACCACCAGTGCTGATAAAGATGCCGTGATCAGCCGTCGGCACTGGACAAATTATCCGGATTTTGAACAGAGCTTTTTATCTTTTAGTCACAGGGCCTCCAATGTCAATTTATCATTCATGTCCCTTGCGCTTTGGTTATCAGCGTTGATTGCACTGATCGTTTATAGGTCCAAAAGTTTAAGTACTATTTGATATGATTCAATTGCTTGTCAAACAATATGTAAGATCAAGAGGTCTAATGATAGGACTCATGTTGCTCTTCATATCCGGATTGGTAAGTATTTACATAGGTAAACTCTTTTTAGAGCGACAGGCAAATACAATTGACACTACCTCAATTGTACAGAAAGAGCAAATAGTCAGACATTTAGAACATGCTGACAGTCACATTGGTCTTCTTTTATATTATATCAGGTTTGGATTGGCCAATGAAACTCCTGCACTTTCCGGCCTTGCAATAGGTCACAGAGATATTCGCCTTCCTGCACAACTTGTGAATATCAGAAACCTTGAAGAACAAAAGAATGCACAAGAACTCGTTAATCCGCTTTATCAGCTCCTGGGCAATATGGATTTGAGTTTTGTAATCATCTATTTGTTTCCACTTATCATTATCGGTATTGGCTTTAATCTTGTATCAGAAGAAAGAGAATCCGGAGTTTGGTCATTGATCAAAAGTCAACCTATAGACTGTAAAGAAATCTTTAAGAAAAAACTCTTGATTCGGTTCGTAAGTGTACTACTAGTTCTATTGCTTCTTTTAGTAGTTGGGATGATCTATTTACATATCCCAGTCGATCAGAGTTTTCTCTTGTTTATGAGTCTATCATTTATCTATATAATCTTTTGGTTTTCATATATATGGTTTGTTACAAGTTTTCAGCTATCATCCAATCAAAATGCTCTGATTCTCCTTTCAACCTGGATTATCCTGACGATTATAGCACCTGCCAGCTTAAACAATGTCATTACCAATTTATATCCTGTTCCGGAAGCCTATAGTACGACAATTGAGAGTCGAGAGGGATATCACAGTAAATGGGATTTACCAAAAGAACCTACGATCACTAAATTCAAAGAAACCTACCCGGAATTTGAACAGTATAATCATCCGGACGACCAGGATTTTAGTTGGTTTTGGTATTATGCTATGCAACATATGGGAGATGATGAATCAAGATCCTATGTACGAGCAATGAAGGAAAAATTACAAATGAGGGATCGCGTCAGCAGGGTAGTCGGTTACATAATGCCAAGTATTCATACACAATTATCAATGAATACCACCAGTCGTTCTGACATGACTAATTACCTGAACTATATAGAGGCATTGGAAGCATTTCATGAAAAAACACGACTCTACTTCTATCCAAAGATTTTTCAAAATACACCGGTAGACCAGGAAGATTGGCAAGCATTCTCATTAGAATTTTTTCGAGACCAGCGTCAGGTGAATTGGATGTTATTACTACCACTTTTCGGTATGAGTTTATCGCTTATCATCATTGCAAATCCAAGGTGGAATAAAAATTTAATGAGGTAATAAATAGCATGCCTTGTGATTAATTATCGAACTATTTGTTTTTCTCAAAGAATTGTTCCATCAGTAGATTAAACTCTTCAGGATGTTCCCAAAACATCGCATGGCTACTAATCGGGAATATTTCAGCAGAAGGAATGACATTTTTTAACCATGATTTGCCTTTATCAAACCACGATTCTCTTAAAAGAAAGAGGGCGGGTGTTGTGCTATCAAAGTTCCTTAAAACATCTGTATAATCTGAAGCCATTCCATCAATATACAAGCTCAGTGCGGCATGATTGGGCGTCATTATCATTTCAGAAACCATCCAATTACGGGTCAAGCTGTCGATCGGTTTATCTAACATCCAATCGATAATACCATAGGCACCGGACGGTCGACGTTCCAGCAGCCCCTTTAAACTACTTCGATAACCATTGAATGAACCATATACCCATTCTTTCCCCGGATCCCCGATCCATTTGGGAGTCTCGTCTATAAAAACAATTTGCTTAATCCGGTCTGTACCAAATTGATCCAGATATTCAAAAATGGTAAGGCACCCACTCGACCATCCTACCAAAATTGTTTCGGAAATGCCCAATGAGTCAATAATCCCTTTTAGATCCCTGGCATGTTGTTTATAAGTGTTTCTTTCCATTGTCTTTTTTGACCTACCCTGGCTTCTCGGATCGTAAGAAATGACCCTGTATTCTGACTTGAAATATTCCGTTTGTTTTTTGAAAAAACCGGAAGTCATTGTCCAACCCGGAATAAAGATGATTGGTTGGCCCGTTCCTGTATCTTCATAATATATATCTATCTCACCATTCAGGTTTTCAATGAAAGTTCCTTGAGATTCAGCAGCTTGGAATAATAAAATGAGCAATAAAAGTGCATAAAAACGGGTCTCAAAATTCTTGTACATACTTAGGTATGGATTCTTTGAAATTTATTTGGAGATAATTATGACCTTTTATGGACTCGGCAAAGCCCTTCGGAGTAATTTGAAATGGGTCGGGACCGATCAAAGTAGCTATATCGCCAACTTTTACAGTAGTCTTTTTCCCGAGTAACAGATTACAATGGCTTGCATTTACATTTATAACTGGAAACAACTGATTGCCTACCAATACTTTGGCTCCGTTTTCAGATCTGCTGTCATAACCATCTGCCCATCCGATTGGGATAGTTGCGATCCATTCTTCTTTTTTAGCCGTATAAAATCTCGAAAAGCCCACTGTATCACCCTTCCTTAGTTTTTCTATTCTGATCACACGTGCCTTTAGTCTGAAGGAAGGTTGCAGACTATACTCTTGTGAACTTATATGATCCACAGAAGGAAGTGATCCGTGCAACAGTATGCCCGGTCTCACCATGTCCAGATGTGAGCCTGGGATGTCTAAGATAGATTGAGAAGGTGCCGCATGACATTTACCAACATGAATACCGACCTCTTTTAAACGATGTACAAGTGTATTGAACCTATCCAGCTGCTCATTGGCAAAATCAATAGGGGAGGTAAGGGTGGTAAAGACACCCCCTATGCTGAATGTGTCTTCAGCAGCGATCTTTTTGCCCCACTCATATGCTTGATGATATGGCATTCCCATGCGACCTAATCCTGTGTCAATGTAGAGTTGTACCTTTTTTTTGACAATACCACGATGTGCAATGCTTTGGATCTTTTTTAGAGACTCATAGGAATGAACACTTAAAGTGATATTCGATTCTACAAGATCTTTACCCAATACACTGTCAAAGTCTCCCATCAAAAGGATGGGTTTTTTTACCCCGGCATTTCTTACCGCCAAGGCTCTTTCTTCCTTGACCAAGGCGATGCCGGTGATTTGAGGATGTCCGTCCAAAATGCGACTAACTTCAATATCTCCGATTCCATAGGCATTGTTCTTCAGCACTGCGAGGACCGGTTTCCCTTTTGCCATTTTGCTCGCTACATCGACATTATTCCAATAGGCTTTTTTTGAAATTTCCAGCCAGGGGTTGATGCCTCCCGGCCCATGAATTTCCTTGTTAGCGGATATCAAATTTGAAAAGGGAATTGCCATTCCTCCTGCTGCCGTTGCACATGCCGATTCCCTGATGAAGTTTCTTCTCGACTTTTTCATATTACTTCTTTGATCTTGTCGTAGCTTCAAATGATCTTTTTATCAAACTCAATCTGTGTCGACTGCTCATTCTGTGATGCGAAGCCGAGATATTAAATCATAGATGGATTCAACTTCGTGTGGCGAGTCATCTTCCAACATCTTCCATCTCATAAGCCCGTTTTCATTTGGTATTTCAATTTTAATCCTTGCATTGGGCTGAATCGAAAAACCAGCCCGTTCCAATGCCCTCTTGGTCCATATAGCCATCTCACCGTCGCCTATGAGTTGTACTCCTTGATTTTGAGCATCTCTTTGCATTTGAAAAGCGCCGATCGTTTTGTTAAAGTTAACTCCTTCACTTAAGAAGGCTCTTTCAAATGCACCATTGAGCACCAAATCTTCCGGGGCACCAACTTTCAAATCTCCGCCTTTGGGTAAAAGCCAGAGCTTGTCAGCAGTCCTCAGGGCCAGATCCATATCATGGGTCGAAAGTAGGATGGCCTTGCCGGTTTCGTGAGCGAGTTTCTTGAGGAGCTGCATGATCTCTACCCTGCGGGGAAGATCGAGAAAGGCCGTCACTTCATCCAATATCATTAATTCAGGTTCCTGGGCCAGAGCTCTTGCAACCATTATTTTTTGTCGTTCGCCATCGCTCAACTCAGCGAGAACCCTTCCTGTCAATTCATCCGCCCCCGTCATTTTAATAGACCATTGGATCACTTCATGATCTTTGTCACCAAGCTTTCCCGTCCAACTTATATGCGGATATCGTCCAAGTGATACGACCTCATATGCAGTTAGCATTCCAGCTTGCACGCGATCGGTCAGGACAAGGCTTAATTTTTTAGCCAATTGTCGGGCCGACATTTCGTGAATGCTATTTCCTTCCAACAGGACACGTCCTGCCAGTGGTTTTTGCGAACCGGAAATGGTACGCATCAGTGTAGATTTTCCAGCACCATTTGGTCCAAGTAAACAAACCAATTCACCTGTATATAAATCCACTGTCATGTCCCTGGCAACGATTGTTTTTTCGCGCCTTTGTGTATAGCCTATAGTCAGATTATCAAGTCGTACAATTCTTTTCATCGATCACTTCTTATTATAATTCGAATCCACGCATTCTGCGATTTTGTAATATTACCCACATGACTACGGGAGCACCAATCAGGGCATTAACGGCATTGAGATGTAGAAAATGACGTTCCCATGGCAAGTGAACGAAGAGGTCAGCAGCCAATGCAATTACACTGCCCAATAACATAACTGCAGGAATAAGGACTTTATGGTCGGAGGTATTAAAGAGACCTCGAGCCAAATGTGGTATGATCAATCCTAAAAAAAGAATTGGGCCACAGTAAGCAGTCACCGGAGCCGCCAATAATACCGCACTCGTCAGGGTTACCGTTCGGGTACGTCGGACAGAGATACCCATACTCCGGGCATAGTTTTCACCCAGTAATAAAGCATTTAGTGGTTTGGCCATCAGCCAGCCACTAATCAGGCCAATAATCGTGAGGGGCAGCAAAATAGGAAAGTGCTCCCAGTAGACTCCGGCAAAACTCCCATCATTCCATCCGGCAAAAATTTTGGCTTGAGATTGATTTGTAAAGTGTAGGATGACGCTGATCAAACCTTGTGCGAGGTAGCCTAGCATTAATCCAAAAATTAAAAGGGTAATGGTACTCACACGTCGGGCTACGGCTACAATGAGCAGTAAGACCAGGATACATCCCAACATGGCACCCGCCACAATGCTCAAATTACTGAGGAAGGCAAAATTCTCTAAAAAGCCGGAACCGACAACCGCAGCAGCGGTGACAACCAGGGCCACGCCCAATTGAGCTCCAGCGGTCAGACCTAACGCCCAGGGACCCGCCAATGGATTCCGAAACAACGTTTGTAGTTGCAATCCCGCTGCACCAAGAGCAGCTCCCCCGATAGCAGCGGCAACCGTCCTGGGG